>NZ_JBEXJI010000035.1:0-101437 GCF_040609015.1 Nocardia sp. NPDC004860 | reverse complement strand
TAGTGCTCGGTCATGACGGTGCGCATGTCGACCGGATCCACCCAGTTGTTGGTCGGCCCGGCGTCGGCCTTGTTCTCCGAGCAGATGAAGGTCCGGTCCTCCACCCGTGCCACGTCATCGGGATCGGAGACGCACCAGAACGAGTTGGGTTTGGCCGAGAGCGGGACGAAGGTGCCGTTGGCCACCAGCTCGGCGGTGAGCCGATCCCATTCGCCGCGGGACCCGTCGCAGTAGACGATGCGCTCGGGCGCGGTCAACTCGGCGATCTCCGCGACCCAGGCCAGGATGTCCTCGTGGTCGGTCGGCGCCTGCACGGTCCTGGTGACGGTGATGGACTGTTCGGTCACGGCGACTATCTCCTTCGCGAAACTACTAGGTAATGAGTTTAGAAAACCTGCAATAAGTGACGGCGCACACACCCACCCATTGGGGGTGCGCGGGTTCGATCAGGCGGGCTGTTCCAGGGCTTCGGCCTGCCCGGCCACGACGCCGGTAAGAATGGCCCGGGCGGCCGCGAGCAGTTCTGCGACCTCGGGGGAGGTGAGCTCGTAGGTCACTGAAAGTCCCTCGCGGCGGGCCGTGACCAGACCGGCGCGGCGCAGGATGGACAGCTGCTGCGACAGGTTGGCCGGTTCGACGCCGATCTCGACGAGCATTTCGGCGACGGGGCGGTCACGCTGGCTGAGCAGTTCGAGGACGCGGATGCGTACGGGGTGGCCGAGAGTTTTGAAGAAGTCGGCTTTCATCTGGTAGAGCGGCCGTTGCTGTTCTGGCATGTGCGCCACTCCTTCCACTGTGGCGGAATTCGTACCTATGACCGCCTTCTGATTGCAGAGTTTAGCAAACAGCGCAATCGCCTGGAGTCGAGCTATAGGTCGTTTCCCGCGTAGGAGAGGTTGAAACTCTTGTTGACCAGCGGGAAGTCCGGGACGATCGTCTCGCTCATCGCGACCGGCAAGGCCGGCCAGTTGAACCACGACGGGTCGACGATCTTGGCGCGCGTCAGCCGTCCGGCCGCGTCGACCTCCACACGGTGCACGATGGTGCCGCGCCAGCCCTCTACGATCCCGACCCCGCTGGCCGGCCTCTGGTGGTTCGGTGGCGCCGTGAATTCGAATGGGCCGCCCGGTGATTCGGCCAGCGCGGTGACAAGGGCGATGGATGCGGCGAATTCGTCTCGGCGCGTGGTGAAGCGGGCGAGCACGTCCCCGGTATCGGCGCGGACCTCGGTGACGGGCAGCTCGACGAAAGGATGGTCCAGGCGCGCGTCGGTGGTCAGACCGCTGGCGCGCGCGGGGTAGCCGAGGCAGCCGAGCGCACGGGCGTCGTCACCGGTGAGGATGCCGGTGCCGGCGAATCGGTCGAAGACCACCCCATTCCGCAGGGTGAGTTCGGCGATTTCGGCGAGATCGGTTGCCAGCGAACGCAACTCGCGCGCATCGGGCGTCGCGCGCAGTGTAACTCCACCCGGCGCGATCGCGCCACGCAGCAAGCGATGCCCGGTCACGGCGGCGTTCATCCGCAGCACACGCTCGCGAATGCGCAGGGCGTGGGCGTTGGCCAGTCCGTATCCGACGTCATTGGCCAGTGCGCCGAGGTCGGTGGCGTGGTTGTAGAGCCGCTCCATCTCGACCAGCATCGCGCGCAGCCGATGAACGTCGTCGGGCACGGTGATCGCGCAGGCTTCCTCGACCGCGAGGCTGTGGGCCAGCGCGTGACCGGCGGAGGTGTCGCCGCTGACGCGCTCGGCGAGATCGACCGCGCCGGTCGCGGCCCGGCCGTGGAACAGCCGCTCGATGCCGCGATGGACGTACCAGAGGCGGGCCTTGAGCCGCACCACGGTCTCCCCGACGACGGAGAACCGGAAATGGCCGGGTCCGATCATCCCCGCGTGCACCGGGCCGACCGGGATCTCGTACACACCGCTGCCGCCGACGGTGAGGAATCGCAGTTCACCGGCCCCCTCGAAAACCGGCCTGTCCTGTGCGTCCGCGCGCATGGGGTACCAGTCATCGGGCCAGTGCGCGTGCCTGACCAGGCGGCGTGGGCGCGGATGGCCGAGCAGGCGAATACCGTAGAGGTCCATCATTTCCCGCTCGAACCGGCCTGCCGGAAACGACATGTACGCGAGTGACGGGAGCGCCGGATCATGCGCGGGCAGAGGGCATTCCAGCTCCACCCGCCGGTCCGGCCGTCCCGCGAGGAACAGGTACACGACGCGCAGCCCGCCGTCGCCGTCGTCATGGGCGGCGACCAGCCCCAATCGGTGGCCGTCCACGAACAGGTCTTCGGCGGCGTCGCGGAGTTCGCCGGGTGTGACGACGCGGCGTATCCGCTGGGCCTGATCCGAAGTCACCGCGACATCACCTGCTCGGCGGCGGTGGCGAACAGGTTCGTGAGCGGTCCGGCCGTGACGCCGAGTGCTATCGAAAGCGCCACTCCCGCGATCAGTGCCAGTGCCATCGAGACGGGCACCGCGATGGCGGGCGCGCCCTCGGGAACGTCGCCGAGCAGGATGCGACTGGCATTGCGCACCAGGGCGGCGAACGCGATGGCGATCAACAGCAGCGCGAAGCCCAGCACCCACGCCAGGCGCGCGTCGGCCAGCGACCGGGCGATGGCCAGTTCACTGGCGAACATCGCGAACGGCGGCAAACCGAGCAGCACGACGCTCCCCACCGCGAAGGCCACGCCGATCAGCCGGGATCGGGAAGCGACGCCGGTGATGGCGGCGATAGCGGTGGACTGGTGGGCGGCCTGCAGTGGGCCGGTGGACAGGAACAGCACGGTCTTGCCGATCCCGTGGGCGAGGACGTGCAACAGCAGCGCCGCGATCGCCAGCCGGGTTCCCGCCGCGGCGGCGATGGCGATCAGGCCCATGTTCTCCATGGACGAATAGGCCAGCAGCCGTTTGAGATCCCGGGTGACCGTGAGCATGGACGCTGCGATCAGCAGCGTGGCCAAGCCGACGATCAGCAGACCGCCGCGCAGATATCCGGTACCGGTGGCCGCGTCGACGATCGGTTTGATGCGCAGAACGACGGACAGCGCTACCGCCAGCAACACCCCGCTCATCAAGGCCGACACCGGTGCCGGCGCTTGGCTGTGGGCGTCGGCCAGCCAGGTATGGAACGGCACCAGACCTGCTTTAGCGCCGTAGCCGATCAAAAGCAGTCCGCCGGCCAAGCGGGTGACGCTCGGATCGAGATGGCTTGCGTACATGAGCAATACGTTGAGATCCAGCGCTTGCTCACTGGGTGCTCCGGCGTGGCGGGCGGCGAAGTACAGCAGCACGGTGCCCAGGAAGGCGACGACGATGCCGACCGAGCAGATCACCGTGTACTTCCAGGTGGCCTCGAGCGCGGTCCGAGTGCGCCGATGCCCGACGAGGAATGCGGTGACCACGGTGGTGGCTTCGACGGCCACCCAGATCACGCCGATATTGTTGGCGCACACCGCGAGTGCCATCGCTGCCAGGAACGCGGGCACCAGCCCAGCGTAGGTGCGTGCCCCGCGCGAATCGGTGTGGCCGTGTGCGAGTTCGGCATCGATATAGTCGGTGCCGGCGCAGGTTGCGAGGGCGCCGACGACGCCGATGACGAGCAGCATGGTCACCGACAGCGCGTCCGCCCGCAGCAACCCGTCGGCGATGACGTGCGTCTGCCCGTGTAGCCGGCCGCCCAGGACTGCCCCGCAGGCCAGGATCGTGAGCGCGCTGAGCGTGGTGAGAACGGCTGTGCCGCGCCGCCATCCGGCGAGGGCGCCGATTGCGGCCGCGCCGACGGGCGCGAGGATCGCGGTGAGGATCAGGGCTGTCATCAGTCGTGCAGCTCCTGTAGCTGGTCGAGGTCGGCGTCGCCGAACGCCCGGCGCAACCTACCGGTGAGGACGCCGATGATGGCGACCGCGAAGAACACATCCAGGGATGCGCCCAGCTCGACGATCAGCGGAACACCGGCGGTGAGCAGGAACGCCGTGGCGGCGATCCCGTTGTCCAGCATGAGGAATCCGGCCGCCTGCGAGACGGCGTGGCGGCGGGTGGCCATCACCAGCAGCGCGATCAGGATGACCGCGAACGCCGCCGGGACCGCGGCGGTCTCCGGGGTCGTCTCGAGGTTCACCACCGGCCGGGTGACGCCGAACGCTGTCACCGTCAACGCGGCCGCGATCAGCAGTGAGGCCGCGGTGTTCACCAGTGGCGTGGCCTCCCGGTATTCGCGGCGCTCGGCGCCGATCGCCCGCGCCAGCAGCCACGGCAGCACCCCGGCGCGCAACACCAGGACAGCCGTCCCCACCCCGAGCAGCGGGCCGTCGCGGTGGTGGATGCCCTGCACGATCGGGATGATCGCCAGCGCGGCGCCCTGCGCGCCGAGCAGCCAGGCGATCGCGCGCAGGTCGCGGCGCCACACCACGAACACCGCCGCGAGTACCAGTGCACCCGCGGCGAAGTCGAGCACACTCGCGTATCCGGCCTCGCTCACGCTCCTCCTCGGGAGGTGAAGAAGCTGGCGGCGGTGACCGCCAGCAGCGCCAACAGGAAAGAGCCCGCCAGCAACTCGGGTACCCGGAACAGTCGGAGCTT
Organism: Nocardia sp. NPDC004860; assembly: GCF_040609015.1. Taxonomy (NCBI): domain Bacteria; kingdom Bacillati; phylum Actinomycetota; class Actinomycetes; order Mycobacteriales; family Nocardiaceae; genus Nocardia; species Nocardia sp. NPDC004860. Next base: position 96,855 of record NZ_JBEXJI010000035.1, on the reverse strand, counting down.
GGCGATGAACACCTCCGCGAAGGCGAGCAGCATCGCCAGCACCGATACCTTGACCGCGATGGCGACCACGCCCACGGCGACGGCGATCACGCCGGGCTGACCGCCCGCGATTCCCCATGGCAGGAACAGGTTCGCCAGCAGGGCGAGCAGCACGGTCAACCGCATGGCCGACGCCCACTCGACCAATGCCATTCTGGGCCCGGCGTATTCGAGCACCATCGCCTCGTGCACCATGGTCAGCTCCAAGTGGGTGGCCGGGTTGTCAACCGGCAGTCGCCCCGTCTCGGCGATAATCACGACCACCAGTGCCGCCGCGGCCAGGACCGCGCTCAACGACAGCACCTGGCCGGGGTGATCGAGGGTATTCGCCACCAGCGCACCGAGATTCGACGAGCCGCCGGGAATCGACAGTGCGAACACCGACAGCAGGATGGTTGGCTCGACCAGCGCCGCGATCACCGTCTCCCGGCTGGCCCCCATCCCGCCGAACGCGGTGCCGGTGTCGATGCCGCCCAGCGCCAATGCCACCGTGCCGACGAACAGCAGTCCCACCACGGCGAACAGATCGGCCGTCCCGTCCAGTGGCGACCCGGTCGCCACCAGCGGCGCGACCGCGGCGATCACCAGTGTCGTCGCCGCCAGCACCAGCGGCGCGGCGGCGAAGACGAGCGTGGTGCCGACCGGCGTGATCGACTGTTTGCTCAGTTGTTTGCGCAGATCTCGCCATGGTTGCAGGATTCCGGCCCCGGCCCGCCCTTCTGCCCGCGCGCGGACCTGCCGCATGGCGCCGAGAACCAGTGGCGCACCGGCGATGACGCCACCGATCTGCACGGCCCCGGCCGCATACGCTGTCGCGCTCACCGTGAGACCACCAGGACGATCAGCACTCCGAGCGCGCCATAGGCGAGGTACAGGTGCACGTTGCCGGTGTGCGCGCGAGCAACCGTCAGCGCGGCCAGTCGGATCGCCCGGACCACGGGACGGTACAGCCGGTCCTCGACCGCATCCGCGATCCGCGCGTGATAGGCGACCTTCTCCACCAGATACCGGGACTCGGCCAGAGGCGTGACCTCGATATCGGTGTCCGGGCGCAGTACGTCGTCGAACACCCGCTGCAGCGGCTCGGCGAATGACGTTGCCGTGTACTGCATCCGCGCGGTCGGCTGATCCGCGCCGCACGCCCACAAGGGCAGCTCCGCCGACGCCGGGTTGTTCCGCGCACGCCACCGCATCAGGACCGCGACCGCCACGACGGCGACGACGACCACGGCGGCGATCCCGGCGGGCGCGATACTGCCCGCGAGCCCCGGCAGGCGAATCGTCCAGCCCAGACCGGTGAATTCGTTCATCCGCGACGCGGGCAGGGAACCGGTCACGGCACGAATCGCCGGCCCGGCGACCAACGGCAGCACAGCCAGGACCACGCATGCCCCGGCGGCGACCGTCATCCCCGCCGTCATCGACGCCGAGGACTCGCGAGCCTCGGCGGCCTGCGGTGAGCGCGGTCGGGCGAGGAATCCGATGCCGAACGCCTTCACCATCGTCGCCACACCCAAACCTGCGGTCAGTGCGGCCGCGCCGACCGCCAGTGGAGCCGCCAACGCCACCACCGAATCACTCTGTGTCCGTGTGTGGATCAACGACTGGATCAGCAGCCATTCGCTGACGAAGCCTGCGCCCAGCGGCAACCCGGACGCTCCGAGCGCCGCGATGCCGAACAGCGTTGTGGTGGCGGGCATCCGCCGCGCCAGCCCCCCGAGCCGGTCCAGATCCCGCAGTCCGGTCGCGGCCAGCACCGAACCCGCGGCGAGGAATCCGAGGCATTTGAACGCCGCGTGTGCGATCAGATGCAGCATCGCCGCCGCCATGGCCACGGTGGCGGCCGAGGTCGCGCCCGCGTCGGAGAACAGGGTCGCGGTCCCCAGCGCGAGGATGATCAAGCCCATGTTCTCGGTGGTCGAAAACGCCAGCAGTCGTTTGAGATCCGACTGCACCGACGCCTGCAACACCCCGTACACGGCGGTCACGCCGCCGACGATCATCAGCGTCAGACCCCACCAGCGCGGACCCGGGCCCAGCAGCTGCAGATCGAAGCGGACGATGCCGTAGACCCCGAGATTCACCATTGCCGCGCTCATCAGCGCCGACACCGGGCTCGGAGCTTCGGGATGCGCGCGCGGCAACCACGCGTGCAACGGCACCAGCCCGGCCTTGGAACCGAAGCCCGCCACGGTCAGCGTGAATACGACCGCTCGCGCTCCTTCGGAGACGCCGGTGAGCCGGTCGAACCGATCCGCCCCGCCCGCCGAAGCGGAGGCCACCATCAACCCGGCGAGGATCGCGACGAAACCCAACTGGGTCATCACCGCATAGAACACACCCGACCGCCGCGCGACAGGCCGGCGATGTTCGGTGAATACCAGCACCAGCGACGCAATCGCCATCGACTCCCAGGCAAGCAGGAACGTCGTCATCGACCCGGCCGCGGGAACCAGCAGCATCGCCCCCACGAACAGCGGCACCATCGCGAGGGGCACCGGCCCCAGATGCTCCCGCCGGGTATAACCGATCAGATAGATGCCCACCGGGATCGCCACCGCGCCGGTCAGCGCCAGGAAGAAACCACCGACACGATCCAGCTGCAGAGATGCCCCCGACAGCGGTAGCAACCAGCCGATACTCAGCGAACGCGCAGGGCCGAACACGCCACCGAGACCCGCGGCCACCCCGAGCGCCCCCAGCACACTCGTGACGACGCCCGCCGTTGAGGCGCTGAAAGTGTTGCGGCGCACGGGAACCGGTGCCGCTGTCGCCTCGACTGTTGCCGTCACCGTCCGGTCGCCGAACGCAGCGCGGCCACGATCGCCTCCGGCGGCGGCGGGCATCCGGGAATACCGATATCGACGGCCGCCACCTCGCCGACCGCGCCCGCCACCCCGTACGCGTCGGCGAATACGCCCCGGTTCAACGCACAGTCGCCACAGGCGATCACGACCTTCGGGTCGGGTGTCGCGGCGTGCGTGCGGCGCAGGGCCTCGGCCATGTTCCGGGTGACCACCCCGGTGACCAGCAGCCCATCGGCATGACGTGGGGAGGCGACCAGCCGTGCGCCGTAGCGCTCCGCGTCGTACACGGGCCCGAACACGCTGGTGATCTCCACCTCGCAGCCATTGCACGAGCCCGCGTCCACATGCCGCAACTGCAGTGAACCACGTACCTCCGCGGGCGCATCCGCCCGCGGTGGCAGGTCGGGTCGTGGCTCGGCGACCCGACCGATCCGCAGCATCTTCCGCACCCAGCCCACGGCGCGCTACCGCCGGTCCGGCGCGTCGACGAGAACCTCGATGAGAACTTCGCCCACGGGTAGAAGGTTTATCAGAAACTGCTTCAGGACTCTACTGATTGCGAAATGCCGAAATTATGAAGCCTGGGTGGTTCAGGTATTTCGCGTCAGACCTTCTTGACCACACTGGACTTGAGCTGCATCGCGCCGAATCCGTCCACCTTGCAGTCGATGTCGTGGTCCCCGACGCCCTGGACCAGGCGGATGTTGCGGACCTTCGTCCCCGCCTTGATCGGGTTCGGGCTGCCCTTGACCTTGAGGCTCTTGATCACCGTGACCGTGTCACCGTCGGTGAGGACATTGCCGACCGAGTCCCGGATCACGCCCTCCTCGGCGTCGTCGGTGTCCGAACTCGGCGCGGCGGTCCACTCGTGCGCGCACTCCGGGCAGGTCAGCAGCGACCCGATCTCGTAGGTGTACTCGCTCGAGCATTCGGGGCAGGGCGGTAGGGCGGTCATGGGTCTCCTGTTCGGGGTGGATTCGAACCTCAGCCGGCGGTGAGGAATTCGATGAGGACGCGATTGACCTCGTCGGGCTGTTCGAGATAGCCGTAGTGCCCGCACTTGTCGATCTCGGTGAAGCGTGCGCCGGGTATGGCGGCGGCGACCTCGCGGCACAACGCGGGCGGGACCATCCGGTCGTCGGCGAATCCCACCACCAGGCAGGGCCTTCCGATGCGCCCGTAGTCGGCCAGCCGATCGCGGGAACGGTCCATGCCCAGCTGCGCTCGCACGCCCGCCGTCGGCTTTGCGCTCGAGCTGTAGTCGAAGATGTCCAGCCACTGCTGGGCGCGCTCGTCGTCACCGAGCGTATGCGGGGACAAGTTGAGGATCGCCTTGATCGCGGCTGCGTATTGTGGTGGCAGCGAGACGCTTTCGTCGATCAGCGCCTGCTCGCCGCGATTGAGCGTCTGGGCGACCGGATCCGGGCGGCCTGTCGCCGCCAGCAGAACGGCCTTGCCGACCAGATCCGGCCGAGACAGGGCCAGCTCGGCGACCACTCGAGCGCCCATCGATGTACCGACGACGTGAGCAGGTGCGCCACCGAGGTACTCGATCAACGCGGCAGTATCGGCCACCAGATCGGCCATGGTGATGCCGTCCGCGCATTCGTCCGAGGGCGCGATGCCGCGGTTGTCGAAGGTCGCCACCCGGAATCCCGCCTTGACCAGAGCCGGTACCTGATAGGTCCGCCAGACGCGCCCGGGGCTTCCGGATCCCATCACCAGGACGACGAGGGGACCAGTTCCGGCGACGTCGTAGTTCAGTCGGATCCCGTTGAGGGTTGCGGTGGGCATGGTCCTTCTTCCAGTTGCTCATATGTTCGGTTGCGAACATTAGCAATCAGCTACGCGGGTGGCGGCAGCGGTCGGATGCTGAAGCCGCTCGTATCCGATCGGCCGCGGCGTTGTCGTCTCGCTATCGGTGCGCTGGTTGCGGACCTGGACCGGGGTAGTTCATACGTCGTTCCGGGTGGGCTGCGGTGGGCTGCATTCGCTGCCGTACCGCCCCGACGTACTGATGATCACCAGCGGGTGCGCGTGGCACCGCGGGCAGGAGTCGTCGCCGGGGCGGAGGGCGGCGGGCTTGCACAGCAGACCGCAGTCATAGCAGCGCAGGATCTGCCCGCGGACCAGCGAGCTGATCGGCGTCGAACGCATTCCTAACCTCTTTCGTTGCCGGCCGAGTTCTTTGATCGGACGATCTCGGCCTTGTTCAGTGGATCCTGAGGGCGCGCACAGGTCCGGCCCGTCGAGGTAGATCGAACTGGCTGAACCTGCGTCGCGCGGGGCGGTCGGATGGTGATGGTGATGTCGTCGTTGGCGGACGGCTCCTGTTCTGTTGCTCAACGGTGGGCCGGACGCTGTTTGCGGGGAAGTGAATTCGGCGCTGACGTCCTATCTCACTAAAGTATTAACTTTAGAAAAATTGCAACTAATCCGGCGTATTCGGGGACTATAGACCAATCAGCACCGTTCGGGCAGCGAAAACCGCCTCCGATCGGCAGTGCGCGAGCCGGCTCGGGATCATGCGGGAGGTCATCGGCCGCAGTCCGAAACCCGCCTGATCAGAGGCGGTTTCGAGGGGATGCCCGCCTGGGGTGTCCCCTTCGGCTCGGGTGAAACGGACTCGATAGCGGGTGGCCTCGGAAAGGTCATCAAATGCTCAGTGCCACAACAGGAATCGGCGTCTTCTCCGCAGCGCCACGCAAATCGTTGCTGTTCCACTCACTCCCGGCGGGTTCATCTGTTCGAGAGTTGCTGCATTGTCGGCGGCGCACTCCTGGGTACGCTTCCATGTCGAGCGCCCCCGTCGATGCATTTGCCCGGAGTTGACCGCGACGAATCTGTGTGGAACGGAGCGACATGTCGAGCGATCGTCCCCACGAAACACCGGCGGTGACCCGCCGCGCCGCCATCGGGACCGGCGCGGCCGCGTTGGGCGGGGCGGCGCTCGGTGCGGGTTTGACAGCCGCCGCGGCCTGCGCCGAGTCTGTGCGGACCGAACTACCCAGTGCCGGCAGTATCGATGCCAATCTGAACAAGTCCGCGCATCTGTTCCACCTCACCGCCGCTGAACCGGACCGTTACGACGGCGGCACGCTGCAGGGAGCCCACGAACAGAACTTCCCGGTGCTGGCCGGCCAGAACGGTGCGGCGTACTTCGTGCGGCTGGAGCCCGGAGGCGTCCGCGAACCGCACTGGCACCCCACGGCGTGGGAACTCAACTACCACATCTCCGGCAGCGCGAAATGGACGGTCATGGGTACCCATCCGGACGGCAGCTACCACAACGATGTGTTCGAAGCACACGCGGGCGACCTGGTCTTCGCCCCGCAGGGGTTCTTTCACTACTTCGAAAATGCCCGCGCCGACGCCCCACTCGAACTACTTATCGTCTTCAACACCAGCGCCCCGGAGACAAGCGACGATATCGGCATTCTCGCTGCCCTGAATTCGATTCCGCGGGAGGTCACCGCCAGTGTTCTCGGCATCCCTGTATCGGCGCTGGATGGTATTCCCACCGAGATCGAACCGGTCGTGATCACCAAACGCCACTGAGCCCGCCTAGCGGATGTATCCCAGCGAGAATGATGCATCGTCGAGTCGCGGGGAGATCGATTCCCCGCCGAGTGCTTGCCGCGTGACGGCTTGTTCGTCCTGGATGACGTGCATGACGGCGTTGATCAGCGCGAGGTGGGTGAACGCCTGGGGGAAGTTGCCCCAGTGCCGGCCGGTTCGGGGGTTGATCTCCTCGGCGTAGAGGCCGAGGGGGCTGGCGTAGGCGAGCAGTTTCTCGCACAGTTGTTTGGCTCGTTTCTTTTCGCCGATCTCCGACAATGCCGAGACCAGCCAGAACGAGCAGATCGTGAAGGCGCCTTCTTCCCCCGCGCATCCATCGTCGGTTTCATCGACTCGGTACCGCAATACGAGGCCGTCGTCGGTCAATTCGTCGGCGATGGCCAACACCGTGTTGCGTACCCGCTCGTCGTCGGGAGGCAGGAACCGAACCAGCGGGATGAGCAGGGCCGAAGCATCCAGCGCCGTACTGCCGTAGTACTGGGTGAACACCTGCCGGGAGTCGACCGCATGAGCGCATATGTCGGCGTGGATTTCGTCCGCGGCCTGTTGCCAGCGATGCGCGCGTTCGAAGTCCTGGTGGATGCGGGCCAGCCGGGCACCGCGGTCGGCGGCAACCCAGCACATCACCTTGCTGGAGGTGAAGTGCTGGGGCTTACCGCGCACTTCCCAGATGCCGTGGTCGGGCTTGCGCCAGTAGGTGAGGGCGCTCTTGACCGCCCGGCCCAGCACCGGCCAGGCGCGCGCGTCGATTCGGTCCTGGTTGCGCGCGTAGAGGTAGACCGCGTCCAGCGCAGCGCCCCACACATCGTGCTGGCGTTGCCGGTACGCGTCGTTGCCGATGCGCACGGGGCTGGCATTCTCGTAGCCGCGCAGATGGGTGAGGGTCTGCTCGGTGAGGTCGCTTTCGCCGCCGATGCCGTAGACGATCTGCATGTCGCGGACGCCTTCGGTCAAGTTCGTGATGTAGGAGAAGAAGTCGTTCGCCTCCCAGCTGAAGCCCAGCGTGTACAGGCCCCACAGCGCGAAGGCGGAGTCACGGATCCACGAGTAGCGATAGTCCCAATTGCGTTGTCCACCTGGTGTTTCGGGTAGTGAAGTGGTGGCAGCGGCGCTGATGGCACCGGTGGGCGCGAAAGTAAGCCCCTTGAGGGTCAGCGCGCTGCGGGTCAGCTGGGCCGCCCACGGATGGTCCGGAAACCGCCCGCCGGCGAGCCAGTGCCGCCAATGGTGGATCGTCCGCAGCAGCCTTTCCTCGGCCTCCTCGGCGGCGGTGGGCGCGTTGCGACTACCCCAGGAGAGCGCGCAGAAGCGGGTGTCGCCCGCCTTCAGCAGGGTGCGCGCAAGCGCGTGCGTACCCTCCAGTCCCAAGCGCATGTCGGTGCTGAGCGTCAGCTCCAGATCGGTCCCGTCGGCGCTGGCCTGCGCGAGGTAGTAACTGTCGAGGTACTCCCAATGGGCATGATTCTTGCCGTAGTCGAAGGACGGCTGGCAGTCGAGCCCGAACTGGATTTGCCCGGTCTCACAGTGCACCGTCCGCAGCAATATGTGCTCGGCGTCGTAGTCGGTGGGGGTTCGACGATGGGCGCTGTGGCCGGGTGTCTGATGCCGCCAGGGCCCGACCAGCAGCGCATCGCGAACCGTCGCCCACCCTTCGCCACTGCGCCAACTCGTCTCCATGACCATCGTCCCCGGGACGTAGCGGCGATCGGTGGGCACCATGAATTCGACCGGGGCGAACCGGAACGAACCGGCGGAGCGATCCAGTATGGCCGCAAACACACTGGCGGAGTCGATACGAGGCAGACACATCCACTCGATGGCCCCGCTGGGGGCGATCAGCGCAGTGACCTCGCAGTCGGAGATGAAACCGTAGTCGTCGATGCGCGGGAAGGCCGTGAGACGCGGCGTGCGTTCGAACTCGTCGTCCATGTGCTGCTCCCTCGTTGTCTCGGCGCGGAAATCTGGCCGGTCAGTAGGGTCAACTCCACAACGTCACATGCACTTTCGGGCGGAACCGGGTGACTCCGACCCCCGACCCGCGGATCATCGCCTGGATGCATCGCGGGGTGGCGATGAACCGCAGCAGTTCCGACACCGCGGGCTGCCGGGTGTCGGGTGGCAGAGTGGTCGCGCACCACTCGTCGGATACCTGAAGGCCGGCTCCTTTGATGCGGGTCAACCTACCGGCCGCGAGGTCGGAGGAGACGGCGAAGCCGATCGCGAGGGTGATGCCCCCGACCCGGCGGACCTCTTCGAGGGCGGCCGCGTCGCTCTGGAAGATCCGCTGGTGTGATTCGGGAATCGCCAACTCGCGCAGCATCGTCGCGATACGCCCGTCGACACTGCCGGCGCCGGGGCCCAGCATCCACTGCTGCTCCCGCAGCAGCGCCGGATACGGTGCGACGTCCGCCAGCGGGCTGTCCGGGCGCGCGACCGAGATGATCTGGTACTTCAGGAACGGCCGGGTGGTGATGGCCGCGTCGGTGTCGTTCTGCCCGGGTCCCAGCGCGATGTCCACCGCACGGGTCTCGATCAAGCTGCGGAACTGGCTGGTGGGATGAACACTCAGCTCGACCGACAGATCTTTCGCCCGCGCCGCGAACAGGTCGATGAGGCCGGGCGCGGCATGTTCGGCGAACGCGCTCGAGGCCGCGATCCGGAGCAGCCGCCGGCCGTGCGCCGCCTCGCTCACCTCGATGGCGGTCTGGCGCTGCAGTCCGAGAATCTCGATCGCCCGGCTGGCCAGGCGTAACCCACCGGGCGTGAAGGCCAGCCCGGCCGCCGTGCGAGTGAACAGCGGGTCGTCGAGCTCTTTACGCAGCTGTGCGATGTGCGTCGAGACACCGGCGTCGGATATCCCCAGCTCTCTGGCCGCCGCATGGACGGAGCCGAGCCGCACCACCGTCGAGTAGGCCCGAAGCTGGGCGGGCGTCACAACCCGAGTCTAGTTTGGAGGTGGACGCGGTGCCTACAGCCGCATCGCGCCCGGAGGACGCACCATGCAGGACGTGCTCACGGATCTGATGAAAACCTGGAACGGCGGGGGCACGGCGGGGGTCGCTACGGTCGTGCGGACCTTCCGTTCGGCGCCGCGACCGCCGGGCGCGGCCATGGTGGTCGCCTCGGACGGGACGGTCGGCGGTTCGGTCTCCGGTGGCTGCGTCGAAGGCGCGGTCTACGAACTCGCCACCGACGTCATCCGGACCGGTCGTCCGGTGCTGGAGCGGTTCGGCATCTCCGACGACGACGCCTTCGCCGTCGGTCTCACCTGCGGCGGCATCATCGACATCTTCGTCGAGGCGGTCTCGCGGGCGACGTTTCCGGAACTCGGCGAGGTCGCCGCGGAGATCGCCGCTGACCGCCCGGTCGCGGTCGCGACCGTCATCGAGCACCCCGACGCCGCCCGGATCGGGCGACGGCTGCTGATCCGGCCGGGCACCGCGCACGGCACCCTGGGGTCGGCGCGCGCCGACGATGCGGTGATCGATGACGCACGCGGGCTGCTCGCGGCAGGCCGCAGCGAGGTGCTGTCCTACGGTCCGGACGGGCAGCGCCGCGGCGAGGGCATGGCGGTTTTCGTCGCCAGCTATGCCCGGCAGCCGCGGATGCTGGTGTTCGGGGCGATCGATTTCGCGGCCGCCCTGGCACAGCAGGGATCGTTCCTCGGGTACCGGGTGACGGTGTGCGACGCGCGGCCGGTCTTCGCCACCTCCGCCCGGTTCCCGACCGCCGACGAGGTCGTCGTCGACTGGCCGCACCGCTACCTGGCCGCGCAGATCGCGGCCGGTGCGATCGATTCGCAGACCGTCGTCTGCGTGCTGACCCACGATCCCAAGTTCGACGTCCCACTGCTCGAGGTGGCCCTGCGCGCGCCGGAGATCGGCTATGTCGGTGCCATGGGGTCCCGCCGCACGCACGACGAGCGGCTGGCCCGGCTGCGACAGGCAGGTCTCACCGACGAGCAACTCGCAAGGCTCGCCAGCCCGATCGGGCTGGATCTGGGCGGCCGGACACCCGAGGAGACGGCGGTGTCCATCGCGGCGGAGATCATCGCGCGCCGCTGGGGCGGACACGGTCGGTCCCTGACCCGGACCGGCGGCCGCATCCACCACCGGGCGCAAACAGCCAGTTAAGCGATTGCTTAACTCGGTCTTGACGACCGCATCAGCGGGACAGAGGCTGAGCTTCTTCCCATTGATGTGAGGTAGATCACGTGCAAGTTCCTGGGCCATTCGAATATGAGCGCGCAACGGGCGTGGATCACGCCATCGGACTACTGGACCGGCTCGGCGACGAGGCACGCATCGTGGCGGGCGGGCACAGCCTGCTACCGATGATGAAGCTGCGGTTGGCCAATCCGGAATATCTCATCGACATCAACGACCTGGCTGCCGAACTGGGCTACATCGTCACCGATCCGACCCTGGTGCGCATCGGTGCGATGGTCCGGCATCGGTATCTGCTCGAGTCCGACGATCTCGCCACGGTGTGCCCGATCTTCCGTGACGCCGAGCGCGTGATCGCCGATCCGGTCGTGCGCAATCGCGGCACGATCGGCGGCTCGCTGTGCCAGGCCGATCCCGCCGAGGATCTCACCACCGTCTGCACGGTCCTCGGCGCCACCTGCCTGGTGCGCGGACCGTCCGGCGACCGGGAGATCGCCATGGACGACTTCCTGGTCGGTCCGTACGAAACCGCCATGGCGCACAACGAACTTCTGATCGAGATCCGAATTCCGGTGCGGCATCGGACCTCGAGTGCCTACGCGAAGGTGGAGCGCCGGGTCGGCGACTGGGCGATCGCGGCGGCCGGGGCGACCGTGACACTGCGCGGCGAGACGATAGCGGCCGCACGGATCGGTCTGACCGCGGTCAACCCCGATCCGGCGGCGCTGGCCGGCGCAGTCGACGCACTCGTCGGCGGGCCGCCCACCGAAGACGCTTTCGCGGAGGCGGGCCGCCGCGCGAGCGCGGCGTGCTCACCTGTCACCGATGCCCGCGGCAGTGCGGACTACAAGCGCCATCTCGCGTCCGAACTGACGATTCGCGTGCTGCGTACCGCGGTCGAGCGCGTCCTGAACGAATCTGCGCCGGAAGGGAATTAGCCATGCAGGTAACCATGACCGTCAACGGCGAGCCGGTGACCGCGGAGGTCGAGCCACGCATCCTGCTGGTGCATTTCCTGCGAGATCAGTTGCGGCTCACCGGAACCCACTGGGGCTGTGACACCAGCAACTGCGGCACCTGTGTGGTGGAGGTCGACGGCGAACCGGTGAAGTCGTGCACGATGCTGGCCGTCATGGCCGACGGCCACGCGGTGCGCACTGTCGAGGGGCTCGAGGTGGACGGCCGGCTCGATCCCGTGCAGGAGGGCTTCATGCAGTGTCACGGGTTGCAGTGCGGCTTCTGCACGCCGGGAATGCTGATCACCGCCCGCGCCCTGCTCGACCGTGATCCGAATCCCGACGAGCAGACCATTCGCGAGGCGATCTCGGGCCAGATCTGCCGCTGCACCGGATATACGACCATCGTGCGGTCGATCCAGTGGGCCGCTGCGAAGCAACGAGGCGAAGCGGTGGAGCCCGAACCCGCTGCCACGCCGACCCCGGTAGGGAGCACGTCATGACCGCCGTCGAGCCCCGGCCCGAAGACCGAGTCGACAACGACCGCAAGCCGTGCGGTCACGGCAGGATGCTCCGCAAGGAGGATCCGCGGTTCATTCGCGGTCGCGGCAACTACGTCGACGACGTGCAGCTGCCCGGCATGCTGCATATGGCGATACTGCGTTCCCCGTTCGCGCACGCGCGGATCGTGAGCGTCGATGTCTCAGCGGCACAGGCACATCCGAAGGTCAAGGCGGTCGTCACCGGTGCGGATCTCGCCGTGAAGGGTCTGGCCTGGATGCCGACGCTGTCCAACGATGTGCAGGCCGTGCTGGCGACGGACAAGGTCCGATTCCAGGGCCAGGAGGTGGCCTTCGTCGTCGCCGAGGATCGCTACTCCGCGCGTGATGCGTTGGAGCTCATCAATGTCGAGTACGAGATGCTCGATCCGGTGATCGATGCCCGGACCGCACTGGCGCCCGATACGCCGGTGATCCGCGACGATCTCGAGGGCAAGCGGGACAATCACTGCTTCGACTGGGAGACAGGCGATGCCGCCGCGACCGAGGCGGTGTTCGCGCGCGCCGATGTCGTGGTCGAGCAGGAGATCGTCTATCCGCGAGTGCATCCCGCCCCGATGGAAACCTGCGGCGCCGTCGCCGATCTCGATCCCGTGACGGGGAAGCTCACGCTGTGGTCGACGAGCCAAGCGCCGCACGCCCACCGCACGATCTACGCGATGGTGGCCGGACTGCCCGAACACAAGATCCGGGTGATCTCACCCGATATCGGCGGCGGGTTCGGCAACAAGGTGCCCATCTATCCGGGATACGTCTGCGCCATCGTCGGGTCGCTGTTGCTGGGCAAACCGGTGAAGTGGATGGAGGATCGCAGCGAGAACCTCACCAGCACCGGATTCGCCCGCGACTACATCATGGTCGGCGAAATCGCGGCCACCACCGACGGCAAGATCCTGGCCATCCGGTCGACCGTGCTCGCCGATCACGGCGCCTTCAACGGCACGGCCGCGCCGCTGAAGTATCCGGCGGGCTTCTTCGGCGTCTTCACCGGTAGCTATGACATCGAGGCCGCCTACTGCAAGATGACCGCGGTCTACACCAACAAGGCCCCCGGCGGCGTCGCCTACGCGTGCTCGTTCCGGGTCACCGAGGCCGTCTACTTCGTCGAGCGGTTGGTGGACTGCCTCGCCTACGAGCTGAAGATGGATCCGGCCGAGCTGCGGCTGCGGAATCTTCTTCGCGCCGAGCAATTCCCGTACCGGAGCAAGACCGGCTGGGTCTACGACTCCGGCGACTACGAGAAGACCATGCGTCTGGCGATGGACATGATCGGCTACGACGCCTTGCGTAAGGAACAGCGGGACAGGCGCGCCCGCGGCGAGTTGATGGGCATCGGGATGTCCTTCTTCACCGAGGCCGCGGGCGCGGGTCCGCGCAAGGATATGGACATCCTCGGACTCGGGATGGCCGACGGGTGCGAACTGCGCGTCCATCCGACCGGCAAAGCCGTTGTGCGGCTGTCGGTTCAGACTCAGGGGCAGGGGCACGAGACGACGTTCGCCCAGATCGTCGCCGAGGAACTCGGCATCCCGCCCGACGACATCGAGGTTGTGCACGGCGACACCGATCAGACCCCGTTCGGCCTCGGCACCTACGGCAGCCGGTCGACGCCGGTCTCGGGCGCCGCTGCCGCACTGGTGGCGCGGAAGGTGCGTGACAAGGCGCGCATCATCGCGTCGGGCATGCTCGAGGTCTCCGTCGCCGACCTCGAGTGGGAGAAGGGCTCGTTCCACGTCAAGGGCGATCCGTCCGCGGCCGTGACGATCCAGCAGATCGCGATGCGCGCACACGGCGCCGGTGATCTGCCCGAGGGGATCGAGGGCGGACTCGACGCGCAGATCTGTTACAACCCGGAGAATCTCACCTTCCCCTACGGTGCGTACTTCTGCGTCGTCGACATCGACCCGGGGACGGCCGTGGTGAAGGTGCGGCGCTTCCTCGCCGTCGACGACTGCGGCACCCGGATCAATCCCATGATCATCGAGGGTCAAGTGCACGGCGGCATCACCGATGGCATCGGCATGGCGCTGATGGAGATCATGGCCTTCGACGAGAACGGCAACTGCCTCGGCGGATCGCTGATGGACTACCTCATCCCGACGGCGCTCGAGGTTCCGCATTTCGAGACCGGGTACACGGTCACGCCGTCGCCGCATCATCCGATCGGCGCGAAGGGCATCGGCGAATCGGCCACGGTCGGATCGCCGGCGGCGGTGGTCAACGCGGTGGTGGATGCGCTGGCGCCGTTCGGGGTTCGGCATGCCGACATGCCGTTGACGCCGTCGCGGGTGTGGGACGCGATGCAGGGCCGGGCCACACCGCCCATCTGAGTGGGATGGGATCACCGATGAAGATGAACGATCGTGCCCAGGAGCTGGTCCGCACCCGGACCCCGTTCGTGCACGCGACCGTCGTGCGCGCCCAGCAGCCGACCTCGGCGCACGCCGGGGACGAGGCGATCCTGTTGCAGGACGGGACGATCGAAGGATTCGTCGGCGGCCAGTGCGCCCAGAACTCGGTCCGCAAGGCGGCGCTGGGTGCCCTGCAGTCCCACGAGAGTGTGCTGCTGCGCGTATTGCCCGACGGCGATCTGCATTTTCCCGAAGCGCCCGGCGCGGCGGTGGTGGTGAATCCCTGTCTGTCCGGTGGAGCGCTGGAGATCTTCCTGGAGCCGCAGATCCCGGCGCCGCTGGTCCGCATCTGCGGCGCGACACCCATCGCGGATGCCTTGGCCGACATGTGCGAACTGGTGGGTTTCGGGGTGCGGCGCGGTGCTGCCGACTCCGGCTCGCTGGATTCGCTGGCCGATACGACGGTGGTGGTGATCGCCAGCCACGGTGGTCCGGAGGCGGAGATGATCCGCGTCGCGCTCGACGCGGGTGTCGGGTACATCGGCTTGGTGGCCAGCACGATTCGGGGCGCGTCGATCCTCGACGACCTCGAATTGACCGACGCCGAGCGGGCTCGCATCCGCACCCCGGTGGGTTTGCCGATCGGCGCCAAGACGTCCGCGGAGATAGCGGTGTCGATTGTCGCGGAAGTGATCCAGGCGATCCGCAAAGGTGGCCTGGCCGTCACGCCCCGCACGGCGAAGGTCGCGATCGAGGTGCTCGATACGGTGTGCGGCATGACCGTGACCGTCGGGCCGGACACCCCGCATCTCACCGTCGACGGTGTCGACCACTGGTTCTGCAGCTCCGGCTGCCGCACCTCCTTCGCAGCGACGAGGACCGGCTCATGACGAACAGGGTCGTCACCGGAGTGGTGCTCGCCGCGGGAACCTCAGAGCGTCTCGGCACGGCGAAACAGCTACTGCCGTACCGGAATACGACGGTTCTCGGCGCCACCCTCGACATGGTGCGGTCCTGCGCGTTCGATCAGATCATCGTCACGCTCGGCGGCGCGGCGGCGGCGGTGGCCCAGCAGGTCGATCTCACCGGGGTGGAAATCGTCCTGGCCGACGATTTCCGTTCAGGCTGTTCGTCGTCGTTGCGTTCGGCCCTGAACCTGATACATCCTCGGGCCGCCGGAATCGTGCTGATGCTCGGTGATCAACCGGGTCTGCCGGCGGCGACCGTCGAGCGGCTGATCGCCGAGGGAACGTCCGCCGTGATCACGGTCTGCCGCTACCACGACGGTGTCGGGCATCCATTTTGGCTGAGTCGCAGCATATTCGGCGAGTTGGCGCGATTGCACGGCGACAAGGCCGTGTGGAAGATCATCGAGTCGGGCCGCGTCCCGGTGTCGCAACTCGACGTCGACGCACCGATGCCCTTGGACGTCGACACCTGGGACGACTACCAGCGCCTGCGCGCCGCGACGTCGCCATGATGTCGCCGTTCGACGATATCGAGGACGTGGTGCGGCGATTCGACGCCGACGACTACCTGCTCGATACCGGAACCGCCGCCGCCTTCTATCTGGCCACTACGCTGGGCCGGCCACTGCTGCTGGAAGGTGAACCGGGAGTGGGCAAGACGACGGCGGCGAAGACCCTGGCCACCGTGCTGGGCGCACCGCTGATCCGCCTGCAGTGCTACGAGGGCCTCACCGTGAGCGAAGCGCTGTACGACTGGAACTACCAGCGTCAGCTGCTCAGCATCCGGCTCGCCGAGGCGCGCGGCGCCGAGCTCACCGAAGCCGACCTGTTCACCGAGGCATATCTGGTCGACCGCCCGATCCTGCGCTGTGTGCGATATCGAGGCCCGACGCCCCCGGTGCTGCTGATCGACGAAATCGACCGTGCGGACGACGAATTCGAAGCGCTGCTGCTCGAATTCCTCGGTGAGGCCACGGTGACCGTTCCCGAACTCGGGACCTTCGTCACCGAACATCCGCCGCTCGCCGTGCTGACCTCGAACCGCAGTCGTGACCTGCACGACGCGCTGCGGCGGCGCTGCCTCTACCACTGGATCGACTACCCGGAACCGGCCCGCGCGGTGGCGATCGTGCGACGCACCGTGCCCGGGGCCACCGACGCGCTGATCGAGCACGCCACCCAATTCGTGGGCCGCGCGCGCGATCTCGATCTCGACAAGCCGCCCGGCGTCGCCGAGACCATCGACTGGATCGCCGCGCTGGTGACGCTCGACGTCGCCGACCTCACCGCGCCGGAGGCGGTCGCCGCGCTCAGCGCACTGGCGAAAACACCCGACGACCGCACCACGGTCCACGAGGCATTCGCCGAATTCACCAGAAGCCTGGCTACCGGATGAGAGAGATACTCCGATGAAGATCGCCAATGAATTCACCGTCCACGCACCCCTCGAGCAGGCCTGGGCGGTGCTGACCGATCTCGAACAGGTGGTTCCGCTCATGCCCGGGGCACAGCTGGTCGGCTGGGAAGGCGAGGACTTCCTCGGCAAGCTGAAGGTCAAAGTCGGCCCGGTGACCAGTGAATTCACCGGGAAGGCGAATTTCGTCGAGCGCGACGAACACGACCATCGCGCCGTCATCACCGGCAGCGGCCGGGATTCACGCGGATCCGGAAACGCGGCGGCGACCATCACCACGCAACTGCGCGAAGACGGCGACGAGACCCGCGTCACCGTGGACACCGACCTCAAGATCGTCGGCAAGCTCGCCCAGTTCGGCAGCGGGATGTTGCAGCAGGTGTCGGAGAAGATGATCGGTCAGTTCGTCGCCTCTCTGGAAGAGAAGCTCGCAGCGGGCGATTCGGCCGCCACAGCAGCGACGGCCGGACCGGACAGCCGAGCGGCACGGCCGCAACCGGTCGCGGAAACCGAGCCGGCGCCGCTCGATCTGGTCGAGCTCGTCGGGCCCGCGATGATCAGGAAGTACGCGCCCGTCATCGCGTTCGTGCTCGCGGCCGTGCTCGGAATCATCCTGGTACGCAGGCAGATGCGCGGGAAGCGATGACGCGAGCGGCACTGCTGCGGGTCGATCTGGCCGCGTTCGCTGTCGCGGTGGTCGCGCGGCTGCGGCGTGGTGGCGTCGCGGTGGCGCCGAGCGGGCCCGCACTGTTCGTACAGGCCTTGCGTCGCATGGCGCCGCGGTCGCGCACCGAACTCTATTGGGCTGCGCGACTCACGCTCGTCGATCGCATGCAGGATCTCGCCGCCTTCGACGCGGTCTTCGCGACGGTGTTCGCCGACGCGGTGCTGGGTGTGGACCCGCCGAGCCGAACGCACGGACTGCCGACCGAACGGGCGCCGGCGCCGGGCACGGGCGGTCGCGGGCAGTCCGGGCAGAGCGGTGAAGTCCCTTGGGCGACACTGCAATCAGCGACGGGCGCCGACCGATCGACCGACCGGAGCGTGGCGCTGCCGGACGTGCTGCCGAGCCGGTTCGCGGCCCGGGAACAGGAACCGTTCGCCAGCTTCGATCCGGACGACCTGCGGACGGTCGGCGCCTGGCTGGAGCAGGCGTCGGCGCGGTGGCCGCAGCGTCGGAGCAGGCGCGACGCACACGATCCGCACGGCAAGCGGATCGACTTCCGGGCGACGATGGACCACTCCCGCCGCACCGGCTGGGAGCCGGCGGTACTGGTCCGCACTCGTCACCGGCGCCGCCCGCGCCGAATCGTCATGATCTGCGACGTCAGCCGCTCGATGCAGCCGTATTCGACGCTCTACCTGCACCTGATGCGGGCAGCGATGCAGCGCCGTTCGCCCGACCGCCCCGAGGTGTTCGCCTTCTCCACCTCGCTGACCAGGCTGACCTCGGTGCTGGCGCACCGTTCCCCGGATGTCGCGGTGGCCCGGGCCAACGACAAGGTGGCCGACCGCTACGGCGGCACGCATATCGGCCGGTGCCTCGGTACGTTGCTCGCGACACCGTCCGGCAACGCTGTGCGCGGCGCTGTCGTCGTCATCGCATCGGACGGCTGGGACAGTGACACGCCCGACGTCCTCGCCCGCGCGATGGCCCGGATCCGACGCCGGGCCTGGCGCGTCATCTGGCTCAATCCCCGTGCCGGCGACCTCCGATTCCAGCCGGCCACCGGTGCGATGGCGGCGGCGCTGCCGTTCTGCGACATCATGATGCCGGCGCACACACTGGCGGGCATCCATGCGTTCATGCAAACCCTGACATCGACGATCGTCACCTGATGGCAAGTGTGCGTGGGACTCGTCGGACCAGAGGTTCGTGCAGTTCGGCAAGCAAGAGCCACCTCGGATCGCCAGTGCGCGAGCCCACCTGAGCTCCTGAAGGAGATCATCGGCCGTAGCCTGAAGCCGGACCGAGACAGTCGAATTCGGTATCCGGTCGATGGCGTGCGCGTCGGCGGCCGGATACGGTCGAAGGAAAGGCAATTCTCATGAGTGCTGAGCTCGTGCTCCGGACAGTCGAGGATGGCGTCGCCACCCTGACCCTGAACCGTCCCGAGAAGTTGAACGCACTGACGGCGGCCTCGTTCGAGGAGCTGGCGGCGCATCTGGACGCGCTGGCCGGCGCGGACGTCCGGTGCGTGATCCTGACGGGCGCGGGCCGATCCTTCTGCGCCGGACACGATCTGGAGTCGCTCGCCGCCGGCGACGCGCTGGCGTCCCGTTACCACGAGGCGGAGACCATTGCCCGGCTCGAGGCGTTCCCGGCGCCGGTGATCGGCAAGATCCGCGGGCACTGCTTCACCGGTGGGCTCGAACTGGCCCTGGCCTGCGACCTGCTGGTCGCGGGGAAGAACGCGCAATTCGGGGATACGCACAGTCAGTGGGGGCTGGCTCCGCTGTGGGGCATGTCGGTGCGGCTGCCGGAGCGGGTGGGCATGGCCCGGGCCAAGGAACTCAGCTTCACCGCCCGGCGGTTCAGTGGTGTCGAGGCCGCGGACATGGGCCTGGTGAACCACGCGGTGCCCGACGAGGGGCTGGACGAATTCGTGGCCCACCTGGCCACGCAGATCACCGCCAACTCGGCCGGTTCGAACCGAATCTACAAGTCGCTCTACGCGAATTCGCGGGAACTCGGACGCGCCGAGGCGTTGAAGGCGGAGACAGACATGCAGTTCGGGCTGCCGGACGACTCGGTGGAGCGCCTGACCAAGCGCTGAGGGTGACACACCGAGAACAGCGAGCCTGACGCACCGGGACCGCTGAGCGCGATGCACCGAGTAGCACCCGGCCGGGGTGAGCAGACTCGGTCCATTGGGTCGGGCTGGGTGCGTCGGGACAGGTCGGGTCCATCGGGTCAGGCAGTGCGTGCCGCCTCGGCGCGGGCGATGAGGAACTCGCGTTCGGTGTCGTTGCGGGCGTGGGCGATTGCGGCGCGGTATGCCTGTGCGGCTTCGGCATTCCGGCCGAGGCGGTGCAGGAGATCGGCGCGGACGGCATGGAAGAGGTGCTGGTCGTCGAGGTCCAACTGGTCCAGTTCGGTCAGCGCGGCTGCGGGTCCGGCGACCTCGGCGACGGCCACCGCGCGGTTGAGCCGCACCACCGGGCTCGGGGTGAAGGTGAGGAGCTGGTCGTAGAGTTGGAGGATCTGCGGCCAGTCGGTGTCGGCGGCGGTGCGGGCGTCGGTGTGGACGGCGTTGACCGCGGCCTGGATCTGGTACGGGCCGGGCTGGTTGCGCCGCAGGCATTCTCGGACCAGAGCGTGGCCCTCGGCGATCAGGGCTGTGTCCCAGAGACTTCGATCCTGCTCCGGGAGGGGCATGAGCTCGCCGGTCCCGGAGGTGCGTGCGGCACTGCGTGATTCGCTGAGCAAGAGCAGCGCGAGCAGGCCGTGGACCTCGGGTTCGTCCGGCATGAGTTCGGCCAGCACCCGGGTCAGCCGGATGGCCTCGGCGCACAGGTCGGCGCGGGTCAGGCGCTCACCGGCGGTGGCGGTGTGGCCCTCGGTGTAGATCAGGTAGACGACCGCGAGCACGGCGTCGAGCCGGGCGGGCAGTTCGGCGTCGGACGGCACCCGATACGGGATCCGGGCATCGCGAATCTTGCCCTTGGCCCGGGTGAGGCGTTGCGCCATGGTCGTTTCCGGAACCAGGAAGGCCCGGGCGACCTCCGCCGTGGACAGCCCGCCCAGCAGGCGGAGGGTCAACGCCACCTGAGCCTGGCGGGACAGCGCCGGATGACAGCAGGTGAACATCAAGCGCAGCCGGTCGTCGCGCACCGCGCCCTCCTCGATCGGTTCGCCCTCTGCCCGGAGCAGCGCGGCCTGGGCGTACTTGTCCGCGCGGGCGGCCTCGCGGCGCAGCCGGTCCACCCCGCGATTACGGGCCGTGGTGATGATCCAGCCGGGTGGACTCGGCGGCAGCCCATCGCGCGGCCAGCGCTGCACGGCGGTGGCGAAGGCGTCCTGCACCGCGTCCTCGGCGATATCGACATCGCCGAAGACGCGGATCAGGGAGGCCACCGCGCGGCCGTAGTGCTCGGCGAAGACGGCCGCGACATCGACTGTGCCGGAAGGCATGTCAGCTGTCCTGGATAGGCCGGACCTCGATCGGCAGCCCGATGACGCGTGCCATGCGGCGACCCCAGTCCAGCGCCCCGTCCAGGTCGGCGGCGCGGATGACGGTGAAACCGCCGATGTGCTCCTTGCTTTCGGCAAAGGGCCCGTCGGTGACGAGTACCTCCGAGCCCTGCGCGCGCAGCACGGTGGCGGTACTCGGCGCGTGCAGCCCGGCCGCGAACACCCATACCCCGGACTCCCGCATCTCCGCATCGAGTGCCGTCAGCTCGCTCATGATCTCGTCGAGGTTGTCCGGCGGCGCGGTGTCATCGGGCTGGTAGACGCTGAGCAGGTACTCGGTCAACGCGACTCCTCTCCGGCGGGACGATAGGTGGCGATGAGGACACCGGTCGTCGTGGTGACGCTGTCGGTCAGCCGCAGCGGGCCCGCGTCGACGCCGTCGAACAGGCGCGCGCCGGGACCGACCGTCAACGGGTGGATCGAGAGCAGGTACTCGTCGATCATGCCCGCGCGCATGAGGCAGCGCAGCAACTCGCCGCTGCCGAGGACCACCAGATCCAGGTCCGGCCGCCCGGCGCAGAGCGCGCGCACGGCCGCGACCCCGTCGCCGGGCAGCAGGGTCGAGTTCTGCCACGGCAACGGTTCGGCGAGGGTGCGGGAGCAGACGAACTTCTCCGCCTTGTCCAGCACCTCGGTGAACGGATTGTCCGTCTGGTGCGGCCAGAATCCGAAGAAGTCCTGATAGGTGCGACGGCCGAACAGCAGGCCGCCGTCGCTGTGCGCGGCCATGTGCTCGCCCATGACGCGGCCCTGGACCGGGTCGGCGTACCGGTGTGCCCAGCCGCCGCCGGTGAATCCGTTCCGGGTGTCCTCGTCGGCCCGGCCCGGTGCCTGCATGACGCCGTCGAGGGTGAGGTTGACGACCGCGATGATCCTGCCCATGTTCGCTCCTTGGCTGCGACCCGGCCAGATTGCCGGGCTCACCCTCTACACGAACGGGCTGCCGCGATCACGACACCGCCGCGGAAATCAGTCGGACCCGTCCGGGCCCGGAAAAACCTGCGGGCGCCGCCGTTTCCGGCAGCGCCCGCAGGCTCGTCACGTCCGCGGCTCAGCTCAGCCGCACAGGCTCCCCGGCGCGGTGGCCGCGTCGAGGAACAGCACGGCCTCCTCCTTCTCGGCCGCCCCACCCGGAAGCTGTTCGGACAGCTGCTCCTTGGTCATGCCCGAAGCGATGGCCGCGCAGTCGGCCTTGCCGACATCGATGGCCGCGAGCTGCTGATCCTGATCGGTCAGCAGCTCACCGCGCTCCTGCAGGTAGCTCACGAACACCTGCTCCGGCGCGGTCAGTGCGCGCTCCGCCCCGGCCACTCCCGCGGCCGCCCCCAGCAACGCGACCCCTGCAGCCATCACTCCGAAACCCGAAGCGAGACGGCTCTTTTTACCCACGAACTCTCCTTCAACATCGAACGAACCCGGCGAGCCTACCCCGGGCCGGCCCCGGCCATGCGCGAAGCCGACCGGAGCTCTGGCCGGGGAATTCGGGTCAGTCGCGTTCCAGAATGCTGGTCACCAGCATGGTGTGATCCTCGAGCCGCCGCCGCACGGACCAGCCGAGTTCGGCGAAGGCCTGCTCGTACTCCTGGCGCGTCCACAGTCGCACGCCGGTGACCGCGTGATAGATCTCGTAGGTGGGCGAGAACCACGGCTGCTGTGTCCAATACGGGGCCTCGAGCAGGTAGCCGTCGCCGATCACCAGCCGCCGCAGGTTGGGGAACCAGTCCATCCAGCCGCGCAGCACCGCGGCGATGCCGTCACCGTCGCTGGCCAATTGGTGCAGCAGGAAGAACGACATGGCGGTGGTGACGGCATCGCGGTCGACGGTGGCCAGCCAGGCGGGCGGTTCCGGTTCGGGCTGCACCGATCCGGCGAGCAGGGTGATGCGGTCGCCGAGCCCGCGCGCGGTGAGTTCGGCGGTGGCCGAGGCGATCACGCCGTCCTCGATGTCGACGCCGAGGAACCGTTCTCGCTCGGCGATTCCGGCCAGCGCGAGCACCCGCCCGGCGTCGGCGCAGCCGAGATCGATGGTGCAGCCGGGTGTTCCGGCCGCGATGGCGTGCCCGATGGCCTCGAAGATCTCCGGCCGCCGCCGCGCGATATCGGTGCAGCCGCGAGCCACCTCGCCGGGTTCGGTGGCGGCGGGAATGTATTCGCGGTGCGGGCTGTCCGACAGCTGACGGAAGGTGGGTTCCCACCCGCGCACGGCCACCCGCACGAAGCCGCGGTTCTTGCCGACATCGTGGCCGGTGTGGGTGAGCTGGTAGCGGCGCCCGCGCCGGAGCAGGAAGCCGGCGCGCACCAGCCCCTCGGCGACGGTCTGCTGGATGCCGGTGGTGGGCGCGACGGTGTCGCCGCCCAGCAGGGTGACCCACCAGCCCCAGTCGTCGGCGGCGACGATGAGCTGGCCGGCGGTCTGGCCCTCGATGACGTCTCGGATGGTGAAATCGCCGAGGGCGGACTGCGGTTGGACGAGCGGGGTGACTGCGGTCATGATCGATCTTCCTGAGCGGTGGCGACGGCGATCGCCTGGATTTCGATGAGCAGCCCGTCGATGGGCAGGGTGGTGACGGTGGTGATCCGCGCCGGTGCGGCCGTCGGGAAATGCGTGCGGAAGGCGGAGTTCCAGCCGGGGAACCAGCGGCGATCGGACAGGTAGCAGTCCAGCCGCAGTACGTGCGCGCGGCCGCTGCCCGCCGCGGTGAGGGCGGCGTCGAGCTGCCGGAAGACCTCGGCGGTCTGGCCCTCGAAGGATGCGGTGGTGACGGTCAGGGTGTCCGGGTCGACGGCGGCCAGGCCGGAGGTGAACACGAGCCCGGACGCGGTGCGGGCCAACGGGAATGCGCTCACGGGGCGGCTCGCATGACCCGGGTGGCGTCGATCTCGGCGAGGGTGGCCGCGCCGGACAGGATCATCAGGGTGCGCAGCTCCTCGGTGAGGAGCTCCAGTACCCGATCCACTCCGGCCTCCCCGGCCGCGGCCAGGCCGTAGATGGCCGCGCGGCCCAGGATCACCGCGTCCGCGCCCAGCGCGAGCGCCAGGTACACATCGCTGCCGGTGCGGATGCCGCTGTCCAGCAGGATGGGTGTCTCCGGGCCCACCGCGGCGCGAATGCGCGGCAGCATGTCCAGGCTCGCCGGGGCCGGATCGACTTGGCGGCCACCGTGATTGGATACGACCAGGGCGCTCGCGCCGATGGCCAGGGCGCGTTCGGCCGCGGCGGGGGTGAGCACGCCCTTGGCGATCCAGGGCAGCCCGAACCCGGTGGCGGCGCCGGCCAGCTCGGCCCAATCCCACACCATGTCACCGCGTTTGAGCAGCTGCCCGAAGATCTCCGCCACGCCGGGAGCGCCGTCCTCGCCGGTCAGATTCCCGCCGAAGTGCCGCTGATCGGGGTCGAAGCGATTGGCCATATTGCGGGTGCGGAAGCCGCCGACCGGGCAGTCGAGGGTGACGCACAGCGCGTCGTAGCCCAGTCGCGCCACCCGGTCCGCGACCGCGGCCGCGTGCCCGAAGGGATGCACCTGCGCGATCCGGGCGGCGCGCGGTGCGGCGGCGCGTACCCGCTGATAGGAGAAGCTGCCCGCCTCCGGCACGACGGACAGCGCTCCCCGGGCCTGCGCGGCCCGGGCCACGGCCGGATGCCCGTCCGGATGGAACAGCGCGTCACCGCCGAACGGTGCGGTGAGAAGCGGTGTCTCCAGGGGCATTCCGAGGAATTCGGTGCGGATCGAGGGCGCGCCCACCCCGCTCATCGGCGCGGGCAGGATGCGCCAGCGGTCGAAGGCGAGCCGGTTCTCCCGCAGGGTGATCTCCTTACCCGCGCCGCCCTCCATGAAGTCCAGGACGTCGGCGGGGAGCGCGGTCGCGGCCGCGTGACGGATCTCGTCGAGGGTGCCGAAGTCGACGCGGGTCGGGTAGAAGCTGTCGAGTTGCGCGGTCACGCCGCACCTCCGGTGGTCACCGTCGCGGTAGTGGTCAGTGCGCTCGAATCGGCCGTCGCCGGGGTGGGATCGGGTGCCGGGCTCGGATCGGGCACCCGGGGTGGATCGAGCGCCGTGGCGGTCGGGCCGTGGACGGCGCTCGCGTGGCTGCGACCGTAGAACAGATACAGTGCGACTCCCGCCGCGCTCCAGATCACGAACCGCAACCAGGTCAGCGCCTCGAATGTGGTCGCCAGCCAGACGCATCCGGCGATGGCGCAGACGGCCACCACGGGCAGGAAGGGCACCCGGAAAGGACGCGGGCGGCCGGGTGCGGTGCGGCGCAGGACGAGCACGCCCACGGCCACGATCACGAACGCGAACAGCGCGCCGATATTGACCAGCTCCGCCACCGTGCCGATGGGTAGCAGCCCGGCCACCGCGGCGACGACCGTGCCGAGCAGCAGGCTCAGCCGGACGGGCGTGCCCCGGGAACCGGTGCGGCACAGCGCCTTCGGGACCATGCCGTCCCGGCTCATGGCGAACACCAGGCGGGTCGGGCCGTAGCACACCATGAGCAGTCCCTTGGTGAGCGCGACCACCGAGGCCACCAGGATCACCTTGCCGATCCATCCGGCCCCCACGGCGGCCAGTGCGGTCGCCACCGGTGCGGCATTGCCGAGGGTGGAATACGGTGCGACACCGGTCAATACAGCGCTCACGGCCACGTAGAGGGCGGTGGCGACGACGACCGAGCCGATGATGCCCCACGGCAGATCACGGCGCGGATCGCGGGTCTCCTCGGCGGAGGTGGCGACGACATCGAAACCGAGATACGCGAAGAACGCCAGCGCCGCGCCGGCCGCGATGCCGTGCACGCCGAAGGGCAGGAACGGCGACCAGTTGCCGGGATGCAGATGGGGCGCGCCCACCGCGATCACCAGGACGAGGACGCCGATGGTCAAGGCCACCAGAGTTTTCACCACGACGGCGGTGAGTCCGACCTCGAGCACGAGCACGCCGATCAGCGCCGCGACAATGAGGACCGCCGGAAGATTGATGACGCCACCGTCACTCGGGCCTGCGGAAATCGCCTTGGGCAGTGTCACTCCGAACAAGGAATCCAGGGCGGCCCCGAACAATCCGGACCAGCCGATGGCGATGGCCGATGCCGCCACCGCGTATTCGAGCAGCAGATTCCAGCCGACCAGAAACGCGGGCACCTCGCCCAGCGTGCCGCGGGTATAGGTGTACGCGCTGCCGGAGAGCGGCGTCATGGACGCGAGTTCGCTGTAGCACAGCGCCACCAGCGCGCAGATGGCCCCGGCCAGCACGAACGACAGGACGATGGCCGGTCCCGCCTTGGTCGCGGCGGCAATGCCGGTGGTGACGAAGATGCCCGCGCCCACGATGGTGCCGACGCCCATGGCGATGAGGTCCACCCGGCCGAGGCTGCGGGTGAGCGTTCCGTCGGCGGCCGGGGTTGCCGGAGTCGCGCCGGCCCGAGTTTGTGCTGCCATTTCTGGAATCCATTCGGAGAGAATGTCTTTGGACCTGATGTATTCCAGTGAAACGGCCGGAGTTTATGTGGCGGTGAACTCGCGTAACGACTTCGTTTCGTCGAAATCTGGAGTATTCGGCAATGTAAAGCATTGCGGGCATGCTGAATTGCACGCGATCGGAATTCGCGCGCGATCAATTGTGCCGTTCCATTCGATGCGTCGAATATGGCGGCGGAAGAATTATGCGGTTGTCGAGATCTGCGGAGTGGGAACGGAGTCCGTGGCACGCGCCGTTGCGCGCCGACGGACGACTGCGGTGGTCGTGGCCACCAGAACGAGGACGACCGCGGCGGCGAGCACCGCGTCGCGCATGGACGCCACGGTCGCGATGGCTCCGAAGCCCACCGTCGCGACCGCCGCGCACGCGTAGGCCACGCCCGCGAAGCGCGCGGCGGCCCGAGCGTGCTGATCGGGAGGTGTTGCGGCACTGACGATCCGGAGCCCGGAGCGATAGGCGATGCCCTGCCCGAAACCGGCCACCGCGCCGCCGCACAGCAGCAGCGCCGGGCTGGGCAGCCAGGACACGGCCGCCGCGAGCGCGACGCCGGCGATGATGATCCATTGCGCCGCAACGGGTTCGGCGGCGAGTCCGGTCGGCGCGATCAGGCGTTGCGCCAGCCAGGCGCTCACCAGATACAGCGTGACGGGCAGCGCCAGCAGGGCGAGATTCTTCGTGCCCAGCAGCTCCGCGCCGTAACTCGGCAGCAGGGCGACGACCAGTCCCGCGGACACCCAGGCGGCAATGCCGCTGAGGTATCCGGCGATTCGCGGTTCGGCGGTCTCGGGAGCCGCGGCCGCGCGCCCGGCGATCGCCGGGCGCGCCGCACGATCGCTCAGCACCGCCATCGCGGTCACCGCGAGCAGGATCGCGTGGCCCATATAGACGGTCGCCCCGGGTGCGGGCAGATACTGCGCCACGACCGCGGCCGCGATCGTCCCCAGCGCCGAGCCGAGCACGGTCGCCACCGCCAGGGCCGTGCGCCCGCGTTCGCCCTTGTGTTCCAGGATCAATCCGGCCAGCGAGCCGGTCACCAACCCCACCGACAGCCCCGCGCAGATCCGCGCGGCGACCACCGGCCACGGCGAATGTGCCACGGCCATGGCCACATCCGCGGCGATGCCGAACCCGCTGCCCATCCCGATGCGCCACCACCAGCCCCGTCGGGTGGGCGGCGTGCCCACCAGTGCGAGCGCCGGGGTCAGCGCGAACAGGTAGGCGGCGAAGATCACGGTGATGAGCAGGGGTGCGAGCGTCCAGGCGTGCCGGTAGTACGGCATCATCCCGGTGGCCATGTTCGGCTGCGCCATGATCAGCACCAGCAGCGCACCCGGTGCGGCTGCCCGCATCCCGGCCTCCTAACTGAGGAGATCTTCTCTGTTAGAGAATACGAAACTGAGAAGAACTTCTCTACTCGAGTGCCGTGCACCGATACCGCGTCGCGCTCGCGCAGGATGGAGGCGTGCCCGTGAACACCCGCAGTGACGCCCAGCGCAGCCGCGTGCTGCTGGTCGACGCGGTCCAGAGCCTGCTGGAGGCGGGCCGGATCGGTTTCTCCATCCCGGAACTCGCCGCCGCGGCGGGTGTCGGCGTGGCCACCGCGTACCGGCATTTCCCGACCCCGCAGGACGCCCTGCAGGCCTTCCACCGCCGCGCCATTGAACATCTGGTGCAGGCGCTGGCCGCCGTCGACGCCGGCCCCGATCCGGTGGAACGGTTCCACCGCTGCTGCCGTACCTGGGTGGACCAGGCCGGGCAGTGGGGTCCGGCCGTGCGCTACATCCGCAGCTCCCGGGGCTTCATCGAACGGCTGGCCGACGGCGACGAGTCCATCACCGCCCTGCACGACATGCTCGCCGAGGTGCTCAATGCCCTTGCGCTGCAGGGCAAGACAGCCGAATACGACCTCACCTACGCGGTGCTGCTGTGGATCACCATCTTCGACGAGCGCGTGGTCTACGACCTCACCGAACACCGCCACTGGAGCCGCGCCCAGGTGACCGACCACCTCACCCGCGCGGTCGCCGGAGCACTCGGCATCACGGTCTGACGCACGTCAGCCGACCGGCCGGCCCGCCAGCGCCGCGGCCACCCCGAGCGCGCCCGCGCCCAGCAGGGCGCTCACCACACCGCGGCGTGCCGCCAATAGCCACGCCGCGGCAGCCGCGAGCACCGCGAACTGCCAGAGGTGGTGCAGCGCAAGGGCGAGCGGGATCGCGGAGCCCGCGATCGCCCCGATGACCGCAGGTCCGGCACCGGTGAAGAACGCCTGTACGCGCTGGTCGGCCCGCAGCCGGTCGAAGTACTTGCCGCCGGCCAGCACGAAGGCGAACGACGGCGCGAAAGCGACCGCGGCGGCCAGCAATCCGCCCGGCACACCCGCGGCCGCGTACCCGACCACCGCCACCGTCTGCACCACCGGGCCCGGCGTGATCTGGCCGAGCGCAACGGCATTCAGGAATTGCGCTCCGGTCATCCAGCCGTAGCGGTCGACCGCATCGGCCTGCATGAGCGGAATGATGACGAAGCCCCCGCCGTAGGACAGCGCGCCCACCTTGAAGGCCACCCAGCACAGCGCTGCCAGGCCGCCGATGGCCGGCCCGGCCGCCGATGCCAGCGGCCACGCGGATACCCGGCTCGGGGACAGGCCGCCGCGTATCCCCACCTCGACCAGCCCGGCCCCGATCAAGACCAGGACCAGCCACGGTCCCAGGACCGCGGCCGAGACGATTCCCAGTGCGGCATAGGCGATCCAGCGGGCCCGAGCGGCTCGGCCGTTGCCCGCGCGCCTCCAGCCGGCCGGAAGCAGGCCCATCGCAGCATGCACCGCGACGGCGGCGACCGCCGCGCCCGCCCCGGCCGCGGCGCCCCGCACCCACACCGGGCTGCCCGCCGCCAGGAATACCGCGGCCAGGATCAGAATCAGTGCCAAACCCGGTGCGATGAAACAGCATCCGCCGACGAGCGCCCCTGCGGTGCCGCGCAGTCGCCAGGCGGTATAGATCGCCAGCTGCGTCGAGGCCGGTCCGGGAAGCAGATTGGTCGCGGCGATGGCGTCCTCGAACTCCCCCGCGTCGAGCCAGCCGCGCCTCCGCACGCACAGGTCCCGGAGCAGGGCGATGTGTGCGGGTGGCCCGCCGAAGCCGAGGCAGCCGATGCGCCCCCATTCGCGGGCGATCGTCCACAGCGTGACCACTCCGGCTCCTCCTCCGTCTCCCGAATCCGACGGCCGACCTTAACCCTCGGTCGGCGACGATGCTCGGTACGGCGTCGGCGGGCTCACTTCAGGGTGGCGTGCAGCAGGGTCACCCCGGCGGTGAGGGCCGCGCCCGCCACCGACCAGCTGGTGCCCGCGGGCTGAGTGGACAGCACCGCCACGGCATAGCGGTAGGGCTGATCGGGGGAGGGGGAGACCAGACCGGTGGTGTCCAGGGTGGTCGAGGAGTCCAGATCCATCCAGCCCTGTTTGACCGCCCAGGTCGCACCGGTGAGGGCATCGGGGATGCCGAAGTACTGGTCGGTGCCGTCGGCGGCGGTCTCGGAGGCGTTGTGCAGCGCGCCGACGATCAGGTCCCGGGCCGGGGCCGGGATCGCGGTGGTGATGTAGTGGAAGACGGAGACCACATCTCGTGGCGTGGTGAGGGTTTCGCCCCATTGGGCGGTGTCGTCCGGCGCGGTGGTCGCGGACAGTCCGATGGCGGCGACCATGCGATCGATGATGGCGTTGTTGCCGCCGTTGTCCCACATCTCGTCGGCGATGTCGTCGTCACTGGTGGCCAGCATCCGGGTGATCTGGGTCATGGTGTCCGGATCCGGTTGCCAGTTCTGGGTTTTCAACGCGTCCAGGGCGATGAGCAGCTTGACCACCGAGGCGGTGTAGAACTGCTCGTCGGCATTGAGACTGGCGATGGCCGCCCCGGTGGTGGTGTCCACCACGTCGATGCCGACACTGGTGCCGGGCGAGGCCGCCTGGATGGCGGTCTGCATCTGCTGGGCGATGGCCGTCACCGAAATAGGGTGCGGAGCAATCACAGTCGCGCTGGGTGCCGTGATCTCGGGTACCTGGCCGACGCCGGCCTGATCATGAGACGTGGCGAACGCAGTGGGAGCGCTGAGGGCTGCCAGGGAGATCACGGCGACGAAACTGCCGGCCGCGATCCAGAACCACCGTGCGTGCGGTGAAGGGGCCTGAATCGGGGTCATAGACAATTACATCGACACGAACCTCGAGACATTTCCAGCGGAAAGCTGTCAATTTCCTGTTAACTGGGGCGCATTCGGATCTCGGTTCGGAGACGGTTCGGACCGGCTATTTCACCGCGAACCCAGATCATTTCCGGGTCGGGATTCATCCGCCCTAGAGACAGTGACGGGTACCCGTCGTGAGATTGCTCGAAATGCCCTCGTAAAGACCCTCGCTCCCCTCGGTTTCGGGGTTCGGCTGATGACCGTCCCGGTCCTCGCCCACGCTGACACGGACTATGACAACGGATGTGTTCTGTTCTCCGACAACACATCAGCAACTGTGGATTCGCTACGGTTCAGATTCATGCTGGGCGGCAGCGGTCCGCTCGGGTGGGCGCACGCCCGGTCACACGCCGCGGTAGATCTTGCGGGCGGTCGTGATCAGCGGAATCTGGAGCGGGAGGCGCAGCAGCGCGCCGATTTTCAGCGGCAGCGGGCGATTGCTGCGCAGCCAGTCGGCGGCCATGAACAGGTTGCCGGGGAAGACAGCGAGGAAGATCAGCGCGGCCAGGCGCGCGCCCAGGCCGCGAGTGCGGGGCAGCACGAGCAGCGCGCCGGAGGCCAGTTCGGCCACGCCCGAAACCTGGGTGTAGGTGCGGGGTTTGCCCGGGAGCTGGGGTGGGATCAGGGTGTCGTAGGGCTTGGGTGCGACGAAGTGCAGGACGCCCGAGCCCAGCAGCAGGGCGGCCAGCGCGAGGGCGCGGGCCCGAATGCCATTGGAGCCGACTGGTTGGATTGCCGCGGGGGAGTGCGACAGATCTGCTGTCATCGTCGCAGCATAACCGGTCGGTATGTATTGTCCGGCGGGTAACCGGGTTCCGCAACTCTGCTCGGAGTGTCGCCGTGGCGGGTGGCCGATCCCCAAGGGATAGCGCACAATTAGGCGGCTATCCGGCTCGAGCAGGGGAAGTTATGAAGGCGCACAAAGGGCTTGCGATGGCCCTGCTGGTCCTGGGTTTGACGGTCGCGTGCTCGAAGGGGGAGGCCACCCATCCGGCCAATGCACCGGCACAAGCGGTTCCGCAGCCCGCGCCCAAGGAGAAGGAGGGCACGATTCCGGTCGGCCCCGGTCCCCAGGGCACGTACACGGTGGCGGCGCAGCCCGCGCCCGGCAGCTGCCACTACCGCAAGACCGCCGACGGCCAGCCGCTGCCCGACCCGAACTGCACCCCGGGCGCGACGAATCCCACAGTGACAGCGGCGAATCTGGCCGGCACCATCTGTAAGTCGGGCTATACCGCCTCGATTCGGCCCAACACGTCGATCACGAATCCGGAGAAGGCCGCCAATATCAAGTCCTACGACTACACCGGCGACCCCCGCGATGCCGAGTACGACCACCTGATCTCGCTGGAGCTGGGCGGCGACCCCAATGATCCGCGCAATATCTGGGTCGAGCCGCCGTCACCGGGCCACCAGGCCGGCGCCGGGCCGAACAATCCGAAGGACGGTGTGGAGACCAAGCTGCACACCCTGATCTGCAATGGCAAGGTGGCACTGGTCGACGCCCAGGTGGCGATCGCCACCGACTGGACCACCGCGCTGGCGAAGGTCGGCTTCCCCAATAGCTAGGGGCGCGTCGAGTCCGGCGTGCCGGGCCGAAACCGCCGCTGGACTCGAACCCGCGGGCCTACGATCGAACGATGTCAGCGCCGCAGGACCCCTCGACGATGATCGAGGGCCGGGTCGTGCACAAGGTGAGCAACGCACTGAAGATCACCTTCAGTACCGGCCCCGGTGACCCGCTGGCCACCGGGGTGCAGGGCGCGGGCAATGGTCTCGCGGCCAAGGCCGCCATCCTGTTCGGCTTCAAGAACGGCGGCACCGGCAAGCACCGCATCACCTACGCCGACGGGTCGGTGGTGTGGGTGGAGTCCAAGGTCTCCGCGCCCACCGTGCTCAGCCGGGGCGACGGGACCTCGCTGGCCACCATTCAGCGCGCCGACACCTCGACCGCCGTGGGATCCACGGCGGGAACGCTTTTCCACTTCGTACCCGATCCGGAGGAGGCCCGGACCCCGGAACTCTTCCGGATCGTGGTGCTCGACCGCATGGGACAGGAGACCGGCCGCCTCGACGTGGTGCGCACGGTCGGCGGCTGGAGCCTGCGCCGTATCGCGAACGATCTCTACAACGAGTCCTTCTGGTGGGATCGGGCCGGGCAGCCGCTTCCCGTCCCGATCCTGGGCACCCGGCTCTGGCTCGAGCACCCGCTCGACCCGGTGGAGCGGGACGTGCTGCTGGGTGTCTGTGTGGACATCGCCCTGGGATTGCGGCCGTACATCGCGGTCATGAAGTAGGAGAACGGCTTCCGGGACTTCCGCCCGCCGTACGGGAGTCCCGGAGGTCCGGGGTCGGCCGTCAGTCGGAGACCTTGATGACCAGCTTGCCGAGATTCTTGCCGGTGAGCAGGCCCTGGAACGCGGCGACGGCATGGTCGAGGCCGTCGACCACATCTTCGAGGTAGACGAGCTTGCCCTCCGCGATCCACTGCGCCGCCGCCGGATAGAACTCACCGGCCTGGCTCGCGAACTCGGACACGATGAAGCCGCGCACGGTCAGGCTCCGGCGCAGGATGCTCGACATGAGCAGCGGCAGCCGGTCGGGGCCCGGCGGCAGGTCGGTGTCGTTGTAGTTGGCGATCAAGCCGCACACCGGAATTCGGGCGAATTGATTGAGCCGGGGCAGGACGGCGTCGAAGACCGCGCCGCCGACATTCTCGAAGTAGACGTCGATGCCGTCCGGGGTGGCGGCGGCCAGCTGCTCGGCGAAGTCGGGGGCGCGGTGGTCGACGGCGGCGTCGAAGCCGAAGCGCTCGCGCAGCAGGGTGACCTTCTCCGGGCCGCCTGCGATGCCGACGGCTCGCGCGCCCTTGATCCTGGCGATCTGGCCGACGGTCGAACCGACCGGTCCGGTGGCGGCGGCGACCACCACGGTCTCGCCCGGCTTCGGCTGCCCGATGGTGAGCAGACCGGAGTACGCGGTCAGACCCGGCATGCCCAGCACACCGAGGGCGGTCGTGAGCGGCGCGGCGCTCGGGTCCAGTTTCTGCAGAGCCCGCACATGCTCGACCGAGTGCGTCTGCCAGCCGCCCCAGCCCAGCACGATATCGCCGGGCCGCAGTGCGGGATCGGTGGATTCGAGGACGCGGGAGACGGTCGCGCCGCACATGGTCTCGTCGATCTCGACCGGCGGGGCGTAGGAGGGCGCGTCGCTCATGCGGCCGCGCATGTACGGGTCCAGCGACAGGTACAACGTCTGCAGCAACGCCTCGCCCGGCTGCGGCGGGTCCAGTTCGACCGTCTCGGTGCGGAAATTCTCCGGCTGCGGCATACCGGTCGGGCGGGAGGCCAGGACTATACGGGTGGACTTCATCGTCGGAACGACCTTTCGATGGGCAACCCCTTCATTCTGGACATTGTGGACCCACGTCAGGTCTGTTCCGCGCGCCAGGTATCGAAACTCGTCATGATGTGACAGCGGATTCCCGGGGCGGCGGGAATTCTTGTTACTCGGGGGTGTGGCCTTGTGCGTGGACGGTGTTGCCGTAGAAGCCTTCGGGTTGCCGGGCCAGGAGTGGCGGGAGTTGGCGGGTGATGGCGGCCACCGGTTCGGAGCGGGTGGTTGCGTCGTGGGCGGGTTTGTTGATCCAGAGTTGGGTGAGCCAGACGGTGTCGGGGTCGTCGGGGGCCGTGTTGATGGTGTAGGTGAGCAGGCCGCTGGTGGGGCCGCCGGCGCGGAATCCGTTCAGGAGCAAGGTGATCAGGTCGTCGCGGCGGCCGGGGAGGGCGGTCATTCGGCCGTAGACGCTGAACATGGTGTCGTCGGACATCGGGTCACCCTTTCGGTTGGGCGGTGCGTCGTCGAGCCTACGTTGGAACCCATTGCACAGGTTGATGGTTGGGTGCCCGGCACTCGACGGCCGCAGCCGCGGTGAATCAGGCTGGGTGACTGGGTGATCGATTTGAATGCGGGGTTACGTTTTGCGGTGGGTCGGGGGTTTGGGGTGGCGGGGGTGGGGAGGGGGCAGGAGAATTTCGGGGTCTGGCCGGAGTGCGCGGTCGGGGAGAAAGAGGACCGCTATGGCGGGACGGCGACTGGTGGGGACGGCGCTGGTCGGGCGGATGCGCGCGAAGGTGGCCGAGGATGGGCTGCTGCCGGTCTTGCGGGACATCGGGTTCGTCAGTCTCGGGAAGTACGGGCAGTTCCTGGTGACCGCGGTGACCGTGCCATTGACCGCGCGGACGCTCGGGGTGAGCGGGGTCGGGCTGCTGGCCATCGGGATGTCGGCGTATTTTCTGGGCTCGTTGCTGGTGGACCTCGGTATCAATACGTTTCTGGCCGCGCTGCTGAACGAGGAGGGGCTCGACGAACTGCGGGGGAGTTACCTCGCGGTGCGGGGCGCGGGGCTGAGCATCATCGCGGTGGCGCTCACTGCCGGGCTCGCTGTCGGCGCCGGCCCGCACCTGCGCATGATCCTGCTGGGGCTGTTCGTGGGCGGATTCCTGTCCATGTCCGAGGACTGGCTGCTGGTGGGGCAGGCCAGATTCGGGGCCTCGATGACCTATCAGATCGCCGGCCGCGTGGTGTACCTCGTGCTGCTGGTCGCGGTGCTGCCGCGACTTCCGCACGCCGAGGTGGTGCTGCTGTGCCTGCTGCTCTCGTCCGTGGTCACCGTCGCGCTGACCTGGCGGGACGCCCACACCCGGTTCGGCCGCCCGGGACGCCCCACCAAGGTCGTGATGATCCTGCGCACCGGTGCGCCGGTGCTCGCGTCACGGCTGCTGGTGACCAGCTACGGCCAGGGCACCGCCACCGTCTACTCCTCGGTGCTGGACGCCGCCTCGCTCGGGTTGTATTCGGCGAGTGACAAACTCGTGCGCGCGGTGCAGTCGCTGCTCGATCCGATCGGGCTGGCGCTGCTGCCCCGCATGGCGCGCGAGCGCACCGATCCGGGTTTCTGGCGGCACGAGATGCGCGCCCTGGCCGCCTGCGTGATCGTGGCCGCCGTTGCGGTGGCGGGGATCTGGGTGACCGCCCCGTTCGCCGTGCAGCTCATCTACGACGACGATTTCCGCGCCGTGGTGCCGATCCTGCGCGTGGAGGTCTGCATTCTGGTCGCCACCGCCACCACCTCGTTCGTCACCACCGCCGTCCTGCCGGTGCGTCAGGACACCGCCGGCATCATGATCGGCGCGGTGATCGGAACAGCGGTGGCGGCCACCGCGCTGCTCCTCACCCTGCGCACCCACTCGGTGTGGACGCTGGTGTGGGGCACGGTGGCCGCCGAATTCTGTGTCGCCGCCTGGTATCTCGCGCGGACCGGTCGGCTGGCCGCGCGCGAGCGGGTTCAGGCGCTACCGGCCAGCCACTGATCCCAGCTCAGCGTCCAGTCGCCGTTCTGCCACACCTCGAGCGGCGCACCGCCGGTATTGTGCACCTCCACCACGTCACCGGGCTGCGCGAAGTTGAAGAACCATTGCGCGTTCTCGGCATTGAGGTTGAGGCACCCGTGCGAGGTGTCGGTATTGCCCTGCGCCCACACCGTGGAATCCAGCTGGTGCAGATAGATGCCGTCGGTGCTGATGCGCGTGGCCCAGCCGATGGCCTCCTTGTATCCGAGCCGTGAATTGACGGGCAGACCGTAGGTCGAGGAGTCCATGATGACCGGGTTGGCCTTGTCCATGACCGTGTACGTGCCCGGCATGGTCCAGAACGTGAACGTCTTGCCGGCGATGGTCTCGCTGCCGCCGCGGCCCATGGAGGTGGGCATGGTGCGGATCAACTGACCGTTCTCGAACACCTGCACCTGATGGGTGTTGTCGTCGGCGATCGACACGTGCGACGGGCCGATGACGAAGTTGGCCTTGGAGTCCTCCTGGCCGAACAGGCCGTTGCCGACCTCGACGCCGTAGAGGTTGGCCGCCACGTTCACCTTGGTGCCGGTCTTCCAGTACTCCTTGGGCCGCCAGTGCGCATTGCGGTTGTCCATCCAGTACCAGGCGCCGTCGACCGGCGGATCGGTGGTGACGACCAGACGCTTCTGCGCCGCGGCCCGGTCGGTGATGTCCTCGTCGAAGTGCGCGACGATGACCATGCCCACGCCGTAGCTGTTGCCGTCGACGATCGCCTGCCCGCCCGTGGTGTTCAGATACACCTTGGTCTGGTTCTTCGGGGCGATGGTGGTGAAGCTGGAGGTGACCGGACCGGTGGGACCGGTCACGTCCATGCCCGAGGCCTTCAGCGTGTACGTGCGGCTGTAGCCCAGTTGATCGTTCGGCTTCCATG
Organism: Nocardia sp. NPDC004860; assembly: GCF_040609015.1. Taxonomy (NCBI): domain Bacteria; kingdom Bacillati; phylum Actinomycetota; class Actinomycetes; order Mycobacteriales; family Nocardiaceae; genus Nocardia; species Nocardia sp. NPDC004860. Next base: position 59,807 of record NZ_JBEXJI010000035.1, on the reverse strand, counting down.
CCGTCTTGTCCGGCGTGAAGGTGCCCTCGATGACCTTGCCGTCCTCATTGGTGAGCGACACATCGGTCAGCACGCCGCTGGAGGTGCTCACCTTCACCGGCGCCGACGGATCCACCTTGTCCGTGCCCTGTGCGGGGGTGATGGTGATGGACTGCGCGACCGGTGTGCGCGGACCCACATTCCCGCCCGGGAGATTGGACGAGCAGGCCGCCAGCACCAGCACCAATGCGATCAATACGCTCGCTGCGGCGTTCGTCCGAAAACGGCGGGGTGGCATAGCTTCCCTCCTGTAATCGCCGTGCGCCGCACTGCTGCACAGCATCTTGTTACTGCCCAGCGTAGTAGATTACCCTCCGTTTTAGATCTTCCATCGCCAGGTCGTGCTGACGAAATGACAACGATGTGAGACCCACGTGCGACACACCGTTGGGCAGTGGTCATTTCAGCGATTGTTCTTTGATAGCGAGTTGCTGTTGACCCTTCTGATACGTGACTTCGCGGATGCCGAGGGCGTCGTGCAGCTTGCCCGCGGGCAGCGTCACCGGCTTGGGTGCAGGCCCGTCACCGGGTTTCGGCAGCGGATACGCCGTGGTGGTGCCGCTGTAGAACGTCACATTGCCCTCGGTCTTCGTGAACAGTTGGTGCACATGGCCGTTGAGGCAGGTCACCGAGGAGAACCGCTTCATGTAGCTGAGCGCCTGGGTGGCATCGTCTGTGCCCCAGCCCCATTGGGGGTACATGGCGAACAGCGGAATGTGGCTGAACACGATGATCGGTGTGTCACTGGACAATCCGGCCACGTCCTTCTGCACGAAGTCCAGCTGGTCCTGCCCGAGGTGTCCGAGATCCTTGAGATTGAGCGTATTCACCAACCCGATCACGTGGACGCCGGCGATGTCGAAGCTGTACCAGCCGTCCCCGCGGGTGCCGTTCCCGAACGTCGACCGGTATCGGGAACCGCCGTCGTCACTCGAATCGTGTTCTCCCGGAACGGTGAACACGTGCGGAGTCTTGATCCCCTGCATCATTTGATGGACCTGATCGAACTGCTCGGCCGTGGCCAGATGCGTGAGATCGCCGGTGTGGATGACGAAGTCGGGCTCGTAGCCCAGCGAATTCACCTGTGAGATGGCCTCGGTGAAGGTATCGGTCACGCTGGTGTTGGCGGTTCCGGTGAAGCCGATGTGACTGTCACTGACCTGAGCGAACCGCAGCGTGGGCCGGGCGGGCGCTGCCAGCGCGGTGCCGGCCACGTGCGAGACCACCTCGCCGCCCACCACCGCCAGGCCCACGGCCGCGCCGAACCAGGCGGAGTGCCGCATGAGCTGGCGGCGGGTCATCTTCTGCGGATCGCGGGCCGCGTCCTCGTCCTCGAAGTCCGCGTATCGGTCGTCCGGGTTGCGAGTGTTCATTGGGTCACCACCACGGTCGCGTGCATGAAGGGATGAATCGAGCAGACATAGGCGAAGCTGCCCGCTTTCGAGAAGGTGAAGGTGTAGGTCGCGTTGTTGCCCAGCGTCGGCGAGCGGAAGCTGCCGTCGTTGCCGACCACGGTGTGCGGTTCCTCGTCCTTGTTGGTCCAGGTCACCGTGGTGCCGACCTTGACGGTCAGGGAGCTGGGCCCGAAGGCGAAATTGTCGATGTTGACAGCATTCGGGCCGGCCGGTGCCGCCGCCGCGGCGGACGAGCTCGGCATGGACATGCCGGGCATACCGGCCGGCCCGCTGCCGTCCGGCACCATGCCGGGCGTAGCGGTGCCGGAAGCGAAGGTGAAGCCGGGGGCGGCATTGTCCGTGGCTTTGCCGCCGCCGTTCGAGCTGCACGCGCTCGCCGTCAGCAGGGCTGCCGCGGCGACGGTGACGGCTGCGCGCCGCCGGCTGCGGGTGGGTGTCATGGGGTCCGGGCCTCCATCCGGGATGGTTCCGTTCGCTGCTGCGAACCGGTCATCCATAGATAGGGGCGGGGGTTACACCGGACGGAAACCGCTGTGCACCAGCACTATTGGAGGCTAAGCGGGTTCGGTGGGCGCGAAAACCTCGATGGTGCCGTTGTTCTCGCGGACCTGGACGGTGGGCAAGGGAGCGGGCGCCACCGGCAGTTGATGGGTGACCACCTCGCCCTGGATGGAGAAGGAGGTGGAGTGGCACGGGCAGCGCAGGCGCTCGGCCGGGGCATCGAGCCACAGCTTGCAGCCCTGATGCGTGCACACGCCGGAAACCGCGACCGGATTCCCCTTGTCGCGGCGCACGAATCCATTGACGGTGCCGACATCGAACGCGATCGTCGCGCCCTCCGGCAGATCCGCGGAGCGGGCGATCGGCAGCCACGCGCCCGTATTGGGGGACAGCGGGGCCTGCTCGGCGGCGGGCGGGGAACCCGGCTGCCCGTGCCCGATCAGGGTCCGATCCACCACCGCGCCGACCGTGGCCGCGGCCGCGGCCGCGGAGGTGCCGATCAGCAGGTTCCGGCGGCGGTAACCGTTCGCCGGGTGCAAGGGGGTCGGCTCCTCGTCCATCTCGGCCGCGAGCCGGCGCTGCAGACTGCTCAGGAACTCCTCGCTGGGCGCGTCGCTGCCCAGGCGCGCGGCCCGCAGTTCGATGGCCGTGCGCATCTCCTCGGCCTCGGCCTCATCGGGCCGGAAGCCCGTGGACTTCTTGCCGGCCAGTAGTTCATCGACGAACCGCCGCACTTCCCGCCCGCTCACCGCACACCTCGCTCATTCAGCTGGGACGCCATCTGCAACGCCCGATGCTGCAACACCTTCGCATTCGCCACCGTGACACCGAGGCTCTGCGCCGACTCCCGGACCGAAAGCCCCTGGAGAAAGCGCAGTTCCAGAATGCGGCGGTAGCGGTCCGGGAGTTCGGCCAGCACCGCCTTGGCGCGGGCCTCCGCCCCGGAGTCGTGGAACTCCTCGGGCGGATCATCGGGGATGTCGCCCTCGATGGTGGTGATCTCCCGGCCCATTCGCGCCTTCCAGTGCGCGGCCAGCACCGTGCGCGCGGTGGCGCGCAGGTAGGCCCGCACTTCCGGGGCGCTCGCCGTGATGCGCAGCGGTTTGAGCGCTGCCGTGAACACCTCGGCGGTGAGATCCTCGGCGTCGGCCCGGTTGCCGACCTTGCCGAACATCAACGCGTACACCCAGGTGACATTGTCCCGGTACACCGCTTCCCAGCTGGCGTAGCTGTCACCGGACACCAGCCGCAACTCCCGACCCGAGCTCGAGCTCGAGACAGGCTGCGTCCGGTGCTCGGATTCGACCCGTCGCACCATGAACCGCCGCTTCCCGCATCCAACGAATACAACGACGCGTGTTCACGTCTGTCAGTAGATAGCGCCCGGGGTTACAGCGGGGACTTTTCGGTGGTATCGCAACGAATTCGTCCCGGGTGGATCCGGCCGGATCCACCCGGGACGTGCGCTGATCGCGCTGTCAGCGCACGGGTCGCAGCAGATCGCCCCGCAGCACGCCCTGCACGGTCCTGGCGGCGACCACGGCCCAGGCGGCGACCAGCAGGGTGTACAGGCCCACGGCGGTGACGGCGAACAGGTCGGCGCCGGTGTGCTGGTAGAGCGCGGTGCTGCCGGTGACGCAGCAGCCGAGCGGGAAGGTGAAGCCCCACCAGGTCAGGTTGAACGGCATGGAGGTGCGGGCGTGCCGGGTGACGGCAATGGCCAGCGCCAGCCACAGCATGGCGAATCCCCAGGTGGGAACGCCGTAGAGGACGGCGAAGACATCGAGCCCGGCGGCGGTGCGGTCATCCACGACGCCGGGGGCGACATTGGCCAGGCTGCCCGCGGCGGTCACCGACTGACCCAGGGGACCGAGCACCAGCCAGACGGTGGCGACCATCCCGGCCGGCAGCAGGCCGTGATGCAGCAGCCGCGACCAGATCAAGGTGATGGTGACCAGCGAGGCGATCAGGCTCAGTCCGAACATGGCCAGACAGGCCACGAACATGGTCAGCCGCAGCTGCCCGGCCGGAGTGTGCGGCACCAGCAGTGCGCCCAGCGCGGCGGACACCATCGGCGGCACCACGGGCATCAGCCAGCCGCCGAAGGCCGAGTCGGGATCGAAAGTGTGCCGGGTGATCATCCGGTAGGGAATGGCGGCGGCGGTCATCAGCCCGAAAACCGTTCCGGCCGACCACAACACCCAGTCGACGGTCACCGCGGCGGTCGAGCCGATGATGTCCTTGCCGAGCAGCAGGGTGCCCGCGCCCACGGTCAGCAGGGCCATCGGCGGCGCGCCGTAGAACTGCATCATGATCGGGTGCAGCCCGTGTCCACGGGCCTCCTGCGGATACCGCCGCCAGTGCAGGACCCAGGCCCCGGCCAGCACGGTCAGCAGCAGCGCGGCCAGCGCCCACACCAGGGTGGCGACGCCCTTCAATCCGGGGAACTGCATCGGCAGGGTGGCGGCGGCATTGGCGATGATGCCGGTGCCCATCACCGCGGCGAACCAGTTCGGCGCCAGGTACCGCAGCGGCTGCCGCCTCTCGCCCGCGCCCGCCGCCGTCGGGGTGCTCACCTGTGCGGCGGAAGCTGCGGCAGCGGTTCGGCGGAAGGTCACGGTGGTCATGCCTCAACCCTCGCGGACCGGCACTTCCCCCGGTAGCGCTCATAATTCGATGGATGCATAGATCGGTTCTATGCCCGACCCCGGTCCTGTTCTATGCCGCCACGATGTGCTGGATTGTCAGGCGGTGGGCGGAGCGGATTTGCGCAGCACGTCGAGGAAGGCGCGCATCCATTGCGGATGGTCGGGCCAGGCGCGCCCGGTGATCAGATTGCCGTCGACATGGTCCGGGCTGTCGACCCATTGCCCTCCGGCCGCGACCACATCGGGTTCGAGTGCCGGGTAACTGCTCGCGGACCGGTCCCGCAGCACGCCCGCGGCGGCCAGGATCAGCGGTCCGTGGCACAGTGCCGCGATCGGCTTGTCCGTTTCCGCGAAGTGCTGGACGATCCGCCGGCAGTCCTGGTCCCCGCGCAGATACTCCGGCGCCCGCCCGCCCGGAATCACCAGCGCCGCATACCGGCTCGGATCAACCTCCGCGAACGCCAGATCAGCAGGCCAGGTCCGTCCCAGCTTCTCGGTATAGGTGTCGAACCCCTCGGTGAAGTCGTGGACCACGAACTGCAACTTTTTCCGAGCCGGAGCCGCGATATCGACCTCGTACCCCTCTTCCAGCAATCGCTGATAGGGATACATCACCTCGAGGTCCTCGGCGGCATCCCCGGTGATCAAGAGCACCTTCGTCATGGCGCACCTCCCAGAGAATGGTATCGAGACCGCTCATCACCCAACCCCTTTTCGGAACACCTGATCGCATGATCCGGTGCCGTATCGCGATTCGGACGCGGCGGTCACGCGCGCTGGATGGCGGGGAGCTTCCAGGACGAAGGTTCGCCAATGATTCGCTATGAAGGTCGTATCTGATCGATAGGCAACCATGATGTGGCGATTGCGGGTATGGAAGCGCAGATCGTGTATGGAATCCGAAACATCTATTTCGACATGGCCTTCCAGATCTCTGGGTATTTAGCTAATGATTGGCTACCGTGCGGGAACGGCCTTTTCAGGTTCCCATACCGACAGGAGCGGCAGCCATGCCCGACGGTGTTCCCGGATTCCCGATCTCGCGACGCGGATTGTTCGGTGCCGCAGCCGGATTGGCGGCTACGGCCGCGCTGGCGGCGTGCAGCAGCTCGAAGGATTCGTCCACGTCGTCCACCACCACCACCACCACCGCCGCGGGCGGTAGCGATCCGAAGTCGATCGCGACCGACGCCTACATCTTCGGCTACCCGCTGGTCCTCATGGACGCCACCCGCGCCACCGCCGCGCCGACCAACACCCTGCTGCGGTTCGACAAGACACCCAGCCCCGACGACAAGACCGTCGTCACCCCGAATGTCGACACCCTCTACAGCCAAGCGTGGCTGGACCTGCGCGCCGAGCCGATGGTGTTGCAGATTCCGGTCATGCCCGACCGCTACTGGCTGGCTCAGATGATGGACGCCTGGACCAATACCGTCCACAACCCCTCGAGCGTGCGCCCGCAGGTGTCCGGCGGCGGTCAGTCCGGTCCGTTCACGTACGCCGTCACCGGCCCCGGTTGGAACGGGCAGCTTCCCGATGGGCTCACTCGCCTGGACATGCCCACCGGTACGACGTGGATCATCATCCGTTTCGCTCTCAACAGCCCGGAGGACCACGACGCGGTCGTCGCTCTGCAGAACCAGATCAAGCTCATGCCGCTGAGCGCCTGGACCGCCAACCCGGACACGCCCACGCCCAACGGTGCACCGGGCAGCATGTCCGACAGCCCGGCCAAGCAGGTCCAGAACATGGACGGTGCAGCCTTTTTCGCCAAGCTCAATGAACTGATGGCGGCCGATGCTCCCGCACCCGCCGACGCCGACGCGCTCGCCCGATTCGCCGGCCTGGGCATCAAGCCCGGTGGCTCGGTCACCGGCATCGACGCCGACACCCTGAACTCCGCGGTCCGCGACGCCCAGCAGCGGATCCACGACTACAAGAACCCGAGTGCCAAGGATGTCAACGGCTGGAGCTATGCCACCAACCTCGGCACCTACGGCACCGATTACCCGTTGCGCGCCAACACGGCGTTGACCGCCCTCGGCGCGAATCTGCCCGCCGACGCGATCTATCCGATGATGGGCAATGTTCCCGCCGACTCCGGCGGCGCCCCGCGCACCTACCGATGCCACTTTCCGGCCGGCCAGCTGCCGCCCGCGGACGCCTTCTGGTCGCTGACCGCCTACACCGCCGACCACTTCCTGGTTTCCAACCCGGACAACATCTACTCCGTCGGCCACCAGCCCGCCGTCACCCCCAACCCCGATGGTTCGGTGGATCTCGTCCTGCAGGCCGCCAAGCCCGGACCCGAAGTCCCCCAGGGGAACTGGCTGCCGATCCCATCCTCGGGGACGTTCGATCTCGCCATGCGCCTCTACGCACCGCGCGACGACGCCGCCAATGGAAGCTGGCAGCCGCCCGCGCTCACCCCGAACAGCTGAACCGCCTGCATGCCGGCATGGGCGCGAGCCAGGAGTCGCGTTCATGTCGGCCGATGCGCGAGACACGTTGCGAGGGTGGGAAGTTCAGCCGACTATCGAGGCACGGCGATCCGGCGGGGCCGGGCGCAGGTGCCGGACGACGGCCAGGTCGGTGGGCTGGGCGTGGCGGGTGTCGTAGCGGTCGAAGACCGCGGCCAATTCCGGTGACCAGCGCGCGAATTCGGCTCGGATGGGCCCCTCGGTCTCCAATTGGCACACCACGCCCAACGCGGTCAGGAAGCAGCGCGCGAAAGGGGTGAAGTAGGCGGGCATGTCCAGTTGCCGGTGGACATTGGACAACCGCGGCGCCAGCACCGAGCGGACGTGCCCACGCAGCCAGGCGGTGGTGAGCCGGAAGGTGGGCACGGTGAGCGGTTCGCCGACCGCGTCGAGACCCTCGGCCAAGGCGGCCACGTCGTAGTTGCGTCCGGGTCGCACGAAGCCGTGCCGACGCACCGCCGCGTCCAATTCCGGTATGCCGCCGTTGAACGCGGCCTCCATCACCTCGCCCACCAGCGCCTCGAAGCCCGGGGGCGGCCAGGGCGTGCAGGCCCCGAAATCCACCACGCCCAGCCGCCCGTCGGGCAGCACCCGGAAATTGCCCGGGTGCGGGTCGCAGTACAGCAGGCCGGTGCGCGACCAGGTCGACAGCAGGAAACGGATGATGAGCATCCCGACCCGGCTGCGCTCCTCGGGCGCACCGGATTCGATGATCCGCGAAACCGGTGTGCCGGTGAGCCATTCGGTCACGATCACATCGCCGCGCTGCGTGATCACGCCGGGCACCATGAAATCCGGATCGTCGGCGTACGCCTCGGCGAAGCGCCGCTGATGGTCGGCCTCGGCCGCATAGTCGAGTTCGTCGGCCACACAGGTGCAGATGGCCTCGGTCACCGCGGGTACGTCCGCGCCGGGCGCGAACACCGTGGCCAGCACCGAGAGCCGGCGCAGCTGTTCCAGATCGGCGAGCACCGCCTGGTGCGCGCCCGGATACATGACCTTGACCGCCACCGGCCGCCCGTCGCGCCACACCGCGCGATGCACCTGTCCGATGGAGGCCGCCGCGGCCCGCCGATCGTCGAATTCGGTGAAGTGCCAGCGCCAGTTCTCGCCCATGCCCGCGGCCATGGCCTCGCGCACGGTGCCGGGCAGCATGATGGGCACCGCATCCTGCAGCTGGGCGAGCGCGGTGCGGTACGGCGACGCGATCTCCGAGGGCAGCGCGAGTTCGTAGAGCGAGAGCAGCTGCCCGAGTTTGGTGGCGCAGCCCTTCAATTCGCCGAGTACCTCGAAAATGTGCTGGGCGGTGCGCATCCGGATCTCGAAGTCCACCTCGGCGGCGGATCGGCCGAGGGCCCGCTTGCCGACCCCGGCGGCCTGGCGGCCCGCGAATGCGACCGGAAGACCGGCGATTCGCGCATTGCGGACCGCGCCGCGAACCGGCGGCCTGCCCCCGTCGTCCCCCGACCGTTCCCCGATACGCCGAATCGACATTGCTCACCTCGTCGTGTGCGCGGCACCGCGCCGGCGTCCGGTATGGCCCTCACCAGGTCCGATGAGTAGCCCGTCACGGCGCATGCACGTGCAGTTTGGCACACGAAAGTCTAAACTGTCTGGGACGTATCCGAAAGTTGTCGAAAGGTGACAGGATGGGTGCCCAGACGGTCGTGTCCGATGTCGCGGAGGAGCTCGCTCGCCGCGTCGCGACCGGTGAGTACGCGCCCGGTGATCTGATGCCGTCGGTCCGCCAGGTCGCCGAGGAATTCGATATGAACCGGGCCACAGCGCAATTGGTGCTGGGCCGGCTGGAGTCCTACGGCTTCGTGGACGCGCATCGTGGCCGCGGTTTCACCGTCCGGGATGTGCGCCGCGCGGGCGGGGTGGATGTGTATCGGCGGCTGTTCCGGCTGTCCATGCACGCGCCCGAGGTGGCCGCGGAGATGTTCGGCAATATCGTGGCGGCCGAGCGCGCCATCGTGCTGGAGGCACTGCTCGACTACACCGCCACCGAGCGCGGCATCGAGCCCGCGGTGCTGACCGCCGCGGTCGATCAACTCGAAACCCAGGCTCGCAGCGCCGAACCCGATCACGCCCGGATGCTCGAGCTCGAGGTCGGCCTGGTGCGCCTGGTGCTCACCGATCTGGGCCACACCATGCAGCGCGCGGTGCTCAATTCGGTGGGGGAGATGCTGTTCGAGGTGCCGGAGGCGGTGCAGGCGTACTTCGCGGCCTCCGCCGATCTGCACGTACTGGTGTGGCGGGCGCTGCTGGCGGTGTGGGAATCCACGGCCGGTCCGTCCCAGGCGCAGCTGGCGCTGTTCGAGGATCTGTTCGCCATGTACCACGAGAAGGTACTTGTCAGATTCGACGAACTGCTGGGTATGGGCCTGGATTCCGCGGTGCACCGGCAGAGCGCGTCCGCCTGATCAGACGGCGGTCGCCATGGCCGCCGCCACGAGCGCGCCGATGATGGCCAGCGCTAGCACCGCCAGGATCACCCGGTTGCCTTTGGTGGGTGGCTCGGCGGGTGGATGGACGGTCATGGATCTGTCTCCTGTCGATATGGGTGGTGGAGGCCATCGTATTCCGGGGGCTCCCAATATGTTTGGAGTCCTCGACGTTGGGGCATTATCTCGGCCGCTTCCCGGGCCACGCCGAGGAAACCGGGTGGCCGATCAGGAAACGCGCCACCCGCTCGACCTCGGGTCCGGTCGTCACCCCCATGGGGACCCAGCAGATGCGGGGCAGGCGCTGGTGAGCCGGTAGACCAGCCAGGATTCGGCGCGGAGCGGCAGCAGGGCACGATTGCGCGCGACCGCGGCGACGATCCGGCGGCCGGTCCGGTCAGGGTGCATGCCGAGCAGGCTCATGCCCTCGACCACGAGCTGACGGCGCGCCGACCCGTCTCGACGACCATCCGGCCCGCAGAATCGAGCGCAGTCGGTAGGTTTCGTGCTCAATAGCGGCCGAACAGCACCGCGGCAGTGTGGCCGCCGAAACCGAACGAATTGCTCAGTGCGAAGCCGAGCAGGATGGACTCTCCTTCCCCTGGATTGTCCCAGACAGAATGGAGACGGGATCTGATCCTGGCTAGTCGACCCCGCGCGCCGAACTGCGTGGTCCCGCATCGCCGGGTACATTGTCTGAGACGGAAATTCGAGGAGGAGGAGAACGACCGTATGACCGAGGCGCTGCCCGACCGGCCGACAGTAACCAGACCGCCCCTGCTCGCCCGCCGCTGGACCATCGACGACATCTCCGACCAGACCGGCCGGACCGCCGTGGTCACCGGCGCCAACAGCGGACTCGGTCTGCGCACCGCGGAAGCCCTGGCGGCCAAGGGCGCGCACGTCCTGCTCGCCTGCCGTAACGAGCTCAAGGCGGCGGCCGCGCTGGACCGGGTGGGTGCCGCGGCCACCGGCCCCAAACCCGAAGTGCTGCCACTGGATCTGGCCGACCTGACCTCCATCCGCCGCGCCGCCGACCACCTCGACGTGCGCGGCACACCGATCGACATCCTGGTCAACAACGCGGGCGTGATGGCCCTGCCGCGGCATCAGCGCACCGCCGACGGTTTCGACGCGCAGTTCGGCACCAATCACCTGGGTCACTACGCATTGACCGGACTACTGCTGCCCCAGTTGTTGCGCGCACCCGAAGCACGCGTGGTGACCGTGTCGTCCATCGCCGCCTGGGGTGGCCTGATCAACTGGCTGGATCCGAATTGGCGTGTGGTGTACAGCCGTTGGCTGGCCTACAGCCAATCCAAACTCGCCAACCTCCTGTTCACCGCCGAACTGCAGCGGCGGGCCCGCGCCGCCGGATCGACGCTGACCGCAGTGGCCGCGCACCCGGGACTGTCGGCGACCAATCTCTACGATTCCGGCCCGGAGAAGGGCGTGGCGGCGGCCTTCGCGGCCGTCCAGCAGCGAATGCTGTTCTCGCTGGCGCAATCCGACGCCAAGGGCGCGCTGCCGCAACTGTATGCGGCGACCATGCCCGGTCTGGTGGGCAACTCCTACTGCGGCCCGGCCTTCGGGGCCTTCGGATATCCTCGCCGCACCCTGCGAAATCCCCTCGCCTACAGCCGATTCCAAGCCCGTAAGCTCTGGGAGCTCAGTGCGGAGCTGACCGGCGTCGACTACCGATGGGCCTGACCGGCGGCCGGAGCTAGGACGGGTAGACCGCGATCTCGATGAGATTCCCGTCGAGATCGCGGCAGTAGTGCGAGACCATCTCGCCCAGCGCGCCGATCTTGACCACCGGGCCGTTGACGATCTCGACCCCGCACGCGGTCAGGTGCTCCGCGACCGCCTCGGGCGCGGCCCTGGTCACGAAGCAGAGGTCCTGTGCCCCAGCGGCTTCGGTGGCCCCGGTGGTCCAGTTCGGGTCGGTGTCCAGCGCACCGACCGGGCGGAGATTGATCTTCTGATTCCCGAAGGTGAGCGCGAGCCGCGCGGCGGGGCCGAACCGCTCCACGCTCATGCCCAGCACACGGGCGTACCAGTCGGCTGTCGCCACCGGGTCGACACAGTTGATGACCACATGATCGAAACGGTCCACGGTGAATGCCATGTTCGCATTCTCCGTACGTCCCGCGGCAAGATCAACGGCGGCGCAACAGCATTCCGCGAATGTAGGCCGCCTGGCCGGAATGCTGAATATCGTCGTCGACCACGCTGATCAGGCGAACTCCCAGGGTGACCGCCGGATCCCAGCGGGTGTCCACGATACGGGGGAGATCGGCGTCGGTGAGCGCCGACACGTACCCGATGGTCTGATCGTGCACCGCGTCGAAGTAGCCGAGCAGCAGGTCGGCGGAAACGCCGTCCAGCCGCGCCACTTCGGCGGAACTGTGCGCGTATCCGGTGGCGGAATCGTCGAAGGGCAGGTCGAATCGCTTCGCCCAGCCCTGCGCCGTCCACACCTGTTCGAGGCCCGCGACATCCGCGATGTGATCGTCCTGCACGCGGGTCAGATGCCAGATCAGCCAGGCGATGGAATTGGCATCCCCGTCCGGCCGCGTGGCCAGTTCCGCCGGGGTGAGCCCCTCCACCGCGCCGTGCACGTTCTCCTTGATCCGCCCGAATGCGTCCACCAGCAAGTCAGCGCTCGTCATGCCCTCATCCAATCACCACGGGCCGGAGGTTATTCCGAGGCGCGCGCCCAATCCGGAACCCAGGTGCCGGGACGGTCCACATCCGCGCCGGCCAGATGGCCGTGCAGCGCGGCCAGCGTGGGATGGGGATCCGCGGCGCGCTGGAGCAGGGAGTGCGGGTAGACGGGCGTGGGATCACGCAACGGCACCCGCCGCAGACCGTGGGTGTCGGGCCAGAGGAAACGGGTGTCCTCGCCGACCAGCGTCGCGACCTCCGGGGAGTCGGCGACCGCGTCCAGCAGCGGCTCCAGGCCGAAGTTCGGGCCGACCGAATCGATGGTGAGATCGAAGGCCGCGGCGAGTGACGCGTAATAGGCCGACCATTCGGTTCCGCTCACCAGGCTCGGCATCCAGATGCGATGGCCGGCCAGATCTTCCGGCGACACTGTCCGCGCCCTGGCCAGCCGGTGGGCGGGGCCGACGAGCAGTTCGAGTGGCTCGTCGAAGATCGGCGTCGCCTGCAGGCCCTCGGGCAGTGCGTGCCCCGGCGCGGGCACACAGCGGAACGCGGCGTCGACCGAGCCCTCCAGCAGCGCCTCCATGGCCGCGCCCGCGTGCGGGAGCCGCACCACGTCCAGTTCGAAATCGGGATGGGCGCGGTGGAAGTCGCGTAGCAGCCCGGCCGGGGCGAGCTGGCGACCCACCACATCCACGCGCAGCGCCCGCCGGCCCGGGCTCACCGAGGCCAGGGCGCGTTCGGCGGTGTGGAGCAGGGTGCGGGCATGGGGGAGGAAGGCCTGCCCGTCGAGGGTCAGGCGGGCGCCGCGCGCCGTGCGGGTGAACAACCGGGCGCCCAACGTCTTCTCCAGGGCCGCAATGCGTTTCGAGACCGCCTGCTGGCTGATCGACAGATCCGTGGCGGCGTCCTGGAAATGTTCCGTGTCCGCCACCGCGACGAAGGTGCGCACGGCCTCGAGATCCATGCGACGAGAGTATGCGCACAACGTCCGGTTGTGGCTCGCGGGCGGTTCGGTTGTTTGATCCCGAGGTCGCGGGTCTGCTTCGATCTTGCCGGACAACGACGGCGGGACAGCACGAGGCGGGCGGTATGACGGGCAGGCGGTCACTGGGACGCGGATTCGGCTGGTTGTGGACGGCTTTCGCGGTGAGCACGGCGGGATCGTGGCTGGCCTTCGACGCCTTCCCCTTGATCGCGGTGCTGGTCCTGCACGCCGGGCCCGGGCAGGTGTCGCTGCTGGCGGCCGCCGGACTGGCGGTGGGTGCGGTGGTGGCGATACCACTGGGACCGTGGATGGAATTCCGGCGCAAGCGGCCGGTCATGATCGCCACCGATCTGGCGCGCTTCGCGGTGGTGCTCAGCGTGCCGCTGGCATTCGCGGCGGGCGTGCTGAGTTTCGCACAGCTGGTGGTGGTTTCGGTGATCGTCGCGGCCTCGGACATCGCATTCCGGGCAGCGTCGGGGGCATACCTGAAAACCCTGCTGCCCAAGGAGGACCTGCTCCTGGCGAACGGGCGATTCGAATCGACCATGTGGACGGCGAGCGTGCTGGGCCCGCCGCTCGGCGGCGCGGCGATCGGGATCTTCGGACCGGTGGTCACCGTGGCGGCCAACGCCGTCAGCTTCCTGTTGTCCGCCTTGGGAATTCGGGCCATCGGCGGCGGCGAGCCGCAGCCCGCGCCGAGCGGGAGCGCCGGCTTCCGGATGGGGGACCTGGTCGAGGGCTGGCGCTACATCCTGACCCACCGCGCGCTGCGGCCGCTGTTCGTCAACACGATCCTGGTCAACGGCCTGATCCTGGCGACCCAACCGCTGCTGGCCGTCATCATGCTGCGCGATCTCGGCTATGCGCCCTGGCAGTACGGGCTCGCGTTCGGCATTCCCTGCCTCGGCGGCCTGATCGGCTCGCGGCTGGCGACACCGCTGGTCGGCCGGTTCGGTCAGCGCCGGGTGCTGGTCGCCGCCGGGATGCTGCGGGCCTGTTGGGTGCCCGTCCTCGCCTGCATCGGCCCCGGCCTCGCCGGCCTGCTCGTGGTGATCGTGGTGGAATTCGGCCTCATCACCTGCTGCGGAGTCTTCAACCCGGTCTACGCGACCTTCCGCCTCGAACGCGCGGCACCCGACCGCACCACCCGCATGCTCTCCGCCTGGTCGATCACCAGCAATATGAATACCGCGGCCATGACGGCACTCTGGGGCGTCCTCGCCGCCGTCACCGGCTCACGCACCGCCATCGCGCTCGCCGGACTGCTCATGCTGGCCACGATTCCGCTGTTGCGCCCCAACAGTTTTCCCGACCTCCCCGCCGCGGAACCCGTGGCCGCCGCTACAAGTTGAAGGCGATCGCGCGCAGCACGAGGACCGCGATGAACACCACGGTGAAGGCGAGATCGATCGAGACGCCGCCGAACCGGACCGGTTTCAGGACCCTGCGCACCGGCGCGATCACCGGCTCGGTGAGGCGATGGACGACATCCCGGGCCTTCCGCAGGGCCGGCGGGGTATCGCCGAGCACGCCGATCCAATCGATGATGAGGCGGGCCAGCAACAGCAGCATGAACAGCGTCAGGGCGAGCCCGAGCAGGGAACCGAGGAATGACATGGCGAACTCCTTCGTAGTGGCCGCCCTCAGGGTGATCAACGCCGCGACGCCGCCGAAAGTGCCCTCATCGTCGACCATGCTCGGCAGGTTCGGCGGCGGGCTCGCCGCAGCCGTGCGAGAATCTGGGCTGCTGTTCGCCCCGCTCACCCGAGATCGCACAAGGAGTCGCCGTGAGCAAGAAGTATCTGGTCGGCCTGCCCCTGGCCGTCGCCGCCATGTCACCGGTCCTGGCGGCTGTCGATGCCGCGACCGCCCAGGCCGCCGTTCCGACCTACACCTGTACCGCGCAGACCTGGGCGGGGGAGCAGTTGCCCGCCGTGACGGTGGAGGCCAAACACGGGAAGTATCAGGCTCAGGGCGTCGCGCAGACCAAATGGGGCGGGGTCGCCAAGTTCGCGACCATCGACTGCAAGATCGGCAACTGATACCGCGAGATCGGTAACCGAATCCGGGCCGCGCTCAGATGGCGCGGCGATGGTTCAGATACGCGAAGGAGGCGAGGCCCAGCGGGATCTGGCACCAGAAGGTGAGGAGCCGGAATCCCAGGGCCGCGCCGACCGCCACCCCGCCGGTCAGGCCCGCGACCGCGGTGAGGCCGGCCGCGATGGTGATCTCCTTGGTGGCCACCCCGTTCGGGGAGGGCAGTAGCGGGGCCAGGGCCACGGTCACCAGTTCCACCACGAACGTGTCGGGCAGGCTGAGGTTCGCGCCGACCGCGTGCAGCACCGCCCACAGCGCCACCACCATGAGCAGCGGCTGGATCAGCGCACAGATCCAGAGGGCCGCCGCGCGGCGCGGACGGACCGCGGTGGCAGCCACCGATTTCCAGGCCAATTCGGCGTCCGAGCGGGCGTGCCGCATACGGGCGGGCAGCTGCCGCCAGCCGCCGTGCGCCTGCACCCGGCGGTTCATCGCCCGGGCGCCCACCGCCAGGACGATGCCTCCCGCGAGCACGGCGATGATCATGATCGCGGCTGTGTGCCAGAGATTTCCGCCGATCAGGTGATGCCACCACGCCGAAACGCGGGTACCCAGGTCGTGCCACGGGGGTTGCGCGCCATTGCGGCTCATCAGGCCCGGCGCGGCCAGCGCCGCGATCACCACCAGCGGAACCCGCACCACCAGCGCGGCGAATCCCATCAGCGCGATGGACGCCGCCGCGCCGGTATGACTGAGTCCGGTGCGGCGCAGAAACCGCATTCGCAGCAGCAGTGAGGCCGCGGGCACCAAGCCGATGGCGGGTACCGCGAGCTGGAGGGCGAACAGCTGCCGTGCGGAGGTGTCGGCGGGTATCGAACCACGCAGCATGAAAACCGAGGTGGGCCAGAGGGCGAGGGTGGCCAGCGCGGCCAGCAGCAGCCAGCGCGGGTCGGCTCCGGCGAGGGCGTGGACTCCGGTCAGGACCGCATCCCGCTGCCAGAACGCCGCGGCCATCACCAGCACGGTGAAGACGATGGGGGGTAGTGCCTTTCTCGCAGATGCGGGAACGGCCGCCATCTGCCCTCCTAGGTATCGCAGATATCTTTTTTCGCCGGTGAATCGCATTTGCGCAGATCAACATTAACGCGGTCGGTGGCGCGTGGACTCGCGTCGCCCGAGTGGTCCGTGGCGTGTTGCCGGGGACCCGCCTCCTGATCACGGCGCTGCCGGACCGGCGCTTCCTATCGGGCTGGAAGTTCTGCTGGCGTTGGGTGTAGCCGGCACCTGGCGGGCGAGGACTACCTGGTCCGGACCGCAGTCGCGGACCCATCGGTGATTCGAACCGAAGGCAATGGATTGCCGGGTTCATTGAACACGATTTGAAGATCGAAAACGAGTGCGGTGTGGCAGACGGAGAAAATCTTTACAGCCCATCGGTATCGATCACCCGGATTCCGCCAATCGACAGAACGGTCGTCTTCCAAGAGCGCCAGGGCGATTCACCGCAGATCCGGGTAGGCTCGCTGGCGATGGGGAGTGCCGAGATCAAGTCGTAGGGCAGGGACACGACGTGGCGAATTCCATGACCGCGAGCGCAGTGCTTGCCGAACTCGAACCGGTGGCGGAAGCGAATCTGAACCGGCACCTCTCGGTGGCCAAGGAGTGGCATCCGCACGACTACGTGCCCTGGGACCAGGGGCGCAACTTCGCCGCCCTGGGTGGAATCGACTGGGAACCCGGGCAGTCCCGGCTCAGCCCGGCGGCGCGGGCCGCCATGATCACCAATCTGCTCACCGAGGACAATCTGCCCTCCTACCACCGGCTCATCTCCGAATCGTTCACCCGCGAGCGCGCCTGGGGCACCTGGGTGGATCGCTGGACCGCCGAGGAGAACCGGCACGGAATCGCCATACGCGACTACCTGGTGGTCACCCGCGGCGTCGATCCGGTGGCGCTCGAGCACGCCCGCATGATCTGTGTCGGGACCGGCGTCGACGACCCCACCGGAACCGGTGACCACGCCGTTCTGCACGGGGTCGCCTATGTGACGTTCCAGGAGCTGGCCACCCGCGTCTCGCACCGCAATACGGGCAAGGCCTGCCGCGATCCGGTGGCCGACCGCCTGCTCGCCCGTATCGCCACCGACGAGAACCTGCACATGGTCTTCTACCGCAATATCTGCGGCGCGGCCCTGGACCTGGTCCCCGACGACGCCCTCGCGGCGATCACCGCGGTCATCGAGAA
The DNA here is from genome assembly GCF_040609015.1 of Nocardia sp. NPDC004860. Classification (NCBI taxonomy): domain Bacteria; kingdom Bacillati; phylum Actinomycetota; class Actinomycetes; order Mycobacteriales; family Nocardiaceae; genus Nocardia; species Nocardia sp. NPDC004860. The sequence goes on along the minus strand of NZ_JBEXJI010000035.1, from coordinate 42,338 downwards.
CTTCCGCATGCCCGGTGCCGGCATGCCCGACTTCCGCCGCAACAGCGTCCTCATCGCCAAGCACGGCATCTACGATCTGCGCCAGCATCTCGACGAGGTGATCCTCCCGGTGCTGCGCAAATGGAACATCTTCGAGCGCACCGACTTCACCGCGCGCGGCGAGCAGATCCGGGACAGGCTGGCCACCTACCTGGACAAACTCGGCAAGGACGTGGTCCGGTTCGAGGAGCAGCGCGACCGTGCGCTCGCCCGCGATGCCGCCCGCCGGGCCGCCGCGACCACCTGAACCCACCCATGTGAACAGCCACCGCGCTGTCCACAGCCCCCGCCTTTTCGCCGAGCCCTCCCGCCCCGCCGCCGCTAGGGTGTGGTCCACACGAAGGGGGAGGCATGACAGACATGCTGCGCGCCGACATCACGGCGCTTCGAATCATGGCGGCGGGCATCCACTCCGAAGCCGGGGCCATCGCGGCCATCGACCCGGTCGACCTGATCGCGAAAGTCGGTCGGGCCATGCCGAATTCCGCGATCGGCGCCGCCGCCGTCACCGTCGGCGACCCGCTCCTCGCCGCCCTCCGCAGGCTGGCCACCCACCTCCATGCCTTCGCCGACGCCACCGCCCACACCGCAACCACCTACGAGGCCACCGAACTAGCCCTCGAAACCCAGCTGGACGGCTACCTGCACGGCGCTTCCTGACCGGCCCGCCGGTCCGGCGGCCGCGCGAACAACGAATTGGCCTCCTGCTGAACGGTATTCGCCGTTGGCACCTACCGACGCGGCGTTCCGCGCCGAGGGTGACCGGTGGCGCGTTGGACAGAGTCGGGCGCCCAGCGCGGGACGCTCGTGCCCGGCGGCAGTGCGGATTTCGCGAATCGGAAGGGATTGCGTGGGGAGGCGCGATGGTGCGAGCGGGGTTTTCGCAAGTGCGAGGGTGGGAGCCGGGCGCCGCGATCCGCGCCAGTTCGGGTGTGGCGGCGGCTGATTCGGCATTCTCCGGGGCCATGACACGGGTGGGGCGCCTGGCCGATGTCGCGGTCGCCGGGTGGCAGGGGGCGGCGGGGACGGCGGCCGCGCTGCGGGCATGGGAGTCGCAGCTGGCGGCGAACCATATCGGTGCGGCACTGCTCGACATCGCCGACGCGTTCGCCGAGGCGGGCGCGCTCGAGCGGGTGTGCGCGCTGGTCGGGCAGCTCGCCGACGAGGCCCGGGCCACCGGCTGCCGGATCGCGGAGGACGGCTCGGTCCGCGGGCCGCGCTCCGATACCGGGAACTCGGCGCTGGACTTGATCTTCCAGGCAGGCTTCGACGCGAAGGCGAAGCAGGTGCAGGCCCGGCTGGTGCCCCTGCTGGATCTCGCGGGGGAGATCGACGAGCGGGTCGGGGCCCGGCTCGGCGCGGCGACGGAGGCACTGGCGGGGCTGGCCGTCGATCCGACGGGCGGCGGGCCGAGCACTCGGATCGCCGGGATTCTCGACGGGACCGCGAGTCTTCCGGAAGATCCCACAGTGCTCTGCGCGCTGTGGAAGTCGCTCACGCCCGCGGATCAGGACGCGCTTTTCGCGGCCGATCCGCTGCTCGGGGACCGCGATGGGATGCCGGCACTGGCCCGCGACCACTACAACCGGATCACCTTACGGCGGTTGCGGGCCGAAGCCGCGGCGGAGGATCGGCGGCTGGCCGACCGGCACCGGGACTGGACGCGGCACCAGAACCTGCCGACCACCAGCGCGGGCTGGATTCGGTTGCGGGAGTGGGAAGCCGCGCGGGAGGAGGCGCAGCAGCGCGATGCCGGATACGCGGCGCTCGCGAATCAGGCCGGGGATCCGGGCTCGGGCCGGTTGGTACTGGCGGTGGACCGGAACGGGCACGGCGCGATCGCACTGAACAATCCGGATCTCGCCGTCAATGTCGCGACCTTCGTTCCCGGTACCGGATCGTCGCTGACCGGTATCGGTGTCGGTGTCGACCGGGCGCGTGCGCTGCTCGATGCGGCCGAGCGAGCCGATCCGGCCGCGCGGACGTCGGTCATCGCGTGGTACGGGTACGACGCACCGCCGGATCTGGCCGAGGCGGCGCGTGATCGCCGGGCTCGGGCGGGCGCGCCCGCGCTGGATCGGTTCGAGAGTGGCCTGCGGGCCGGCCACCCGGGGCTCGCGGCCCATCAGACGGTCGTCGGGCACAGCTACGGGAGCGCCGTGATCGGAGCGGCGGCCAGCGGAGCGAACTCTCTGGCGGCCGACGACGTGGTGTTCGTGGGAAGTCCTGGGGTAGGTGTTGATGATGTTTCGAAATTACGTTTGACGGGTATTCCTGCGGGCCACAACGGTGCGCATGTCTATGCCACGGCCGACCCCGCTGATCCGGTGCCCAGGTTCGGACAGTTTCTCCATGGGGTCGATCCGGTCGATCGCGAATTTCGCGCAACGGCTTTCACTTCTTCCGGAGCCACTATCGACCTTCCGGTGTTGCGGGCCCTGCCGTTCGATGTCGTGTCACACGGAAACTACTGGGAGCCTGCGAATCCGGGACTGCGGCATCAAGGGGAAATCATCGCCGGACGCTATAGCCAATGATCCCGAACGGGCGGTTCGTTGCGTCGTGATAGCCGTAACTGCTGGTTGCGGATTAGTTGCGGGAGTGCCGGTAGCACGGCTCTGGGCGGCCGACCAAACTGGTTTGAAACGGTCGGGTTCATGCTAGGGTTCCGTCAGGTTGGAATGGGAAGTCGGAGACAAATGCGCACTGAGAACATCAATAGAAAGTTCAAACTCCACGACGAGCGCAGGATCGCCGCCCAACTTCCAGAGCAACTTCTTGGTTTAGATGTCGTGGGTTTTGGGAAGCTGGAAGAGTTTCCGGGTGAGTTGCTGAACTCCTTCGGGGAATTTGCGAACGGCTCCGTGCCCCCGCAGTCCCGCATCTATCGCAATGCGCAGCCGAATCTCATCGATGCCTGGCTGCTGGAGCTGTTGCGCGGTGCGCGCATCGGCGACCGCTTCTATCTACGGACCGGGCTGGAGTACTTCCCCTGGGCCGACTGCCGCGTCCTCGACCATCGCTGGCTGGAGTCGCTGCGTCGCGTCATGGGCACCAACCAGGGATACATTGCGCACGACAAGAACTCGGCCGTCATGACGATCGGCACGCAGTACGAGGTGCTCGGCTTCGTCGCCGGCTCCGGCCTGCCGAGCGGGGCCGAGGCCGCGCCGGTCGAGGACGTCCCGACCCGCCGTATCGTCCAGGCCCCCGCCGGATCGCCGGATCAGGTGACCACGGCGCTCAGCGGCGACCTGCGGGCCCGCCGCCTGGCCGCGCTGAACTCCGACGCACCCGCCGCCCGCGACCTGGACCCGGCCGCTGCGCTGGCCTCCATGCCGGATCTGCCCGCGACGCCCGCCCAGGACAAGCCGGCCCCCCAGATCGTGGATGTGCTACCGGTTCCCGCGCCGGAGGCGGTCGCCGCCCCCGAGCCCGCGGCGCTCGAGCCGGCCGCGCCCGCGGCGCCCGAGACCGTCGCCCCGGAGGGCGCGGCGCCGGTCGCCACCCAGCCGATGCCCGGACGCGACGAGGCGCCCACCCAGCTCATCTCTCGCATCGTGGTGCCCACCGAAACCGACTGACTGCTCGCGCGACCCACGGTCCCGATCCGAACTCGCCGGACGACCGTGGGTCCGAACCGAACCGGCCGGGCCCGGCTTACGTTGTTCTGATACGCCGGGCTTCGTTCGCCGAGTTCGAAAGAGCCGATATATGTCGACATTCAATGGGCTGCCCGCCCATGTCCTGCTGGTGCACGTGGTTGTCGTGCTGGTCCCGCTGACCGCGGGGTTGCTGATCCTGTGCGCACTGTGGCCCGCGGCCCGCACCCGGCTGATCTGGCCGACTTCCGTCCTGGCGGTGCTGGTGACGGCATTGACGCCGGTGACCGTGGAGGCGGGGGAGTGGTTCCAGCGGCAGCTCGGTAACCCCCCGGTGGTGGACGAGCACGCGCGGCTCGGCCATCAGATGTTGTATTTCGTTGCGCCGCTGCTGGTTTCGACCGTGCTGCTGGTCTTCGTGCACCTGCGGCGCGGCCGCGGGAAGCCGCTGGGCCGGGTGGTGCCGACGGTGATCGCACTGCTGGTGATCGCGAGCGGCGCGGCGGCCGGGTGGCAGACCTACCGGGTCGGGGACTCGGGGGCGCACGCGGTGTGGAACGGCGTGCTCAACCACTGACGGAGACGACTGTCGTGACCCGGCGGCCGGTCTGCGGGGCGGTCGCCGGGCCACGGCAGTGCGGGCACGGTCAGATCTTGCGGATGACCGTGACGACCTTGCCGAGAATCTGGGCGTCATTGCCCGGAATCGGCTCGAACAGGGGGTTGTGCGGCATCAGCCACACCTGGGATCCGGTGCGCTTGAAGGTCTTCACGGTGGCCTCGCCCTCGATCATGGCGGCCACGATGTCGCCGTTGTCGGCCACGTTCTGCTGCCGCACGACCACCCAGTCACCGTCGCAGATGGCGGCGTCGATCATCGACTGGCCGACGACCTTCAGCAGGAACAGCGAACCCTCGCCGACCAGTTCGCGCGGCAGCGGGAAGACGTCCTCCACCGCCTGCTCGGCCAGGATCGGGCCACCGGCGGCGATCCGGCCCAGCACCGGGACGTAGGTCGGGGCAGGGTGCTCGTCGGAGGCGTCGGCCTCGGTATTGACCGCGCGCAGCTGCGACACGCCGGCGGTGGCGCGCACCGCCGTCTCGTCCAGGCCCCGGACATCCACGGCGCGTGGGCGATTGGGGTCGCGGCGTAGGTAGCCCTTGCGCTCGAGCGCCCGGAGCTGGTGTGCCACCGAGGAAGTCGAGGTGAGGCCGACGGCATCGCCGATCTCGCGGATGCTGGGCGGATAGCCGCGGTCGTGCACCGAGGTGCGGATGACCTCCAGTACCTTGCGCTGGCGCACGGTCAGATCGGCGCCGACACCGGACGATTCGGACAGGGGGCCGTCACCGCCGGGACCAAGGGGTCCGTTCTCACCATCCGCGCCGCCGTGTTCGCTCACCGCCGCCGTCCTCCGTTCACTGCTGTCGCTCACCGGAATTCGTTCCCGGATGCGGTTCATCGTGCGTCCGGGGAACTCGTGTCTCGACTGTAGTCCGTGTGACGCGTGTGATCAAACATCTGTTCGACGCATGTCGGGGAAATCAGTGACATTGTCGGTGGGCCGTGGTAGAAATTCGAACATCAGTTCTTCGAACACATGATCGAGTCAGTTGTCCAGCATCATTCGGTCCGCCCTACTTTGGAGGTTTCTTCGATGCGCGCCGTGGTCAGCGAAATCGACACTCTGGGAAGCGATCTGGGATTCGACAGCATCCCCTGGGAGCTGCGTTCGGATCGGTTCCGGACCGGGACGCCCGCGGCTGCGGGCCGTCCCGTCCTGGACCGCCGCCCCTGCCGCGCGCGGGTCCGGCCCGTCGGCGGCGCGGGTGTTCGACGCGACCATGTCGTCGTGCGACACGCGGCCCGGCGCGCCCGTGGCGCGCATCCGCTGGACCGGGTGCAGCGCGCCCAGGTCGGTCTCGCGGCCCTGGCCGTCACCGCATTGATGAGCGCGCTGGCCGTGGCCGGTCTGATCGGTCTGGCCCACTTGCGTTCCGGCGACTTCGATTCGCAGACCACCCCGCCCTCGGTCCAGCTGGTCCAGGCGCCGGTGCGATAGCGAGCCCGCTGCTGTGGTAGTTGCCCGGTCATAGCCGTTATTCGGGATAGAGCTCGACGGCCATGGGCGTGGCCGGAAATGCAGATTGAAAACTGAAACGTGTTGCTAGCGTCCCCCTGGATGTGACAGAGGCTACATCCGCGCGGCCCGTGGTCCGGCCCGCGCGCACAGCGACAGGGGGCGTCAAATGCCGAGAGTTCGAGGGCTGATCCGGGTGGCCGGTGTCCTCATCTGCCTGATGATCGGGCTGGTGATCGCACCGGCCGCGCATGCGGAGTTCGCGTATGCCGCGTATCTGGATCTGCCGTCGGTCAATGGTGACGGCGCGGGCGGCGGCGGATTGAATCCCGCACTGCCCCTGGATCCCGACACCCTGCGTGCCGCGCTCGACGACGCGCGCGCCGCGGGTGTCGAGCCGCGGCACTACGCGACCCTGCTGCATCAGTACTGGCTGGTCACGGCGACCCAGAATGCCGACATCGACCTGGCGGCCTGGGATCCCGGGCGCGGCGTCGCGGCGAATACCCGCACCTTCACCCAGGTCTACGTGAACTACCTGCGGCTCGACAACGCGCACCCGGACTACTGGTGGACCGGACTGGCCGGGCTCGCCGGCGGGTCGTTCGCGTCGGGCTTCTTCGACATGGGCGACGTGTCGGCGATTGTCACCGTGCCGGGCATCCATCAGCTCGGTGACGCGGTGGCCGATCTGCTGCGCGGCACCCCGCCGCAGCTGCTGGACATCCTGCCCGCCGACATCCGGACCCTCGGCACCGCGGGCGAGCGGCTCACCGCCGACGATCTGGCCTGGTACCAGACCCGGCTGATGATCATGCAGAAGCACATCTTCATCGACCAGGTACCCATGCACGAGGCCTACGCAACCGCGGGCCTGGCCGGTGTCGAGGAGATGTACCGGGCCGGCGTGCTGGACGAGAACGCCATCACCGCCTGGCGCGAGATCGATTCCGGCACCCCCGAGGGCCTGGCCGACGCCGCGCTGCGCATGACCGACCGGGAACAGAACCAGATCATCGCCGACCAGTGGGATGTCACCTCGCACGGCCGCGGCGACATGGGCCGGGTCATGACCTACGTGAGCACGATCGCGGGCAAGGCCGCCGTTCCCGGCGTCCGCGCGCCCGGCGTCTTCGCGCCCACCACCCTGACCACGGGCGCGATGTCGCTGCGCGCTCCGCTGCCCGACTTCAACTGGGCCGACCGCGACGCGCGGTGGAACTACATCACCCACGACCTGCTGCCGCGCTACCTGGAACTGTGCACGAATCCGGCCGCCGCGAGACCGGTTCTGGCCGTGCCGTTCCCGGTCATGCTGACCAATGGGCGGCTGGTGCAGCGCTTGCCGGATCTGCTCGCCGATCTGACCTCGCAGTGGCAGGTGACCACCTGATTCCGGCCTGTGGATACGGGCGGACGCCGCCGACCGGGTCCGTCACGGTATCCTCGAGATTGCTCGAGGTTGCTGTGGAAGCCCAGGCATCGACGAAGGATCCCGGATGCATTGCCCGTACTGTCGTCATCCCGATTCGAGGGTGGTCGACTCGCGTGAGGCCGAGGAAGGCACCGCCATCAGGAGGCGACGTGCCTGTCCGGAGTGTGGGCGCAGGTTCACCACGGTCGAAACCGCGATCCTGTCGGTCGTGAAGCGCAGCGGTGTCACCGAGCCGTTCAGCCGCGAGAAGGTCATCCGCGGCGTCAGCCGCGCCTGCCAGGGCCGCGAGGTCGATTCCGATGCGCTGAACCTGCTCGCGCAGCAGGTGGAGGATGCGGTGCGCGCCAAGGGTTCCCCCGAGGTGCCCAGCCATGAGGTCGGCCTCGCCATCCTCGGCCCGCTGCGTGATCTCGACGAGGTCGCCTACCTCCGATTCGCCTCGGTCTACCGATCCTTCAGCTCCGCCGAGGATTTCGAACGCGAGATCGCCGACCTGCGCAAGCACCGCGCCGACCACACCGTGGGCGCGGCAACCAAGTAAACGGGCGACCGCTACCGGTCACCCCACATCGATTCCCGGTCCGGCCCCGAGCAATTCGGAGCCGGACCGCTTCATTTCCCGGCGTCTCATGTCCGGCGGAGGGGCGATGCGCCGGCCCGCAACCGGCTTCCGAGAAGGCATGTGCGCATGCCCGTGGTGTTGCACGAAAGATCGTGCCCGTCAGCGCTTTTGCTGGGGCGGGCGGCGGGCGATGTCGATCGCCTTCTCGATGCGCTTCGCCGACACCGGGTAGGGGGTGCCGAGTTGCTGGGCGAAGAGGCTGACGCGGAGTTCCTCGATCATCCACCAGATTTCGACGATGTCGCGGCCGCCCCGGCGCGCCTCGGGGAGATTGCCGACGAGGCGGTCGTAGGCGGCGTGGACGCGGTCTAGTTCGGCCAGGCCGGCGCGGTCGCGGTTGGCGGAGGCGGGGAGCGCCTCCAGGCGCAGGCGGGCGGCTTCCAGATAGCGGGGAAGTTCCCGCAGCCGGGCGCTGCCCCACTCGGCGATGAATCCGGGGAAGATCAGGTCGTCGAGCTGGTGCGTGACATCGTCGGTGGCGTCCCGGTCGCGGGATTCGGCGAGGGCGGCACGCAGCCGGTGCGCCTCGGCGAGAACCGGGACGACCGAGCGGACGATGGTCGCGACGGCCGTGGTGAACCGCGGGCGGACCTTCTCCACCAACGCCTGGAATTGCTCGGGACTGCGCACCGGTCCGCCATTGGCGGCGATGAGTTCGTCGGCGGCGCAGGCGCGGCAGTCCTCGACCAGGGCGTCGAGGGTGCCGTACGGATTCTGGCTCAGCGCAAGGCGATCGGTGGGCGGCAGGCCCGCGGTGACGGCGCGGGTATTGGTGGTGATCGCGCCCAGCAGCAGGGCGCGGGTGCCGGTGCGCATGGCGGTGGCCTGGGCGGCGGGGGAGCTGAGGACGCGTACCGCCACGCCGTCCGGCTCCGCGACCAGGGCCGGATAACCGGTAATGGTCTGACCGCTGACCTGGCGCTTCACCGAGGACGGCAGAGTGCCCAGGGATTCGGAGGTCCACACCGTCGACGGGGCCCGCTCGGCGGCGTTGTTGGCGCGCGCTACCGACTTCGAGACCTGTTCCGCCAGGCTGGATTTCAGTTCGGCCAGGCTCTTGCTGCGGGCCACGACGGCGCCGGTCGGGTCGGTGGCGGCGAAGGTCATGCGCAGGTGGTCGGGCAGGCCCGCCGGATCGAGCATGGTGGCGGCGATGGTCACCGAGCCGAGCTGCGACAGTTCCCGGGCCAGCCCGGTGCGCAGTGGTTCGGCGCGCGGGGTGAGGCGGTCCAGGGCGGCCTTGGCGAAGTCGGGTGCGGGAACCACGGTGCGGCGCAGCTGTTTCGGCAGCGTCTTGATGAACGCGGCGGCGAGCTCCTCACGCATGCCGGGGACCAGCCAGTCGAAGCCGACCGAGCGCACGTGCGCGAGCTGGGCGATCGGAATGTGCACGGTGACACCATCGTCGGCCTGACCGGGCTCGAACTGGTAGGTGAGCGGGAAGGTCAGCTCGCCCTGCCGCCAGCTGTCGGGGTAGGCGGTCGGATCCAGCAGTGCCGCATCCTCGTTCACCACCGTGGATGCGGTGAAGTCCAGCAGGTTCGGATCGGTGCGCTGGGTCTTGCGCCACCAGCTGTCGAAGTGCCGCACCGACACGATGTCCGACTGGATGCGCTGGTCGTAGAAGTCGAACAGCACCTGGTCGTCGACCAGGATGTCGCGCCGTCGCGCCCGATGCTCCAGATCCGCGACGTCGTCGAGCAATTCGCGGTTCCGCGCGAAGAAGTCGTGCTTGGTCTGCCACTCGCCCTGCACCAGCGCGTGCCGGATGAACAGCTCCCGCGACAACTCCGGATCGATCCGCCCGAAGTCCACCCGCCGTTGCGTCACCAGCGGAATGCCGTACAGCGTCACCCGCTCGTAGGCCGCCGCCGCACCCCGTTTCGCCGACCAGTGCGGTTCGGAGTACGTGCGTTTCACCAGGTCCCCGGCCAGCCGCTCGGCCCACTCGGGTTCGATCCGGGCCGCCGTCCGTCCCCACAACCGCGAGGTCTCGACCAATTCCGCCGCCATCACCCACCGCGGTGGCTTCTTGGCCAGCGACGATCCGGGGAAGATCATGAACTTGGCATTGCGGGCGCCCAGGAACTCCCGGGTCTCCGCCTCCCGCACACCGATATGCGACAGCATGCCGGCCAGCAACGCCTGGTGGATCGACGTCACATCCCACGGCAGCGAGTCGTTGTCCAGCCCCGCCTTCGCCGCGAGGGTCTCGGCCAGGCCGGACTGCCCGCTCGATCCCGCGCCGCCGCCCCGGCGGCCCGAATCATTGCCGCGTCCGCTGGAACTGCCGCGCCCGCGGTCATCGGCGCGGTGCGAATCCCGGCCGCGCACCGATCCGCTGCGACGCGTGTCGTCAGCGACCGATGCCGACTCCGCTCGCGCGGCCTCGGAGCTCTGCCCACCGCGCTGAGTGGCATTGCCGCCGTTGATGTTGCGGCCCTGCACTGAGCTTGCGGCGGCACCGCCGCGCTCGGCGGATTCGGTTCCGGAGCCGTTCCCGTCGCGCCCGGCACTGCCGGTACCGCTGCCACGGCCTGGGTTACGGCCGCGGCGGTTGCGCGGGTTGCTTCCGGCGTCGTCGGAAGACGTTGCGGTGCGGTCGAATTGGGCGTCCGAGCCCGCGGTGTTCCAGCCGAGGCCGCGGGTGATGGTGCGGAGCTGGCCGTGCAGGTCCTGCCATTCGCGAATGCGGAGGTAGTGCAGGAATTCGTCGCGGCACAGGCGGCGGAACTGGTTGGAGGACAGGGCGTTCCGCTGTTCGCGGAGGTAGTCCCAGAGGCGCAGGTAGGCCAGGAAGTCGGAGCCCTCGACGGTGAAGCGCGCGTGTTTGGCGTCGGCGGCCTGCTGGTGTTCGACGGGGCGTTCGCGGACGTCCTGGATGGACAGGGCCGCGACGATGATGAGGACCTCGGCGAGGCAGCCGCCGCGGTTGGCCTCGACCAGCATGCGGGCCATGCGCGGATCGACCGGGATCTGCGCCATTTCGCGGCCGATGGGGGTGAGGATCAGACCGGCGTCGGGAATGTCCTTGCGCGCACCGGCTTCGGCCTCCGCCCGGGCCAGCGCGCCGAGCTCCTCGAGCAGCGCGATGCCGTCGCGAATGGCGCGGGCGTCGGGGGCCTCGACGAACGGGAAGCTCTCGATATCGCCGAGTCCGAGCGCGGTCATCTGGAGAATGACGGCGGCCAGGTTGGTGCGCAGGATCTCGGGTTCGGTGAACTGCGGCCGGGATTCGAAGTCGTCCTCGGCGTACAACCGGATGGCGATACCGTCCGCGACACGGCCGCAGCGACCGGACCGCTGCCGCGCCGATGCCTGCGAGATGGACTCGATGGGCAGCCGCTGCACCTTCGTGCGCATGGAGTAGCGCGAAATGCGTGCGGTGCCAGGGTCGATCACGTAGCGGATGCCCGGCACCGTCAGCGAGGTCTCGGCCACATTGGTGGCGAGCACCACGCGCCGGCCGGTGTGCGATTCGAATACCCGGTGCTGCTCGGCCGCGGACAGCCGCGCGTACAGCGGCAGAATCTCCGTGCGCGGCAGCCGCATGTCCCGCAGCGAATCCGCGGTGTCGCGGATCTCGCGCTCGCCGGAGAGGAAGACCAGGATGTCGCCGTCGCCCTCGGCCTGCAGTTCCCGCACCGCGTCGCCGATGGCGTCGGTGGGGTCGCGGTCGACGATCCGGGTGTCCTCGTCGTCGGGGTCCTCGGAGGTGACCGGAAGCTCCAGCGACAGCGGCCGGTATCGGACCTCCACCGGATACGACCGTCCCGACACCTCGACAATCGGTGCGGGCGTGCCGTTCTCGTCGGAGAAGTGCCGTGCGAACAGCTCCGGGTCGATGGTCGCGGAGGTGATGATGATCTTCAGATCCGGCCGCTTGGGCAGCAACTGCTCGAGATACCCGAGCAGGAAGTCGATATTGAGGCTGCGCTCGTGCGCCTCGTCGATGATGATCGTGTCGTAGCGGCGCAGCAGCCGGTCACGCTGGATCTCGGCGAGCAGGATGCCGTCGGTCATGAGTTTGACCAGCGTGCGGTCCGACGCCTGATCGGTGAAGCGGACCGTGTAGCCGACCACGTCGCCCAGTTCGGTACCCAGTTCCTCGGCGATGCGCTCGGCCACGGTGCGTGCGGCCAGTCGCCGCGGCTGAGTGTGACCGATGGTGCCGCGGATCCCGCGCCCGAGTTCGAGACAGATCTTGGGGATCTGGGTGGTCTTGCCGGAGCCGGTCTCACCGGCCACGATCACGACCTGGTGTGCGGCGATGGCGTCGGCGATGTCGTCGCGGCGCGCGGAGACCGGTAGCTGCTCGGGATACCTGATGGCCGGGACGGCGGCGCGGCGGGCGTCCACCCGGCGCTGCGCGGCGTCGATATCTGTTTCGAGGTCGGTGAGATCGCCGCCGCGGGCCTTGTCGAGCCTGCGACGCAACCGGTGCTCGTCGCGGATCGAGAGATCGGCCAGGCGGGTACGAAGCTCGCGAGAGGTGGCGGCGGTCCTGGTCATTGCATCGTCAACGATAGCGAAGAGTCGGTCCGGGCCGGTCGGCGCGGTATCCGGCGGCCCGATCTCGCGCTTGCCCGAAGTGTGCCGCACCGGCGTATCGTCCGCGGTCGGGCGGTTCGGCATGCGACCATCGGGCCATGGCCGTCAGAGGTGGAACGCCCGCGTGGATCCGGGTGCTGCGCATCGTCTTCGGAATCCTGGGCTTGGTCGCGCTGGTCTGGATTCCGCTGCGCAATGTGGGCAACCCGAACTATTCGTATCTCAACTTCTTCAGCTACTTCACCATCCAGTCCAACATCCTGGGCATCATCGTGCTGCTGGTCGGCGGGCTGCGTGACCCGGCCGGCCGGCGCTGGCAGGTGCTGCGCGGCGCGGCCACCCTCTACCTGACCATCACCCTCGTCATCTACGCGGTGCTGCTGGCCGATATCGATGTGCAGCTGACCGAGCGGTGGATCAACGACACCCTGCACCGGGTGATCCCGATCGTGCTGATCGCGGACTGGTTGCTGGTGGCCGCCGGTCTGAAGCCGACCATCCGGCTCATCCTGGGCTGGCTGGCCTACCCGCTGGCCTACGGCGCCTACACGCTGTCGCGCGGGCCGTTCGCCGATTGGTACCCCTACCCGTTCATCGACCCCCGCGACCAGGGCTACGCCCAGCTGTCCGGCGGGCTGGTGATCATGGCCGTGATCTTCGCCATCCTGGGCGTGCTCGCGGCGGCGCTGAACGGGCTGGTACCCAGGGCCGTCGGCCGCTGACTCCGGCTCGGAGCGCCCGGGTCACGAAGACACTGCGCGGGTCATGAAGACACTGTGCGGGTCCGCAGCGTAATCCGAGAACGGCCCGCACTCTTCGAACCCGTAGCGCTCGTACAGCCGCACCGCGGGCCGATAGAACTCCGACGCCCCGGTCTCCAGGCTCAACCGCGCGTATCCGCGCGTGGCGGCCTCGGCGAGGATGTGCCGCAACAACTGTGAGGCCACCCCGCGCCCCCGGTGACTCGCCGCCGTCCGCATGGACTTGATCTCACCGTGCATCGGATCCAGCTCCTTGAGCGCCCCGCACCCGGCCAGTTCCGTGCCCGCCCACGCCGACCAGAAGGTGATCTCGGGCTTGCGCAGCGCCGCCACATCGAGGGCGTGCATGCTGTCCTCGGGCGAGTTCGCCAGCATCTCGGCAACGTGGGCCTCGAGTAGTCCGATCACCTCGTCCCCGCTCAGATCGTCGATCACAATGCGCATGCCGTCAGGCTATCCGCCGAGCTCGGGACCATGACTGCATGGGCCGCGCCGCCGGTTCCGGGCACTGACCGCACGCGCCAACCCGCCGACCTACCGTGCCGTCCGTTCCAGTGTGGTGCGTGTGCACTCCTGCGACCGGTGAGACTCGGTGTGGTCGGCCGGATTTCGTGAACATTTCGGGTTTTCCGGCTCGGCTGTTCGGGCCGTCGTGGGCGCAACGCAATGGCACGGTTCCGAGGGTGCTGCCGCGGGGCGTCGGATACGTGCACGCCGGCTCGAAGCTGAAGACGGCCCGGAAGCCGCAGGGCTCCGGGCCGTTTCCACGCCGCCGGACCTCACATGCCGCGAGTTCCGGAATGGCCCGATCAGGGCGGTCAGCGTTCGTGGGTTTCCGCCAGGACGGTCCGGCCGACCCGCGCGTACCGGGCGGGGGAGCGACGCTTCAGATATTCGGCGAAACCGAAGCCGCCCAGGGCGATTGCGGCGACCAGCCACGGGGTGGCCTTCAGGACCAGGGAGCTGGATTCGGCGCCCGCGGCGGTACCCATATTGAGGACCAGCAACCCGACCACCCCGGCCATGGCGAGGCCGCCCAGCAGCGGAGCCAGCACGGTGCGGAACCAGTGCCGGCTCTCGGGGTGATGGGTGCGGAAGTAATTGAGCACCGCGAAGGAACAGGCCGCCTGGACCACCAGGATGGCCATGGTGCCGAGGATCGCCAGCAGCGTGTAGGTGCCGGAATAGGGATCCTTGCCCGCGATTCCGAAGCCCGCGACCAGCGCGCAGGCGATGACCGTCTGGACCACGCCCGCGATGTGCGGTGACCCGTGCCGAGGATGGGTGCGGCCGACGGTGCGCTCGAGCACGGGGAAGACGCCCTCCCGGCCGAGCGCGTAGAGGTAGCGGGCGGCGCAGTTGTGGAATGCCATGCCGCAGGCCAGCGATCCGGTCATCATGAGCCACTGCATGGCGCTCACCGCCCAATGCCCGACATAGGTCTGGGTGGGGTGGAAGAACAGGTCCATCGGGTTGTCGGAGGACGCCAGCGCCGCCGACTCCCCGATGCCGTTGCCGGACATGGCCATCCACGACACGAGTACATAGAACACGCCCACGCCGATGACCGCGATCATGGTGGCCTTGGGGATGATCCGCTTGGGGTCACGGGATTCCTCGCCGTACATGGCCGTCGACTCGAATCCGACCCACGACCAGAACGCGAAGAACAAGCCCAGCCCCGCCGACGGCCCGGTGAAGGCATTGACCGGATTCAGCGGCGCGAACGAGAATCCGTGCGGCCCACCGCCGTGCAGCGCCACCGCGATACCCATGATGGCCAGCACCGCGCACTCGGTGCCCAGCAGCACGACCAGGAACTTCTCCGCGACGGCCACCCCGAACCAGGTGCCCAGGGCATTGATCGCCAGCATGACGATCGCGAACACCCACCAGGGCACGTGCACACCGAACTGTGCCGCAACGGTATTCGTGCCGAAGCTGGAGAAGATCCCGACCAGCGATCCCTCGAACACCATGTACGCGAAGGTGGCCAGCAGTCCCGCCGCCAGCCCGGCCGAGCGGCCCAGTCCGAACGAGATGAACCCGTAGAACGCGCCGGTCGCGGTGATGTGCTTGGACATGGTGGTGAAGCCCACCGAGAACACCGCGAGCACCACCATCGCGATCAGGAACGCGGCGGGCGTGCCCGTCCCGGTCCCGGCCGAGATCATGAACGGCACATTGCCGGTCATGGCGGTGATCGGCGCGGCAGTGGCGATGGCCATGAACACCACCCCGAGCAAACCCACGGCATTGGCTTTGAGGCGGTGCACCCCGTCGGGTGGATTGGCGCCGGGCGGCGCGGTGGTGGCGCGTTCGATCTGCTGCGTCATGGATCCGTCTCTCTGCTGCGCCCGCCCCGGAATCACCGGGTGGCGGGCTCTTTTCCGATGGCGCGGAACGCTATAGGCGGTCTGTAACAGCGGCGGGTGTGCGACGGTGACCGTCAGCGGGAAAGGCGCAGGATATTTCTCTCGCCTCGAGACAAGCCGATGTTACCTGTGTTTACGCCCGTGCAATACGGATCGGCGACGCTGTGGCAACCCGTTGTCAGGGAACCGATCCAGAGAGAGGCGCACGGATGAGATCGGCTGCGCCGAGTCGGCCCCCGGTGTCCGGACGTTCGCCGGTGCGCGGATTGACGCGGCGCGAACTGCCTTTCGTGCCGGTGTTCGCGCAGTCGGTCGCGGCCATCGCCCCGTCGGGAACGGCCGTGGTCACCCCGGCGTTCGTGATCGGCGCGGCCGGCGGCGGGGCGAGCGTGGCCGCGTTCCTGGCGGCGGCGCTGCTGGCCTGGGGTGTGGCGCTGGTGATCCGGCCGATGGCGCAGCGGCTGGCGGTGACCGGCGGGCTGTACACGTATGTGGCCAAGGGGCTCGGTCCCGCGGTGGCCGTACCGGTCGGCTGGTCGGCGATCGCCGGGTACGCGAGCGTCAGCGTGGCGGGGCTGATCGCGGTCGGCACGTATCTGGACCAGGTCGCGGTGACCGCCGGACTCGGCGGATTCGGCGGGACCGCAACGATTGTCGCGCTGCTGCTGATCGCGGCCTCGGCCGCGGCCGTGCTCATGGTGCGGGGGATCCGGCTGTCCGCCTCGGTGACCCTGCTGATCGAATGCGTCTCGGTGGTGACGGTCCTGGCCCTGATGGGCTACCTGCTGACCCGCGACGGCGTCGGCGCACAGGCCGGCCGCGCCTTCGAATGGCACGGTGGCACCGGTGGTCTCGCCATGAGTGCGGTGGTGGCCATCAGCGCTTTCGTCGGGTTCGAGAGTGCGACAACGCTGTCCGCCGAAGCCTACCGGCCCTTCCGGTCGGTGCCGCGCACGCTGGCGTGGACGCCGGTCGCCGCCGCGGTTATTTATCTGATCACGGTGTCCGCGCAGGCGGTGGCGCTGGCCGCCGCGCCGCCGGGCCTGGCCGCCGGTTCCACACCGGTGACGGACCTGGTGTTGCAGGACAATTCGCGTTTCCTGAGCGCGGTGCTGGACCTCGGGGTGGCGGCGTCGTTCTTCGCCTGCACGGTCGCCTCGATCAATGCCCTGGTCCGTGTGCTGTTCACCATGGGCCGCGAGGGCATCGCCCCGGCCGCGGCCGGTCGCACGCACCCGCGTTTCCACACGCCCGCGCCCGCGATCGTCGCGGTGGTCGGCGCGGTGACGGCCTGCGCGGTCTGGTACCTGCTGTCGGGAGCCGAACCGCAGGACGGGATTCGGAGCTTCCTCACCCTGAGCGCGCTCGGCTATCTGGGCTCGTATCTGCCCGCCTGCCTGGCCACTCCGGCGCTGCTGCGCCGCATAGGCGAACCCAGCCGTGGCATGGCGCTGCTCGGCACGGTCACCGCGGCCCTGCTCGGAATCCTCATGGTCGCCGCCGCGGTATCCGCCCGCAACGACAATGTCACCGTCGTGATCGCCTACGCCGCGGTGCTTGCGGCCGCCGCGCTGTTCACCGTCGCGCTGCGGGTCTGCGCGCCGGATCGGTTGCGCGGTCTCGGCATCTACGACGAGCCGCAGCGCGCGGACCTGCTGCCCACCGCGACCTTCCGGTAGGCGCGATGAAGGACTCCCGCCGCACCACCACCGTCTCCAACTCCATCGCCATTCTCGAGGCGGTCGCCGACTGCGGCGTGGGCGTCACCGCCAAGGAGATCGCCGAACGCCTCGGCATCGCCCCCGCCACCACCTATCGGCTGCTGAACTCCCTTGTCGCCGATGAGTATCTGGTCCGCACCGCCGATCTGCGCGGCTTCGCGCTGGGTGCGCGGCTGCACGGGTTCGCGGCCGCCATCCGGATGCCGGTGGTGCCTGCGGCCGCGGACGGGCTGCTCGGCGAATTCCGTGCGTCCACCCGATTCGCGGTGCACCTCATGAACTTCCGCCCGGCCGCGGTCCAGGTGCTCAGCGAGGACCCGGACCATCCGATTCCGGGCGAGCGGGAGCTGTCACGGCATCTGCACGCCTCCGCCGCGGGCAAACTACTGCTCGCCGCACGGACCGAATGGCGCACGCTGGTCGCGCACCCGGTGCGGATCGCGGCGCGCACCAAGATCGATCACACCGCCCTCGCCGAGGATCTACGGACCGTCCGTGAGTCCGGATATGCCAGGGCCGCAGACGAACTCGTGCCCGGCGTCGCCTGTCTGGCGCTCCCCATCTACAACGCTCTGGGCAGCCTCGCGGGTGCGCTGTGCCTGAGCGGCCCGAGCAACCGGCTGCCGGCGCTCGAGACCCACCGCGATCCGGCCCGTGATTGCGCCGCCCGCCTGGGCCCGCTGCTCTACTGACTCGCCCCGCTGCTCCATCGACGTCGTCCCGCGCCGACAATCATTGGCCGCCCTCGGGTGTGCGCTCCTGACCTGGGTCCACATCCGACCTGACAGGACGATAGTGGCATTCATGCCTGGGTGATCGAGTACGTCATGCAGCGGCCCGATCACCTGTGGGCACAGCCGCCCAAGACCGAACTCCCGTTCTCCACCCCGCGCGGCTGGCACATGCTCTCCGACGCCCTGCACTCCTACGGCGACGACATCGACGACACCACCTGGCGGTGTTGTCGTCCGGAATCCTCACCGCCGCACACGCTTCCGGCTTCCGCGCCTTCGTCAAGACCGTACGGCACGCCTACGACCTGGAGGCCGTCGTCAAGGGTGAGGCGGGCTGGCCCCGCAATCCCGCCGACCGTGACCTGCCGTACTTCCTGTCGGAGGCGTTCCGGGCCCGGCTCGTCGAGGAACTCCCCGCATCCCGCGAGCACGCGTCGCCCGGGGTGAAACGGTTCTCGCTGCGCGCCAAGACCATGCTCACCGAACTGGCCGAGATCTCGGTCGAGTGCGCGCAGCTGGCCCACGATGCCGGATACCTGCCGGTCGACGAGATCGCCTCCCGCGTTCGCGTGCGCGGTCGCGGCGGCATCGTGCTGCAACCGGGCATCCGGCTGCTCGAACGCGCCGACGACTTCCCGGCCGACGGACCGATTCTGGTCATCACCGACGGCATGATCGATGTCCTGCGCATCCGCCACGAACACGCCTTCCTGATCCCCGCGGGCCCCGCGCTGCCGTTCCGCCCCCACGGACCGGTCTTCCGGATCCGCTGACCCCCAACATTTCTCGGATCGGCTTTATCTCAGAAGGTGAACTGATCGCCGTAGGCGGTGGTCTGCACCACCCCCTGCACGGTACTCACCGTGGTCGTGACGAAGGGGACGGCCGACACCGGCGAGGCGCATTGGGCGACGTTCAACGCGGCGTTGTTGAACGTGATGCGGTACGGGAACACGGTGGTGTCGTCCAGGGCCGACGTTGCCGTTGTCGCGATGGTGACCTGGCCGGGCCCCAAGGTGGCCGTCAAGACCTCTGTCAGGCCCAGCGCCCCGCCGACACTGGGTCCGAGGTCGATGCTGGGCGGACTGGCGCTGGTCTGGGTGGTCGTGGTCGTGGTAGTTGGGGTCGTTGGTGTGGTCGGGGTGGTCAGGGTGGTTTCGCTGGCGCTGGCTGGGGTGGTCGGCGTGGTCGGGGTGGTCGGGGTGGTCGGGGTGGTCGGAGTGGTTGGTGTGGTTGGGGTCGTTGGGGTGGTCGTGGTTGGGGCGGCGCTGGCCGGGCTGGTGGTGGTTGGGGCGGCGCTGGCCGGGCTGGTAGCGGTCAAGGCGGCGCGGGCTGGGCTGGTAGTGCGTAAGGCAACGCGTGCTGGGCTGGTAGTGGGTGTGATGGCGCTGGGTGTGGTGACCGAGGCGATGGGCGTACTCGGGATGGGCGTGACCGTCGCGATCGGCGCGCTGACATCGCTCGCGGGGCTCGCAGGGGTCGCGGGGCTCACTGTCGGGGCAAGGGCGCCGGCCCAGCCTTGATTGGGCTCGATTCCGACGGTGAAGCCGCCGGCCACACTGATCCCGCAGCCGAGGATGAACCCTGCGACGGCCTGGCCGGACGTGATCGGGTCACCCTCCACATTGACCGAGTAATCGCCGGACATCTGCGCGGCATGCGAGAACGTCATAAGGTAGTTCGGAGTCCGGTTGCCGGGCGGATTCACCCCGACGCTGTCGACGGATGCCGTCACATGAACTCCCGAACCGGTTACATCCGAGCCGGGCGGCTGGGCTCGGCCCGGGTTGGTACCCCAGGCCCACACGCCCAGGACCCCCAGGGTTGCCACGGCCGTGCCCGCCGCGGCGACGATTAGTAGACGCCGCAAACCTGGATCCTTTCTCGAAGATGTGCGCTAGCGTTTCTTCCAGAGTTCGATATCGCAGGAACAGCCGCTATTGGCTGGCAAATAGAGCGTATCGGAGACATCGGGTCGGGTAGCGAACGCGGCGATAAGGCGTGTCGACCAGGGAATTCCTGCTGACCAGGAAATATCCGCCACGAAATACATTGCCGGAAAAAGGTTTCGGGCTGCACTACTTCTCGTTCGCTGCAGGATTGCCGGGACCGTCCAGTGTGCGCAGTCGTGCGTCGAAGCTCCGCATCTCGCGGGGGATCCCTGTCATCGCCTCTGCTCGACCGAATAGCGCAGCAGGTTCAGGTTCGCGCTCGGCCGGGAATCGGTCACCCAGTGGCGGTGCCCGGGCGGGGGATTCGGCAGGGGAAAGGCGGGGGAGCCGGGGCCGGAGGGTGTCAGCATGGAAGGGGGAGCCGGTCGCCGCGGTGAGAGGTGGTGGGGTGTGGCGGTATTCATGGAGCAGGACGGGGTGGTGCGGTGGGTCGCGGTGATCGCCTTCTGCCTGGCCGCCGCCCTGGTGGCCGCCAGACTGGGCACGGCGCGCCAGGGCCCGTGCGCCGGGTCGCGCGGGGATCGGGAGTCGGACGCCGCACACCTGGTGATGTGCCTGGTCATGCTGGGAATGCTCGTGTTTCCGACGGTCGCCGATCCGCACGCGGTGCGCGGGGTGCTGACGGCCATGGTGGTTGTGTACACGCTGTTGCTGGCAGATCGGATGCTGCGGTGGCGCAGCGGGATTTCGGACCCGGACACCGGGGGCGGCACGGTCGGCGCGTTCGCGTATCACGTGCTGGGGGCCGCGGCGATGCTGTACGCGATGAGCGGGCACGAGCCGCACGAACACGGTGGGCACGGGCCTTCGGGGCCCGCGCCCGGCGCGGTGCTGATATTGGCCACGCTGTTCGCGGCGGACGCGGCGGTCATGGCGGTGCCGGCGCTGCGCCACCGGTTGCCACGGGTGTTCCCTCATCCCATGGGCATGGCCGGATCGCTGGCCGTGGTGCCGCACCTGGTAATGGATCTCGGCACCGCCTACATGCTCGTCGCCGCCGCGGCCGGGTGACCCGGGGGCCGTTCGACCTGTTCACCGTCGTGATGGTGAGATGGTGAAGAAAGGTCGGTTCGCCCGGATGGGCGTGGCCGATATCGGGTGATGGAGGTGCTCTGGATGGGTTCGCTGTGGCATGGCTTCGCCGATATGGGTGCGGTCGAGCGGGACGGGGCGTTCGTGGTGGCGCGCGGCGAGGGCGCGTACATCTGGGACGAGGGCGGGGCACAGTACCTCGATGCCACCGGCGGTCTCTGGTTCGCCAATATCGGGCACGGCCGCCGCGAGATCGCCGACGCGGTCGCCGCCCAGCTGACCCAGGTCGCGCACTACTCCAACTTCGGCGATCTGACCTCACCGGTGACCCGTGATCTGGCCGAGCGGCTCTCGGCCCTGGCGCCGGTGCCCGGCAGCAAGATCTTCTTCACGTCCGGCGGATCCGACGGCGTCGACACCGCCGCCAAGCTGGCCCGCCGGTACTGGCAGGAGCTGGGCCGCCCCGAGAAGACCATTCTGGTCGGCCGTCAGAAGGCGTACCACGGCATGCATGTCGGCGGCACCGCGCTGTCCGGCATCCCGGTCAACGCCGAGGGTTACACCGGTGTCCTGATGCCCGACACCCGCACCATCGAATGGGATCAGGCCAAGGCACTGACCGCGCTCATCGAGGAGGTCGGCGCGGACCGGATCGCGGCGTTCTTCGCCGAGCCCATCATCGGCGCGGGCGGGGTGTATCTGCCGCCGGAGGGCTACCTCACCGAGGTCCGGCGGATCTGCCGCGACAACGACATCCTCTTCGTCGCCGACGAGGTCGTCACCGGTTTCGGCCGCATCGGCGGATCCTGGTTCGCCTCCTCGCGTTTCGGCCTGGAACCCGACCTCATGACCACCGCCAAGGGCCTCACCTCCGGGTACGTCCCCATGGGCGCGGTCTTCGTCGCGCCCCGCGTCGCCGAGCCGTTCTTCGCCGGCGGCGTCTGGTGGCGGCACGGCTACACCTACGGCGGTCACGCCGGCGCGGCCGCCGCGGCCATGGCCAACCTCGACATTGTCGAGCGCGAGCATCTGCTCGATGCCAGCAAGAACCTGGAATCCCTGCTGCACCAGTACTTCTCGCCGCTGGCCGAGCACCCGCGGGTCGCCGAGGTGCGCAGCGGCCTGGGTGCGGTCGCCGCGGTCCAGCTGGCCGATCCGGCCGAGGCCCTCGCCATGGTGAAAACCCTGCGCGCCCACGGTGTCTCGACCCGCGCCGCCGGTCAGGGTGCCCTGCAGATCTCGCCGTCGTTCGTCATCACCGAGGCCCAGGTCGCGGAGATGGCCGACCGCTTCGCCCGCGCCCTGGGCTGAACCGGACCGGGCGGAGTGCCCGACCGCTAGTGACCGTGCCCGCCGGAGAGTTCACCGGCGGGCACGTGGCGTAGCTTGGCCACGGCCAGCACACCTACGAGGAGTGCGCCCACCGCCGCGACTCCCGCCGTGATGTGCACACCGTGGATGAACGCCGTGCGGGCCGCGGTCAGGACCGCGGAACCCATATCGCCGGGGAGCGTCGCGGCCACCTGGACCGCCTCCCCCAGCGTTTCGCGCACCGCATCCGCACCTGGCAGCTCGCGCGGCAGCGCGTCGGCCAGATCGGCGCGGTAGATGGCCAGGCTGATGCTGCCCAGGATCGAGATGCCCAGGGCGCCACCGAGTTCCGCGCCGGTCTCGGACACCCCCGAGGCGGCGCCCGCCTGCTCCGGCGGGGCGGAGCCGACGATCAGCTCGGTGGTGATGCCGAAGACCGGGGCCAGCCCCAGGGCGATGAGCAGCGAGGCGATCACCGCCAGGACCGGGCCGCCGTGCGCCGACAGCTGGGTGAGCATGACCAATCCCAGTGCGGCCAGCAGCATTCCGGCGCCGATCAGGTAGGCGGGCCGCACGACCCGCACGATACGCGGGGCCGCCTGCGAACCGATGATGAAGCCGACACTGGACGGCGCCATGGCCGCACCGGCCTGCATGGGCGTCATTTCCAGAACCAGCTGGAAGTACTGGGCCACGAACAGGAAATAGCCGAACGCCACGAAGATGGCGATCACATTGATGCCCAGCGCGGTGCGGAACGCGCCCAGCCGGAACAGCCGCAGATCCAGCATGGGATCGGGACGGGTGAGCTGACGGCGCACGAACAGCGCGCCCGCGAGCAGCCCGGCCACCGCGGCCACCAGCGGCACTGTCCCCGGCCCATCCTGCGCGAGCTTCTTCATGGCCAGCACCAGCGCCACCATGGTGACCACACTGAGTGCGGCGCTGCTCAGATCGAGCCGCCCGGCCTCCGGATCACGGAACTCCGGCAGCACCCGCGGCCCGAGCACCAGCAACAGCGCCATGACCGGTACGGCCAGCAGGAATACCGAACCCCACCAGAAATGCTCCAGCAGTATGCCGCCCAGCAGCGGGCCGACCACACCGCCCGCGGAGAACGCGCTCACCCAGGTGCCCACGGCCAGCGACCGCTGCCGGGGATCGCGAAACATGTTGAAGATCAACGACAGTGTCGACGGCGCGATGGTCGCGCCCGCGATGCCCAGCAGCGCCCGGCACCCGATCAGGAATTCGGCGGTGGGGGAGAAGGCCGCGACCACCGACACCACGCCGAACAGCGCCCCGCCGAGCAGCAATAACCGCCGTCGCCCGATGCGGTCGCCGAGCGTGCCCATGGTGATGAGCAGACCGGCCAGCATGAACCCGTAGACGTCGATGATCCACAGCAGTGCGGTGCTGCTCGGATGCAGTGTCGCGCTGATCTGTGGCACCGCCAGGTGCAGCACGGTCAGATCCATGGCGTAGACCAGGCAGGCCAGCGCCAGCACCCCGAGGCCGATCCACTCGCGCCGTCCCGCCCGGTCGGACCGCTCGGGCGCGGTCGGTGACTCGACGGAGGTGTCCACGGCGAAATGTCCTTTCCAGGGGGTGATCAGCTGCGGCCGATGGCTGCGGCGCGCCCCCAACCATCCCACCGCCCCCCGACAGCCGCGCAACCGATTTTGCCGCCGCACCGGCGGTAGGCTGCGGCAATGGCCGAGTTCGAGAGCTACCGCGCCAACCTCGAGGTGGCCGACCTCACGCCCACCGTCGACTTCCTGCGCGATGTGCTGGGGTTCGTCGTCGAGGTCGACGAGCCCGCGATGGGGCTGGCGCTGCTGCGCCGCGGCGGAGTGGGCCTGGGCATCGTGCGGACGCCCCGCCCGGCCGTCAACGAGACCACCGCCGGATACGTCGGCGTGGACGATGTCGACGCGCTCTACGCGCACTGCGTGCGCCACGGCGGCGAGATCACCACCGAGCTCACCGAACACCCGTGGGGGCTGCGGGATTTCGTGCTGCGCATCCCGGGCGGCCATCGGCTCGCCTTCGGACAGCGCATCGGCCCGGCGGCCTAGGCCGTCGGGCCGATCGGGTCACGGTGTGCCGAAAGGGTTTTGCCGCTAGATCAGAATCGGGTGATCGGCGACCACGCGGCCGCCGACCCGGGCCCAGCCATCGGAATCCCATTCGGTGAAGATCTGGGAGCCCTCGCCCTGCGTGATGTTCAGCCCGCGGGTGAGCAGGGCGGTCAGCGCGATGGCGGCCGCGCCCGTGGCCTGGTCCTCGGGAAGTCCCATGGCGGGGGCGAACATTCGCGCGCGGACCGCGCCGCGCGGCTCGTCGGCCCAGGCCCAGCAGTAGTGCTGGCCTGCCGGGAAGTCGGCCGGATCCAGGGTGGCGATCTCGGCCGGATCCTCGAACTGGTGGAATTCGAAGGCGGGGGCCCATTCGGCCCGGGCGCGGGCCCAGGTCAGGCCCTCGGCGAGGGTCACCTCGACCGGCCCGGCGGGCACGTCGATGATCTTCACGGGTTGCAGCTGGTCATTGAGCCACCACGCGGTGCCGACCGTGGGGTGCCCGGCGAAGGGCAGCTCGGTGGCGGGGGTGTAGATACGCATTTTCACTCGCCCGTCGACCGGGTCGTCGACCACCACGGTCTCGCTGTAGCCCACGCGGGCCGCCAGCGCCTGATGGTCGGCATTCTCGACGGCGGAGCGGCGGACGATGCCGAGCAGATTGCCGAAACGCCCGGCCGCGTCGGTGAACACGCGCACGACTTCGATTTGAGCGCCATCACTTTCCGGAACGGTCATGTCAAGCGAGCTTACCGACAGTTATCGATTCGCGGGAGGCCCGCATATGCCTCGCTTGTTGGCCGGGGCGGTTTCCGATCCGACCGGCGACCGTATTGCGGCAATCGATGAGCAAATGCAGAAAAGGGCTGTACACCCGCAGGTGTACAGCCCTTTCGGCTGGACTCGACTAGACGGTGGCGGTGGCCAGCGCCTCGGTCGATGCCACGGCCTGGCCCACGCCCGCCACGATCGCGGCGGCGCGCAGCGCCTCGAAGATCACCTCGCGCGAGACGCCCGCCTCGCGCAGCGTGTGCTCGTGCGCCTCCAGGCAGTGCTGGCAGCCGTTGATCGAGGAGACCGCGAACGACCACAGCTCGAAATCGGCCTTGTCCACGCCCGGCGTGCCGATGATCTGCATGCGCAGGCCCGCGCGCAGATCGTCGTAGCGGCCCTCCAGGAATGCCTTGCCGCGGTAGAACACATTGTTCATGCCCATGATCGACGCGGCGCCGAGCGCGGCGTTGTACGCCTCGGCGGACAGCACGTCGGCCGCCTCCTCGGCGATCTCGCGCAGCGTGGTCGCCGAGCGGGTGGCCGCGGCCGACGCCAGCAGGGTGCCCCACAGCTGCTGCTCGTTGAGCACGGTGGTGCGCGCCAGCGAGGACAGGTTGAGCTTCAGATCCTTGGCGTACTCGGGCAGCGAGTTCTTGAGATTTTCGATGGTCACGACGAATTCCTTTGCGAGCCTTGTTACACCGAAGCGGTCATGAGCTCGCCGGCCTGGATGGTCGGGTCACCCTTCTTCCAGTTGCAGGCGCACAGCTCGTCGGACTGCAGCGCGTCCAGCACCCGCAGCACCTCCTCGACATTGCGGCCCACCGAACCGGCGGTGACGGACACGAACTGGATCTCGTTGTTCGGGTCGACGATGAAGGTGGCGCGGTCGGCGACGCCGTCGGCATTGAGAACGCCGGTGGCGGTGGCCAGTTCGCGCTTGAGGTCGCTCAGCATCGGGAACGGGAGGGTCTTGAGGTCCTCGTGCTGGGCGCGCCACTGGAAGTGGACGAACTCGTTGTCGACAGAGGCGCCCAGCACCTGCGCGTCGCGGTCGGCGAACTCGTCGTTCAGCTTGCCGAAGGCGGCGATCTCGGTCGGGCACACGAAGGTGAAGTCCTTGGGCCAGAAGAAGACGATGCGCCACTTGCCGGCGTAGTCGTCGCTCGAGATCTGGGTGAAGTAGTCGTCGGGCTGCTGAGCGTTCACCTTCGAGAGATCGCCGCCGATGACAGCCTTCAGGTTGTAGGCGGGGAACTGATCGCCGATGGTCAGCAGGGCCATGCTTGCTCTCCTCATATGTAGTCGTGCCGATTGTGTCGAGACGTATATACGATCTTTGCCGAACTGCGGTGAGAGGTAAACGTGATCGGTCGCACTATACTGATAGGCGTGACTGATCAAACTTATCAGCCCACCCTGTCACAGCTGCGTGCGTTCGCTGCCATCGCGGAATACCGGCACTTCGGCACCGCGGCGACGCGGCTCGGCGTGAGCCAGCCCACGCTATCGCAGGCATTGGCATCATTGGAAAACGGACTGGGGCTCCAGTTGATCGAGCGCAGTACGCGCCGGGTCCTGGTCACCGCCGACGGCAAACGGCTACTGCCGCAAGCCATTGCCACCCTCGAGGCCGCCGACCGATTTGTCGCCTCCGCTGCTGGTGAGGGGCTGCGCGGCACCCTGCGGCTCGGCATCATCCCGACCATCGCGCCGTACGTGCTGCCCCGGCTGCTGCCCGAATTGCGTACGCGGGTGCCCGCTCTGGTGCCGCACGTCATCGAGGACCGGACCGCCCGGCTGCTCGACGGGCTGCGCTCGGGCGTCCTGGACGTGGCGCTGCTGGCGCTGCCCACCGATGTCGCCGGACTGGTCGAGATACCGCTCTACACCGAGGAGTTCGTGCTAGTGCTGCCACGCGAGCACGAACTGGCCGGGCGCACCGACCTGACACCCGCCGACCTGGACGCGCAGCCGCTGCTGCTCCTCGACGAGGGCCACTGCCTGCGCGACCAGACCCTGGAACTGTGCCGGGCGCACGACGCGCAGCCGGGTGCGGTCGGCGACACCCGCGCGGCCTCGCTGGCCACGGTGGTGCAGTGCGTCGCGGGCGATCTCGGCGTCACGCTGATCCCGGCCATGGCGGTGGCCGCCGAAACCGCGCGCGGCACCTTGGACATCGCGACCTTCGCGGCGCCCGCGCCGGGCCGCACGGTCGGACTGGCGTTCCGCTCCTCCACCGCCCGGGGCGACGACTACGACCAGCTCGCCGAGATCATCCGGGAATGCCGGCCGCGCTGACCCCTCGTGCGGTGCACGGCGCTGACCCCTCGTGCGGTGCACGGCGCTGACCCCTCGTGCGGTGCACGGCGCTGACCCCTCGTGCGGTGCACGGCGGCGACCCCGGCAATTCCGGCAACCTGCGCGGTTGCGTCACCACAGGGTGTCTGAAACGCTCGGGCCTATGCGGATTCACCACCTGAACTGCGGCACCATGGGATTCGGCCTGATCGATCACTGCCTGCTCATCGAGACCCGGGACGCGCTCGTGCTCGTCGACACCGGGTTCGGGCTGGAGGCCGTGCGGCAGCCCGGCAAGATGGTGGGTGCCAGCCGTTTCCTGCTGGGGGCGAAGCCGGCCGAGGCCGAGACAGCGGTGCGCCAGATCCAGCGCCTGGGCTATGACCCGCGTGATGTCCGCCACGTCATCCTGACCCATCTCGACCTGGACCACTCCGGCGGGCTGTCGGACTTCCCCGAGGCCACCGTGCACGTGCACGGACCCGAATTCCGCGCCGCCACCGCCACACCCACCCTGTCCGAGCGGTTGCGCTACCGGGCCGCGCAGTGGGCGCACGGGCCCAAGTGGATGGTGAACGAGGTCGAGGGCGGTGTGGACTGGTTCGGGTTCACCGCGGTGCGCGACCTGCCCGGACTGCCGCCGGAGATCCTGGTGGTGCCGCTGGCGGGGCACACCCGCGGGCACGCCGGGGTCGCGATCGACCATGGCAACGGGTGGCTGCTGCACGCGGGTGACTCGTTCTTCGCGGAGTCCAGCATCCATCCCGAGGAGCCGTTCACGCCGTTCTGGTGGAAGGTGTACGAGACCGGAGCCATTGCGGGCGAGGCGTATCGGGCCAATCAGCGGCGGCTGCGGGAACTCAGGAAGCTGCACGGTGACCAGGTGACCATCATCAACTCGCACGACGCGGGTATTTTCGCCCGTACGGCCGGCAGATGACCGGCCCCGGCTCTCGGGAACTTCCCGCGCCGCCGCCCCGCGGTTCGAGGTGGAGCCGATCGCGGTTACCGGCGGCGGGTGAGCCCCTGTTCGTCTACGGGACTCTGCAATTCGGCCCGGTGCTGACCGAATTGATCGGGCGGGTACCGGCAATGGAACCCGCGCGCTCGATCGGGCGGCGGGCGGCCGCGCTGCCCGGCCGCGCGTATCCGGGACTGGTGACCGCGACCGGCTCCGTGACCGAGGGCTACCTGCTCGCCGGGCTGACCGCCGACGAGTGGCGGGTGCTCGATGCTTTCGAGGACGACGAATACGATCTGCTGCCGGTGTCCGTGCACGCGGGGAAGCGGGTCGGCTACGCGTGGACCTATGCCTGGACCGCCGAGGTCGAGGACTTCGAGTGGTCGCCCGGGGCGTTCGCCTCCGAGCACCTTCCGCGTTACGTGGGGAAATGCGCTGCGTGGCGGCGAAATCTGGTCCTGCTCAGCGAGACTGTATGACGCCGGACACACTCGTGCGGTAGAAGTTGATCGCATGGATGCAGAGGGCACTGAGCCAACAGTGGCGAGCGTGCGATCGCAGGCGCTCGGAGATCTCCTGCGGCGCAGCGCCGCCCGGGTCCCGGACAAGACCGCGCTGGTCTGGCGAGAGCGGCGGGAGAGCTACGCCGATCTCGATGCGGCGGTGAACCGGGTCGCGCACAGCTTGGCCGATCGCGGTGTGACGCAGGGCGATCGGGTCGCGATCTATTCGCACAACTGCCGCGAGTTCGTGCTCGTGTACTTCGCGCTGGCCCGGCTCGGCGCGATCTCGGTGCCGATCAACTTCATGCTCACCGCCGACGAGGTGGCCTTCATCCTCGAACACTCCGGGGCTGTCGCACTGATCACCGAGGACGGACTGGCCAGGGAGGCCGAGGCCGCGGTGAAACAGCTGGGCCACAGCGAGATCCGGCTGTTCGGCTGGATCGGCCTGGGCGGGCTGCCCGCGACGGCCGGGTGGGAGGACGTGAGCGCGTGGGAACACCACCCCGACGCCTCGGCGCCGCAGGTGTTCGTCGGCGACGACGATCCCATCCAGATCATGTACACCTCCGGCACCGAGTCCCGCCCCAAGGGCGCGGTGCTGTCCAGCCGCGGGCTCATCGCGCAGTACACCAGTGTGGTGGTGGACGGGCGCATGAGCGCCGACGACATCGAGGTGCACGCGCTGCCGCTGTACCACTGCGCCCAGCTGCACTGCTTCCTCACGCCCGACCTGTGGCTCGGCGCGACCAGCATTCTGCTGCCGAGCCCCGATCCCGCGACGATCCTGCGCACCATCGAGACGGAGCGCGCCACCAAACTGTTCTGCCCGCCTACGGTGTGGGTGTCGCTGCTGCGGCATCCCGACTTCGACGGTTATGACCTGTCCTCCCTGCGCAAGGGCTACTACGGCGCCAGCATCATGCCCGTCGAGGTGCTGGCCGAACTCTCCGAGCGGCTACCCGGGGTGGGGCTCACCAACTTCTACGGCCAGACCGAACTCGCGCCGCTTGCCACGGTCCTCGCGCCCGAGGACCAGCTGACCAAGCCCGGTTCGGCGGGCCGCCCGGCCCTCAATGTCGAGACCCGCGTGGTCGATGACGACGACATCCCGGTGGGCGTCGGCGTGGTGGGCGAGATCGTGCACCGCTCCCCGCAAGCCATGCTCGGCTACTGGAACGACCCCGCGAAAACCGCGGAAGCCTTCCGCAACGGCTGGTTCCACAGCGGCGACCTCGGCGTCCTGGACGCCGACGGCTACCTCAGCGTCGTCGACCGCAAGAAGGACATGATCAAGACCGGCGGCGAGAACGTCGCCAGCCGCGAGGTCGAAGAGGTCCTCTACGAGCACCCCGAGATCTCCGAGGCCGCCGTGGTGGGCATCCCGCACCCGCACTGGATCGAAGCCGTCACCGCGATCGTGGTGGCCCGCAATGGAACCGACCCCGACGCCGCCACCGTCATCGCGCACTGCAAGCAGCGGCTCGCCGGCTACAAGGTCCCCAAGTACGTGACGTTCGTCGAGGCGCTCCCCAAGAACCCCAGCGGCAAGATCCTCAAACGCGAACTACGCACCGCCCACGCCCATCTCGCCACCGAGGCCTGATCCCGCGATCTCGTCCAGGTGCGCGACATTCGCGCGATCGCCGGGGTCCGCACTCGGGGCCCCGGCGAACCAGGCGTCCAGAATCTCGGCCAGCTGCGCCCGTGAGGTGAGCCGCAGACTCAATGCCAGCACGTTGGCGTCATTCCACTTCCGTGCTCCCTCGGCGGTATACGCGTCCACGCACAGCGCCGCCCGCACCCCCGGCACCTTGTTCGCCGCAATGGAAGCGCCGGTCCCGGTCCAGCAGCACACCACCGCCTGCTCGGCCCGTCCCTCCGCGACATCCCGCGCCGCGGCCTCACTGGCCCAGGCCCAGTCGTCGCGTTCCGCGGGCTCCAGCGCGCCGTGCACGGTCACCTCGTGCCCGCGGGCCCGCAGCTCCTCGACCACGGCCGCGGCCACGCCGGTGTCCTCGTCAGCGGCAACCGAAAACCTCATGGATGCAGTATCGCCGCTGCGGCGCGCGGACGGTCATCGCCCGGCCGCACGCGCCAGTTCCTCGGGGTAGCGGGCGCCCGCGACGGCGCCGGAGGGGGCGGCGGCCTCGA
This sequence comes from Nocardia sp. NPDC004860, assembly GCF_040609015.1. Lineage (NCBI taxonomy): Bacteria > Bacillati > Actinomycetota > Actinomycetes > Mycobacteriales > Nocardiaceae > Nocardia > Nocardia sp. NPDC004860. The sequence goes on along the minus strand of NZ_JBEXJI010000035.1, from coordinate 11,351 downwards.
TCCGGGCCAGGTCCTCGGCGGTCAGCGTGATCTCGGTGGCCGCGACGTTCTGCTCGAGGTAGGTGCGGCGCTTGGTGCCGGGAATGGGAACCACGTCCTGACCGCGGGACTGGACCCAGGCCAGCGCCAATTGACCGGGGGTGACGCCCTTTTCGTCGGCGAGGCTGCGCAGTGCCGCGACGATGGCGAGGTTGGCGTCGAAGTTGCCGTCGGCGAAACGGGGCAGGCGGCGGCGCAGGTCGTCGGCCGCGAGGTCGGCGGTCGAGGTGATCGCGCCGGTGAGGAAGCCGCGACCCAGCGGGGAGAAGGGGACGATGCCGATGCCGAGTTCGCGGCAGGCGGGGAGGACCTCGGCCTCGATATCGCGGGTCCAGAGGGACCATTCGCTCTGGAGCGCGGTCACCGGGTGGACGGCGTGGGCGCGGCGGATGCTGTCCACCGAGGCTTCGGAGATGCCGAGGTAGCGGACCTTGCCCGCCTGGACCAGCTCCGCCAGGGCGCCCCAGGTCTCCTCGATCGGCACGTTCGGGTCGACGCGGTGCTGGTAGTAGAGGTCGATGTGGTCGACGCCGAGCCGCGCGAGGGATTCATCGCAGGACTGCTTCACGTAGGCGGCGTCGCCGCGGGCGCCCATAGCGCCCTCGTCGCCCCAGACGATGCCGAACTTGGTTGCGAGGACGACCTTGTCGCGGCGGTCGGCGATGGCGCGGCCCACCAGGCGCTCATTGGTCTCGGGGCCGTAGACATTCGCGGTGTCGAACAGGGTGACGCCGAGGTCCAGAGCGCGGTGGATGGTGGCGATGGACTCGGCGTCATTGTCGTGCGCGCCGTAGGCGTGGCTCATGCCCATGCAGCCGAGGCCCTGCGCGCCGACGGTCAGTTCGCCGAGCTTCCTGGTCGCGATCATGCGGTGAATCCTCCTCGGTAGGACTGGAATTCGCGGCGGGAGCCGCGCACGGACATGACGCTACGACCTGGAGTGTGCTCCAGGTCAACCTGGAATACGCGGTGTCGCACCCTCACCGGCGGGTCGGCATGTGGTGGCGGAGCAGGACGGTGAGCTGGGTGCCCGCGTCGGTGAAGGGCAGGGCCGATTTCAGCGCCCGGCTCTGCACGATCGCGCCCTCGATCACCGACAGTGCGAAACCCGACAGCGAGCACGCCGTCGCCCGCTCGACCCCGGCCGCCACCAATCCGTCGGCCAGGCGCGCGGTCCATTCGGAGAACGCCTGCCCGGCCGCGGACTGCAGTGCCGGGTCGAGTTCGTCGAGAGCGGCGGCCATCATGAACGAGCCCGCCCGGAACTCGCTGGTCTCGAGCTGGCCGCGCCAGAAGCCGAGCAGTTCGTCCACCCACGCCGCCAGTGAGGGCGCGCCCGGCAGTGCGTCGGACATGCGGCTCACGTGCGAGTAGACCATGCGGGACACGATGCGGGCGGCGGTCGCCACCAATTCGCCCTTGCCGGACGGGAAGTGCTGGTAGAGCGAGTTTCGGGAGGCATTGCTGCGCTTGAGCAGCTCGTTCAGCCCGGCCGCGTGCACGCCGTGCTCCTGGACGGTGGTGATGGTGCTCGCGATCAATCGGGCGCGCGGTCCCGCCGTCATTGCAAATCCCTCCAGCCCTTGTGTGAACCGATCGGTCCATGTTAAACCTTTCCCATGTGGACCGATCGGTTCATATGGGAAAAGAGGAATTCCGCGCATGTCAGCCCAGATCGCCACCGCCACCCCGGTCGCCCACGCCGCGCTGCTCGGCCTGGGCGTGTACCGACCACGCCGGGTGGTCCCCAATGCCGAGATCGTCGACCGCATCAACTCCTCGGACGAATGGATCCGGACCCGCTCCGGCATCGAGGCCCGCCACTGGGCCGAAGCGGACGAGACCATCGTGAGCATGAGCACCGCCGCCGCCGTCGACGCGCTCGAGGCCGCGGGCGTCACCGCACAGCAGATCGACACGGTCATCCTGGCCACGTCCTCGCAGATGGTGCTGGGACCGTCGGCCGGCGCCGTGGTCGCCACCGAACTCGGCATGCACGACACCGCCGCCTTCGACGTCTCCGCCGGCTGCGCGGGCTTCTGCTACGCGCTGGCCAATGCCGCCAACCTGGTGCGCGCCGGACAGGCCCGCCATGTGCTGGTGATCGGCGTGGAACGGCTCTCGGACCTGCTCGACCAGGAGGACCGGACCTGCGCGTTCATCTTCGCCGACGGTGCGGGCGCGGTCGTGGTGGGACCGTCGGAGGCCGAGGGCATCGGGCCGGTGGCCTGGGGTTCGGACGGCAGTCAGACTGCGGCGATCAAGCAGGACAAGGACTTTCAGCAGTACTTCGCCGAGGTGGCCGAGGCCGAGGCGACCGGCGGCAGCACGGTGCGGCCGTACATCCGGATGAACGGTACGGCCGTATTCCGTTGGGCCGTCACGTTCTTGGAGAAGGCGTGCCGGGACGCGCTGGATCAGGCGGGCGTCACCGTCGAGGATCTGGACGCGTTCGTGCCGCATCAGGCCAACAGCCGCATCACCGATGCGCTGGTGCGCACCCTGCACATGCCCGAAAGCATCGCTGTCGCAAGGGATATCGCCGAGACCGGTAACACCAGCGCCGCCTCGATCCCGATGGCCATGGAGCAGCTGCTGCGCTCCGGCGCTTCCCGGCCCGGCGACACCGCGCTGCTGCTGGGTTTCGGCGCGGGCCTGGCCTACGCCGGTCAGGTGGTCAAACTCCCCGCCATCGCCTGACGATCGGCTCGCGGACAACGAAATCCGTTGTGTGAAGCGACGGAAACCGTAGCAATGAGAAGCGCCCCCGCACGGAAGTCGCGGGTTCACACGGTCGTCGCGACACTCTCGATTGGAGAGGTTGCGGCGATCGTGTCGTTCTGGAGGATGTGGCCCGGCTCGGTGACCGGCCGGCCCTGCTGGCCGACTACTTCGGTGTCGATCCGGACTACTTCGACTGGAACCCGATAGCAGCGGTCCAGCAAACGATGAGCTCGCCTTCGCCTCCGCCTTCCCTGCCGTGCACGCCAATGGCGACGCCTTGGACTCCGCGGTCAGCCCGGTCGCACCGCGTAACGATATGGACGGCATGCCCGACCTCACCCAGCCTGCGGTGACGCCTGGCGGCACGTTCCGCTACTAGATCACCGTCCCCGCCGCGGCACCTGTTTCCTCCACCCGCACGTCGACCAAGCGGGCATGCATGGAGTGATTGTCTACAGCTCCACCACCGTGAACCAACGCTGTGACCAGTATTACAATGCCTGGCGGGCAAACGCGAAGGAAACGGATTGAACACAACAGCGCGCGGCAACCCCTGGGTCGCCGTCAGGCCGGATGATGACCTCACACAGTTGACGCAGCGAGTGTCGTCCGCTCACCGCTCTTTCCTCGAAGGTGTGGACCAGATGCCGACCCTGCGCCCCGAGTATTACTCGGTGCGGCCGGTGGTTCTCGATTCCTGGCGTCGCAGCCGCAGCAACGGTGTCAACCCCGACGACTTCGGAGACGGGGTGGATCTCGATGGTCTGGACCTGCAGCGGTATCGGTCCGCGCATCCAACGGCGCTTATCCGGCCGGTCGTGCGAAAGCTGCTGGTCGAGGACGCCGCCGAGGCCGGGCTGCTCGTAGCGATCAGTGACGCCGAGGGGCGATTGCTCTGGGTCGAGGGCGATTCCAAGGCCAAGGATCGAGCCCTTGCCATGAACTTCGTGGAGGGCGCCGACTGGAGCGAAGACAGGGTCGGTACCAATGCCCCCGGTACCGCGCTCGCCCTCGATCACCACGTGCAGTTCTTCGGGGCCGAACATTTCAGCCGCGCCGTGCACGAGTGGAGCTGCTCGGCCGCCCCTGTGCACGATCCGCTGACCGGCCAGATCATCGGCGCCATCGACATCACCGGTGGCCCGCGCGTCGCCGCGGTGGAGGTGTTGTCGCTGATCAGGGCGACAGTGCTGGCTGCGGAATCCGAGCTACGGCTACACCTGCTCAATTCGCCCGAACCGCTCGACACGACGACGCAACTGCGGGTGCTCGGCTCGGATCGGCCGTCTCTGACCCGCGGCGGTGAGCGCATCCGCCTGTCGCAGCGGCATGCCGAGATCCTGTTGCTGCTGGCCGACCATCCGGAGGGTTTGAGCGCCGACCACCTCGCCATGCTGCTCGACGAATCGGAGTTGGATCCGGTAACGGTGCGTGCGGAGCTGTCGCGGGTGCGAAAGCTGTTGGGCGTCAACAGCCTCGGCTCGCGACCATACCGACTGCTGATGGAGCTCGACACCGATGTCAACGAGGTTCGACGGGCACTGGGGCGCGGCGACGCGGCGGCGGCAATGCGCGCCTACCCGGGCCCGATTCTGCCCCGCTCGCTGGCGCCCGGCATTACCGAGCTGCGCACCGAGTTGCGTGGTTGCCTGCGCGCCGCTCTGCTGACGGCGGGCGATCGCCGACTCCTCGGCCAGTGGACCAGTTCGGTCGACGGGCGCGACGACGTTGCGGCGTGGACCGCCTACCTTGCCTCGCTCGACCGACAGTCCTCGATGTATGCCCAGGTCAAGTCCAAGCTGGCGCTGCTGGACCGCAGGCTGGGCATCTGACCAGTTTCTTGCAACTGTTGTGCAACATGGTTGCTCCTAGTGTTCCGGGTCACACCTGCTGCAGGAAATGTCACAAGACCGAGGAGCATTCGATGACCGTCTTTGCCCGCCCAGGAACACCCGATGCCGTCATGTCGTTCCAAGCTCGTTACGACAACTGGATCGGCGGCGAGTGGGTAGCACCTGTCAAGGGGCAGTACTTCGAGAATCCGACCCCGGTCACGGGTCAGCCGTTCTGCGAGGTCGCCCGTGGCACCGCCGAGGACATCGAACTCGCTCTCGATGCCGCCCATGCCGCCGCACCGGCCTGGGGCAAGACCTCGGTTGCCGAGCGCGCCATCATCCTCAACAAGATCGCGGACCGGATGGAGCAGCACCTCGACGCGATCGCCCTCGCAGAGACCTGGGACAACGGCAAGCCGATCCGCGAGACCCTGGCCGCCGACATCCCGCTCGCGATCGACCACTTCCGCTACTTCGCCGGCGCGATCCGCGCCCAGGAGGGCTCGCTGTCGGAGATCGATGTCGACACCGTCGCCTATCACTTCCATGAGCCGCTCGGCGTGGTCGGCCAGATCATTCCGTGGAACTTCCCAATTTTGATGGCCACCTGGAAGCTCGCACCTGCCCTCGCCGCAGGCAATGCCGTTGTCCTCAAGCCGGCCGAACAGACGCCGGTCTCGATCCTGTTCCTGATCAGTCTCATCGGAGATCTGCTGCCGCCCGGCGTTGTCAATATCGTCAACGGCTTCGGCGTCGAGGCAGGCAAACCGCTGGCGTCGAGTCCACGAATCAAGAAGATCGCGTTCACCGGCGAGACCACTACCGGCCGCCTGATCATGCAGTACGCCTCCCAGAATCTGATTCCGGTCACCCTGGAGCTCGGCGGCAAGAGCCCGAACATCTTCTTCTCCGATGTGCTCGCCGCGAACGACGACTACCAGGACAAGGCCCTGGAAGGTTTCACCATGTTCGCGCTCAACCAGGGCGAGGTCTGCACCTGTCCATCGCGTGCGCTCATCCAGGCTGATATCTACGACGAATTCCTGGCCTCTGCCGTGGTGCGCACCAAGGCTGTGCGACAGGGCAATCCGCTCGATACGGAGACCATGATCGGCGCGCAAGCCAGCAACGATCAGCTCGAAAAGATCCTCTCCTACATCGAGATCGGCAAGGGCGAGGGCGCAACTCTGCTCACCGGCGGTGAGCGCGCTGACCTCGGCGGCGACCTGTCCGGCGGCTACTACGTGCAGCCCACGGTGTTCGCTGGACACAACGCAATGCGGATCTTCCAGGAAGAGATCTTCGGCCCCGTCGTCTCGGCGACTTCGTTCGCCGACTACGACGATGCCATCAAGATCGCCAACGACACCCTGTACGGGCTCGGCGCGGGCGTATGGTCACGCGACGGCGCGGTAGCCTACCGGGCAGGCCGCGACATCCAGGCCGGGCGGGTGTGGACCAATACCTACCACCAGTACCCCGCGCATGCGGCGTTCGGAGGGTACAAGCAGTCCGGGATCGGCCGCGAGAACCATCACATGATGCTCGACCACTACCAGCAGACGAAGAACCTCCTGGTCGGCTACGCGTCGAAGGCGCAAGGCTTCTTCTGATGGTCGATGCCGCTGCGGTAATCCCCCGGCGGGTGCTTGCCACCGTGGCGGCGATGGATCTGCTCCGTCGCCTCCGCGGTCTGCACGGACCGCTGATGCTGCACCAATCCGGCGGATGCTGTGATGGCTCGGCCCCGATGTGCTATCCCGCAGGCGAATTCGTGGTCGGCGGCCACGATGTCCTACTCGGACTGCTCGATCTGCGGTTGCTGGTCGACGAACTGCCCGACACTCCTCCCGCACCGGACGATACTGCGCCGGTGTGGATCTCGGGTCCGCAGTTCGCCGCCTGGCAGCACACCCAGCTCGTCCTCGACGCCGTACCGGGACGTGGTTCCGGATTCAGCCTGGAATCGCCGGAAGGACTTCGATTCCTCAGTCGCGGAAGGGTTTTCGAGCACGCCGAACTACTCGCGCTGGCCGGGACCGAAACCTTGACAGGTGCGGACTGGGAGCGCGGCGCGCGTCCGACAACACCAGCCCAACCCCAGGTCGTCGGCCGAGCGGCCGATGCGTGTCCTGTTCCCGTTCGCGGAACACCCAAGAACTCTGTGTGATTCATCCAGCAAGAAGGAGGTCGCGATGGCGATCCCCACTGATCAGCCCACCCACGACGACCACAACCAGGACAGTGCTTACCTTGCGAAGCGAACCCTGAGATCGGGGTCTGCGGGCTGGTTGCTTCTCGCCGGTCTCGGCGTCAGCTATGTGATCTCCGGCGACTACGCCGGCTGGAACAACGGCTTGGCGCAGGGCGGTTTCGGAGGCTTGCTCATCGCCACCGTGGTGATCGCGGGCATGTATCTGGCCATGGTGCTGGGCATGGCCGAGATGTCCTCGGCATTGCCCGCGGCGGGCGGTGGCTACACCTTCGCCCGGCGCGCGCTCGGGCCCTGGGGCGGATTCGCCACTGGCGCGGCCGTCCTCATCGAGTACGCCATCGCGCCCGCGGCCATCGCGACCTTTATCGGTGCGTATGTCGAATCGCTGAATCTGTTCGGGATCACGGACGGCTGGTGGGTCTATCTGGCCGTGTATGCGCTGTTCATCGGCATTCATCTCACCGGTGCCGGTGAGGCGCTCAAGGCGATGTTCGTCATCACCGCGATCGCGTTGGTCGGGTTGGCCGTCTTCGTGGTGTCGGCGTGGGGATTGTTCGACGCTGGGAACCTGACCGACATTCCGGCAGATCCTGCGGCGGTGGGCAGTTCGTCGTTCCTGCCGTTCGGGTACTTCGGGATCTGGGCTGCGGTGCCGTTCGCGATCTGGTTCTTCCTGGCGGTGGAGGGTGTGCCGTTGGCCGCCGAAGAAGCACGGGAACCGGAGAAGAACGTGCCCAAGGGCATCATCATCAGCATGCTGGTGCTGATCACCACCGGCGCGACGGTGCTGTTCCTTGCGACCGGGGCTCTCGGCGCCAAAGCGATTTCGAGTTCGGGCAACCCGCTGGTCGCGGCGCTCGGGGATTCGGGTGCCGGCAAGCTCGTCAACTACATCGGTCTGGCCGGGTTGGTCGCGAGCTTCTTCTCGATCGTCTACGCCTACTCGCGGCAGACCTTCGCGCTCTCGCGAGCCGGATATCTGCCGACGAGCCTGTCGGTCACCAACGCGCGCAAAGCGCCCATGCTCGCGCTCATCGTGCCCGGCATCATCGGATTCGCACTCTCGCTGACCGGTGAGGGCGCGATGCTGCTGAACATGGCCGTCTTCGGCGCGGCGCTGAGCTACGTCCTCATGATGATCAGCCACATCGTGCTGCGCCTCCGGGAGCCGAACATGCCCCGGCCGTATCGCACCCCAGGCGGGATTCTCACCACGGCCTTCGCCCTCGTGATCGCCTGCGCGGCCGTCATCGCCACCTTCCTCGTCGACCGCACGGCCGCGACCTGGGCCTTGCTCGCCTTCGCCGGGTTCATGGCCTACTTCGGTCTCTACAGCCGCCATCACCTGGTCGCCAACTCGCCGGACGAGGAATTCGCCGCCCTGGCCAAGGCGGAGGAGGAGCTCGAATGACGGTCTACCACCAGCAGATCGGCGGCACCAACTACACCTTCGACGGTCTCGTCGAATTGATGGCCAAGGCGACGCCACGGCGTGGCGGCGACGAACTGGCCGGCTGTGCGGCGGCATCGGACGCCGAACGCGCGGCCGCGCAGTGGGCGCTCGCCGAGGTGCCGCTCGACCGGTTCCTCCGAGAACTCTTGGTGCCCTATGAGGACGACGAGGTCACCCGACTGATCATCGACTCGCACGATCGCGTTGCCTTCCAAGCGCTCTCGCATCTGACCGTCGGCGGCCTGCGGGACTGGCTGATGGAGACATCGGCCCGCGACGATGCCGCCGCCAGGCTGCGGGCCGTATCCCCGGGGCTGACACCGGAAATGGTGGCCGCGGTCAGCAAGATCATGCGCAATCAGGACCTGATTGCGGTAGCCCGTGCCACCGAGGTGACGGCGGGCTTCCGTACAACGATCGGGCTGCCCGGGCGACTGAGCACTCGTCTGCAGCCCAACCATCCGACCGACGACCCGCGGGGTATCGCCGCCGCGACTCTCGATGGACTGCTCCTCGGCTGCGGTGACGCGGTGATCGGCATCAATCCGGCGACAGATTCCCCGCATGCCACCGCGGATCTGCTCCATCTACTCGACGAGATCCGTCAGCGCTTCGCCATTCCCACCCAGTCGTGCGTGCTCTCGCATGTGACCACGACGATCGAGCTGATCGAGAAAGGTGTTCCGGTGGATCTGGTTTTCCAATCCGTCGCGGGCACCGAAGGTGCGAATACCGGCTTCGGAGTGAATATTGCGCTGCTGCGCGAAGGCAACGAAGCGGGGCGATCGCTGCATCGCGGCACCGTCGGCAACAATGTGATGTACCTGGAAACCGGACAGGGATCGGCGCTGTCGGCGAACGCGCATCTGGGCACCGATGGCAAACCCGTCGACCAGCAGACCCTGGAGGCCCGCGCGTACGCCGTGGCGAGAGATCTGCAGCCGCTCTTGGTGAATACCGTCGTCGGCTTCATCGGCCCCGAGTATCTCTACGACGGCAAACAGATCATCCGCGCCGGCCTCGAAGACCACTTCTGCGGCAAATTGCTCGGCCTGCCCATGGGCGTCGATGTTTGCTACACCAACCACGCCGAAGCCGACCAAGACGATATGGACACCCTGGTCACTCTCCTCGGCGCGGCCGGAGCGGCGTTCGTTATCGCGGTGCCAGGCGCCGATGACGTAATGCTCGGCTACCAGAGCCTCAGCTTCCACGATGCCCTATACGCGCGGCGGGTACTCGGCCTGCGCGTCGCACCGGAGTTCGAGACGTGGCTGCAAGGACTTGGCATGGCCGACGCGTGCGGGCGGATACTGCCTGTCGAAATCGCCTCCTCCCCATTACGCGAATTGACCGGAGCGCTATGAGCGTCGAACGCGGAGACCGAACGCCGCAAGACTTCTGGGACATGCTGCGCCCGAGCACCCAGTCCAGGATCGGTCTGGGCCGCGTCGGCGACGCACTGCCGACGGCGAATGTGCTCGAACTCCGCTCGGCACACGCTGCGGCCCGCGATGCAGTACACCTGCCACTCGACGTGCCCGTCTTGGCAGCTCGGGTCGAAGCGGTCGGCCTCGGCACACCCGTGACCATTCGCAGCCGGGCCACCTCTCGTCCCGAATACCTGCGCCGCCCCGACCTCGGCCGACTCCCCGACGACCTGACCGCCGTCCCCCACACCGGTGCCGACCTCGGCTTCGTTCTCGGCGACGGACTGTCACCGCGCGCCCTCATGAACCACGGCGCACCTCTTCTTGCCGCCATCGCCGAAGAACTCGCCGACACCTATTCGATCGCGCCACCGGTCATCGCCACCCAGGCCCGTGTCGCCCTCGGGGATCACATCGCCACCGCCATGGGCGTACGCACCCTGGTCGTCCTCATCGGTGAACGCCCCGGCCTCTCGGTGGCCGACAGCCTCGGCATCTACCTCACTCACCTACCACGGCCCGGCCGAGCCGACGCCGACCGCAACTGCATCTCCAATATTCATCCGCCCGAAGGCCTCGGCTACCACCAGGCGGCAAAGGTGGTGTCCAGCTTGATCTCCGGCGCGCGGAAGCTCGGCAGATCCGGCGTGGACCTCAAGGACACCTCCCGCGCCCAAGAATTGGCTTCCACTGCGGCGCTGACGATTTTGGATACAGCCGAATAGAAGAAGGGTCGCCGCCGACCCCGGACACGGCGGCAGCCGACATGATCGCCATCCAGTGTTGTAGTGCCGCCGTCACCCCCACGTGGCCTGCATGCGAGAGAAGAAGAGACGAGATGACCGAAACCACCGCCGACCACCTGGATGCCTATCCGCCCAGCGCTGAGTTCGCGGCCGCCGCCAACGGCGACGCCTCTCTTTATGCTCGAGCCCAAGCGGACCGGGACGGGTTCTGGGCCGAGCAGGCCCGGCGCCTGCACTGGCATCAGCCCTTCACCCAGGTGCTGGACTGGGACGACGCGCCCTTCGCGAAGTGGTTCGCCGACGGCAAGCTCAATGTCGCCTACAACTGCGTGGACCGGCACGTGCTCGACGGGCACGGCGACCGGGTCGCCATCCACTGGGAGGGCGAGCCCGGCGACTCCCGCGACATCACCTATGCCGAGCTGCTCGCTGAAGTATCCAGGGCGGCAAACGCTTTCACCGACCTCGGGCTGTCCATGGGCGACCGCGTCGCCATCTACATGCCGATGGTGCCCGAGGCCATTGTCTCGATGCTGGCCTGCGCCCGGCTCGGTCTGGTGCATTCGGTGGTGTTCGCGGGCTTCTCGGCGAGTGCGCTACGGCAGCGAATCGACGATGCCGCGGCCAAGCTGGTCGTCACCACCGACGGCCAGTGGCGGCGCGGCAAGCCGGCCCCGCTCAAGGCTGCCGTGGACGAAGCCCTGGCCGAGGGTGATTCGAGTGTCGAGCACGTGCTGGTAGTGCAGCGCACGGGAATCGAGACGCCCTGGACCGAGGGGCGTGATCTGTGGTGGCACAACACGGTTTCCGACGCCTCCCCCGAGCACGAGGCGCAGGCCTTCGACGCCGAGCACCCGCTGTTCATCCTCTACACCTCCGGCACCACCGGAAAGCCCAAGGGCATCCTGC
>NZ_JBEXJI010000034.1:0-102722 GCF_040609015.1 Nocardia sp. NPDC004860 | reverse complement strand
CTGATGCGCATGTACCGCATCAGCGACGAACAAGCATTCAAACTACTCGTGTGGCGCTCCCAGGAAACCAACACCAAACTCCGCGCCCTGGCCGAGCAACTGCTGCGTGAGCTGTCCGCCGTGCCACCGGCCGAGCCCGCCACGGTGTCGGCCTTCGACCACATCCTGCTCACCCTCCACGAACGCATCCCCCACTGACCACATCGCATGGATGTCAGTTGGCCCTCGTGGCGAAACGTGTCAGTAGCGTCTCTCCCCTCGAATGCCCCGGCATGTTCGGATGGCAATTCACGTCGGGGAGGTGCGTCAGGGGATATGCATCAACTGTCGAGCAGAACCGAACAGACGGTTGGCGAGCTTGATGACAGGAAGTCCCAGCGGGATCAGGAGGATCGTCGCGCACAACACCGCACCGAGAATCCACACCACGGTCGCGAGCAACCCGACTACCGTGCCGAGCACGGCCGTCACGATCCCCAACACCACATTGAGCAGGCCCTGTATCGCTCGCATGATGACCTTTCTGTCGTCCAGTCTGCTCCCTTTCCACGCACTCCGCTCCCCCTCTGCCGCTCCCTTCCCTTCCCAGACCCGGGCCACCGCGGCATCCCCCGATCAGGTCTTGCCCGATGCAGTACCTCTGAAGCAGGTCCAGGAGAACCACCTCTGACCCGGTTCGAGCCCTTTCCACCCGAAACCCCCACTCGCACACGGACGCCGGCGTTGCGATGCGCCTGCACTCATGTCCGGATTGCGGTGTCCGCGTGCAAGTGTCGACGCCTCGTTCGGAAAACGAAGAACGATTGGTCACTGCTCGACGTCACTGCCTTCGGCAGCGATCGGCAGCGTGGGGTCGGCGGGGATGCGTTCGTGCAGGGTCAGTAGCAGGTGATCGAACCTGGCCAGGGCCTCCGCCGGGGGCGGCACGCTCGATAGTTCGGCCAGCAGTTGCTCGGCCAGCGCCCGGAGTTCGACCCCGGTCTCCTGCGAGCGCCACCGCAGCAACTGGAAGGCCTGCTCGCTGTTGACCTGATACATGTGCATGAGCACGCCTTTGGCCTGCTCGATCGTGGCGCGCGCGTCCATCAGGCCCGGCAGTTGCGTGTCGAGGGCATACTGCCCGGCATCGGCGAGCGTGCCCGAGAGATCGATGTAGAACCCCGCAGTGCCGACCGGGCGCCCGTCCTCATCGAGGATGCGGTCGGCGACCACCATCACCTGATGCTCCTGGCCGTGGGTAATCGATGAACCGATGCCGGCTCGAGAACGGCTCGCCATGCGCGATGGAACGAGAGATGATCTCGGCGACCTGCTCACGGTCGCCGGGATGCTTGTGCGCCAGCAGCAGATCGGTCGTCGGCTCGACCTCGCCGGGGGCGTAGCCGTGCATCTTGTACACCTCCGGTGACCACTCCCAGCGCCGCGTGGCGAACCAGAACCGGAAACTACCGGTCCACGGGCCCGGCGAGACAGGTGGCCCAGCTGCCCGCCCTCGCGATACGCGGGATGACTCGGCGCGCGAATCCATGACCTGATTGTCCGCTTCGCCCGAGGACATCGACAGCGATGTCGGCCTGAGGTGCGTCAACACCACCGAGGGCGGACGGCAAGGCGTAGTGCTCTGCGTGTTGCAGCGCACTGCGCCTGGAACAGGCATCCTTTTGTCATTCTGGGGTTTGGCCCGATCGCACGGGCATCACCGGGGCGGGCGGTTGTCGGCGATCGCGTCGTCCCCCGCCATGGCGACGGAGGTGCCCCACCGCTACAGCCACAGCTCTGTGCCGGGAAATGCCGGTCGGCGCGATGCGACAAGCACTGTGCGAAGAGTTGCGTCCATCGCAGCCGCGTCTCTGATGCTTCCTTCGGTAAATCCGGTGCGTGCGGGTAGAACGCGCACACGGATCGGCAGCCACCCGAGCGTTGGAGACCACCGTCCACATTCCTCGAAAGAGCTGTTCAACCAGGAAATACCGGGGCTATTACCCACCGTGACACGAATCGAAACTCGGTTCAAGAAGACGACGACAGCCGATCGGTCGTTGAGCCATATAAATTTCATGCCCACTACCAGCTGATATGCGCAATGCACATCACAGGATGTTGTATCACAGTTTAATAAATTACTATTCGGGCAACTCTAGTGTCATGATCATCAACTCACGTAATCGGACCTCGAATACGACGAGCGCGGATCTCACCGGCACTGCTCTGGCGGCGGTCGCGTGCATAATCTTTTTCGTGGGCTTGACCGCATTGACACGGTCGGTGCCCACCGCCGCGGCTGGCGGCGCCGTCCTGGGCGCGGGCTGGGTGATGACCCTCAAGATGCTGGCCGTCCCACACGACTACCGATGAGCTCAGGGCCACCCGCGATCGCCTGCAGGCCTCGGTCCCAGTCGGCGGCAGCCGGTGGCGCGGCCGCGGGCGGCTCCGAGGCCCTTGACGTACCAGCGTTCGGAAAGCGATGGCCAACCGCCGCGGCGCAAGGTCAGTTGTGCTCGGGAACTGCGACGGTGACACTCGACGTGTTCGAGCTCAACTCCAGCGCCCGAGCCTTCTACGCCCGCTTGGGTTTCCGTGAAATCACCCGCCACCTCGACCCCGACACGGGCTTCACCCTCATCACCCTCGAGCTCACCGCCTGACCCACATCGGACAGGCATCACCGAGGCTGGAGGTTGTCGGCGATCACGCCGGGGCATGAGGAACAGATCTACGAACAGTCTCGGCCACGTGCGATGTCGTACCGCGTCGAGCCCTCCTGGGCTGGTTAGAGTCTTTCGCTATGAATCGGGATCGGCGTGAGCGGGTGGTCATGGACGGTGCCGCGGTGGCCTGGGTCCGGGAGGCCGCGCACCGCGATCCCGACAGTCCGACCGCGCGCAGCGGGTTCGCCGATCGTGCCCTGGCCGCGCCGGCGGTCCCGGCCTGGATCCACTGGCTCTACGACCGCAGCCCCGAGACCGCGCGCTTGGCCTACCACCTGCACTACCCCCTCGACGACGGCTATGACGACCGCGACTACCGCGAGGCGCGGATCATCGCTCGCGCCTACCGGGCAGAGAGCGCGGCACGAGCGGTGCAACGATCCCGCCGCTACCACGGCCCCGGCCCATCATTCGCCTACACACCCGAACTGCCCGACGACGACGACTTCTACGCGGCCTGGGACATCAAACAGGAATGGACCGGGCACTGGTACTCTCGCGACCCACGAGAAGCCTGGCCCGAGGTCCACGGCCTCCGATAGTCCCCCCGGCCCCGACGACCATCGTTTCCGGATGTCGGCGGGCCGGTGCGCTACTGGCGGATGTCGAGTGACCAGGTCTTTTCATAAATCCGCGTACCCCCGCAAACCACCCGCCACGCCCATGCGCGGGGCGAATCTGGACAAGGGTCCCGCCCCAGCGTCGCGGTAGTGCACGTGGGGCGTGACCCTCGTATCGGCTCAGCCGTCGGGGGTCGTGTGCTGCGCCGACATCTCAGCGCATACCAACAGATCGGCCTTCTCAACCGCTCGGTGCCCGATCGTGGCCCCCTGATGATGAGGTCGTTATCGGCTCCCCAGCCAGTCCGCCCATGTCGCTGGCGTGTTCGGAAAACGATGAGGCACTAGAGGGCCTGGGGATCATTCACTGCCAGTGGACGGGCTACAGCTCTATCGTCAGCCGGCGCAAGGCGAAGGCGTGTCAGTTGCCGGCTACGCAGCAACGGCCCGCCGTTCAGACCGGAGTCGAGCCCGTGTGCACGACCTCCTGCTGCCACCGGTCCTTCGGCTGCTGATGCAACGTCCAATAGTGCTCGGCGACGAGATCGGGGTCGGAGTCGGTGCCGGGCACCATGTGGCAGTCGACGATGACGGTGGCGACGTGGACCCCGCCCGGCCGGTACTGCTGGTCGAGCAGCGCGGTGAGCGCCCGGAGTCCAGCCTTGCCGAGGGACAGGCTGGCGTAGCGGGCGTCAGGCAGCGGCATGCCGCCGGTGAGCAGGATCGTGCCGCCGCCGTGCCCGGCCATCGCCGGCGCGAGGTGGCCGGCGGCGTCCATCGCGCCGAGCACGTTCACCTCCCAGGCGCGCAGGTGCTGCTCGCGACTCAGCTCGCCGGGCCGGTCGCGCTGGATGATCGCGGCGTTGTAGACCAGCACGTCCGGCACCCCGTGGGCGTCCACCGCCGCGTCGAGGGCGGCCCGAATGGCCAAACCGTCGGTGGCGTCGGCGCGCAGGGCCACGGCCGTCCCGCCGTCCGTTTCGATCGCCGCCGCCAGATCCGCTACCCCCGCACCTCGCGCGATCAGCGCGACCGGCAGGTCCTCGCGTGTGAACCGGCGCGCCACCGCGGCCCCCAGACCCGGACCCGCACCGATGATGACCGCTCCTGACATGGGAATCTCCTTCCGTCGTCCCGTGTTGGATGCCACGACGTTAGGACCTGACATCCATGTCAGGATCAAGCCGGAGTGACGGAGGCCACACATGCAGATCGGGGAGCTGGCGGCCCGCACGGAGGTCCCGGACCGACTGCTGCGGTACTACGAACAACGGGGGCTGCTGTCGCCTCGGCGCACGTCCGGCGGGCACCGCATGTTCGAGGACGCCGACGTGATCCGGGTCGGGATCATCCGCGCACTGCTGGCCGCGGGCCTGAACACCGCGACCATCGCAATCGTGCTCCCGTGCACCGAGTACCGGGCCGGTCAGCTGCACGCGACCTGCCCGGAGATGGCCGGATACCTCGCGCGCGAACGGTCCCGCATGTCGGAGGCGATCAACCGACTGGAACGATCCCGGCAAGCCCTCGACAGCCTGCTGTCAACCTCTGAAGATCAGCCGGTATCCGGGACGTTTGACCTCTGAGAGGTCCACCCTATTGAAGGGCGATCTTCTCCGGCCACGCGGTCGTACGCGCAGCCGATCAAGTCGATCCGCGGCCAACCCCGGCCTGAAGATCAACACCAATAGGTTGCGTCTCGACGTGAGTTGATGGGTGGCACCACACAGTGCCACCCCATCAACTGCGTTCAGGTTCCCTGGGGTCGTCATGGACGCCACCTGGTCGTCCTGCACGATCTCCCGACCGGCGCGATGCGCCACCTTCCGGCGTTCCTCGACGAGCTCGATGCTCGCAGCGTCGAAGTCGCCACCATGCCGATCTACCGCGGCGTGCAACGCGCGCATCTCACCCACCTCGGCGCAGGCTGACCCCGCCCGATCGCGGCAGGACCGGGCGGTCGCGACGGTCATGGTCCATGGCCCGGGCACGAGCGGTTCAGACGAGCAGGACCCGGCGTCCGCGGGTGTGCCCGGCCTGGCTGTCGGCGTGCGCGGACGCGGCCTCGGTGAGGGGATATGACCGGTCGACCGGGATGTGGAGCTTCCCGCGCGCGATGAGGTCGACGGCCGCGGCGAGAGCTTCGGGCATGTTGCCGCCGACACCGGCGAATCGGATACCGAGCATCGGCGCCTCGAGGTCGGCGATGGTGATCACTTTGTCCGGGTCTCCGGTCAGGTCGAGGAGTCCGCGGATGACACCCGCGCCGTTGAGGTCGAGGGCGGCGTCGACGGTGCCGAGCCGGCGTGCTCGCTCCTCCCAACCTGCGTCGTAGGTGATGGCGACGGCTCCCAGGCTTCGCACGTAGTCCTGGTTCGCGGCACCGGCCGTGCCGATCACCTTGATTCCCCGCTCGCGGGCGATCTGCAACACCGCCGACCCGACTCCGCCCGCTGCGCCGCTGACCAGCAGCGTCTGCCCCGGCTGGACGCCGACCAGACGGATGATCCGTATCGCGGTCTCGACCACCGACGGGTACCCCACCGCCTCGGCGAAGCTCAGCCCCTCGGGTATGCGCGCCCAGGAGGACAGGACGGCGAACTCGGCATAGGTGTTCGAACCCCGGCCGAATACGGGCTCACCGACCTCGATGCCGACTACGCCGTCGCCGATCTCGTCCACCACGCCGGATGCGTCCTGTCCGACGCCGGCAGGCAGCGGGATCGGATGAATCCGCCGGAACTGTCCCTCGCGGACCCGCCAATCATGCGGGTTCACTCCCGCCGCCCGCACGGCGATGCGTATCTGGCCGGGGCCGGCGTGGGGCTCGGCCACCTCTACCGGTTTCAGGACTTCCGGGCCGCCGTACTCGGCGAAGCGCATTGCTTTCATGCCTACACGTTATGACTAACGGTTAGCGTTTTGCAACGGTTGTTATTTCGTATCTGGTGGCGCTACCTTCGCTTGCCTAACCGTTAGGAGTTCGAAACCGATGCATTTTTGCAGCTGATAGCATCAAGCGATGACCGTGCCGACCGGGCGTCGTGAGCGCAAGAAGGCCGCGACCCGCCAGAAGATCGCCGACACCGCGCTCGCACTGTTTTTAGAACGCGGATACGACGCGGTGGGCATCCGCGACGTCGCTGCCGAGGCCGACGTGGCCGTCACCACCGTCTTCTCCCACTTCGACTCGAAAGAGGCCCTCGTCTTCGAGCAGGACGAGAACTTCGAGCAGCGCCTCACCCAGGCGGTCACCGGCAGGTCGGCGGACGAGCCACTGATCCCCGCGCTGCGGCACGAGATCCACGCAATGGTGCGGCACTGCGCGGCCGAGGGCGCCGCGCCGATCTGGCATCTGATCGACCGGACACCCGCCCTGCGCGAGTACGAGGAGTCGATGCGGCTGCGCCATGCGAAGTCGCTGGCGGCGGCTATCGCCGCGGACCTCGGCCAGCCGCCCACCAGCACGGCATGCCAGGCGATCGCGCGGTTCGTGATCGACGCTTACTCACTGGCCCGTGAGGCAGCCGATCCACAGGCCGCGGTGGACGAAATCTTCCGGATGATCGAAGCGGCCTGGGAGACCGCCAGACCCGCCTGAGGTTTGCAATGCCGTTGCTACCGCAGCACTTGCCGCTGGACCCCAACGGGCCCAACGCGGACCGGGCCGCCCCCGCTGCCATCGATCTTCGGCGGTATTGCGGCAAAATAGTGCGCTACCGCTGACTACATGCTCAGTTCGTTGAACGGGAACACATCCGGAAACCGCTGGAGGACATCAGGTCTCATCAGCAATATCCGCTTCGCCTCGGCCGGACTCAGCGGCGGGTCGAACATGTCGGTTGCCGGATTGAACACGCCCTCAACTCGGCATGCGCACTGCCGGCGGCCGTGGGGCGCTCTGCTCGTTGATCTTCCGGCACCTGCGTCATGCGGCATTACTTCGCACTCGAGTCGACTGAAGCTAGCGACGGTTAGGCCGGGACGAGGTTGCGGCGAGGACCTGATCGGCGATCTCGTTGTTCAGGGTGACGCGAACCAGCGCCGCGGCCAGGTCGGCGGTGTGGTTTTCGGGGGCGAGGTCGGCCAGTCGCTCCGGGTCGGCGGGGAGTCGGACGCGTTCGGCGCCGCGCAGCGCGCGTTCGTCGAAATGCGGTCGCGCCCAGGTCCATATGTCTTGGACTTCGCGCAGGAAGATATCGCTGCCGGCGGGGCCGATCCCCTGGAACTGTTGCAGCAATTGGGCGGCGCGGGCCGGGTCGTGCTCCGCTTCGTCGGCCAGTTTGCGCAGGTCGCCGCCGTAGCGGTCCAGGATGCGGGAAGCGATATCCCCCAGGCGGGAAGCCGTACTTTCGTCGTAGCGCTTGTAGTGGGCGCGGCCGAGTGCGTCGACCAGTTCCTGCCAGTCGGCGTCGGCGACCCGCTGTGGGGTGCGATATCCGGTGCTGACCAGCTCCTTGGCGGCAGCGACGGCGATATCGGCGGAGATCCTGGTGCTGAGCAATTCGGCGAGCATGAGCAGTTGGAACAGTGGAGCGGGTTTATCGGCCAGGTTTATTCCGGCCTCGGCCGCGTAGCCCGTGCCCGCCCGATCCATCAATGCGTTCACCACGTCCTGCTGAGTCATTGTTTTCTCCCTGCCTCGGTAATTTCAGGCGTACCCGCAGGTAACAGATCGACACAGGCGACGGGTCACGCGGTTTCCAGCACCGCGTTGAGCCGGGTGGTCACTCGAGCGAGCACCCGCCCGGCCATCGCCAGCTCCTCGGCGGAGTTATCGGCGTAGGCCCGCGCCATCGATCCGCGCGGACGCTACTGGAGCGCGGTGCGTGTTCGCTCCGGGTTCGTGTTCGCTGCCGTGTTCACTCCCTCACGGCAGAGCCGACGTCTCGCACGCGTATCGGCGGCGGTTCGGCCATGATGTCGAGGCTGTCCCGGCCTTTCAGCGGGTGGGCCTGGACCACCGCTCGTGTGCCGAGTCGGGGTGAAAGATTGGGCCGGACCGGGGCGCCCCATTCCCCGCCGACCGTCGGCCTGAGGTTGACTCGCGAGACTGACACGATCGGCCGAGATGTTCGGAGAGATGTGTGGTGCTGGGGCACACTCCAGCGCCACAAGACCCGGCCGGAATACTGCGACTCGCGGCGGTAGATCGCGGTGTTCTCGTACCGTCAGGTCCCGCCGATGAGGCCGAATGTGGGGTCCTGTGGCCTTGGAGTTCGCAGGTGTCTGAACGTCCCGTAATGCCGATTCCAGTGTGTTCGAAAGGCCTTTGTCTCGCGGTGATCTCGGCAGCTTCTAGGCGTGCTGTCTCATGTGATTGGCGTCGGCAGTCGGTTGCGGTAGATCGTCAGGCCCGTGAACCAGCCAGCGCAGGAACTCGATCACACTCGATCACCCGCAGCGCACGCTGCGTCGCGAAGAAGGCTGAGCCCCAACAGATGACCCCCTGAAAGTCGGGGCAAACCCCAAATACTGAAAACGCCACGTTTCAGTCGTTCCTGACGGTAGCGTTCCTCGACCCACAAACCTCGGAAACCCGAAACAGGAATCGATGACCACACATTCCCGCCCCGGCCACCGAATCGGCTGGGGATTGACAGGACTGGCTGCGACGGTAGCCACCGTCGCGGCCGGCGCACCCGCCGCATCCGCCGATATTGTCGCGTTCACGATCAATCCTGCTGGTCAAACCTATTACGTCGGAACCTATTACGTTCTCAGCGCAACAACCTCCTACGGGGCGGAATTCGTGAGCTTCTACGACAACGGCGTGTGCATCGGAAGCAATATCTCGAAAGGCAATCCAGAGATCCCGCTCGCCCCGGTCGCGGGTGTGAGCTGGATCCCGTCGACGGCCGGCCGCCACGTCCTCACCACCAATGACGGCAAGAACACCATGGCGATCACACTGGACGTCCAGCCCGCACCCGCCGGATCCACACCGGACACCCCGCGCCCCCGGCCCATCGGTTGCAGCCAGATCGATCGGATGCTCAACACCGGTAGCTCCTAGTACTGCAACGACAGTCGCATGATTCGGTCGCGGCCGACACCGAAACGGCCCGCGGCCCAGGGCGTCCGCTACTGGCGCCCCTCTCGCGCCCCTGAGCGAGCGCCGGGAATCGGTCAGAGCGCCCGCTTCAGCCCGACGTGACTGTTGTCGTACCCGAGCCGCGCATAAAAGGCGTGAGCCCGCTCGCGCACCCGGTCTGTGGTGACCTGCGCGAGCGTCGCACCTCGGTGCCTGCCGTGGTCGTGTGCCCACTCGAGCATCGCGGTTCCGATGCCGCGAGAGCGTTCCGAGGCAGCGACCCGGACTCCCTCGATCTGGAGGCGGGTGGCGCCGCCGCGGGACAGCCCCGGAATGATGGTGAGCTGCATGGTGCCGACGATCCGGTCGCCCTCGTCCCGGACCACGGCCAGATAGTGCGACGGGTCCCTGGTGACGGCGTCGTATGCCTCCTCGTAGCGGGCAATTTCGAAACCTTCGCGGGTACGGCCGATCTCGTCGTCGGAGAGCAGCGCGACCAGCGCTGGCACGTCGGCACGCCCCGCCCGCTGCACACGATAGATCCGGTCGCCGAGTCGGAGCCGACCACCGACCGAAGCCCGTGCCCGTGACTGCAGTCGGGCGATCAGCGTGTCCAGCCAGGCGCCGACGTGCCGCCGGGCTTCGGGAGTGTCCGGATACCGGCAGCGCAGGTGCAGCCCCGCCTCGTCGAGGATGAACCAGAGCATCACGCCGTCGGTTCGAATCGTCGCGCCGACGTACTGCGCCTCCAATCCGGTCGCGTCGACTCGCACCGGCAGCCGACGCAGGTCCAGCCACGAAATCGCGAACATCCCCGGCGCCTCGGGCATCCCGCCCCACGGACGCAGGATGTCCTCCAGTGGCCAGGACCCCATCCGGACGGCCTCCTTCACCGCCTCCGCGCTGGCACGGGGATCGGGGTCGGCCGACTCGAGTACCGAGTTGGTGATGAACCACCCCACCGAGTCGTGCCAGGTGGTGTCGTACCGACTGTGCACCGGAAACACGGCCCGCAGTGCGGTGCCGGCCAACTCGTGGGTCACCTCGGTCATCGCCCCGACCACCAGCGCCAGGGTCGAGACGCCGTCGTCGCGGGCCTGCGCCGAGAACGCGGCGCTGTCGTCGACGTCGAGGACATCGCGCACCTCCACGCGCTCCTCCTGCAACGTCGCCTCACCCAGCGGCAGCGGGAACCGTGGCATCACATCGCCGCTGCCCGCCAACACCTCGGCCCAGCGGCGGTGCACCTCGTCGGGTGCCGGCGGGCGGTCCCGCAGCGCGCGGGTGTGCTCCGCGAAGGCGGGGGCGGGCGGCAACGACGGTGCACGACCCTTCTGCACCGCGGCCAGCGCGGTGAGCAGGTCGCGCGCGATCACCAGCATCGACCACATGTCGACGTGCGCGTGGTCGGCGGCGATCACCACGGTCGGCCCTACCGCGGTCTCGAGCACGCAGAGCCGGTACGACGGACGACCGTACGGTGAGCAAGCACGGTCGAGCACGGCGCGGAGCGCATCGTTGACCGCCTGCCCCGGAGCGATCACATGCTCGACCCAGCCGCCGGGGAGGATATCGACCTCGTGCAGCCGCGGCTCGCCGTCCGCGCCGGGCACGAAGACCGATCGCAGCGTGCCGTGCCGCTCGATCACCGCCAGCCAGGCGGTCGCGAGCTCGTCGGGCGGTACCGGCGCGGAGAGCCTGAAGGACAACGCCA
The DNA here is from genome assembly GCF_040609015.1 of Nocardia sp. NPDC004860. NCBI lineage: Bacteria > Bacillati > Actinomycetota > Actinomycetes > Mycobacteriales > Nocardiaceae > Nocardia > Nocardia sp. NPDC004860. The sequence goes on along the minus strand of NZ_JBEXJI010000034.1, from coordinate 91,706 downwards.
TCCAGGATCCCGCTCGGTCGCCGGCGCCGACGTGGCGTCGCTGGTCGAAGGACACGGGAAGTGACCGGCCCAATCGACCCGCAGTGACGTCGAAGCCCAGCAGGCGGCCGAACGGCAGGCGCAAGTGCGCGACGTTGGTCAGCCGCATGACGGTATCCTAGGCTCCTTCCCGAGCGATCGCCGTCTCACCAGCACCCTGGAGCCGCCGTGCCGACCTTCCGTGTTCCCGGCGCCGACCTCGACGTGGAATTGAGCGACGAGGGCGGCCACCCCGTCGTCCAACTCCACGGCCTCACCTCCAGCCGCCACCGCGACCGTCTGATGGACCTCGATCTCGGCCGCGGACTCAGCGGAACCCGACTGCTGCGGTACGACGCGCGCGGCCACGGCCATTCGACGGGCCGTACCGTCCCCGAGGACTATCGGTGGCCGGTTCTGGCCGATGACCTGCTGAACCTGCTCGACCACTGGTTCCCCGGTGAACAGGTGCACGGTGTCGGACCGTCGATGGGCACCGGGACACTGCTGCATGCCGCTGTCCGCGATCCTGGCCGATTCGCCGGCCTCACCCTGCTGGTGCCCGCGACCGCCTGGCGCACCCGCGCCGCGAAGGCCGACATCTACCGGAAGAATGCCCGCTTGATCGAGGAGCAGGGACTCGACGCCTTCCTCGGTGCCGATCTCACCGTGCCTCGCCCGCCGGCCACCGCCGGAACGCCGGAAACCGTGCCGGATGTCGCCGAGCACCTACTGCCCTCACTGTTCCGCGGGGCAGCGATGAGCGACCTGCCCGCCCCCGAGGCGATCGCCGCGATCGAGGTGCCGACCACGGTGTTGGCCTGGATCGACGACCCCGCCCATCCGGTGTCGACCGCCGAGGCGCTGGTGGACCTGCTGCCGAAGGCCACACTGGAAGTGGCGCACACACCGGCCGATCTCGCACGCTGGCCGCGCATCCTGTGTGAGGACGTAGCACGACACGGGTAGGCACGACGCCCCAGCGATTCGTTCTGGGGCCAACCGCCCGATACGATCGCCGGTGCCCACAGCTCGCCGTCGGCCGGTCCGGCTGGGGCCCGAGCGCCCAAATGTACGCTCTGGCTGCACGGAACTGATCGAATCGGTCCCAGGACGGGTGCATAACAGCTGAGCGCCGGCCGGATCTCGTGTGGCGCAGCGCCAGGCCGCACGCCCCGCGCCCGCCGGTGATGCCACCACTGGCGTCGTGAACAATGTTGCGGCACAGAACTATTCGTTGCCATGCACTTGTGTGGCCGGCTCCGCCGGTGGCGGATCACCGGAACGTCAGCAACACATACCGACGCGATCGGGCCCGCGGTGCACGAGCCCCAGCCTGGTACTGAATCAAGGGCACAATAGGCGGTATGAGCCTCGGATATGTGCCGGTGACCGTCGAATCCCCCTGCCGCACTTCACCGGAGACCGCCTTCGACATCATCGAGCCGATCGACCTGACCACCATCTTCACCGGAATGGGACCCCTGCCCGGCGTCGACGGTGTCCGCGACCAGTCCGGGCCATGGGACACCATTGGCAACACCCGCATTCCGGTCCTGTCCGACGGCTCCACGGCCCGCGAACGCCTCATCGCCTATACCCGGCCCCACAGCTTCGCCTACGAAATTACCGATTTCACCGGCCCGCTGCGTCTTCTGGTCGAAAAGGTGCGTGGAGAGTGGACCTTCACCCCGAACGGTTCGGATTGCCTTGTCCGCTGGACTTATTCGTTCCATCCACGCCCAGGTCGGTACTGGTTCATCCGCCTTGCGGTCGCACCCGTTTGGCGGCGCTACGCCACCGCCACCCTCGTCCGCGCTGTCCGCGCCGCCGAAGCAGCACTGTGACCCCCGATTCAGGCTAGGCCTGGGGTGCGACGCCGGTGTCGACGAGTACGGGTGTGAGGTCGACCCCGGGCGGGGGACGCAGGCGGCGTAGGTTGCCGTCGATGCTGGTGACATACAGCGCCCAGTCCTGTCCGTCGCGGGCGATCCGGACCGAGGTCGGGCCGTTGGGCAGCATCGGGCTCGGGGTCTGCCAGCCGGTTGCGATGGTGCAGGTGGAGCCCGTCGCCGGATCCATGCTGTAGACGCTGCCGGAGGTGTCGCCAGCGAGATAGAGCTGCCCGGCTTGGGTGGCCTCGATGTCGTCGAGGCCCGGGAAGAGGCCGTCGTGAACGCCGGCGACCACAGTGGCGGCCGTCGGCGCATCCAGCGGAATTCTCAGCACCTGCGAGGTGAAGTCGTTCTCGGTGTAGATGGCTGTCTGGTCCGCTGTCAGCGCAATACCGTTGGGGTAGGGCGTATTCGACCAGTGCGGGGTGAGTTCACCGGTGGACGGCCGGTACCGGCTCATGCCCACCGGTATGGGAATCGACAGGTGGGAGATGAGCAGGTCTCCGTCGGGAAGCAGCAGCAACCCGTTGGGTTGAACCAGCCCGGTCAACAGCGTGGTCACCGCGCCGGTGGTCACGTTGTAGCGTCGCAGGGTGCCGGTGCCGGTGAACGCGGTGCCGTCGCCGGTCAGGAAGTACAGATCGTCACCGATCAGCCGCAACCCAGCCGGATTGTCCAGACCCGACAGCAGCGCGGTGACCTCGCCGCTGGAATCGACGTGGTACAGGACGCCTTTGACAATGCCGGACACGTAGAAGCCGCCGCCCCCGTCGGGCTCGAGATTCTCCAGACCACCCAGACCCGACGCGAGAATATCGGCTTGCCAGCCCTGCGCGCACGAAGCGCCATCTGTCTCCGCGTGCGCGACCGGAGCGGTCGCGATCAGTCCGGCCACAGCGGCCGCCGCACATGCGCTCGACAGCAACCTATGAATCCGATGAACTGCTCCCACCCTGATCGACATACGGCAGATCCTATCGATGAGACTCGCATCTGCAGTGCCAACTGACCGCTTGACGTTGCCGCGTCACGGAATGCGTTATGGGTTCGACCTGCGAAAGACACTGTCGCTGAGGATGTCTCGCGAACGAAGGTATCCGGACGAACCGAGTACCGCCGGGTCGCATTGGATGCGAATTTCTCGCGTCCGATGCTGAGCGTCGGAGCGCTGCGAATACTGCCTTGATCAGGGCATCTATCCAACTTCGTTGGATTTCGGCGAGCTCTACCGGGACCCCAAGAAGACGCTGTTCGGAAACGATGGCCGACCGCCCGCGGCGGAAGGTCAGTTGTGCTCGGGAGCCATGTTTTCCGTGGCCTATTGATGATGAGGCCGTTGCGGCCGACGTGGTCCGGTCGATGGAGGCGCGGGCCGCGTTTTGTCAGCTGGCCGAGCCTGTGGGGAACAGGTTCGAGGATCCGGTGTCGGCGACCTTCGTGATGTCAACGGTAATGGTTTTGGTCGATGCGCCCTGGGTTGCGGTGAAGGTGTAGGTGCCCGTGGTGGCGGGCGTCCAGTCATATTTCAGCCAGATGCTGCCGTCGTCGGTCCTCGCGACCAGGCGGCCGTTGAGGGTCAGTGATGCGGGGGTGTGCTGGTCCTCACCTACCAACCAGGCGCCGACCAGGCAATATTTCCCCGCGGTGGTGCAGGGGACGAGGCTGCCTACCTCGGGGTTGCCGTACATGGTCTCGGCGGTGAAATCGCCGATTGCCGCCGATGCCGGGGGCGCAAGGAGTGCGGGGAAGAACAGTGCACCTGTGGCGATCGCGGTCAGGGGTGCCAGTCGGTTGATCAAGGTTTCCTCCCGAGCAGGGCCCGGATTCCGCCGGACCCCATATGAAATGCAGTTGTTTCATACTTGGAGTGGGGTGGAAGGGGTGTCAAGACAAAGGAATTGGGGGTGCTCGAACCGCGCTCGACATAGGTTCTTTGCCCGAGGTGCGGACGCGGCGACCCAAGCCGAGGTGTTCGGAAACGATGGTGGGTTCCCAACACGACGGCACCCGAACATGAATCGGCAGGATTGTGGTTCGGGTCCCGTGTCGAAAAGTGTATTGCGAAGTCGGTGTCTGGTTACACGGTCAGCCGGCCTGCTGCCTGTTCGGCGGTCATGAGGTTGATGAAGGCCGAGCAGCTGATGAGCACGTACCGCGCCAGTGCCTGAGTGATCCGTTCGGCGGGCACCGTCTCCCCGCCATGCCGGACTCCGTCCTCGTCGCTGGTCCATCCGTAGAGCTTCGACCACGCGTCCAGCAATGCTGGATGCGCGAAGTTGTCGGTCTTCTTCAGGTGAGTCAGTGCCGCCCCGAGGGTGTTCTTGCCGGTGATCGGTGCCGAGAACGCCTCGACAGCGCTGATGGACTCCTTGATCGAGTTCGGGCAGTCCGGCTGCTCGCGATCGGCGAGAAGGCTCAGCGACGTTCCGCAGATGGTGTGCAGCGGACTGACTTTCGGTGGTCAGGGCTCGCTGATCAACGCGCTCGGCCGGAGGAGACCTATATGCGTGATCGGCGGGTATTCCGACGATGTCGAAAGCCGGTGCCGGGCGCCGTTGCCGGGCAACAAGTTACAGACCGGACGAAACTCCCACGGGCTACAGGTCCAGCGACGCGCGCAGCGCCTCTTCGACCCGCCCCATGGTTTCAGGGGCGGTGCTGGCGACCCGTTCACCCACCCATGGGCGATACAGGCGATGCGTCGCGGCCGTGTTGACCCACCCGCGCTCAGGGATCGGCACGGTCAGCAGGTCACCGTCACCTTCGTCGAGCAGGTCCAGGCCCATGAACCAGGGTCGTTCACTGTCGAGCACCGCCTGGTTGGAGGCCAGCAGCACGATCTTCGTCAGCGCCGCACCGGGTTGTCCGTAATAATGGATGTCCCCGCGCCTCACGCAGCGCCCTTGTCGCGGCGCGTAGCCTCGGCAGCCTCGGCAGCGGCCTGTTCCGCCTCGTATTCAGCGGCCGCGTCCGCCTCGGCGACCGGCTTCATCACCGGCCGGAAGTCGCGAATCGCCTTGTCCCGGCAGGCTTTCGAGATCCACGCCGACGGTGACATCCCGGCCAGGCCGGCCTCGCGTTCGGCGATCTCCCACGCGCTGGACTCCAGCGACAGCGAAACCTTCGTAGTCCGACGAGTCATACCCCCAATCCTACCCGCGACCCGATAAATCCGCGCCCGACGACGTCGCCGTGCCGTCTGCCGACTTCCGGCTACCTGCTCACCGTCCTACAGGCCGCTCGGTTGTCACTCCCAAGGGAGAAAACTCGGTGACCCCCAGTCGAAGCCCTCGGCCACGGGATCGGAAACCTGCCTACCGCGCGGCCGCCGTGGCAGCGGCCGCAGGCGTGCTCGGCCCGGCCGGCCCGCATACCACCGGCCCCCTCGGGGCCGCGACGTGCAGCTTCACCTACGCCCCGTTGGCCATCGCGATGATGACGCTGCGTCCGACACCCTGCTCACCACACAAGCACCGGACCGCGCGGCCCGAGCGAGATCGCCCCACAGCCGTTGATCTACGGCGAAGTCGCTGCGCGACGGCAGAGTCGGATCGACAGGTTGTCACCTGATCACCCCGCCCCGCGCGGTTCCGCCGAGGCGAACTCTGTTCTCGAAAAATGAAGGAGCGGAATACATTTGCGAGTTATACGGTGGAAAGGTGAGGACAGAAGCCGCCGTCTTCGTTGGCGGTGGAACACACCACAGAGCGACCTGTTGATCAACCCGCGAAACACCGTTGCCGGAAGGACGTTTTCGCAGGTAGATAGTGTCGCGCGTAGCGAAGATTCCGGCGTAACTCAACGTTAACTCCATACTGCGCCGCGTAACGGTGCGAGCACGCAGCCTGGCCTCATGCACGATCATCGACAGCACCGGGCTCCGGTTGCGGACATCGACAACCGGTCCTGCCGTTCGAGGCTCCAGAGTGGAGTCGACCAGGTGATGCCCGGGTCCGCCCAATTGGCGGGGCGGCGGGTGCGCGACCTGTTGCGGGCCGAGATTCGCCGGGGCGCTTTCGTCGACGGCCGACTGCCGTCCGAATTCGAGCTCATGGCGCAACATCAGGCATCGCGGGAGGCGGTGCGCGAGGCGCTCGATCTGCTGCGCCGCGATGGACTCGTAGTACGACGGCGAGGAGTCGGCACCATGACGGTCCGGGAGGAGTACGTGGTGCCGGGTGTCCTACCGGCACAAGGCAACTTGTTCGAGACATATCTCGCAGACGGTCACATCACGCCGCGTGTTCTGCGCTGGACCTGGATTCCCGCTCCGCTTGCGGTCGCCACTCGACTCGACGGCGTCACGGTCGACGAGGACTGCCTGTGCATCGATTACGTCTTGCTCATCGATGACCGACCGATGGCGGTCTTCACCAACTACCTCCGTTCCCCGGAGGCGTCGAGAGTCGACCAGGAAGAGTTTCGCACCGACTTCTATTCGCTGCTGCATTGCAGTGATGTGGCTGTCGCGGGCTTCGACCTGTCCGTGCAGGCCGTCGCGGCCGACGAGTGCACCGCCAGACTGCTGGAGATTGCGCTGGGTGAGCCGATTCTGCTGTGGGAGCAGACGATTCGCGACTCGGACGGCCAGGCGGTCGACTATGCCCTCGGCGCTCTTCGCGGTGACGTCGTCATGAAGTTCGGTGACATACCCCGCATCGATCTGACTCGATCGCTGACCCCGCAACCTTGCCGATGAGGACACCCATGACCACGACCACCCGGATCACCACCGTCACCGATGCCGCAGCGGCACTGCGCCACGGCGAGACCACCGCAAGTGAGCTCCTCGAACAGTGTCTGGCCGCCGCCGACGCCCTCGACGACCGCATTGGCGTGTACCTGGCCCGATTCGACGATCTCGCTCGTGACCGGGCCGCCCGGGTCGATGCCAAGATCGCAGCCGGACAGCCGCTGGCACCGCTGGACGGAATCCCGTTGGGCATCAAGGACATTCTCGCCAGCACGCACGGACCGACCACTGCCCAGAGCCAGGTGCTCGACTCCGCGTGGGGTATGGCCGCCGGTGACTCCGCGGTGGTGGAGCGGCTCGAGCGCGCCGGTGCAATCATCACTGGCAAGACCACCACCATGGAATTCGCCGTCGGCGTACCGGATCCGGACAAGCCCTTCCCGATTCCACGCAACGCCTGGGACACCGAGCGTTGGGCGGGCGGGTCGAGTTCCGGATCCGCCAGTGGCCTCGCGACCGGCATGTTCCTGGCGGCCATCGGTACCGACACGGCCGGAAGCATCCGAATCCCCGCCGCGTTCAAGGGAACCACCGGGCTCAAACCCACCTTCGGCCGCGTACCCAAGTCCGGCGTGGTGCCGTTGGGCTACACCCTCGACCACGTGGGACCGATGGCCCGCAGCGCGGCCGACTGCGCCCTGCTGTTGTCGATCGTCGCCGGGCACGACCCCGCCGATTCCTACAGTGCGACGGCACCGGTCGACGAGTACCCAGGCGCACTCACCGGCGATCTCGGGGGCCTCACCATCGGAGTCGACGACCTCGACCGCTACGCCAATGCCGGCATCGACCTGATCCAGCCGCAGCGGTTCACCGCCGCCCTCGATGTCCTCGCCGCGGCCGGGGCCCGCCTCGTCCCCGTCGAAGTTCCGATGTACCCCGAGGTGGTGGCGATCGATGTCGTCGTCATGCTGGCCGAGGCCCATGCCTACCACCGTTCGCCACTGCGCAGTCGCTGGATGGACTACGGACGGGCCACCCGAATCGTCCTGGCGTCCGGTTCGGAAATCTCCGCCTCGGATTACCTACAGGCACAACGCGTCCGGCGGATCGCCGCGACCCGGATGGCCGAATTGCTCAACGACGTCGATCTCGTTGTCACTCCGACCGGACACCTCGGCGCACCGCGACTCGACGCCATCGATCAGTTTCAGCCGCTGGATGTGCTCGCATCCCTGCACACCCCGTACTGGAACCCGCTCGGCAACCCCACCCTCGCCCTCCCGATCGGACTATCGGCGGACGGGACGCCCCTGTCGATGTCGATCAGCGGCAAACACTTCGACGAGGCGACCGTGCTCCGCGCCGGCGACGCCTACCAGCGCCGCACCACCCACCATCTGGCCATCCCCACCAACCGGTGACACACGACTCGGAGCCGACGATGACCGAACCGACGACCTGGTCCCCCGACCCCGCCGAGAACAACGCGATCGAAAACCTCGGCCGGGCCCTGCACACGATGACCGAACTGCTCCACCGGGTGAACGATGCCCAATACCTCGACCCCGCAGGGGGTTTCGACAGCCTTCGCTGACAGATCGAGCTTGGCCGAAGCACAGCGCCGACCGAGCACCGACGCCGCCGTCAACCCCCGTGCTCGCAATCCGCAGGGGCATCGAAGAGCACATCGACACCTTCACCGAGCACGTCACACACGATCCGGTCGACGGCCTCGGCGGTGTCGGTCAGGTCGGCGTCGGCCTTGCGCGCCCATCGCCGCACGGCCGCATGGGGCAACTCGATGATCAGCAGAGCCAGCCGTTCCCGATCGGCCCGGCTGCGGCAACCCAGCCGATCGCCGAGTTCCCTTACGGCGTCATCGATTCGGGCCTGCTGCGCCGCAGCCACGTCGCGGGATTCGGCACTCCACTGCGCGGACCCGAAGGCTTCCGGACCCGCGAGCAATACCGCGGCCTCCGTCGGATGCCGTCGCGACCAGTCGGTCACGTGATGCGCGGCCCGGATCGCAGCTTGCTGCGGAGGGTCGATACGCAAGGCGTCGAGGAACCCGCTCTGGAATCGATCCACGCTCCGCAGCCACAAACGTGCCAGCAGCGCCGCCCGGTCGGGAAAGCGATAGTAGACCGAGCCGCTCGGCGCGCCCACGGCGGCCGCAACCGCGCTCATGGTGACCGCCGCGGCGCCGTGGGACGCGGCCAGCTCGGCAGCGGCGTCCAGTAGCGAGTCCAGAGTGTGCGTGGGCTTCCTTGACACGCATTAGAGATTACCCTCTAATTGCAATTAGAGAGCACTCGCTAAATGAAAGGCCCGGATCATGGTGAGCAATATCCACAGTCGAGTTATCGCAGCCGATGCTCAGGCGGTGGGCCGGCTGCTCGACACGCTGGCCACCGACGACGACCGGCTGTGGCCGATCCAGCAGTGGCCCGCCATGCGGTTCGATCGCCCGCTGGGAGTCGATGCCATCGGCGGCCACGGGCCGATCCGCTACACCTGCGTCAAATACGTCCCTGGGCGCGAGGTGAAGTTCCGGTTCCATCGCCCGGCCGGTTTCGACGGGACGCACGGATTCGTCGTGGAAGAGCTGGACGCCGCACACACTCGCCTGACGCACGAGTTGATCATGCGAACCCACGGAAAAGATCGGTTCGCCTGGCCTCTCGCGTGGCGCTGGCTGCACGACGCCCTATTGGAAGACTCCCTCGACCTCGCAGAGACCGCACTGGTTCCGGGGACGACGCCGAAGAGCCGCCACAGCCGCTACGTTCGCTTCCTGCGCGCGCGGATCCACAGCGATCAGGTCCGCAAGGACAGAGCCCACCAGTAGTCCCACCGGACGATTCGACATTTCACGCGTACGGCTGGGCGGCCAGCACGGCACGGGCCAGATCGAGGGAGGGTGCGATGGCGGTCATTGAGCGGCTCCGGATTCGTTGGTGTGGTTGGGAACGCATGGCTTCCCGGCCTGCGAGCCGGCGTGGCGTTGCTCGGCGCCTGACCCGTTATGCCCGCCAATCCGGCAATCACCGCGGCACCGGATATCCGCTGCTGCGGTTGCTGACGGTGGTGGCCTGCGGCACCCGCACCGTCGACGCCGTGTTCGGCCCGGCCGGCATCGGCGAAACCAGCTACGCGCCAACGCTTGTCCGCTACCTACGACCGGGCATGCTGTTGCTGGCCGACCGCAACTTCGCCGTCGCCACCCTGATCGGGCAGATCGCGGCCATCGACGCGGACCTGCTCATCCAGTCCCGACCGCGCCAGCTTCACCATCGCCCTGCACACCGCCCGCGACATAGTCATCCAGGCCGCGAACATCGTCGCCGGCACCCGCCTCGACCTGGTCGAAGCGATCGGCCGCGCTGTCCTGACCCAACTCCTACCAGCCCGCCGCACCCGCGTCAGCCCCCGGATCATCGAGCGAGCCAGCTCCAAATACCGAGCCAGGGCAGGTGACGACCGCACCAACTACCAAGCCGACACCACCATCACAGTCCTCGAACCAGCGACTCGACAATTTCGACCCTAACTACCCGGCATCGGAACTGGCCTGGCACAAACCACAACTGACATCGACGGCGGACCGCCGCCGCCGAGCGCGCGGACCCGCCGTCGACCATTCGCGTGATCGCCGATATGGTGCGCCGACAGCGGTTGCGGCACAGTCGGATTCGGCGTTATTCCAGATCGCGTCGGGCTGTCGTTATTCCTGAGGGGGCAGCCCGACGAGTCTGCAATACGCGTCGGCGATCGACGCGGGATCGAGCGAGCCGTCGTGGTGATACCAGCGATGGCTTTCGCTGACCATATTGAGAATCGCGAAGGTAATCACCGATGACGGTGCGTCCGGGAGCTGCCCCAGCGCCTGCACCTTTTCGACGACGCCCCGGACGGTGGCAACGAATTCGCGCTCATCGCGCTGGACTTGTTCGGCCACCGTCGGTTCCAGCCAGCGCTGCTCGCTTCGGTAGACGGCGAAGGTGAGATGGTTCGTGATCACCGCGGAGGTGAACCGGGTGATGATCGCTCGCAACTGGGTGACCGGATCGCTGCCCGCCGCCAAGCCGTCGTGCAACGCTGTCGTCATATCCCGATCGACCTGTAACGCGATCTCGCGCAACAGGTCTGCCTTCGATCCGACGTAGTGATAGATGGATGGCTGGCTGAGGTCGAGCTTGGCCGCGATTTCCCTGGTGGTTCCCTTGCTGTACCCGCGAGCAGAGAAGACAGCGGCGGCGCCGTCGAGAATGCGCCGCCGTTTGTCCTCCCAGGCCGATTCCCCTTCGACCGGCGTTGACGCAGCCACGCGTGGGCCTCCCACCATAGTTCCTCCGAAGTCGAACAAGTCAGCTTAGCCCGCACAACGATCCGGATAGCGCGCCCCACCGCCGGCCGGGTGCCGGAACACCATCACATGTCTGCTGCCATTTTGCGCAGAGCGACCCGATCTATCTTGTTCGCAGCGGTTTTCGGCAATTGCCCGACCACCCGGATATCTCGCGGCTGTTTGTAGTGTGCCAAATTCGCCGCGCAGTAGTCGGCCAGCTCCACCCGGTCGAGGACCACGTCACTGTCGACCACGATGAACGAGACGGGACGCTCGCCACGCCGTTCGTCGGGTGCACCCACGGTGGCGGCGTCGAGGATTCCCGGGAAATGGCACAGGGTCTCATCGATCTCGCGTGGATAGACGTTGAACCCGCCAACGATGAGCATGTCCTTCTTTCGATCGACGATGAACAAATAGCCGTCCTCGTCGAGATGGCCGATATCGCCGGTATTGAGCCAGCCGTCGGCGAAGGCCCCGTCATTGTGCGCCCGATCGTGGTATCCGATCGTCATGTGCGGTGCCCGAACCCGTATCTCGCCGGCTTCCCGAGCATTCGCGAACCGGCTCGGATCGTCTGGATCGGCCACCCGGATCTCGACTCCGGCGGCGGGCAGCCCGACCGAACCCGATCGTGCAGGTGTGTCCGAGCGATTGCAGGTGATCGGCGCGAGTTCGGTCATGCCGTACGCCTCGCGGATCGCCACGCCGGTTCGGCGCAGCCAGCGATCGTGCAGGGCGTCGGAGAACCGCGACCCGCCGCCCGGACAGACACGCACGGTGGACAGGTTCGCGCGATTGGTGTGCTCGCTCGAGAGCAGACCGGCGTAGATCTCGGCCGGACCACCGCCGAACACGGTGACTCGGTGATCGCGGAGGGCGGTGGCCACCGCATCGGGCTTGAATCCCTGGCAGATCACCACGGTGGCCTGTCCGTAGACCGGGTTGAGGACACCCATCAGCAAGCCCCAGATATGAAACGAGGGCGCTACGTTCAGCCACACCTCGGCGCCGGGTCGGGTCGGCCAGCATGCCTCCATGCCGAGGACGGTGAGCATCAACGTGCGGTGGGTGTGATCGACGCCTTTGGGCACGCCGGTGGTGCCGCCGGTGAACATCATGGTCGCCAGCCGATCCGGCGGGGGCAGCTGATCGTCGCTGATGGTGAGTGTCTCGTCGCCGCACCATGATTCGAGGGCCAGCTCGCGGGCACCGACCACGATGAGTTCGATGCCGAGCGTCTCTGCCGCGGCGGAAACCTGATCGGCGGCCTCGGCCGCGGCGAGCACCACCGTCGCCTCGGATCGTTCGAGCAGCAGCCGCAGTTCCCGGCCGGTGAAGCCGGGGTTCATCAGGGCTACCTGCGCACCCGCCAGCCAGGTGGCGAAAATCGCGGCCGACAGCTCGGGGCCGTTCGGCATGATGACCGCGACCGCGCGTCCGGCTACGACCGATCCGGCCAGGCGGTGTGCCAAACCCACCGCCGACCGACCCAGTTCGGCGTACGTCAGTGTCCGGTCACCGCAGACGATCGCGGTTCGATCGGGCGCATCGGTCATTGCCCGGCGCAGGCATTCGACCACGCTCGGGGACGGCGCGCGTTCCGGGCGGGCCGTCATCTGCTCGGTAGTCACAGCGGCCACCACAACCTCCAGTAAAGCGAAGACAGATCTTGTCGAGTTCTTGCAGCGGGATCAATCGAGAATGCTCGCGACGGGATGCGCGAATCGGGGAACCGTCTCCGCTCTGATCTCTGCCAGTGCCGCGTCGTATTCGGCGCTGAGCACGCAGATGACCTCGGCTACCGATTCCGGACCGCGGACCGCGCCGACGCCTTCCCCGGCCGACCACACATCCCGCCACGCCTTGGAATCGGCGATCGCACCGGAGAAGTCGATGCCGGCCATGCCGCCGGACAGCGACCGATGCCGGTCGAGACTCGCGGTGAGCCAGTTCGCGGCGACCCCGGTCACGCTGTCGGAGGTGGTGATGTCCGCGATCGTCGCGTCGATCACCATCCGCCGGTGGCCGTGGGCCGCGCGGCTCTCGGTGGTCGCGAGCAGCCGGGTGCCGATAGTGACGATGTCGGCGCCCAGGACGCGCATGGCGAGAATGCCCGCGCCGGAGGACACCGCCCCGCCCGCGATCAACGGTCCGTCCCAGAATTCGCGAATCGCGGCGATCAGCGAAAAGGGGCTGTATTTGCCGGTATGTCCCCCAGCCCCCGAGCAGACGGCAGCCAGACCATCAGCACCTGCGGCAATGGCTCGCCTGGCCTGTTCGGGTGTGCTGATATCGGCGAAAACCAGTCCGCCCCAGCGATGCACGGCGTCGAGGGCACGCTGAGGAGTCCCGAGCGCGGTGATCACCAGTGCCGGTGCGGCCTGGTGCAGCAGGGCCAGTTCGGCATCGAGCCGATCATAGGTGCGGTGCACGATGAGATTGACCCCCCACATGCCCCCACCGGCTCCGGCAGTGATGCCCTCGAGCATGGCGCCCAGATCATCGATGGTGCGCGCGTTGGCGGCGGGAAATGTTCCGATGACTCCGGAACGCGCTGCGGCGGTGACCATCTCGGTGCCCGACACCAGAAACATCGGGGCTGCCATCACCGGGATCCGCAGCGATTCCACGAGGTCGGCGAATTGCCGATTGCCGGATTCCATGTTCCTCTTCCGATTCGTCATTGCACTACGCCAATTTCCGGTCGATCCGCCGCCTGCAGCGCCGCGCGGGCACGACGCACGAGATGCGGCGCGTCGAGGGCCAGCACGGCCGTCGGCCGCCCGCCGCGAGTCCAGGTCACCGCCCGTCCGGAGCGGGTGTCCGTGCGGATCTCGGCCATGTCCGCCCGGCCGTGACGGCCGATGTAGTGCAGGCTGTGGCCGAGCTGGTGTGACCAGAAGTAGGGCAGCGGATCGTAGGACTCGTCGGCACCAAGGATGTTCCGGGCCGCGATCTGCGCGGAGTCGGCCGCGTGCTGCCAATGTTCGAGATGCATCGCGCATCCGTATCGGGCCGAGGGCCAGGCGATCGCATCGCCGGCCGCGTAGACGCCGGGCAAGCCGGTACGCAAGTGGTCGTCCGCGGTGATGAACCCTGCCGGATCCAGGCCGATCGGTGAACCGTCCAGCCACGTTGTCGCCGGCGTCCCGCCGATCGCGGCGACCACCAGGTCGGCGGCGCGACGGCTGGAATCGCTGAGTAGCACTCCGGTGGGGCTGGTTTCGACGACCTGGAGCCCGGTCGTCAGCCGGATGCCGCAGTCGTCGTACCACCCTCGGATCTCGTCGAGCACCGAATCGGGCACGGCGGCCAGAGCCGGGCCGAAGTCGGGGCCGATGACCGAGACCCGGCAGCCGGCGGCCGCGGCGGCCGTGGCCACCTCGGCCCCGATCAAACCCGCGCCGACTATCAGCACCCTGCGGCCTGCGGTGAGTTCGGTACGCAGCCCAACGGCGTCCTCGAAGCTCCGCAGGACCCGAGCCGCTGGCGCGCCGTCCCCGCTCGGCAGTCGGCGCGCCCGCAGGCCGGGGGCGAGCACGGCGGCGTCGAACGGGAATCCTCCTGCTGTGGTGAGGATTTCACGCGGCCGGATGCCGACCGCGACGGTTGCGGTGCGCAGTTCGATCTCGAGATCGGCGAGGTGGGGGCTCAGTGTGGGCTGCATCGGCTGTCGCGCCAACAGTTGCTTCGACAGCGGCGGACGATCGTAGGGGTCGCTCGACTCCTGTGTGATCACCGTGAGCCGACCTTGGAAGCCGTACGAGCGCAATGTCACTGCCGCGGTGTGCCCGGCCAGACCGCCGCCCACCACGACCACGCTGTCCGGCCGCGTCACTGCTTCGCCTCGCTGGTTGAGCCTGCGGCCCGCCGCCCGCGCACTTCCAGCCCGCCGTCGCTGGGAAAGACCGCACCGGTGACGAATCCGGTGTCGGCCGGGCAGGCCAGCGCGACGTAGAGACCGGTATGGTGTTCGGGCTCACTGACGAATCCGAGCGGGATCGTCCTGGCGATGCTGTCGAGCAGCCGCGTCTCCTCGCGCAGGTGGCGGTCGCCACCCAGACCGGTCACGCCGGTCAGTCCCGTTCGGGTGGCCCCGGGCGCGATGCCGTTGACTCGCACGTCGGGCGCGAATTCGTAAGCGAGTTGCCGGACCAGCCCGACCACCGCGTGCTTGGATGCCACATACAGTGCGCCGCCGCCACCGGCGTAGGTTCCGCTCGAGGAACTGGTGAGGATGATCGAGCCTCGGCCGCGACGCAGTGCGGAGCTCGCCGCCCGGACGCCGAGCAGATAGCCGAGCACGTTGGTGGCGAAGAGTTCGTGAAAATTGCCGGGTAGCTGTGTGAGTTCCAGCTCGTCGAGCTTCGCGCCGTAGTCGTACACTCCAACGTTTCCGACGTAGATATCCAGCCGTCCGAACGTGTCGAGCGCGCGTTCGGTGGCCGCGAGGTGCGTGGCGGGATCGCGGACATCGCCGACGACGGCGGCGACCTGTCCGGAGCAGGCGTCCTCCATCGCCTTCGCGAGTCGTTTATCCCGTTCCAGCACAACAACTTTCGCTTTCTCGCGCACGTACCGTTCGACCACGGCGCGCCCGATGCCGTCACCGCCGCCGGTGACGAGGGCGACCCGCCCTTCCAGTCGGCCCATCAGAAATGTCCCATCAGAAGAAGGTGTTGATGTTCTTTGCGGGTAGCGTCGCGTGGCTCAGCACGACCTTGCGCGCCGCGATGCGCAGCCGCCCGTCCACCCGTCGCAGACGGTCGAGCCGCCTGCCGTAGAGCACCGCCGAGTCGGTGCGGCCCTGACCGCGGTAGTTCACGAAGACCGAGCGCACGGACAATTCCCCAGGGGTATCGCATAATTCGACTTCGATATTGGAGATGACATGCAGATGCCGGGTCGCCGGATCCTCGGCCCATGCCGTCGGCGCTGTGAAGCGGTCCACCCGGTGCCGCAGATCGGCGATAGTGTCGTCGAAATACGCCATGCGGTGCCGGGCGTAGGTGCCGGAACGGTCGTGGCGGCCGCGATTCTCGATGCCGGGCACCCAGTAGGTCGCGTCCTCGGTGAACAGTGCCAGCCACTCGGGATAGCGTTCCTCGTCGAGCAGTCGCGCCTCACGCGCCGCGAAGGCCATGACCTCGAGATACACGGCCGTGTCCACGGTTTCGGCCGGTTGCGGGTCGGTGAACGGTGTCATCGCGAGCCCTCCCGATCCAGGATTTCGTCCCAGCCGGTCGAGTTCATCATCTTCGACCACTGGCGGTAGAACGCTCGTTGATTGGCGTCGTTGATCTGCCCGCGGTAGACATTGCCGGGCAGTTCGGGGTGATCGATTCGGCTTGCCAGGCCGAGTCCGTAGTGCAGCGGCTGCTGCCGGGTCACGAATCCCCTATTGCTGTGCGTCGAGCCCTCCCAGTTCTCGCCGTCGTCCATTTCGAAGACCCCGGAGGGCGAGAAGGTCAGCATCGCGCCCTTGCGCCAGGCGTCCTTGACCTCTTGCGGGGCGTTGCGGTTCACCAGCACCCAGGTGCGCAGCTCGGTCTGGTGCGGGCCCAGCGGCTGCCAGGTGCGGAAGGTGTTCTGGCCGGGCAGGAACGAGAAGTTGGGGAAGACGTTGGCCGAGCTGACCGACCCCACCATCTTCGCCCGGGTCGCGCCGAGCCGGGCCTCGAACGCGGCTCGCTGCTCGCGCAGGTACTTCACGATGTTCTTGTCGCCGAGCGTGGCCGCATTACCGACGCCGTCGAGGTTGAATTCCCAGCAGTGGCCGTTGATATTGACGTGATAGCTCTCGTTGGCCTCGTCGCCAAGGGTCGCGACCGGCCCACCGAGCATTGCCTCAGCTCCGGATGCGTGGGTCCATCCGGCATGCAACGCGTCGCCGGCGAAGTTCTCCGCGGCGGTCTTCCAATTGCAGCCCAGGATCGAGGAGATGCAGCCGCCGGCGAATTCGGTTCCGCCCGGGTCGTTGTCGAGCATGACATCCAGATAGAAGGTGAAATCGCCCAGGAATTCGGTGAGCGGCGGCGCGCTCGGGTCGAAGGTCGCGAACAGCAGGCCCTTGTAGCTGTCGATCTGGGCCACCGGGGTCAATCCGAGCCGGGAGCGATCGAAGCCGGGTTCGCGGTCGTAGGAACCGGATTCGTGCATGCCGCGCAGCGACCCGTCCAGGCCGAACGACCAGCCGTGATAGTTGCAGACGAATCCGCGCGCGACGCCGACCTCGGCCGAACACACGCGGTTGCCGCGGTGCGGGCAGCTGTTCAGGAACGCCCCCACCCGACCGTCGCGGTTGCGGACGACGATCACCTCGTCCTCACCGATGCGGGTGGTGAGGTATGAGCCGGCCTGCGGGAGTTGACTTTCGTGGGCGATGAACACCCAGGCGCGAGCGAAGATGCGCTCGAGCTCGAGCTGGTAGATCTCCTGCGACCAGAAGATGTCGCGCGGCAGCCAGCCCTCGCTCAACAACTGTGGATCCACCGCCGCCGATACCGATTTTCTCATTGTTCGTCACTTCCCTTCCTGCGCACGCAGATCCGCCCGTCATCGACCGAGACCACATAGGTCTCCAGGGACTGGGTGGCCGGGAAGCACAGTGCGCGACCGGTGCGGATATCGAATTCGGCCCAGTGCACCGGGCATACGATCGTGTGGCCTTCCAGCTCGCCCTCCGACAGTGAGGCGGTGGCGTGAGTACAGGTGTCCGCGGTCGCGTAGATCTCGCCGTCGACGCGGTAGATCAGCAGCGGCGGCCATCCGTACGGCGTCACGCGCACCATCTCCCGGCCTTCGAGCAGACCGACCGGCCCGAGGTCGCACACCGCCGATGTTCCGGTGGTCATGAGGGGATCCCTTCCGCGGCCCGGCTCGGGACGAGTTCGGCGAAGCCGAGACCGGTAATCCATTCCGGCACAGCCTCATAGGCGATGACATCGCCAGTGCACGGGCCGAGTGCGGCCATGGCGGCGACGAAGTTGCGGATCTCGAGGCCGCCGTTGCCGCCGTGCTCGAGAATGTAGTCATCGCTGAGCGAGACGAGCGCCTCGACATCTCCGGCGGTCACGAAATCCAGCACCATGCGATCGAATTGCTCGTTCACTCGGCCCATGTCGCCGGTGCCGACCCAGTGGCTGATGCCACCGCTGCCGATGACGACCACCCGCTCGTCGCCGTCCCAGCTCTCCACGGCCGCCTTCAGGTTCTGCCCGATCTGCTCGGCCCGCCGCAACGGCAGCAAGGGTTCGACACCACAGGCCAAATAGATCGGAATCACCGGCAGTTCCGCGTCGACGCCGATGCGGAAGTACGGGATGGCGACCGAATGATCGACGGTCAGCGAATCGGCCACCGCCCAATCGATTCCGGCGCCGTGCCCGTGACTCACCAGATGCCGCGCCAACGCCTGGTTGCCCGGAAATCGCCGCTTGCGCATTCCCGGCAGACGTTCCAGCGGCCCGTCCACATCCCCGCTTCCGATCAGCGCCTGGGGCAGGCAGCCGGGCCCGAAGAGCAGATAGTGGTCGGTGCCGATAATGATCAGTGTGGTGGCGGCGAGATCGGCTACCCGCCTTGCCACTTCGGCGTACGCCCCGGCGATCCGCTCCCGGATCGCCTCCGGCGGCGCCTGCGGATCGGTGAGGACCATCGGGTCGTGCGGCACCAGGAATCCGCCCACCAGCTCAGCCATTCTTGGACTCCTTCCGAATCGAGAGGGTGTGGCCGCCTCGGAGTTCGGCCAGATAGCCGGGCAAGCTGCGATCGCCGAAGGTCATCCACAGCCCCCACAGCAACATGGGGTTCGCACCGCGATCCCGCAGCGCCGGCAGGTCGATACCGCCGACGGCCGCGCGCTCGTCCGCGTCGAGCCGGTAGCGACCGAGGAATCCGCTCGTATCCGAGACGAAGCTGTCGCGCGCCTGTTTGCCCGCGACGATGTCGTAGAGCGCCTTGTCCAATCCCGATCGGCTCATCACAGCCGGCCCAGGAAATCGCGTACCTCGCAGAGGAATTCGCTGCGGCGCTCCAATTGCACCCAGTGGCCGCACCGCGAGAAGATCTTCAGGTCGGCATTCGGGATGTGGTGTGCGGCCCGCCAGGCCAGCTCGACCGGTATGACGCTGTCTTCCCTGCCGTGCAGTACGAGCACCGGCTGGGTGATGGTGCGAAGCGACTCTTCCGGCACGCCCTTGATCGGTGTGCCCGCCGGACCCGGCTCGGGAATCAGCCGCCGGTAGGCGTCCTGCGCGCCGGGACGGGCACTGGCCTCGTACCGCCGGCGAACCATGTCGTCGGTGACGAGGGCCGGGTCGTAGGCGAATATCTCCAGGATTCGGCGCATTTCGGCCTCGTGCGGTTCGTAATGCCAGCCCGACCGCAGCCCCTCGGTCATCTCGAAGGTGCCCACCGGGGTGCCGAGCAGTACGAGCCCGTCGACCCGTTCCGGATGCGCGAGCGTCGCGGCCAGGGCAAGACCACCGCCGAAACTGTTGCCCAGCAATGTCGCCGAAGGCAACTCGAGCGCGTCGAGCAACTCCATGACCTGCCGCACCCAAAGCTTGATGCCGTAAACGGTGCCCGCGGGCCCGATCGAGCCCCCGAAGCCCGCGATATCGGGTGCGATCACCAGGAAGTCCCGGGCGAGCTCCGAGATCAGACCGGACCAGTTCGCCTCCGCCGAGACCCCAGGGCCGGATCCGTGCAACAGCACGACGGGTCGACCGGATCCCGCGGTCAGGACTTTGGTCGGAATTCCTCCGGCCTCGACGACACGCGTTCGCGTCTCGCGATCGGCAACGCTTTGCGGCATGGGCGCAACCCCTTCCGGGCATTCGATTGATCAATTGATTGATCGAACGATAAGACCGGCTGTCGCCAGGAGTCAAGGGGCGGGAAGACTCAGCGAGGGTTCGACACCCGTCGGCGGGCGAGGATGGATTCGACGCCGATCGCGGCGGCGCGCACCGGATCGACATGGTCGGCGGGGCGAAAGCGCGAGGTGGGACCGGTGACCGAGATCGCGGCCAGGGGCCGGCCGTCCGCACCGAGGATGGGGGCGGCGATGCAGGCGACCCCGGCCGAGGATTCCTCGTACTCGAAGGCGACTCCCCCTTCGAGTACGCGGTCCAGTTGAGCGCGCAGCAGGCCCGGTCCGACGATCGTGCGCGCAGTGCGCCGCATCAGACGGCCCGACAGAATGCGGTCGACGGTCGCCGAATCGCAGTGCGCGAGCAGTGCTCGTCCAATTGCCGTGCAGTACAACGGCATTCGCCCACCAACACGGGAAGGTGCGGCCACCTGCCGATGGCCGCCGATCTTGCTGAGATAGACGACCTCGTCGCCGTCGAGCACACCGAGGTGGACGGTCTCGCAGGTGCGGGCATACAGGTCCTGCATGAAGGGAACCGCGATCTCCAACAGCGTGCGCTCGACGGATGCGCGAAGGCCCAGTTCGAACAATCCCCGTCCCAGGCTGTAGCCCGCCGGAGAGAGGTTGAGCAAGCGCGCGGCGACCAAGTCCTGGCATATCCGGTGCACGGTGGCCTTTGGCAGCCCGCTGCGCCGGGCCAGCTCCGACAACCCGACCGCATGGTCGTCGACCTCGAACGCGTCCAGGATCAGCACGATCCGTCCCAATACCGAGCGCGGATCCAGGCTGGAAGTCATGGAATGCCTCATTTCCTGCGACCGGTCCACTCAGCGGACCGGATTTACTGCGCGGGCCTCGAGGGCCGAGGTGGACTGATCGCCGCCCTCACAGTACGACAGAAGGGAGATTGTCATGTCATGTGTCGACGAGGCGACCGTCACCCGCGCGGCGCGCCGCCTGGCAGAGGCCACGGCCACCCGCCGACCGTGCCGGCCGTTGCGCGATCTGATCGACGCGGACGACGTGCACGGCGCCTATCGAATCCAAAAGCAGTTCAACGCCCTCCGGGTTGCCACGGGTACGGCCGTGGTCGGGCGCAAGATCGGCGCGACCTCCGAAGCGGTACAGCGGCAACTCGGCGTGGACCAGCCTGATTTCGGAGTCCTGTTCTCCGACATGGCCTTCGGTCATCGCGCCGAGATTCCGATGGCACGACTGTTGCAGCCGCGCGCGGAGGCCGAGATCGCTTTCCTCCTCGCGGCCGATCTCTGCGACGGGCCGCTCGACGATGCGCAATGCCGCCGGGCCGTCGGCGCGGCCGTCGCCGCGCTGGAGATCGTCGACAGTCGAATCGCCGACTGGGACATCTCGTTTGCCGACACCGTCGCCGACAACGCGTCCAGTGGTGTGTTCGTCCTCGGTGAGCAGCACCGCACCCTCGACGAGCTGGAACCGGCCGAGGTGGCCATGCGCATGGAGATCGACGGCGAAGTGGTGTCGACCGGCACCGGCGCGGCCTGCCTGGGCGACCCGCTGCACGCGTTGTCGTGGCTGGCCCGGACTGCGCGCGACTTCGGCGATCCGTTGCGGGCCGGACAAGTGATCCTCTCAGGCGCGCTGGGGCCGATGCGGCCCGTCCATGCGGGCGCGGTCGTCGATGTGCACATCCACGGGCTCGGCCACGTCTCGGCGTCCTTCTCATGAAAGGTAATCCATTGAGCGACAGCATTGTTCGCACCAAAGTTGCGATTATCGGGTCCGGGAACATCGGCACCGACCTGATGGTCAAGCTGCTGCGGCGCTCCCGGTACCTCGAACCCGCCGCCGTGGTCGGCATCGATCCGCACTCCGACGGACTCAAACGTGCGGCGGCCCTCGATGTTCCGACGACACATGAAGGGGTCGAAGGACTACTGCGCCTGCCCGGCTTCGACGAAATCGACATCGTCTTCGACGCGACGTCGGCGAAGGCGCACGAGCACAACCACGCCCGGCTCGCACCGCTGGGCAAACGCGTGATCGATCTGACTCCAGCCGCGATCGGGCCGTTCGTCGTGCCCGCGGTCAACCTGTGCGATCACCTCGATGCCCCGAACGTGAACATGGTGACCTGTGGTGGCCAGGCCACCATTCCGATTGTCGCCGCCGTCTCGCGGGTGGTGCGCGTGGCCTACGCCGAGATCGTCGCCTCCATCGCGTCCCGGTCCGCGGGGCCCGGCACACGGGCCAATATCGACGAGTTCACCGAAACCACCTCACACGCAATCGAAATGGTGGGCGGTGCCGAGCGCGGCAAGGCGGTGATCATTCTCAATCCTGCAGAGCCGCCGCTGATCATGCGCGACACGGTCTACTGCCTAGTCGAGGCCACCGCACCCGGCAGCCACGAGCGGATCCGGACGTCGATCGCGAAGATGGTCACCGACGTCGCGGCCTATGTGCCCGGCTACCGCCTCAAACAACAGGTCCAGATCGACCCGATTCCCTCCGATCAGCCGGTGCACACCCTGCTGGCCGACGGCGCACACCGCATGCCCACACACCGGATATCGGTATTCCTGGAGGTTGAAGGCGCTGCGGATTACTTGCCCGCCTACGCCGGGAACCTCGACATCATGACCTCGGCGGCCGTCCAGGTCGCAGAGCGAATCGCGCAATCGCAAAGGGAGAATGCCCGATGAGTCCGACCAGCCTCTTCATCCAGGACGTCACTCTGCGCGACGGCATGCACGCGGTTCGCCACCGAATCACACCCGAGGATGTCGGGGCGATCGTGGCCGCTCTCGACGCCGCGGGCGTGGATGCCATCGAGGTCGGCCACGGCGATGGCCTTGCGGGCGGATCGGTCAACTACGGTCCCGGTTCGCACAGCGACTGGACGTGGCTCGAAGCGGCCGCCGCCAATATCCGGCGGGCTCGCCTGACCACGCTGCTGCTACCCGGGGTCGGCACGGTCGACGATCTGCGCCACGCCTACGATCTGGGCGTCCGATCGGTGCGCATCGCCACCCACTGCACCGAAGCCGACGTTGCCGCCCAGCATATTTCGACAGCCCGCGCGATGGGCATGGACGTCGCGGGTTTCCTGATGATGAGCCACATGGCTTCGGCCCAGGATCTGGCCGCGCAGGCGAAATTGATGGAAAGCTATGGTGCGCACTGCGTCTATGTCACCGATTCCGGCGGTCGGCTCACCATGGACGATGTGCACGCACGTATTCGGGCGTACCGCGATGTTCTCGACCACGGAACCGAAATTGGCATTCACGCCCACGAGAACCTCTCACTGTCGGTAGCCAACTCCGTCACCGCTGTCGAACACGGCGCCATCCGTGTCGACGCCTCGCTCGCCGGGCATGGCGCCGGTGCCGGGAACACCCCGATCGAGGTATTCATCGCAGTCGCGAATCTGTTGGAATGGCAACACCGCTGCGACGTCTTCGCCCTGCAAGACGCGGCCGACGATCTCGTTCGCCCGCTACAGGATCGACCGGTCCGCGTCGACCGGGAAACACTGACTCTCGGCTATGCGGGCGTGTACTCCAGCTTCCTGCGGCACGCCGAGGCAGCCGCCGAGCGGTACGACATCGACGCACGGACCCTGCTCATGGAAGCCGGTCGACGAGGACTGGTCGGCGGCCAGGAGGACATGATCGTGGATATCGCCCTGACCATCACTGCGGCGCGACGCCCAGCCTAACGCCGGACCCGGTCGGCATTTGCGCAGCAGCCGGAGCAGGATCGCGATCACCGCGATGCAGCAGGTCAGGATGCCAGCCATTGCGGTGGCCGCGGCGGCCAGATCGCCTCCGGCCCAACCGAGGAACAGGATGCCGACGACCGTGATGCCGAGCGCGGCGGCGAATTGCTGTCCGATGCTGAGCAAACCCGATGCGGCACTGGCTTGTTCGGGCCGTATCGATCCCGCGATCATCTGCGGCCCGGTTGCCGGATGTGGTGACGGTGTGGCGGTAGGGTCGCAGTTGGCGCGTCCGATACGCGGCCGCTATCTCAGCGGACCAGGGCTGAAGCCTCGTCCGGTACGGGACGAGGCTTCACTCCGCAGCACAATCGATCGCCGGTCGAGGCGTGATCACTCCCGTGGTCATCGGTCTCCTCTGCCGCGTCAGCCGTCGGCGGGTAGTGCCCGATGCTTCTTCTCCAGTCGATGAGTCTTCATCGCCGCATACGTTGGGGCGCCACAGCATTTGCGGCTGTCGTCCGGGAACGGCCAGCGGGCCACAGTCGTAGTCGCCTCCCAGCCGCCGTCGTTCTCGGCATTCGAGAGGCGGGATCCGGTCCAGACGAGCTCGAGCATTCTGCGGGACGTGATGGCATAGATGCCCGTCTCGTCTGTGAGGACGTTGTTCTCGAGCGCCTCCTCCGAGAACGGGTACGGGAGGAAGTCGATGGGCTCGAATGCGTCTCCGGTCGCCAGTATCTTCTGAATGCCGTACATGGTCGGCGCGTACACGACGCGGTCGCGGCCGCTGTATTTGATGGTCGGGTTGGAGCAATAGGTGCTGGACACGACCTTCACATCCGAACCCGTCAACTGCTTGCTGACCGTGGGCCCGGCTGCAGGGGTGGAATCCGTTGCTGCGGAATCGAAGTGAGTGATCGGATACTCGGAGTTGGTCAACCATGGATTCTTCGGAACCACTTCGGAAGCGTCCGGCTGGTGTCCCGGGGCTGATTCGGAAGAGCACCCGGCTGACAGGAGCCCTGTCGCTGACAGTGCCGTGGCCCCGGTGATGAATTGCCGGCGGGTCGCGCCTTCCGGGGCAGTCCATCGTGGTGACTCTGAGGAATGCTTCGGTTGCTGATCCTCATGCGTGGGAGTCCTCTCGGAGATGGTGGACGAGTGATGCTTGCCGTCGGGTGACACTCGATCGATCCGGGTGATCTTCGACATGGAGGGGCTTCGCCATCCGCCCGGAGGGGCAGAGGCGTCTGCCGCTCCCACGCCAGGAAACAGCGCAAATGTCGCGTCCTGTGACGCGGAGAAGCCCGGAGATCGACGCCGTGGGCGCGGCGACAGCTGCCGCGGCCAGGAAGGTCAGTCGCCCCAGCATGGCCGAGGGCTGCCGATCAGGGTCGGTCATTCGCGCTCGGCGCGCAGCATCCGGACGGCCTCGCTGTCGATGAACGGTTGCAGTTCCGCCTCGGAGACGTCGCCCGAGCCGGTGGACGCGCGCAGGAACGATCCGAACAGCCGCCAACCGAGTTCGAGCGCGGCGACGTTCGCGACCGCCAGCGCAGCCGATCGCTCATCGGGATGATGCTGTCGTGCCTGGTCGAGCAGCAGCGACATGACAGGGAATTGCTGCTGCAGCGCGCCGACGTCGAAGCCGTCGAGTATGCAGCGCGCCAACACGATCCAGTGACGCTGCCAGCGCGGGTCCGCCGCGGTCAGCGGCTGGTCGGCATCGAGCGACATCAATTCGGACCCCAGGTGGTTCAGCTCCGCGGCCACCAGTTTGTCCTTGCCGCCGAAGTGCCGGAAGACCAGACCGTGGTTGACCCCCGCGCGCACGGCGATGTCGCGGATGCTCGTAGCCGCAGGGCCGCGCTCGGCGAACAGGTCGGCAGCGCTGGTCAACACCGCCGCAATCACCTCGTCACGTCCGACCGGGCCCGCCTCGATCGCGGACTTGCTTGCCGCATTTGTAGTCACATGACTACACTAGCGACCCCAGGTGTAGTCGAGCGACTACAGTCCGGGTTCACGCAGTTCACCCAGGAGGAATCCCTCATGACCGAAACCATCGTGGTTGCCGACAAGGAACCCGCCGCCGCGCTCGACGTCCGCCCGGTGCCGATGCCGGGCTCGCCCTTGATCTCCGGCCCGTTCACCCATCTCGCCGCTGAACGGGACCGGCTGGTCGAGCTCCGGTGGCAGAATTTCGACGCCGTACAGGTGGGATCCACACTGGGCGCGGAGATTTCGGGGGTCGATCTCACCACCGACCTCCCCGACGAAGTAGTCGCCGAGCTGGCGCAGGCGCTGCGCGACTACAAGGTGCTCTTCTTCCGCGAGCAGCCCATGACCTCCACCCAGCACGTGCAATTCGCGAGGCGCTTCGGCGAGCTCGAGATCCACCCTTTCATCCCATCCAACACAGATCATCTCGAACTGGTCCGCTTCCAGAAGAGTGCCCAGGTCAGCGGATTCGAGAACAGCTGGCACCACGACGTCACCTGGCGTGAGCAGCCGTCGGCGGGCGCCATCCTGCACGCCCTCGAAGTTCCCGCCCTCGGCGGCGACACCCTGTTCTCCGATATGCACGCCGCCTACGACTCGCTCGATGAGGAGACCCGCACCCTCGTCGACGGGCGCGATGCCGTCCACGACTTCAGCCGGGCGTTCGGACACTCGTTGCCAGAGGACAAGCGCGACGCCATGCGCGCCGTACATCCACAGGTCGCACACCCGATCGTCGCTTCGCACCCCGAAACCGGCAAGCGTCACCTGTACGTCAACCGGATCTTCGTCGAGCAGATCGACGGCATGGACCGCGAGGAAGGGGCCGCACTGCTCGACCGGCTGTGCCGCCAGGCCGACTACCCCGAGCACCAAGTCCGGCTGCGCTGGGAGCCGCACACCGTGGCGTTCTGGGACAACCGCGCGGTCCAGCACTACGCCTCCAGCGACTACTGGCCCGCCATCCGGGTGATGGAACGCGCGTCCATCGCCGGAACCCGCCCGCACCGATGAGCCCCGCCCGCACCGATGAGCCGACATCGACCGGAAGACCCGATATCGACCATCCCGGTCGAACGAACTCGGCCGCAACGCAAATCCTTGCGCAATTCAAGCAGCTCAACGGATTCCAACGCAGCCTCGACGCCTTCGCCCCAGCGGTGGCGTTTCTCCTCGGATATCAGCTCGCCGGTGCGGACGCCGGGATCGCCGCCGCGATCATCGCGGCGGCCGGACTGGCCCTCGTACGCCTGGTGCGGGGCGACTCGGTCAAGGTCGTCACCGCGTCGGTGATCGCAGTATTCATCCACTCGCTGATCGTCCAGTTCACCGGTGAGGGCCGAGACTTCTTCCTGACCACCGTGATCCGCTGTATTGCGCTCGCCCTCGTTTTCGGGACCAGTCTGCTCAGCCGCCGGCCCGCCAGCTGGTGGATCTGCCTCAAGGCGGGCTTCGAACCGGCCGGAGAGATGACCGTGGAGCGACTGCGGCTGCATCGGCGCATAACCGGCATGTGGTTCGCGAACTGGATCGTGCACGTACTGGTGCTCGTACCGCTCTATCTGGCGAACAACGTCGCCGCTCTGAGCTTGGCGGTGATGGTGCTGGGCAAGCCTGCCGCGGTCGCGCTGGCGGCAGTGTCCTGGTTGCAGATCCAGCGATCGCGATCGCAGCACACGAACGAGTGACAGCCATGACGACGCAAGATATTCCGAACACACGCCCGTGCCGCCACCACCGGCCGAGGTGGTGGCGGCACGGGCGGGCTCTCGGCGCCGGGCTAGTGCCGGCGTGCCTCGACCCGCAGGTGCACCTCGCTGAAGATCACCTTGGCCATCAACGCCGGCTCGATTTCGGCACGGCGAGCGAAGATCTCGACGTAGACGGACTGAATGGCGGGGTCATCGGGATCGGCGTGGAACGCCGTCTCGGCCAGATGGCAGGCCAGCCGGATGTTGGACGCGGAGAGCTCGCGGGCTCGTGCAGCAAGCCGGTCCGCGCCACCCGCCAGCGCGGCGTATTCGAAGGCCTGGTCGCGCTCGGGCGCTGGCAGCAGGTTGGCCAAATGGCCGTCCCACCAGCCACTGTAGCGACGAATCACGTTGCGGCAGATGAATTCCGGCTTGTCGTAGATGGCCGGGAGTCGAGGGTGGGAGGCCAGGTGGTCGGGGATCCGCAGCGTCTCGACGATCTCGTCGTGCAGGGCGCCCGCGTTCAGTCCGGCCAGCGTGTGGTCGACGATGTGGCGCAGATACGCTGTGATCGAGTGCAATTCGTCCTGGATGGCAGCGGCGCCGATAACCAGGGTGCCGTGACCGGGAATGATCACCTCAGGCTGCAAAGCCGCCATTTCGGCGGCGGCATCGGCCCATTCCTCGGCATAACGCTGCACCTTGCGGGGATTGCCCGCGTTGGGCAGATAGCCGGTGACGAGATCACCAGCGGCGATGACGCCGCGCTCGGGCGCCCACACCCACGAGCAGTCGTCGGTTTCCCCCTTGCCGTGCCGGATCACGAATCGTTCCCCGCCCAGGGTGAGTTCCAGTGTGTCGCGGTAGGTCTCGGTCGGCCAGAGGAAATCGGTGCGTTCGGCGGGCCAGGACTTGTCCTCGGTGCCGGACTGTTGTTTGTTGATGACCGCGTTCAGGCCCGGCGTCTTCATATAACGGTCGAAGTGCCCGATCAGGTTCTCGTGCGCGACGATCCGCGGTGTCTCACCGGCCTCGAGGAATGCCCAGTGGCCGAATGCGTGATCGACGTGCCCGTGGGTGTAGACGATGGTGTGCAGCGGCTTGTCGGAGATCGACCGCACTGCCCGAAGCAGTTCCGGCCCGTCGCCCGCGAGCCCGGTATCGACCATGAGAAGACCCTCGTCGGTCTCGAACACCGCGATATTGGCCACCCCGGGCCGAATGTAGTAGGTGCCTGGCGCGGCCTGGATGATCTCCGCTTCGCCGGCGGGACCGTGGCCGCGGGAGAACAGGTGGGTCATCTGTTCCACCGCGAATCCGATGAATGCCGACTCACCGGCGGCTGTCGTGTGCTCCGGAACTGGCTGTGCCTGGGTCATGCGATGAACTCCTCTCTGGGGGATGCGGCATCACCGCCGCGGGACACAGCCGAAGGTAGGGGCGGGAAACCGATGGAAGACAGGCGATTTCGTTGAGCGGAACGACACCGGTGGCGCATCCATCCCACGCGTGGGGCGCCGCCACCGAGTCCCGATCTCGGACGCGCTCGGCGGCGGGTGCGGTCACTGACAGACGCGAGGCGGTATCGGCCACCATCGCGGCGCTCACACCGATGGTGCGCGAGCACGCCAACCACGCCGAACACGATCGCGTGGCGCATCCGGCGGTGATCGCGGCGATGGTCGAGACCGGGCTGTTCACACTGCTGTACTCGTCCGCCGAGCACGGGTCCGCGGACCCGGTCGGGTTCTTCGACGCGGTGCGCACCCTGGCGGCGGCCTGCCCGTCGACCGGCTGGGTGGCCGCGATGCTGGGTGCGGCATCCTGCCATGTCGCGTTGCTGGAACCGCATGCGCGACAGGAGGTGTGGGGATCGGCGCCGAATACACTGGTGACCGCTTCGCACGCGCCCGCCGGGCGGCTGACCTCAACGGTGGGCGGGTACCTACTGGAAGGTCAGTGGCCGAACGTGCCCGCGATCGAGCATTGCGCGTGGGCCGCGCTGACGGCGTTGACAACCGGGCCGGACGGAGCTCCGGTTGGCCTTGCGACCGCTGTCGTGCCGCGTGCGGAGCTCGCCCTCGGCGACCACTGGAACACCATCGGCCTGCGCGGTACGGGCAGCAGGTGGGTAACGGCACATCGGGTGTTCGTCCCGGCGCATCTGGTCCACACCGCTTCGCAACCTGCCGGTGCTGACATGGTCGGCTCGGAGCCTTCCCCAGGCCAGTACCCACTTGCGATCATCTACAGTCTGGCCGCGTGCATGCCGGTGATCGGTGCGGTTCAGGGTGCGTTCGAGCAGTACTTGGACCGCATGGGTCAACGCGCGGCATTCAGTCTGGCGGGTGCGCGCTCGGTCACCGATCCCACGGTGCAGGTGACAGTGGCGCACGGATTGGCCGAAATCGACGCGTCGATCTTGCAATTGGAACGGGACGCGTGTGAAGCGGCTGTCGCGGTCGCCGCCGGCAACGTGCTCACAACGGAACTGAGGCTGCGCACGCGGCGTGACCAGGCACGGGCCATCGAGCGCGCACTGGCCGCGCTCGAATCGCTGCGGCGGGTAGCAGGGGCGGAAGCCATTCGCGAGGGCGCGAGCATCGAGCGCGTCTGGCGGGATGTCAGCACCGCGGCGGCCCACCTGGTCAATCAGCCCGAACCGGCCCTGAGGCTCTACGGCCGATGGGCATTCGGACTCGCCGTCGGCGACGACATGGTGATCGTATGAACCCGAGAACCGAAGGCCCGCCGCAGTCGATGCTCGAACGCATGACCCTCATCCTCGACCTGTTCGACGATCGGTCGATGCGCATGCGGCTCGACGAAGTCGTCGCGCACACCGGACTGCCGCGGTCGAGCTGCTACCGCATCCTCGAGCAGCTGGCCGTGCTGGGCTGGCTGCGCCAGCGTCCCGGCGGGTACGGTCTGGGGCCACGCGCCCTGCGGCTGGGCGGCGGCCACGACTCCAACGCGGATCTGCGCGTCGCGGCTCTTCCGGCGCTCGAGGAACTGCACGCATCCACCGGAGCGACAGCGTATCTCGGCGTTCTCGACTTCGATGAGGTCGTGTTTCTCGACCGGATCACCCGCCTCCCGGCGGCCTCGGTCGTGGGTGTCGGGCACCGCGTGCCCGCCCATGCGACCGCCCTGGGAAAAGCACTGCTCGCGGGTATCGACCCGGAGGAAGCCGAGACAACGCTGGCCGGGCGACTGCGGCCGTGCACGCCCGCCACCATCACAAGTCTGCCGGTGCTGTACGCGGAGCTGCGCCGAATCCGCGCCCGCCGCGGGCTGGCGTTCGACAGCGGTGAGCATCTGCCCGGAATCTACGGCGTCGCAATGGTCATCCGCGGCGCCGACGGCATCTGCGGCGCGCTCGGGGTGAGCACCCCCGGCACTGCCACCACCGTCGAACGGCTCGCCCCGCTAGTCGTCGAAGCGGCCCGGCGGGTGTCGTCGCGGCTGGACCCGGACGGCACCCAGGCGTCGTCATCGGCGCCCGCCGACGCGCTGGTCGTGCGGGTGCTGGCGCTGCTCGATGACGACGTCCTGCTGTGAGAACCGGTCAGCGGTGAGAGGACCCGCCCGAGGATCCGCTGCGCAGCCCACTGGAGGATCCGCTGGGGACCCGGAGGATCGCATCGGGGACCCCCGTGCCGTCCGGGTCGACCAATCCGTTGTGCGCGTAGGGACTTTCGCCGGGCGCAGATTGCAGGGTGATCAGGTACTTGCGCACCCCGTCGATGAGCCCCGCGCCACCGCCCACCAACGTTCCCGCCAGCCCGCCCGCTCCGGAGAAGACCAACACCGCGGCCGGTACTGTCGCCACGCAGGCCGGGCCCACCACCGCGCAGGTGCTCAGCCCCAGCACACCGCCGATCACCGCGCCCACCGCCATCCCGATGGCGGTGCCGATGAGCGGCCCCCGGCTGAGGTTATTGGCCAGATCGGTGAGCGCGAGCTGATTCTCGATCGGTGACCCGATCGGCTGTAGCGCTGCGGCCGGAACACCACTGACGTCGGGAGTCAATGTGAGCGTTCGGTTTTCGCTGTCGATGTGCTGGGTCATGGGCACGCGCTCCTCGCCGAGAAACACCGTCAGCGGGATCGCGTCGATCGCCAGTCCCGCGTTGTCGCGCACCTCGATCGACTCCCCGTCGGCGGCCACAGCAAAGGCACCGCCGTCCAGGAAGGCCCGGACAGAATCGCCGGCGGCGCTGACCGTGTAGTGGACCGGCGGACCGGCGTCGGCGCGCCCGGGCCCTGCCGCGACCACGCCACCGGCACCCATCAGCGCCGCGAGGCCCGCCACGCTGAGCGAAGCGATTCCGTTGTGCCGGGCGGTCATCGGGTCTCCTCGGGTGCGCTCGGGGCGGGTTGGGAGCGGTTGGGAAGGTACGGCGCGTACTTGC
This sequence comes from Nocardia sp. NPDC004860, assembly GCF_040609015.1. Classification (NCBI taxonomy): domain Bacteria; kingdom Bacillati; phylum Actinomycetota; class Actinomycetes; order Mycobacteriales; family Nocardiaceae; genus Nocardia; species Nocardia sp. NPDC004860. Next base: position 60,058 of record NZ_JBEXJI010000034.1, on the reverse strand, counting down.
TCTCGCCCGGATTGGCCCGCAGCACCGTGAAGTAATCGAACAATGCCGCTGCCGTGGTGGGGCCGCCACCGACCGCCAGCCCGACCAACCCGCCGACACCACCGACGAGGGTGACGACCGGCAGCACGACCAGCGCGCACCCGAGAGTCAAGACCAGGCAAGACGCCCCCGCGACCGCGAATCCGACGCCCACCCCGATCACCGCGCCGATCGCGGTGCCGATCAAGCTGCCGATCGAGGTGCCGATGCTCACCGAATTGATGAGGTCGTTCATCGCGAGCTGATTCTCGAGTGGGGCCGCGACGGGCCGAATGTCCTGATGACGCAGCGCATCCCAGTCCGGCGTGGAGACCAGCGACCGGCCGTCGGCGGAGATCCGCTGATCGATCCCGATCTGCCGCCCGTCCCACCGCAACGCCGATGGCAGCGCGTCCAGGATCTGCCCGGCAACGTCTCGGATGAGCACCGAGGTCCCCTCAGGCGACAGCGCAAAGGTCCCGCCATCGAGGGTGGTGGTGACCGAATCTCCGGTCGGCTGTGCCGAATACGATACCGCCGGTGTCGGAGCGGCGGCCGGGGGCGTCGCCGAGGCACTGACGGAGGTCGCCAGGCCGCCGAAGACGGCGACGGAGGTGAAGGCGGCGAGAGCGGACGTCGTCCTGCGTGAATTCATGGTGTTCCTCTGAAGCCAAATCATTCATTCAGCCAATGGAATGTGAGAGCGGTCACTGCGACCGAACGCAAGTTAGCGGGCTGCGGGCAGGAGTCCCACCTCGATGTCGGTGAGTGGCATCCGAGCGAGCCGCGGCCCGAGCCGGAAGCCAGCGGCGCCACCCGACCGTTCCACTCACCGAAACCAGAGCTGAAGCAGCGGAATTCGCATGCACCCTGGCGGAGGCTCTAACGCCTCTGACGAAGAAGGTGCAATGTCAACAACTTCCACCGTCGGCGCCGCCGACGTACCCGGCTCCGACACCGGCCGGCTCGACGAGTCGTCACGGCTGCGGATCGCCGCGGTGCTGGCGATCATCGTCCTCTACACCGAGGTCGCGCCCATCCAGTTCACCATGGTGTCGGCCGCCCTGCAGAAGATCGCACCGTCGTTTCCGCAGGCGGGGCCCAACATCACCTGGTCTCTGATCGTGTTCGGCTTGATCGGGGCTTCGGCGTCGCCCGTCATCGGCAAACTCAGCGACATCTGGGGCAAGAAGCGGATCTTCCTCATCGCCGGTGTGGTGTTCGCCGCCGGCTGTCTACTGTCCGCGACCACCGACAGCTGGGCAGTATTCCTGGCCGGCCGGTGCCTGCAGGCCACGGCCGCCGGAATGGCGATCGTCGCCTACGGATTGATCCGGGATCTCTTGCCGCACAAGTACGTTCCGATCGGGCTCGGTATCTCGGCCACCGGTCTGGGATTCTCCGCCGCCGTGGCGCCGGTCCTGGCCGGGTACTTGGTAGATCAGCACAGCTGGCGGGCGATGTTCTGGGTGCTGTTCGCATTCGTGGCCGTCATGACGCCACTGGTGGCGTTCGTGGTCCCCGAGTCGAAGCTACGGGCGCGCGGCGGCGTCGATCTCACCGGAGCGGCGCTGCTGTCCGGCGGCACGGCCTCGGCGCTGCTGTATGTGTCCAAGGGCAACGAGTGGGGCTGGAGCGAGCCCACCACCCTCGCGTGGCTGATCGGGGGCCTTGCGGCACTGGCGCTCTTCGTGGTCGTGGAATTGCGGACGCGCACGCCGCTGATGGACATGCGCTTGTTGTTCTCGCCGCGGGTCAGCCTGGTGCTGCTCACCGCGGTGTTCGCCGCCTGCCTGGTCGGCGTGCACAGTTACGCGGTCGCCTACATGGTGCAGACTCCTCCGCAATCCGAGCTCGAGACGACGATCGTGTCGCGCACCCTGGACCGAGTCGCCCAATCGACTGGACGGCTCCTCCCACCTGAACTGGTTCATGTAGTCCTCACCCCGGGCTACCACTACGGCGACGGCCTTTCACTCATGCAGTTCGCGCTACGAATCGGGTTGGGTCAAGGGCTGGTGGCGATGCTGTTCGGAATCGTCGCCGGACTCCTGGCCCGACGGGTAGGCGCTCGCCTGCCGCTCCTGGCGGCACTGACGCTCTTCGCCCTCACCACGGTCGCGTTGGCCGTATTGCCGCACACCTGGCCGGTTTTCGCTCTCTCCAGCTTGGGATTCGGTGCCGCTCTGGGTCTCTACTACGCCTGCATGCCTATCCTCATGGTGGAGGCGGTACCCCCGGAACAGCAGGGCATCAGCGGCGGCATGCTCGGCGCAACCCAGAGCCTGAGCACTGCGATCGGAACTGCAGTCATCACCGCCTTCGTCAGCGCCAACCCCATCTCCGCCAGCGTCAGCATCGCCGGACGGCCACCGCAGGACAGCACAGTTCCGAATGTCTTCGCCGATAGGGGATACGAACTCGGCTTCTGGTTCGGCGCCGCAGCGGCCGTGTGCGCCCTCGTGATCGCACTGGTCATGAAACACGGCCGCACCCCGGCCACCGGCGGCGCATTCACCCACGAGGTTGCGTCTCCCACTGATTTGAGCCACTCGACGACGAGGGCCAGGACGAATCCGGCGCGGTAGGTGGTCGCGAGCTTGTCGTAGCGCGTGGCGACCGCCCGCCAGTGCTCGGCCTTGTTGAAGGCGCGTTCGATGACATTGCGCCGCTTGTAGAGCTGCGCGTCGAAGCTCGGCGCCCGGCCACCCGCGCGGCCTTTGCGCTTGCGGTTGGCGACCTGATCGGAGCGTTCGGGATCACGGCCTGGATTCGTTTGCGGCGCAACAGGGTCCGGTTCGACGCGGCGGAGTAGGCGCGGTCGGCTATCACCACATCCGGGTTGCGTCGCGGCGGCCCACCCTCCAGGCGCGGCACCGCCACCTCCTGCAACAACGGTGCCAACAATGGTGAATCGTTGGTTTGACCGGGCGTGATCAGCACCGCCAAACCTCGACCGGCGCCGTCGGTGGCCAGGTGGATCTTGGTCGTCAGCCCGCCGCGGGAACGACCGATCACGTGGTCGGCGGGTTCATAGCCCCGACACCGAGTCGGTGGCCGCGCCGGCGGCGTGCTGGTGGGCCCGCACGATCGTCGAGTCGACCGACACGACCCAGTCCAGGTCACCGGTGGTGTCGGCCAAAGCGAGCAGCGCGGTCAGCACCCGATCCCAGGTGCCGTCACCGGCATAGCGGCGGTGGCGTTTCCACACCGTCTGCCACGGCCCGAAATGCTCGGGCAGATCCCGCCACGGCAGGCTGGTCCGCAGCCGATTCAGCATGCCTTCCACGACCAGGCGGTTGTTGGCGAAGTTACGGCCCACGTGGCCTTGCGATTCCGGCAGCAGCAACTCCAGCAGTTCCCACTGCTTGCCGGTCAGAACCTGGTACCGATCATCGATCGCGGTCGCCACGGCGAACATGATGCACCACCGGCCCCGACGATGGGGCCGACCGATTTACCTCACTGGGAGACAGGACCTAGAGCCACCGAGCCCGAGAACCGCCCCTTCGGATCGGAAAGAATTCATGCACGATTCCTGAAGTTTGTCTTGATCCTCCCTCATCCCGAACTACTTTCGAATCAACAGAATTCCGATCACCATGATTTCTATGCTGCCACCCAACCAGACACCGAACTCACACGCGAGATCATCTCGCAAACCGAAGTCAGGGCGGCAGTCCTCCCGGACGTCGTGGCCGCCACCGGGAACTGATGTAGCGCTTGGACTTGAGCGAACCGGACTTACCGGTGGTGTGGACAGGAGGTCTCGGGCTGGCGACCCCGCTGGTATAGCTGGTCTGGGTCATTCTGTCCCAAGGCAGGCTCGAGCAGCAGCCGATCGTCAGTCTTGAACTCAAGACCCCATCACAGTGTGGCGGCGAGGATCAGCAAGTCGTTGAAGGAGTTTCGCCTATGAGCTCCTATGGGTTCGGTTGCCGAGCGGTCGCCAGCAGATCAGTGCTGCGAGGTCGGGGAATCCGTGGTGGATGTCGGTGCGTCGTTCCCATCGGATAGTCGGCCGCTGGTACTGGTAGAGCAGGGCAAAGGATTGTTCGACGATCCAGCGGCCGGCGGTGACCTTGTCGCGGGTGCCGCGGCGCGCGATGTAGCCGGTGATATGTCGTTGCCGCAGCTCGGAATACACGCTGGGGTAGTCGTATCCCTTGTCCGCGATCCGGTGGCGATCCGATGCCTGGGCCGGCCCGCATTCACCCGCATCCCTAGCCTGTGATGGGTCAACAACGGAGGCCGGCCTGTGCCTGCTGGCTCGTTCCCGGCGCTCGCGAGTGGTGGCGAGGCCGCCGACGCGCTGGATCGGGAAGCCGTCGACCGGCTCGGCCGGACCTGTCTGCGACCCGAACTCGCTCGTGCACACCTGCTCTACGGGGAATGGCTGCGCCGGATCGGCGGCCGCGTCGATCCCTGGGCCCGGCTGCGAATCGCCTACGAGATGCTCGCTGCAATGGGTATGGGTGCCTTCGCCGAGCGCGCCCGCCATGAGTTGCTGCCCACCGGTGAACGGGTCCGCCAACTCGGCACCGAACAGACCGAAACGCTCACCGCACAGGAGACGCTCATCGCGCAGCACGCCCGTAACGGCCGGATCAACCAACCCCGAGATCGGCGGGCAGCTGTTCCTCGGCGGACGCACGGTCAAATGGCAGTTGCACAAGGACTTCGCGAAGCTCGGGATCGCCTCCCGCCGCGAACTCGCCGACGCCCTCGCCGTGGCCGACCGATTTTAAAATCGCGTTTGACACAACAGTATCCGAGCAGACCCCACAGGATATCCGGCGGTACGGTACCGGGCATACTGATATGGATACCGAGGAGCCCGTCCGGCTTCTGGACGGCCGGCACCGAGGAAATGATCGCGGCTCCTGCTGTCAGCGCTGCGTGAATGCTTCGGCGATGCGGTCGACCGCGGTACGGAGGTCGTCGGGGGTGTTGTTGCTGAAGCCCAGCCGCAGATGATCGGTGAACGCGACCGCACCGGCCGGGTCGAAGTAGCGGCCCAGGGCGAAGTCGGTGCCCAGAGCGCGGGCTCGCGTCTGCACAGCCGTCAGATCCACGGTGGGGTCGGTGACCTTGAGCCACAGGAAGATTCCGCCGTCGGGGTCGGTGAATTCAACGGCGTCGGCCAAGGTGGCACGCAAGGCGTCGGTCAGTGCTGCAGCACGGGTGCGGTAGATCTCGCGCGCGGTGACCAGGATGTCGTCGAGCACACCGGGGGTGTGCAGCAGCCGCGCGACGGCGGTCTGGCCGAGCAGCGAGCTGTGCTGATCGACATTGCCACGCAGGCGCGCCAGGACCGGCACCAGCCAGGCAGGCGCGGCGATCCAGCCCAGCCGCAGACCCGGTCCCAGCGTTTTGGAGAAGGTGTTGACCCGCACGACGTGATCGCTGTCGAGGCTGAGGTCTTCGATGGTCTCGCCGGCGAAGCGCAGATCCCGGTAGGGATTGTCGGAGACCACCACGAATCCGTACCGCTCCGCCAACGCGACCACACGGACCCGATCCGGCGCCGGCAGCGTTGTTCCGGTGGGGTTCTGGAAATCGGGGATGAGGTAGAGCAGCTTGATGTGCAGCCCTCCCCGCAGTCGCTGCTCGAGGTCGTCGAGATCGAGGTGACCGTCGGTGCTGGACACCGTAACCACCTGTGCGCCATGATGTCCCAGCACCCGCACCGCCAGCGGGAAGCTGGGCCGCTCCACGGCCACACTGTCACCAGGATTCAGCAGCGCGGAGAACAGCAGGCTCAATCCGTGCAAGGCCCCGTTGGTCACCAGGACACGGACAGGATCGACATTCTCACGCGCACCGATCCAGGAACGCAGCGACTCGATACCGTTGACCACCGAATACTGCAGTGCCGCAGCCGATTCGGCACGATCTTCGAGCACCTCGCGATAGGCGCGAGCCAACTGAGCGGTGGGCAGGGCCTCGTCGGCGGGAACCCCGCCGAGCAGGCGGATAGCATCCGGCACGACCCCGGTGGCCGGTGGACCGAAACCGCCGATCGGGGATTCCCGCGCACCGAGCGCGGAGAGCAGAGTGCTGGTGTCGAACTGATCGAGTGTGCCGGTCATCGAGCAACTCCTTCGAAACCTTAAGACCGCGAATCGTCCTCGCCGTGAGCGGTGGACGATCCGGCGGCAACGGGAAGCGCCGGATTGGCACTCCATTGGGACCATGAGCCCGGAAACAGGGCGGCGCCGATCCCGAGAACGGCCAGTGCCGCGATATCGACCGCCGCGGTCACCCCGGACCCGCAGTACACCCCGACCACCGATGCGTCTGCCGCTCCGACCGCACCGAAGCGTTGCTCGAGTTCCACTGCGGGACGGAAGAATCCGGTGTCATCGAGCAACGATCCGCTGGGCAGGTTGCGTGCGCCGGGGATGTGTCCGGCGACGGGGTCGACCGGTTCGGCGGCGCCGCTGAAGCGCTCGGGGGCACGCGCGTCGAGCAGCACCCCACGATCGGGGAGGGCCGCGGCCTCGATGACCGTGAGTGTCGGCAGTTCACCATCGTGGAGATCGTCGTGGAGGACTCGGACATCGCCGGGGACCGGATTCTCGATGCCGTCTGCGATCGGCAACCCGGCCGCGCGCCAGGCCGGCAGCCCGCCATCGAGAATGCGGACGTCGTGGATGCCCGCGGCACGCAGCACCCACCAGGCACGCGCCGAGCCGGCTCGATTCCAGTTGTCGTACACCACAACCGGAACGCCGGATCGCAGACCCCAGCGGCGCGCCGCCGCCTGCACCGCCGCCCCGCTCGGCAGCGGATGGCGACCGTGCCCGGAGATCGAGTGATCGGACAGTTCGCCCTCGAGGTCCACATACACCGCGCCGGGGATGTGCCCGAGCGCATGATCGGCCCGACCGTCGGGACGATCGAGCTGCCAGCGCACGTCGAGGATAGTGATCGCCTCACCGGCCTCGACCCGTTCCGCCAGCTGTTCGGCGGTGATCAGGATGTCGGCGCGAAGCACATCGGTGCGAATGGTCATGGCATGGCTCCTCTCTCGCGTTCCAGCGAAACAGACACGGCCACAGCGGTGAATCCTTGCACTCAGCGGAATCGGAATCGGATCGCCCCGTGCCGCGCGGTCGAGCACTGTGCCACCGTCATGTCAGGACCGCGGACGGCCCGCCGGACGCCGCGCCCGCCATCGAGAATTGATGTAGCGCTTCGACTCGTACGAGGGCGGGGTACCGGCGGTAGCGGCCGGCGGAATCAGGCTCGCGACTCCGCTGGCGTCGTCGGTCTGGATCATTCCCGCCCGCAGCGCCAGTTCGAGCAGCAGCCTGTCGCCGGTCTTGAGCCGAAGGCCCCATCGCAGCGCCGTGGCGAGGATCAGCAAGTCGTTGAAGGAGTTCCGGCGATGCTGCTCGAGGTTGATCCTGGCGCGCAGGACCTCCTGCAGCAGATCGACCGCAATGGTGATCTCACTCATCGTCAACGGCAGTGGCGCCACCTCGACGTCGCTGAGGAACCGAGCCCGAACCCCTACGATCCGCCCGATATTGCGGTCGATCGCGACCGACGCCATGCCTTCGACCATCCGTCAGTCGAACAAACAGCCGACGGCGTGTCCTGGAACGACTCGTTCCAACACGTCGGAAGTGCTTTGGGCACACCCACACTCGAACTGGACTTCCGTCCGACCATTATCCTTCGCCGGAATTGCCCACATCTCGAGCCGAACCCTCGGCGAACGCCGGCAAAGACTGAACGATCGTGTCGTGGCCTTCACCACCACGACCGGTCTTACTGTGGAATCGAACCGAGAAAGAGGGCAGGCGTATGGCAACACATGGGCGGCAAGAGGATTCGAGATCAGTCACCGAGTGGCGCGAACACGGGGTCCGGGTGATCAAATCCGGCCAGCTCGACCCGAACACAGCGCAAACGCCGGGCATGAACCGGGCAGCGGCGATCGACGCGGCCCGGGTGGGCGCCCAGCGGATCTGGGCCGGAACCGTCACGATTCACCCGAATGCCAAGACCGGCGCGCACCATCACGGCGAGCTGGAGAGCATCATCTACGTCATCCGTGGTCGTGCCCGGATGCGGTGGGGCGAGCGGCTGGAGTTCGTCGCCGAGGCCGAGCCGGGCGATTTCATCTTCGTCCCGCCCTATGTCCCGCATCAGGAGATCAACGCCAGCACTGAGGAACCACTGGAGTGTGTCCTGGTCCGCAGTGACAGCGAGGCGGTCGTCGTCAACCTCGATATCGAACCGGTCGAGGCGCCGGAGACCGTGCACTGGGTGGACCCGATTCACCCGCATCCCTAGGCGGTGATGGGGTCCCATCGGGTATTCCGATCGTTCGTGAGCGCCGCGAGTAAGGCCGCCCGGACATGATGGATTCTTGCCCGCATCATGCCGGGCGCGTTCCCATCGGACAGGAGGAAGCCCGAGATGACCGTGGCTCGCCCGGAGGCAGAATCGTTCACGGGCGCGGTGTTCACCGGAGCGGACATACCGGCGACCGCAAAGCGCGACAGATCCGGTCACGCCGTCGCGGGCGACCCCGACGTACTGATCAGAGCCGCGGATGTCGCCGACGTCCAGCGCGCAATCACCTTCGCGGCCCGGGAAGGGCTGTCGGTGGTCGTGCGGGGAGCCGGGACCGGCCTGGCAGGCGGTGCCGCCGCGGGTGCCGGGACGCTGGTCCTGGATGTCTCCGGACTGGACCGGATTCTGGAGCTTTCGGCGGCCGATGAGCTGGCGGTCGTCGAGGCCGGGGTTCCGGCCGCGACCCTCGATGCCGCGGCCGCTCGCATCGGACTGCGCTACGCACCGGATCCGGCGAGTACCGCGATCTCGACCATCGGCGGCAATATCGCCACCAACGCCGGTGGCCTGCGGTGCGTGAAGTACGGCGTGACCGGTGATTCGGTATTGGGCCTGAGCGTGGTGCTGGCCGATGGCACACTGATCCACACCGGGCGCAGGACCGCGAAAGGTGTTGCGGGACTGGACCTGACGAGCCTGTTCACCGGTTCGGAGGGCACTCTCGGCGTGATCGTGTCCGCGACCGTGCGCCTGCAGCCGGTCCCGGTGCGGACCGTGACCGTCGCGGCATACTTCGACGACGTGGAGACCGCCGCCGCGGCGACGGCCGAGGTCCTGGCGGCCCGGGTCCGGCCCGCCATGCTGGAGCTGCTCGATGCCGACTCGCTGCGGGAGGCCCAGGATCTGCTGGGCCACCAGGGGCAGGAGGCGGGCGCCTTCGTGGTCGCGCAGACCGACGGTTTCGGCGCGGATGCCGAGGCCGCCGTCGTGGAGTCCTGCTTCGCCCGCTTCACCTCCCGCGTCTCGGCCGAGGCGGATCCCGGTGCCGCCGAAAATCTCCTGGCGGTTCGCCGGGCAGCGCTGCCGGCATTGGAACGGCACGGTCGCGTGCTCATCGAGGACATCGCCGTTCCGCGCTCACGCATAGCGCAGGCCACCCAGCGCATCTCCGCGATCGCCCGGCAGTACGACAGCCGCATCCACACCTTCGGTCACGCGGGTGACGGCAACCTCCATCCGATCATCGTCGTCCCCGCCCACGACCCCGGGGCAGGCGAGCGCGCGCAGGCGGCGGCCGACGAGATCTTCTCCACCGCATTGGAATTGGGCGGCACGATCACCGGTGAGCACGGTGTCGGCCTGTTGAAACGGGATTGGTTGGCCCGCGAACTGGGGCCCGACGCGCTGCGGGTGCAGCGGGTGATCCGTCGGGCCGTCGATCCGGGCGGGCTGTTCAATCCCGGAAAAGTATTCTGACAACCTTTCCGTGCTCCGAGAACCGAATACGGAGCGCTGTTTTCGGCTATCGGTCGCTATCGGAGAACTAATTCGATCCCCTGATTCGAACTCTTTTTCCACCGGCACCGGACTCATAGCATGGCGTCGCGCACGCGCAATCGAATTGCTTCGCGCACAACAGCACTCGTCTCACCGTGAAAGGACTGCCATGCCCGAGGTTCGGACCGACCGCCCAGCGCTCACGGAATATCCGCGGCTGACGGTCCCGGATACGTCGGCCGTCGCGCTGGCCGCGCTTACCACGAAAGTCGCTGCCACCGCCGCGGAATACGATCGTAGCGGCGAGGTTCCCACGGCCGGATTACTGGCCGCGCATCGGGGCGGCTATCTCACCGCCACCGTCGCGGCCCGGTACGGCGGACCCGAATCGGACCCCCTCGAGGTGGCCCGCATCCTGGCCGCGCTCGGTGCGGGCGATGCGTCGGTGGCGCTCATCGCCGCCAACAATCTGCAGGCGCATCAGCTCCAGACCGCTACCGGCGCTTGGCCCGACGACGTATACGCGGAGCTGGTGCGCCGGTCGCTGGACGGCCCGGTCCTGCTCAATGCGATCCGCGCCGAGCCCGAGCTCGGTGCCCCGGCCCGCGGTGGCCTGCCCGCGACCGTGGCGCGCCGCACTCCCGCGGGCTGGGTCATCAACGGGCGCAAGACCTTCGCCACCGGCGGCCCGGCCCTGGCCTATCACATCGTGTGGGCCGTCACCGACGAGACGCCGCCCCGGGTGGGCCATTTTCTGGTCCCGGCGGACGCGGACGGCATCACCTGGCACGACACCTGGGATCATCTCGGATTGCGGGCGTCGAACACGCACGACGTGAGTTATGCCGATGTCGTGGTGCCGGCATCGCACTTCCAGGAGATTCCGCTGGTGGACGGCGTCTACCGTGATCCGGCGACCACCGCCAATCCGGCGGTCCTCGGCCACGCCGCGCTGTATGTCGGGGTGGCGCGCGCCGCCCGGGACGCGTTCGCCGAGTTCGCCCGTACCCGGGTGCCGACGGCGCTGGGCCGGCCGATCGCTGAGACCGAGCGCATCCAGGTCGTGGCCGGTGAGATCGAGACGCAGCTCGTCGCCGCCGAATCGCTGCTGTTCGGCACCCTGCTCCGACTGGCCGCCGAACCCGAACTCGCGCAGCGGCTACCGGCGGTCAAGGTGCTCATCGCCCGCTCGGCGATCGCGGCTGTGCAGGCCGCGGTCGCGGCGCTCGGCAATGCGGCGCTGACCCGTCACCATCCGCTCGAACGGCACCTGCGCGATGTGCTGTGCGTCCGAGTCCATCCGCCGCAGGAAGACTCCGCGCTGCTGGCCACCGGCCGCGCCGTGCTGTCCGCTGCCCACTGACCGCTCCCCCGCTTCATCTCCGTCATCCCCCGAGGAATCACCCCATGTCGCATTCTGTTTCGCCGGCCCCTGCCCGCCGCACGCGCCGATGGCGGCTCACGGCTTCGGTCGTCGCACTGACCTCGGCGCTCGTCGCGAGCGCGTGTGGCGCTGGCGGATCGGCCGGCGGTCCCTCCGGTGAGGGCAAGGACCCGGTGCGCGGCGGCACCCTGCGCATTGCGTTCTGGCCGGACAACGCCGCCTTTCCGTGCATCGACCCGTTCCAGGTGTATTGGATCGAAAGCCGTTCGCTGATCCGGAATTTCGCCGACTCGCTCACCGATCAGAACCCCGACACCGGCGAGATCGTGCCGTGGCTGGCCACCGGTTGGCAGATCAGCCCCGATGGTCGCGACTACACCTTCACCCTGCGCGACGGAGTCACCTTCTCCGACGGCGCGCCCCTGGACGCCGCGGCGGTGAAGACCAACTTCGACGCCTTCTCCGATCTCGCGCGGTCCAGTAACGGCACCGCCTACGGCGCGAGCTATATCGTCGGGCTCGAGTCCACGCAGGTCCTGGACACCAAGACCGTCAAATTCCATTTCTCGCAGCCGAATTCCTCGTTCTTGCAGGCGACGTCGACGACCAATCTGGCGCTGCTGTCACCCGCATCGTTCGCCAAGACGCCGCAGCAGCGCTGCCAGGGCCAGATTGCGGGGTCCGGCTTGTTCGTGCTGGACAAATACGCACCCGCACAGAGTGTTTCGCTGAGCCGGCGCACCGGCTACCACTGGCCGTCGGCACTGAGCAAGAACAACGGCGAGGCCTACCTCGACAAGGTCGAGGCGAGCTATATCGCCGAGGATTCCGTGCGCACCGGGAATCTGGTGAGCGGTCAGATCGATATCGCCTGGCCACGTAACCCGTTCAGCGCCGAGGATCGGCAGCTGATCTCCCGTTCCGGGTCCTACCTGCGGTCCCGTCCACTGCCCGGAGTCTCCTACACGCTGTACCCGAACGTGTCCGAGGGACACCCGCTGGCCGACGACGCGGTCCGCAAGGCGCTCTACCGGGCGATCGATGCGAAGACCTACGCTGCCACCATTTTCGGCGCGGACTACCCTGTGGTAGGCGGCCCCTTCGATGCCACGACCCCGTATTTCTCCTCACAAGCCGCCAAGCTGACCTACGACCCGGCCGAGGCCGCACGCCTTCTCGACGCCGCCGGTTGGCGCATCGCGCCCGGCGACCAGTACCGGGCCAAGGACGGCAAGCGGCTGGCGCTGACCGAGCTGGTCACCGCGGCCAGTCCGGGCGCGGAGTTGTTCCAGGATCAGTTGCGCAAGGCGGGCATAGATCTGCAGCTGAAGGTCATCACCGACGCGGAACGGGCCGGACTCGTCGCCGCCGGCCAATACGACCTGATCGAAGGCTATCTCACCCGCGCCGACCCCGGCGCACTCCAGTTCCTGCTCGTCGAGCAACTGGCCAATTCCAAGGCGCTGGCCCGCAATGCCCAGCAGCCCGCTGTCGCGGCGCGGGTGCGGGATCTGTTCGCCCAGGCACTGCAGACCACCGACGAGACCCGCCGCCGCGGTATCTACGCCGATCTGCAGAACGTGCTCATCGACAACGGGGTCACCTTCCCGTTGTTCGAACGGCAGCAGTACGCCGGAATCAGGAACCAGGTCAACGGATTCCGATTCACCTCCGAGAGTTTCCTGGCGCTCGATGACACCTGGATCCAGCCCTAGTCCGCGACGTCGAACGAGGACGACATCATGATCCGATATGTCGCAGGACGGGTCGCGCAGGCGGCGGTGGTGCTGTGGGCGGCCTTCACGGCCACCTTCGTGGTGCTGTATCTACTGCCCAGCGATCCCGTCGAGATCCAACTCGGGGCGGCCGGCATCCAGCCGGATTCGCTGACCCCGCAACAACTCGCGGCCGCCGAAGCGAAATACGGGCTCGATCGGCCGGTGGCCGATCAGTATCTCTCCGCGCTGACCGGGGCGCTGCACGGAAACTTCGGCACCTCGATCGCCAAACAGGTCCCGGTCGGTGACCTGATCGGCGACAGGCTCAGCGGGACGCTGGTCCTGAGCGCCCTGGCCGGACTGCTGGCGGTCGTCGCGGGCACCGCGGTGGCCTATCTGGCGGCGCTGGTCCGTTTCCGTCCGGGGCGGGCACTGTTGAGCCGGTTGCCCGCGCTCGGGGTCGCGGTGCCCTCGTTCCTGGTGGCGCTGATTCTCATTCAGCTGTTCGCGTTTCAACTGGGCTGGCTCCCCTCCCTGGGCAACGGCGGTCCGCGCGCACTGGTGCTGCCGGTGATCACCATGGCGATCCCGCCCGCCGCCCAGCTGGCGCAGGTGTTGACCCGCAGCTTCGAGGACACGCTGGGCGAGCAGTACATCGTCACCGCCCGGGCCAAGGGCCTCTCGCGCGGGCAGGTGCAGTTGCGGCACGCCTTCCGCAATGCCGCGCTGCCCGCGCTCACGATTCTCGGACTGCTCGTCGGCACCACCGTGACCAGCGCGATCGTGGTCGAGACGGTGTTCAACCGCAACGGCATCGGCCGGTTGGCGCAGGAAGCGGTGCTGGCGAAGGACATTCCGGTGGTGCTGGCCATCGTGGTGATCGCGGCCGCTGGGTTCGTGGCGGTGAACCTGCTCGTCGATCTGCTGTATCCGCTGCTGGATCCCCGGATCACGCACACACGGTCACGGGAGCTGACATGACAGATCCGGAAGCGGACGGACTGGACGACCCGGTCCTGACCGAGGGCGCAGTCCTGCTCGAAGGTCGGCCAATTGCCCTCGGCGGCCGGCGATTCCGTCGCGACGCCGTGCGCCTGCTGCGGCGTCCCGGGTTTCTGGCCGCGAGTGCCGTCGTCGGATTCGTTCTCGTCTCCGCCTTCCGACCCGCGACATTCACCTCTGCCGATCCCTATGCCACCGACCCGGCCGAGCGGCTGCGGTCCCCCAGTGCGGCGCATCTTTTCGGGACCGACAGTGTCGGCCGCGACCTGTGGTCGCGCACCCTGTACGGCTCCTCTCTCACCGTGCAGGCCGCGCTCATCGCGGTCGGCATCGCCCTGGTGACCGGTCTGGCGGTGGGGCTGCTGTCGGGTTTCCTCGGCGGTCTTGCCGATGCCGTGTTCATGCGCGGGGTCGATGTACTGCTGGCCATTCCCGGTCTGCTGTCCGCGCTGGCGATCGTCACCGCCCTGGGTTTCGGCACCGTCCCGGTGGCGATAGCGGTCGGCATTGCGATCGTGCCCGGTTTCGCCCGCACCACCCGCTCGGAGGTGCTGCGCGTCAGATCGCTGCCCTATGTGGAGGCCGCGCGGGCCGGCGGCGGCTCCTGGCTGCGTGTCGTGGTGCGACATGTGCTGCCGAACTCGTGGGGACCGGTGCTGGCGTTGTCGGTGCTGGATGTCGGCACCGCGATCATCGCGGTGGCGGCCCTGAGTTTCCTCGGATTCGGTGCGGCGCCACCGCAGGCCGAATGGGGGTCGCTGGTCTCGGGTGGCCGCAATTTCCTGGTGACCGCGCCGTGGGTGTCCCTGCTGCCCGGTGCGGTCATCGCCGTGACGGTGCTCTCGCTCAATCACATCGCCATGACCTTGCAGGAGCGCACCCGATGACCCGGACCATCCATCCGCGGACACCGTCGGCCACACCGCCGACGCCGGCGACCGACCTCGTCGACATCGACGGGCTCGGTGTGGGTTACCTCAGCGACGGCGCGGTGGCTCCCGCGGTGCGCGATGTCACGCTGCGCGTGCGACGCGGCGAGATCGTGGCGCTGGTCGGCGAGTCCGGCTCCGGCAAGACCACTGTCGCACAGGCTGTCATCGGGCTGCTGCCGGATCGTGCGCGCATCACCGGCGGTTCGGTGCGAGTGGCGGGGATCGACATCACCGCGGCCGCGGAGCAGGTGGTACGTCCCCTGCGTGGCGCGACCGTGGGGCTGATCCCCCAGGACCCCATGATCGGGCTCAACCCGACCCAGCGGATCGGGCACCAGGTCGCCGAGGCGGTCGCGCTGCGTGGTCCACGCGGCCGGCAACGCGACGCGGAGGTACTCGACATCCTGCGCGCGGCCGGACTCGACGATCCCGAACGTCACCTGCGCCGCTACCCGCACGAGTTGTCGGGCGGGCAACGCCAGCGGGTTCTCATCGCGATCGCACTGGCCGGCGAACCCGATCTGCTCATCGCCGACGAGCCCACCAGCGCTCTGGACGTCACCGTGCAGGCCCGCATCCTGGACCATCTGCAAACGCTGGTCCGCGACCGCGGCACCGCGCTGTTGATCATCACCCACGATCTGGCCGTCGCCGCCGACCGAGCCGACCGGATGGTGGTGATGCGCCACGGACGCATCGTCGAAGAGGGCACGCCCGCACGGATTCTCGGCGACGCCGAGCAGCCCTACACGCGCCGTCTCATCGCGGCCGCTCCCGCGCTGGCCCACCGCGGCGTGCTCGAACCGCGATTCACGCTCACCGCTGAGGAGGCCGAGACCGGTCGTTCACTGCTCGAACTCGATGCGATCACCAAGCGCTATCGATCGGGGCGAGGCGCGTCGGCGGACCATCTCGCACTCGATCAGGTATCGGTACGCGTGGCCGCCGGGCGCACCCACGCCCTGGTAGGCGAGTCCGGGTCGGGCAAGACCACGGCGTTACGCATCGCCACGGCCCTGACCGAACCGACTTCCGGCACAGTGCGTTTCGACGGACTCGACATCACCGGCCGGAGCTGGCGGAGCCTGCGACCGCTGCGGCGTCGCTTCCAGCTGGTGCACCAGAACCCGTTCGCCGCCCTCGATCCGCGATACCGCGTCGGCGACAGCATCGTCGAGCCGCTGGTGTCCTATCGGCTCGGCGACCGGCACAGCCGCCGGGCACGGGCGCTCGAACTGCTCGACCAGGTCGCGCTCCCCCGTACCGCCCTCGACCGACGACCAGCGGAGCTGTCGGGTGGGCAGCGCCAACGCGTGGCGATCGCCCGGGCGCTGGCACTCGAACCCGAGCTGGTGCTGCTCGACGAACCGGTCTCGGCGCTGGATGTGTCGGTGCAGCAGCAGATTCTCGCCCTGCTCGCCGAACTGCAGCAGCGGCTCGGCCTGACCTACCTGTTCGTCTCGCACGATCTCGCCGTCGTCGGTCAGCTCGCGCACACCGTCTCGGTCTTCCATCGCGGGCGGGTCGTCGAATCCGGCGCGACCGCAGCGGTTTTCCGTGACCCGTCCAGCGAGTACACCCGCCAACTGCTCGCGGCGATACCGGGCCGCCGCCCGAATACCCGCTCCTGAGCTGTTCCATGTCGAATCCCGTTGAAAGGCAGCCACAGTGACCACTTCCACAACGCCGGCGACAGCAGCCTGGCTCGGCGACTGGCGGCGCTGGCGCGCCGAGCGGAATGCGCTCGCACTAGCACCGCACGGCCTGGCCTCGGTCACCGGAACCCACTGGCTGGGTGACGAACCGGAAGCCATCGACGGCCTGCCCGGCCGTTGGGCGGCGGTAGCCGGTCACGCCGTGGCGGATGGACCGGGCGACCTGCATCTCGAACTCGATCCGGGCACCGCGGTCGCCGTCGGTGAGCTGCTGATCCAGCCGCTGGGGCGGGCGGGCCGCGTCGCGGTGCGGGTCTTCGATCCGCAGGCCGCCACCCGCACCGCGATCGAGGGCATCGACGCCTTCGATCCCGACCCGGCGTGGGTCGTCGAGGGCCGCGCCGACATCGGTACGCAGCCCTTGCGACTCGACCACATCGACGGGTTCGTCAGCTCCAACAGCGCGGCCCAGGTCCATGTGCGTGTGCGGGGCCGCGAGCAGGCGCTGTGGGGCACCCTCGCACCGAACAGCGACATCCAGATCACCTTCGCCGACACCACCAATGGGACCGAGACCGAGCGATTCCGCTTTCTGACCGTGCCCGCCGCGGACGAGAACGGCCGTGTCACCGTCGATTTCAACCGTGCCTACCTGCCGCCGTGCACTTTCACCGACCACTATCTGTGTCCGCTGCCCCCAGCCGGCAACCGGCTCGACTTCCCGGTGCGCGTCGGTGAGACCCGGGTACGCCGTAACGGTTCCGCGCCCCGATGACCCGATACGTGATCGTCGGCGCCGGGGCGGTCGGGGTGAGCCTGGCCGTCGAACTGGCCGACCGCGGCCACCACACACTGGTCGTCGCGCACGGAAACCCGTTGCACCACTTCGCCACCCATCCGCTGGTGTATCGCACCGCGGCGGGGGTCCGAACCATCCGCCTACCCGTGGCCGCGGGCACGGGCAATCTGGGTTTCGAACCCGGGGACATCCTGATCCTGGCGGTCAAGTCCCAGCATGTGGCGCGCGCCGCGCAGTCGCTGGCCTGGCACGACGTCCGCGACCCCGACGGCACGCCGCTGGGTGTCGCCGCCGAGCACATCCCGGTGGTGACCGTCCAGAACGGTCTGGACGCGGAACGCGCCGCCGCGCGCTGGTTCGACACCGTCCTCGGCGCGACCCTGGTGCTCTCGGTCGGGTACGAGCATCTCGGCGAGATCCGGAGCGGCATCGAGCCCCGGACGGGCGCTGTATTCGCCGGACTCGCGAACGACACCGCGGGAATCGGCAAGGCAGTGCTGGAAACATTCGTCGAGGATCTGCGGCACGCGCATTTCCGGGCCGAGCAGGTCACCGATATTCGCTCCTACAAAGCCACCAAACTCGTCTACAGCGTCACCAACGGCTTGGAAGTGCTGGGCGGCAGCGCCGCTGACAAGGCCCGGGTGGGTGCGGCCCTGATCGCCGAGGCGCGATCGGTTCTCACCGCTGCCGGAATTCCGGTTCATCCCCTGACGGCACTGGTACCCGATGCCACACCGGATGCCACCTACCGGGCGACCGATGCCCGGCAATCGACGTGGCAGAGCTTCGCCCGCGGCGCGGACACCAACGAGGTCGACTACCTCAACGGCGAAATCGCCTTGATCGCAAGGGAAAACGGTCTCGAAGCGCCGGCGAACTCCGCCCTGCAGCGACTCCTCGGGCGCGCCACCCGGCACGGCGGCGGCCTGGATCTGCCCGGCCTGGACACCCTCGCCGCGCTGCTGCCCGCCGACTGCGGCGAGCCCGGCGCGCAGCGATCCGATTAGAAATTCCGATCCCTTTCGATGCCGGAATTCGATCGGTCGAATTGAATTCACGTGATCGTAAAAGCATTGACCACAACGCATTTGGCGTGTTGAGTTTTCCTCGGTCGGCGGGGTGTCGGTTCCGGCCCAACTCTCACTTTCGAAAACGGGTGACATGTCTACAGACGAAGAGACCGATCGTCCCACCGCGCGACCCCGGCTGCGTTCACGCCGGCGGCGCACCGCCTGGATCGCGGCCGGGGCGCTGGCCGGGGTGGCCGTCGCGGTGGGCGTGGTCGCCGAGGTGGCCGGCACCGATTCGCGCGGCGGCGGCGTGGTCACCGAGAACGGCACGCTGGTGTACGGGGTCGCGGGCACCCAGGTCTCGCTGGATCCCGCTGTCGCGGCAACCGCGGTGACCAGCCTGATCAACCGCAATATCTTCGATTCCCTGGTGGCGCAGACCGGTCCGGACTCCTTCGGCCCGTGGCTGGCGAGCTCGTGGACGATCTCCGAGGACGGGCGGACCTACCGGTTCACCCTGCGCGACGACGTCACCTTCCACGACGGCACGCCGCTCACCGCCGACGCCGTGCGCGCCAGCCTCGATCATGTCGTCGACCCGAAAACCAAGTCCGCGTATGCGGCTTCGCTGATCAGCGCCTATCAGGAAACCCGGATCATCGACCCGCACACCGTGGACGTCGTGCTGAAGCAACCGTTCACGCCGTTCCTGCAGGCGCTGTCGACCCCGAGTCTCGGGATTCAGAGCCCGAAAGCGCTCGCCGACGCGAATTACCGTCCGGTGGGCACCGGCCCCTTCGGCTACGAGAGCTGGGAACAGGGCAAGGCCGAAACGCTCGCCAGGTTCGACGGCTACCGCTGGCCCGCACCGGGCGCCTCGCATTCCGGCGCGGCGCATCTGGGCAAACTGGTGTTCCAGTTCATCAACGAGGACGCGACCCGCTACGGCGCGCTCACCAGCGGTCAGGTTCAGGCCATCGGGGGCGTGCCGCCGGTGTCGGCGGACGATCTCGCAAAGCGGAACGGTTTCACTCTGCACTCCGACGAGACGCCGGGCCTGAACTACAACGTCTATCTCAACCAGTCGCGCGGTCCGCTCACCGATCCGCTGGTGCGCCGCGCGCTCACCGGTTCGGTCGATGTGGTCAAGCTGGTGCACAGCATCTACTTCGGCCACTATCCGGTGGCGGACAACGCGATCAGCAAGGTCACCGCCGGCTACGACGCCTCGGCGCGCAACGACCTGACCGCCTACGATCCGGACAACGCCAAGCGGCTGCTCGACCAGGCGGGCTGGAATCACACCGACTCCGACGGCATCCGGGTCAAGGATGGTGCCCGGCTGTCGCTGGTGTGGCCGTACTGGCCCGACGGCACGCGGGAACAGCGCGATGTCGTCGCCGACGGCATCCGGGCCCAGGCGCGTGCGGTGGGCATCGACATCCAGCGGCCCACCGTCGACACCGGCACCTATGTGGACAAGTATCTGATCGGCGGCGGCTACGACCTCGTCGACGTCAGTTTCGCCCGGCCCACCCCCGATGTGCTGCGGTTCGCGTTCTTCTCCGCCAACACCTACGCCAAGGCGGGCGGCAATGTGGCGCTGGTGAATTCGCCGCAGCTCGACTCCTGGGTGACGGGGGCGGCGGCCACCACCGACGCGAAGCAGGCCGCCGGCGACTACTCGTCGGTTCAGCACGAGGTGCTGAAGCAGGCATACATCATCCCGATCTACACCCCCGTCAGCCTGACCGGCTACTCGAAATCGGTGCGCGACCTGGCCTTCGACGCACAGACCTATCCCCGCTTCTACGACGCCTGGCTGTCGTCGTGACCCGGCTGCCCGAACCGCTGCGGTGGCTGGCGGGCCGGATCGCGCTGGCGGTGCTGGTGATCTGGGCGGCGGCCACCCTCACCTTCGCTGGCCTGCAGGCGATTCCGGGTGACCCGGCGCGCGCCATCGCCGGCGGTGTCGCCGCGACCAGCTCGCCGCAGGTGCTGGACCGGATCCGCACCGAATACGGCCTGGATTCCCCGATCTACGTGCAGTACGGCCGCTTTCTGGGCCGGCTGGCGCGCGGGGATCTCGGCACGTCCTATCAACAGCATCGTCCGGTGCGCTCGCTCATCGCCGAGCAGCTGTGGCCCACCGTCTCGCTCGCGGTCGGCGGGCTCGCGCTCGGATCGGCGCTGTCGGTCGCGGTGGCGGTGTTCACCGCGCAGCGGCCCGGGGTGCGGGCGGTCGCGCGCGCGGCCGAGTTCACCGCGCTGTCCATGCCCACCTACTGGGTGGGTTTCGTGCTGTTGGCGCTGTTCTCGTTCCGCTGGCAGCTGTTCCCGGTGGTCGGCGAGACCGGTCTGCGCGGGCTGGTGCTGCCGTGGCTGACCCTCGCGGTGGCCGTGGCCGGTGTGCTGTCGCAGGTCACCAGGGATGGGCTCGAGCAGGCGCTCGAACAACCCTTCGCGCTGACCGTGCGGGCCCGGGGCGCAACCGAACTGCGGGTGCGGGTGCGTCACGCGCTGCGGCACGCGGCGGCTCCGGTGCTGACGCTGTCGGGGTGGATGTTGGGCAACCTGCTCGGCGGCGTGGTCGTCGTCGAAACCGTGTTCGCGCGACGGGGTTTGGGGCAGCTGCTGGTGACCGCGGTCCGCGGGCGGGACTATCCGGTGGTGATCGGCACGGTGGTGCTGACCGCGGCGGTGTTCGCGGTGATCTCGATCGTGCTCGACCAGCTCTACCGGCTGGTGGATCCCCGGATCCGGGAGGTGGCGCGGTGACCGCGTCGCCGATCAGGGCGCGGATGGCGCGAATCGGGTTGCAGGACCGGCTTTCCGCGCCGCGATCCGGCCGGGTGGCTGCCGCGCTGGTGCTGCTGGCGGTCGCTACGGCGGTCATCGCGCCCGACCTGCTCGCCGGTTCGCCCGAAGTCATCGATCCCGGTATCGCCCTGCACCCGCCCAGCGGCACACATCCGTTCGGCACCGACTGGCTGGGCCGCGACGAATACGCGCGCGTCGTTCACGGCGCACGCGCCTCCCTGCTGGTCGGCCTCGGGTCGACGCTGCTCGCGAGCCTGGCGGGCACGATCTGGGGGCTGGCCGCGGCACTCGGGGGCCGGGTCGCCGATCAGATCGGCATGCGGCTCGCCGACGTACTGCTGGCCTTTCCCACGATTCTCATGGCGCTGCTGGTGGTGGCGGTACTGGGGCCGGGCACCGGCAATGTGGTGCTGGCCATCACCATCGCACTGACACCGGGCTTCGCCCGCCTGGTGCGCATCCGCACCCATCTGGTGCGCCGATTCGCCTATGTCCGTTCGGCATTGGATCTCGGCACCGCGCCGTGGCGGGTGACGCTGCGCCACGTCGTGCCGAATGTGCTGCTGCCGCTGGGAGTGCTGGTGGTGATCAATATCGGCACCGCCATCATCATCGGCTCCTCGCTGAGTTTCCTGGGTCTGGGGCCCGATACCGAGGTTCCGGAGTGGGGCGCGATGCTCTCGCAGTCACGGAACTATCTGAGCGCCGCGTGGACGCTGGCACTGTTCCCCGGTTTGGCGGTCACGATCACGGTGATGGCGATCAGCGTGGCCGGCCGCGCTCTGCGTGAACGCGTGAACGGAGTCGAGGAATGAGCAGGCGGCTGTTGCGGGTGCGTGGGCTGTCGGTGGATTTCGGCGGCGCCGTCGCGGTGCGGCAGGTCGACCTGGATGTGGACCGCGGTCGCTGCGTGGCGATCGTCGGCGAATCCGGGTCCGGCAAGAGCGTGACCGCGCGTGCTCTCATCGGCCTGGCCGGGGCGGGTGCGCGAGTGCGGGCGAGCGAGCTGACCCTCGGTGCGGCCGACCTGCGCCGATCGACGCCCGCGCAATGGCGTCGAATCCGCGGCCGCCGTGTGGGTTTCGTCCTGCAGGATGCGCTGACCTCGCTGGATCCGCTGCGCCGCATCGGCTACGAGGTCGCCGAACCACTCGAGATCCACCGCCTCGCCAGCGCCGACGACCTCGACGACGCGGTGTTGGGCCTGCTGCGGCGGGCGGGCATCGCGGATCCACAGCGACGCTGGCGGCAGTACCCGCACGAGCTGTCCGGCGGGTTGCGCCAGCGTGCGCTCATCGCGTCGGCACTCGCGGCCGGGCCGGAGCTGCTGATCGCGGATGAACCCACTACGGCACTGGATGTCGTTGTGCAGCAGCAGATTCTGACCTTGCTGCGAGAGTTGCGAGCGGCGGGCACCGCCGTGCTGTTGATCAGTCACGACCTGGCGGTGGTCGCCGAGTCGGCCGACACGGTCGCGGTCATGTACGCGGGCGTCGTCGTCGAGCAGGGACCCGCCGCGGCGGTGCTCGACGAACCCGCGCATCCGTACACGACCGAGTTGCTGGCGGCCGCACCACGACTGGACGGGCCGATCCTGGCCTCCGCCGCACCACGCTGGGCGTCACCCGCCGACACCGGATGCCCGTTCGCGCCGCGGTGCCCGCTCGCCGACGCGGACTGCCGGACACGACTCCCGGACCCGGTCGCCCTGCCCGGCGGGCGCACGGTGCGCTGCCTGCATCCGGGCCGGGCCACCGCCCTGGTCACGCCCGTGCCCGCCGTGCCCGCACCGGTCGCCGAGCCGGATCGGGCTCCGCTGCTGGAGTTCCGGCATACCGGCAGGCACTACCGGCTGCCCGACGGTGGCCGCAATGTCGCCCTCGAGTCGGTCTCGTTCACGCTGCGCCCCGGGGAGGCCCTCGGAATCGTCGGTGAATCCGGTTCCGGCAAGAGCACACTCGCCCGGCTGGCGCTCGCGCACCTGACTCCCGACAGCGGCGAAGTCCTGCTCGATGGCGAGCCCTGGTCACGGCTGCGGGAGCGGGAGCGACGGCCGCGACGGCATCGGGTACAGCTCATCGATCAGGATCCGCTGAGCGCCTTCGACCCCCGCTACTCGGTGGCGGCGATCATCGGTGAGGCCCTGCACCGTATCGGTTCGCGGGCGGCGCGCTCCGCACGCGTCGACGAACTGCTCGCCGATGTCGGGCTGCCGCGCGCCCTGCGCGACGCCCGGCCCGCACGGCTGTCCGGCGGGCAGCGGCAACGGGTGGCCATCGCGCGAGCCCTGGCCGCCGCACCCGATCTGCTCGTCGCCGACGAACCGGTCTCCGCGCTCGACATCACCATTCAGGCGCAGATCCTCGACCTGTTCGATCGGGTCCGGCGCGAGCGCGGCGCGGCACTGCTGTTCATCTCCCACGATCTGGCGGTGGTGCGCAGGCTGTGCCCGCGGATCGCCGTCATCCAGCACGGCCGCATCGTCGAGATCGGCGACACCGCAGCTGTTTTCGCCGACCCCAGGCACGAGTACACCCGGCAGTTGCTCGCCGCCGTGCCGCGCTCGCCCGGCCCGGCCGCCCGGCCGGAGCTGCCCGACTCACTGCCCGAACGTTCACTCTCGAAAGGACTCTCATGACATCGACCGATGATCGCCGGGTCGCGATCGTCACCGGCGCGGCATCCGGCATCGGCCGCGCCACCGCCGAATTGTTCGCCGAGCGCGGGTACAGGGTGGTCGCCGTGGACGTCGACGAGCGCGGTCTGGCCGGCCTGTCCGGCGATCCGGTGAGGCTCGCCGGGGACGTCTCGGCCGAACCCGCCAATCGAGCGGCGGTGCAGACCGCGCTGGAGCTGTTCGGCCGCATCGACACCGTCGTCCTCAATGCCGGAACCGGCGGCACGCCCCCGCTCGAAACGCCCGGCGCGGTCGATGCCGCCGATCGCATCTTCGGGGTCAACCTACGCGGCCCGATCCACGGCCTGCGGGCGGCGATTCCGGCGCTGCGCGAGACCCGCGGGTCGGCGATCTTCACCGCGTCGGTGGCGGGACTGCGCGGCGATCCGGGCAACTGGGCCTACAACGCGTCCAAGGGCGCGCTGATCAACCTGGTGCGCGCGTTCGCGATCGACTATGCGGCACAGGGTGTCCGGGTCAATGCCCTGGCGCCGGGATTGACCCGCACCGGCATCACCGCCAACGTGCATCAGGATCCGAACCTGCTCGCGGCCATCGAGCGGCGAATTCCGCTGGGCCGCTTCGCCGAACCCGTCGAGCAGGCCGAGGCCATCTGGTTCCTGTCCTCGCCCGCCGCCGGCTACATCACCGGCACCACCCTGGTCGTCGACGGCGGGCTCGACGCCAATCTGGGCATCCTGCCCCTACCCGGCCAGGGCTTCTGAACCTCGTTTCCCGATTTCCGACAGTTCCCCCAACCACTCACGAAGGAGCACATCATGACGACGACCTCCGTCATCGAAGCCAACAAGGCCGCAGCGCGGCGGTTCTACGAGGAGGTGGTTTCGCAGGGCAAGCTCGAGGTGCTCGACGAGATCATCGCCGAGGACGGCCGCGATACCGCGGTGCCGGCCGGAAACATCAAGGGCCGCGCCGGTTTCGTGGAGCACATCACCTGGCTGCGCGACAATGTCGAGGGCGTCACCGCCACGGTGGACGATCTCATCGCCGAGGACGATCGCGTGGTCGTCTACTGGACCATCGACGGCGTACAGCGCGGCGAGATCTTCGGGGTGCCCGACAGCGGCGCGGGCCGCCGGTTCACCGGGATCAGCATCAGCACCATCCGCTTCCAGGACGGCCGCATCGTCGAGTACGGGGTGCTGCCGGATCGGTACGGCATCGTCGCGCAGCTCACCGCCTGAGCGGCAGAACGGCCAAGCCCGGCACGGATGTCCGTGCCGGGCTTCGCCGTATCCGGCCATCGGAGCTCAGGCCGCGGAGTTCTCCAGGGTGCCGATCCACTCCCGCAGCGCCGCGGCGGTGGTGGTCGCGTCCTCCTCGAGCACCGTGAAGTGGTCGCCCGGAATGTCGGCGGTGCCGTGCGGGACGGGCCAGAAGGCACGCCAGTCCCGGGGGCCGTCGGTCCGGGTGCCCGGCAGCGGAGTCTGCGAGCGCAGCAACTGGATCGGCGTGCGCACCGGGGTGGCGCGCCAGTCCAGGAACAGCCGGTTGTAGGTGCCCATGGCGGTGAGCCGCTCATCCTGCACCGCCATGTCGAATCGGTCGACGCGGGCGAGCATGCCGCCGATCATGGCCCCGGTCCACCATTCCATGCCGGGTTCCAGGGCCGCCTCGACCGGGTAGCTGTCGATGAGCAGCAGCCCGCGCGGGCGCCGGCCCTCAGATTCGAGCGCGGCGGTGACGGCGTGCGCGACGCAGCCGCCCATGGACCGGCCGAGCACCACGAAGGGCCGGTCTCCGACCACCTCGGTCAGCGCCTCCACACCCAGCCGCACCAGGGTGTCGACCGAGTCGGGCAGGTCGTTGCTGCCCGCGGTGAATCCTGGTGCGGGGACCACGAACACGTCCCGCTCACCGCGCAGTTCCTGAGCCATGCGCGAGTATTCGTGCGGCCCGGAGATCGCGCTCACCGCGGGGAAGGCGACCACCACGGTCTCCCCCGGCCCCTCGGCCAGGCGAATCGGTGCCAGGGCGTGGCGGTCGCGCTCGTCCACGCCGAAGGTGGTGCGCGCGTGGGAGGCGGCGACGAGCAGCTGCGCCGCCTCGAAATGCTTTCCCGTGTCGTGCATCCGGCGATGGATCGCCGACAGTCCCGCACTCGGAGCGGGTGCGGTCGCGGCCGGTGTCGCCGTGGTCCCGACCTGGCCGTCGAGGAATTCGGCGATGGCCTGTGGCGTGGGGTGGTCGAAGGTGAGGGTGGCGGGCAGGCGCAGACCGGTCGCCCGGCCCAGGCCGTTGCGCAGTTCCACGGCGCTGAGCGAATCCAGTCCGAGTTCGATCAGCGCCCGATCGGCGGCGATGGCGTCCGGTGACGGATGTGCCAGCGCCACACCAACTTCGGACCGCACCAGGTCGAGCAGGGCGCGCTGCCGGGCGACGCCGTCCAGTCCCGCGAGGTCGCGCAGCACCGATCCGGTGTTCCCGTCGTGGGCGGCGGTGCGCCGGCGCGCGGGCACCAGCGACCGCAGCACCGGTGGCAGCGCGTCGGTGCGCCGGGCCAGGGCACGGCCGTCGAATCCGGCCGCGATGACCACCGGCCCGCCGCCGGACGCGGCGTCGAGCAGTGCCAGCGCCGTGGCTGTCGGTAAGGCGCGCAACCCGTTCCTGGCGATGCGCGCGCGATCGGCGGCCGACAGCGCTGCGGTCGTACCGCTCTCGCGTTCCCACAGGCCCCAGGAGATCGACACGGCCGGTAGACCCCGCGAACGCCGTTGCGCCGCCAGTGCATCCAGTTCGGCGTTGGCGGCGGTGTAGGCGGTCTGTCCCGGGCCGCCCAATTGCGCCGACACCGAGGAGAACAGCACGAACCTGGTGACCGTGTCCACCGCGCGGGTCAGCTCGTCCAGTGCACGGGCTCCACCGCTCTTGGGTGCGGCGACCGCCGCGATCCGATCCGCGGTGATCGTCGCGAACAGACCATCGTCGACCAGTCCGGCGGCGTGGATGACGGTGGTCAGCGGCCGATCCGCCGGGACAGCGGCCAGCACCCGCCCCAGCGCCACCCGATCAGCGACATCGACAGCGGCGAGAGTGACTGTCGCACCGGCGAATTCGAGCTCTTCGACCAGGTCCGCCGCGCCCGCCGTGGCGGCACCGCGACGGCCCGCCAACACCAGCGACCGCACCCCGTGCGCGGTGACCAGGTGCCGCGCCACCTCGGCGCCGAGCCCGCCGAGGCCACCGGTGATCAGTGTCGTGCCCGCGACATCCCATCCGGAAGTCTCCTCCCCGGCCGGCGGATCCCAGCGCCGCACCCTGGGTGCCCAGATCCGCCCGACGCGCACCGCGGTCTGCGTGTCTGCATCCGCCGCCGTGACGAGAATTCCGGCGAGCGCCGACCAGGACTCGGGCGCATCGTCGATATCGCTGAGCAGCAACCGATCCGGATACTCGGCCTGCACGGACCGCACCAACCCCCACACCGCCGCGGCGGCGGGGTCGGGCGTCTCCGTCTCGTGCACGGCGACCGCGCCGCGGGTGAGCACGACCAGCGGCACCGTCTCGGCCGCGTGATCGGCGAGCCACCGCTGCAGGACCGGCAGGAGCGAGTCGACCTCGGACGCCGCCAGGATCGCCGCCGCGGGAGTGAAACCCACTGTGGCCGGGCCCATCTCGTCGGCGAGCACGGCGCGATGGCCGCTCAGCCGCAGGGCGTCGAGAATCGCCTCGGACGCGCCCTGATCGCCGAGGACGGCCCACTCCGCCGGTCCGGCGGAGGTCTCGAGCCCGGTCCAGGCGACCTCGAACAGCGTGTCACGCAATTCGGCACGGGCCGAGCGCAACTGGGCGGCCGACACCCTGCGGGCTACGAGGCTGTCGATGCTCAGCACCGGCGCTCCGGTCGGATCGGCGGCGTCGATGGTGACCGTGTCCGGCCCGCTCGGCGCGATGCGGACCCGCAGCGCCGCCGCGCCCCAGGCCGACACCCGGACTCCGCTCCAGGCGAAGGGGAGGCGGTTCTGACCGGAGGGCACGTCGGCCAGCGCCCGCAGGGCCGGGAGATGGACCGCGGCGTCGAGCAGCGCCGGATGCACGGCGAAGGCATCGGCGTGCGGCCGCTCCGCTTCGGGCAGTTCGACCTCGACGAACAGTTCGCCCGCACGCTCCCACGCCCGGCGCAATCCCTGGAAGGCGGGACCGTAGGCGAGTCCGGTCTCCGCCAGCGTGGGGTAGATGCCGCTCACCTCGACCGGCTCCGCCCCCGGCGGCGGCCAGGCAGCGAGATCCGCTGCGGCGGTGGCTGTTTCGGAGCCGAGCACCGCGGCGGCATGCCTGGTCCATGCTTCTGCGGCGCCGCTCGCGGGCCGCGAGTGGATCGCGACCGAAGAGGTACCGTCCCCGTTCGCGCTCACCGCGACCTGGAGATCGACGACCCCGTCACCGAGCACCAGCGGGGATTCCACGACCAGTTCCTCGATCGCCGGCAGTCCGACTTCCGCCCCGGCGCGGGCCGCCAGTTCGAGCAGCACCGTACCGGGGACGATGACGGTGCCGAGCACCGCGTGGTCGGCCAGCCACGGATGGGTGCGCAACGACAGCTGCCCGGTGAGCAGCAACTGGCCGCCTTCGGCCGCCGCGATCACCGCCGACAGGAGAGGGTGGTCGATGGGGGTCACACCGGCCGCCGCGGCGCGGCCGCGGGTGACGGGCTCGGCCCAGAAACGCTGCCGTTGGAAGGCGTAGGTGGGCAGAGTGATCGGCGGGGCGGGCGGCACGATCGCGGTCCAGTCGACGCGATGCCCCTGGGTGAAGACGGCTCCGGCCGCGGACAGGACCGAGGCGATCTCGGGTCGGCCGCCGCGCACCACCGGTGTCACCGCCACCTCGTGATCAGCCAGGGTCGCCGAGATCATCGGCGCGAGCACGGCGTCCGCCCCGATCTCGAGGAAGACGCCCACGCCTTGCTCGCGCATCGTGCGCACCGTGTCGGCGAACCGGACCGTTCCACGCAGGTGTCGTACCCAGTAGTCCGGGTCGGCCAGCTCCGTGCGGGTCACCGCCGCACCGCTGCTGTCCGAGACCAGGTTCACCCCGGTCGGCTCTCCGAAGCCGAGTTCGGCCACCACACTGGCGAATTCGGTCAGGATCGGTTCCATCAGCGGCGAGTGGAAGGCGTGCGACACGGACAATCGTTTGACCCGCCGCCCCAATCCGGTGAGTTCCGCCGACACCGCCACCACCGCGTCCTCGGCGCCGGACACCACCACCGCGTGCGGCGCGTTGACCGCGGCGACCGACACCGACGGCGAATCCTCCAGTGCCACCGCCCCTTCGCCCGGGTGCGCCACGCTGCCCGCCCGCGCGCCGACCCGGTCGATGACCTCGCGCACCTCGGCCTCGGTGGCCTCGATCGCGACCATGGTTCCGCCCGCGGGCAACGATCCCATCAAGCGCGCGCGGGCGGCGACCAGCCGCGCGGCGTCCTCGAGCGTGAGCACTCCGGCCACGTGGGCGGCCACGATGCCGCCGATGGAATGCCCGGCGACGACTCCGATCTCGATTCCCCAGGACACGAGCAGCCGGTACAGTGCGGTCTCCAGCGCGAAGATCACCGGCTGGGTGTAGACGGTGGCATCGATGAGGCCCGCGGTGGCGGGCGCGCCGAAGGCGACATCGCGCACCGAATGCTCAACGGCCGCACCGAGATAGCGGTCCAGCGCGGCGCTCGCCGCGTCGAATGCCGCCGCGAAGACCGGAAAACGCCCGTACAGTTCGGCTCCCGCGCCCGCGCGCTGACTGCCCTGTCCGGCGAACACGACGCCGATTCCCCCGGTGACGGCGGTCGCGGCGAGCACCGACGTGGGCGTGGCACGCCCCTGGGCCACCGCGTCCAGAGCCGCGGCCAACTCGGTACGGTCGGTCGCCAGCACAACGGCGCGGGTGTCGTGCGGCACCCGCTCACGAATCAGCGCCGAGGCGATCAGCGCCGGTTCCGCCGTCGTGCCCGTGGCGAATTCGGCCAGCCGCGCGGCTTGCGCGCGCAGGCCGTCCGGCCCTCTGCCCGACACCACGAACGGGAGAAGCCCCTCCGCAAAAGCCTCCGGCCCCGGCTCCGAAACGGTTGCGCCCGAATCCGCCGGTGGCTCGTCCACGGCCTGCTCGATGATCACGTGCGCGTTCGTACCCGACACTCCGAACGCCGAGACTGCGGCTCGCCGCGCCCGGCCCGTCTCCGGCCAGTCTCGCGCCCGCGCCAGCAGCTCCACCCGCCCGGACTCCCACTCCACCAGCGTGGAAGGCGTACCCAGATGCAAGGTTTCGGGCAGCCGCCCGCGCCTGATGGATTCGACGAGTTTGATCACGCCCGCCACCCCGGCCGCGGCTTGCGCATGTCCGATATTGGACTTGAGCGAACCCAGCCACAGCGGTTCGCCCTCGGTGCGCGATCCGTAGGTCGCCAGAATGGCCTGCGCCTCGATGGGATCGCCCAGCACCGTGCCGGTGCCGTGCGCCTCGACGGCGTCGACGTCGCCGACGCCCAGCCCGGCGTCGGCGAGCGCCGCACGGATCACCCGCTGCTGGGCGGGCCCGTTGGGTGCGGTCAGGCCGTTGGAGGCGCCGTCCTGGTTGATCGCGCTGCCGCGCACCACGGCCAGCACCTGGTGCCCGAGCCGACGCGCCTCCGAGAGGCGTTCGAGCAGCACGATTCCCACGCCTTCCGACCAGCCGGTGCCGTCGGCCGCGTCGGAGAACGCCTTGCAGCGGCCGTCACCGGCCAGTCCGCGCTGCCGGGAGAATTCGGTGAACCCGATCGGCGTCGACATCACCGACGCGCCACCGGCGACCGCGAAATCGACTTCACCGGATCGCAGCGCGCGCACCGCGAGATGCAGCGCGACCAGGGAGGAGGAGCAGGCCGTGTCGACGGTGACGGCCGGGCCCGCGAACCCGAAGGTGTAGGCGATCCGGCCCGACACCACACTGCCGAGGTTGTTGATCGCCAGATAGCCCTCGAGCTCCTCGGGCACGGGATCGAGCCGGGAACCGTAATCGTGTCCGGCGAGTCCGGCGTACACGCCGGTGCGCGTGTCCTTGAACGCGTGCGGGTCCAGGCCTGCGCGTTCGAAGGCCTCCCAGGTGACTCGCAGCAGCAGTCGCTGCTGCGGGTCCATCGACAACGCCTCGCGGTGGGAGATGCCGAAGAAGTCGGGATCGAATTCGGCTGCGCCGGTGAGGAATCCGCCGTGCCGTGCATAGGAGGTGCCGGGCACGTCCGGATCGGGATCATAGAGCGCTTCCAGGTCCCAGCCGCGATCGGCGGGGAAGTCGCCGACCGCGTCGCGGCCCTGGGCCACCAGGTCCCACAGCTGTTCGGGCGAGGACACGCCGCCCGGCAGCAGGCAGGCCGTGCTGACGATGGCGATCGGTTCGCGGGAGCGGGCCTCGATCTCGTCGAGGCGCTGTTGCAGCCGCTGTTCCTTGGCGATGGAGCGCTTGAGGTATTCGCGGAGTTTCGCTTCGGTGGCCATCTCGGTCAGTTCCTGTCTACCAGGTCGAATAGTTCGTCGTCGGAGGCGGAGTCCAGGTCGAGCTCCGCTCCGGGCGCCGCGAGCCGGTCGGCGAGCGCACGCAGTCGCTGGGCGAGCTCGTCGGTGGCGGCGTCGTCGTCACCGGTGAGCAGTCCTTCCAGCGCCCGTAGGGCCTCGTCGGCGCCGATCGAGCCGCCGCGATCGCCACCCCCGCCGTCGCGGGGCAGAGCCGTGGCGATGTAGTCGGCGACCGACTCGGGAGCCGGGTGGTCGAAGATGAGCGTGGCCGGCAGGGCCAGCCCGGTCGCGGTGCGCAGGCGGTTGCGCAGGTCGACCGCGGTGAGCGAATCCAATCCGAGTTCGCGGAAGGCGCGCGTGGGTGGAACATCCGCGGCGTTCCCGTGTTTGAGCACCGCCGCGGTTTCCGCACGCACCAGTTCGAGGACCGCGCCTCGCCGCTCCGTCTCGCCGAGGCCCGAGAAACGGTCGAGGACAACGGGAACCGGAGCCTCCGCGACGACGCTCACCGATCGCCCGGCACGGTCGTCGCGGCGCGAAGCCGAGCGATCCGCGTCGATCCAGTAGCGGCTGCGCTGGAAGGCATAGGTGGGCAGCTCGATCCGCTGTCCCCGGCCGCCCAGCACCGCCTCGGCGTCGACGGCGAGGCCACGGCTCACGGCGGTGGCCACCGACAACGCGAAACGCTGCGGCCCGCCCTCGTCGCGGCGCAGCGTCCCGACCACGGCCGTGGCCGTCGTGCCCGCGTCGCCGATGGTCTCCTCGAGGACCGACGACAGCACCGGGTGCGGCCCGATCTCGACGAAGGCGCGATACCCGCCCTCCAGCAGCAGTCGCGTCGCCTCCTCGAATCGCACTGTGCTGCTGAGATTCTGGTACCAGTACTCGCCGGTCAGTTCCGGACCGGCGAGCCAGTCCGCCGACACGGTCGACAGCATGGGGACGGTCGCGGTCGTGGGCCGCACCGGTGCGAGTTCGGCGTGCAGTGCCTCGCGCAGCTCGCGCATCTGCGCGGAGTGCGAGGCATAGTCGACCGCGACCCGCCGGTTGCGCACCCCCTCGGCGTCGAGCCGTGCCAGCACCTGCTCGATCGCGTCCACCGCGCCGGAGAGCACCACCGAGGTGGGCGAGTTCACCACCGCCACCGAGATCTCGTCGCCGTAGCCGGCTAACAGTTCGGCCGCGGCCGCCGCGCTCAGCGACACCGCCGCCATCGCGCCGTGCCCGGTGTGGGCGGCGATCGCCTTGCTGCGCAACGCCACCACGCGTGCGCCGTCGTCGAGCGAGAGCGCCCCGGCGACCACGGCGGCGGCGATCTCACCCTGCGAATGTCCCACGACCGCGTCCGGGCGCACGCCGTGCACGCTCCACAGCTCGGCGAGCGCGATCATGATCGCCCACAGCGCGGGCTGCACCACATCCACCCGATCGCCGTCGATGTCGGAGCGCCCGAGCAGGACGTCCAGCACCGGCCAGTCGACGAAGGGCGTCAACGCCTCGGCGCACGCTTCGAGCCGGCGCGCGAAAACGGGTGTGGTGCGGTACAACTCGGCGGCCATGCCCGGCCATTGACCGCCCTGGCCGGGAAACACGAACACGGTCCGGCCGGTCAGCTCGGCGGTGCCGGTGACGACCTGGGCCGGCAGGGCCGTACCCGAGGCCAGCGCCTCGAGACCCGCGTGCAGCTCCGCCTCGTCCGTGCCGACGATGAGCGCTCGCTCGGCCAGCGCGGCGCGCGAATCCCACAGCGTGCGTGCGATATCCGCCGCAGCGAGTTCGGGCCGGGCGCGCAGGTAGGTCGCCAGCGCCACCGCCTGCCCGCGCAGTGCGGCGACATCGTGCCCGGACAGGGCCCACACCAGTGGGGTGTCCGGATCCGGTGGCGCGGCCGGCGCTTCGAGGGCCGGTGGCTCCTCGATGATGACGTGGGCATTGGTGCCGCTGACCCCGAACGAGGAGATGCCGGCCCGCCGGGGAGTATTCCCCGGCTCCCAGGGCCGTGCCTCGGCGAGCAGGCGCACCGTGCCCGCCGACCAGTCCACGTGTGGCGATGGCTCGTCGATGTGCAGGGTCTGCGGCAGCACCCGATTCCGCAGCGCGAGAATCGTTTTGATGATTCCCGCCCCGCCGGCCGCGGCCTGGGTGTGGCCCACGTTCGACTTCAGCGAACCCAGCCACAGCGGCCGCTCCGGCGCGTGCTCCGCGCCATAGGTGGCGATGATCGCCTCGGCCTCGATCGGGTCGCCCAGCCGGGTGCCGGTCCCGTGCGCCTCCACCACGTCGACCGCGGCGGCGCGCAGGCCCGCATTGGCCAGCGCCTGCCGGATCACCCGCTGCTGGGCGGGACCATTGGGCGCGGTGAGCCCGCTGGACGCGCCGTCCTGGTTGACCGCCGACCCGCGCACCACGGCCAGCACCGGATGCCCGGATCGTCGTGCGTCGGAGAGCCTTTCCAGCACCAGCATGCTGACGCCCTCGGCCCAGCCGGTGCCGTCGGCGGCGGCCGCGAACGCCTTGCAGCGGCCGTCGGCGGCCAATGCGCGCTGGCGCGAGAACTCCACGAAGGTCGCCGGGCTGGCCATGATCGCCACCCCGCCCGCCAAGGCCAGATCGCTTTCCCCCGAGCGCAGCGACTGCGCCGCCAGGTGCAGGGCCACCAGCGACGACGAGCAGGCGGTGTCCACACTCAGCGCAGGTCCCTCGAAGCCGAAGGTGTAGGCGATCCGGCCGCTGGCGACGCTGCCGGCGCTGCCGTTGACCAGATAGCCCTCCAGATCGGCCGGGGCGTCCTGGATGTGCGGGGCGTAGTCGTGGTACATGGTGCCCGCGAAAACCCCGGTTCGGCTGCCGCGCAACGAGGTCGGGTCGATGCCGGCCCGCTCCAGCGCCTCCCAGCTGGTCTCCAGCAGCAGGCGCTGCTGGGGGTCGGTGGCGAGGGCTTCCCGGGGCGAGATGCCGAACAGTCCCGCGTCGAAGTCGGCGGCGTCCACCAGGAATCCGCCGTGCCGGGTGTAGGACGTGCCGGGGCTGTCCGGGTCGGCGTCGTAGAGGGATTCGAGATCCCAGCCGCGGTCGGCCGGGAATTCGGTGATGGCGTCGCCGCCGGTGTCGAGCAGTCGCCAGAGGGCGTCGGGCGTCTCGATGCCGCCGGGAAGCCGTAGCGCCATGCCCACGATGGCGATGGGATCGTCGGCGGAGTCCGGCGTGCGGGTCGCGTCCGGGCCGGCGTCCGCCACACCGGTCAAACGGCTGCGCAGCAATTCCGCGATGGCCTGCGGGGTCGGGTGATCGAAGGTCAGCGTGGCGGGCAGGCGCAGACCGGTCGCGGCCGCGAGCCGGTTGCGCAGTTCCACCGCGGTCAGCGAATCCAGGCCGAGTTCGGTCAGGGCACGGTCGCCGCGAATGCCGGTGGGGTCCGGATGGTCGAGTGCCACGGCGGCTTCGCGGCGCACCACGTCCAGCAGCAGGGCTTCCTGTGCCGCGGCCGAATGCCCGCTCAGCGCGCCGGACAGTCCCGATTCCTGGTCGCGGACAGCCGATTCCACCCTCCGGCGTGGCGGCCGCACCAGACCGCGCAGCAGCGGCGGCACCGAGGCGCCGGGCCGGGTGAAGGCGGACAGGTCCAGGGACGCCGGTGCGAGCAGCGCGCTGTCACGCTGGAAGACGGCGGCGTCGAACAGATCCAGTCCGTGGTCGGCGGACAGCGCCCGGACTCCCTGCCGCACCAGCCGGGCCCGGTCGGCGTCGGTGAGATGGGCTGTCACACCGCTGGTTTCGGCCCACAGGCCCCAGGCCAGCGAGACCGCGGGCAGGCCGTCGGCGCGCCGCCGGGCGGCCAGGGCGTCCAGGCCGGTGTTGGCGGCGGCATACGCCGCCTGTCCGGCCGTGCCGAGCAATCCCGCGACCGAGGAGTACAGCACGAAGGCGGCGAGCCCGAGATCCCGTGTCAGTTCGTCGAGCAGCTGCGCCGCACCGAGTTTCGGCGCCAGCACCGCGTCGAATCGCGCATCGGTCACCGTGTCGAGTACACCGTCGTCCACGATTCCAGCGGTGTGCACGACCGCGGTGAGGGGATGCTCCGGGGTGACGGCGGCCAGCACCCGGGCGACGGTGTCGCGATCGGTCAGATCCGCCGACACCACCAGCACCTGCGCGCCGAGCCCACGCAGTTCCGTGGCCAGTTCCGACGCTCCGGGCGCACCGGCCCCGCGGCGACTGGCCAGGATCAGATGCCGGACACCGTGGCGGCGCACCAGGTGCCGCGCCAGCACCGCCCCGAGTCCTCCGGTGCCGCCGGTCACCAGAACCGTGCCCTGGGGATTCCACGGCCGTGGCGCGACCGAGGTGGTGCCCGCGTGCGCCAGCCGTGGGACGAAGGCGCGGCCGGCGCGCACCGCCAGTTGCGGTTCGTCCGGGGCAGCCGCGAACACGCGGTCGAGGATCGCTCGCGAGGCCGGGGTGTCGTCGGTGTCGACCACCGCGACCGCGCCGGCGCGTTCGGTGGCCGCCACCCGCGCCAGGCCCCAGACGGGGGCGGCCACCGGATCGGGCCGGTCACCGTCGAGCACGGCGACCGCGTTGTGGGTGAGCAGAATTCGCACGGCGGCATCCGGGGCGCGCAGCACCTCCAGCGCGCCGTGCGCGGGCGCCTCGAACCCCGTCGAGTCCCAGACAACGGGGTTCCCGCTCGGTGTCGAGTCGGGCAGCGGGTATTCCACCCATACGGGTTCGTACAGTCCGTCACGGACCGGCGTGTGCCCGCCCGGCGACGCGCGCAGGATCAAGGTGTCCACGGACAGCACAGGTTCACCGGCGGCATCGGTGGCGACCAGATCGCGCAGACCCTCGGCGGTGACGGTGAAACTCACCCGCAGCGTGGTGGCCCCCGCGGAGTGCGCCCGGAACCCGTTCCAGAGGAACGGGATTCGCGGGGTATCGCTGTCCTGGCCGGTGACGGCCACCGGGTGCAGCGCGGCGTCGAACAGTGCCGGATGCACCACGTAGCCCGCCGCATCCACGGCTCCGGCTTCCGGCAACGTGATCTCGGCGTAGCGCACCGCTCCGCGCCGCCAGATCGCACGGACTCCCTGGAAGCTCGGGCCGTAGTCGAGTCCCGCCGTCCGCAGCCGCTCGTAGGCATCGGTCAGATCGACGCGCTCGGCGTCGGCCGGGGGCCACGGCGCCGGCAGCGGCACGATCGACGGCGACCCGGCGGCCTCCAGCCGCCCGACGGCGTGCCGCGTCCAGGGGGCGTGCGGGTCGGCGCCCGGGCGGGAGTGGATCTCCACGGTGTGGTGCTCGCCGACCCGGTGCGCGCCGACTTGCACCTCGGTAGCCGACTCGGAGACCAGGACCAGCGGAGTCTCGATCACGAGTTCCTCGACAGTCTCGGCCCCCACCGCGTCGGCGACGTGCAGTGCCAGTTCCGCGAGCGCGGTCCCGGGCACGTAGATCCGGCCGGACACCACATGGTCGGCCAGCCAGGGCTGACTCTCGATCGACAGCCGCCCGGTCGCGACGACGCCGTCGCCGGAGGCGAGCCGGACCGTGGTGCCGAGCAGCGGATGCCCACCCCGGCCGGTCTCGGTGACGGCGGTGGTGGTGGCCCAGAAGCGCTCGTATCCGAAAGCGTAGGTGGGCAACGCGATCCGCCGATGCGGTGGAACGACCGCCGCCCACTGCACGGGGCGCCCGTTGACATGCACGGCTGCCGCTGCGGACACCACGGTGGTGATCTCGTCCCGTCCGGTGCGCAGGGCGGCCACCGCGACCCACGGGTTCGCGTCCTCGGCCAGGGCCGCGGAGACCATCGGCGTGAGAACGGCATCCGCGCCGAGCTCGAGGAACACACCGACTCCCTCGGCCCGCAGCGCAGCGACGGCGTCCGCGAATCGCACGGTGCCGCGCAGGTGACGCACCCAGTAGTCGGGATCGGCCAGTTCGGCCGCCGACACCGGCGTGCCGGTCGAGTCGGAGACGAGCGTGCGCGCCAGGGGCTCGGTGACGGTCAGGTCCGCCACCACCCGGGCGAAGTCTTCGAGCACGGGATCCATTGCCGCGGAATGGAAGGCGTGCGAGACCACGAGCCGCTTCACCCGTCGGCCCGATCCGGCGAGCTGTGCGGACAGTTCGAGCACCGGCACCTCCGCACCCGAGATCACCACCGCCCGAGGGCCGTTGATCGCGGCGACCGACACCGGCTCCCGCACGCCGGCCCGTTCGATCGCCGCCCGGATCTCGTCCTCGGCGGCTTCGACCGCGACCATCGCGCCGCCGGTAGGCAGCGCGCCCATCAACCGGCCGCGGGCGGCCACCAGGCGGGTGGCGTCGGCCAGCGACAACGCGCCCGCCACGTGCGCGGCCACCACACCGCCGATGGAATGCCCGGCGACCGCGTCGATCTCGATGCCCCACGATTCCAGCAGCCGGAACAGTGCGACCTCGACCGCGAAGATCACCGGCTGGGTGTAGGTGGTGTCATCGATCAGCCCCTCGGTGCCCGGTGCGCCGAAGGCGACCTCCTTGATCGAGAACCGCACCGCCGTGCCGAGATTCTCGTCCAGCAGGGCCACCGACGCATCGAAGGATGCCCGGAAAGCCGGGAACCGATGGTAGAGAAGCCGTCCCGCACCCGCGCGCTGGCTGCCCTGGCCGCCGAAGACCACCCCGACCGCGCCGGTGACCTCCCCGGCGACGGTGACCCCGGCACCCGGGGCACCGTCGGCCAGACTCGTCAAGGCGGCGATCAGGCTCGCCCGATCACCGGCCGCGACCACCGCGCGCGTCCCGAAGGTGACGCGGTCACGAATCAGTGCGGACGCGATCGGGGCGAGGTCCTCATCGGCCACACCGGAAAGGTGGTGCGCCAGTGCGGCCGCCTGGGCGTGCAGTGCGTCGGCCGAGGTCCCCGAGATCACGAAGGGCAGAACTTGCTCGATCGACTCCTGTTGTGCCACTGCAGACTCCGTCGTCGGAGCCG
Organism: Nocardia sp. NPDC004860; assembly: GCF_040609015.1. NCBI lineage: Bacteria > Bacillati > Actinomycetota > Actinomycetes > Mycobacteriales > Nocardiaceae > Nocardia > Nocardia sp. NPDC004860. Next base: position 21,743 of record NZ_JBEXJI010000034.1, on the reverse strand, counting down.
CCGCGGGCGCTATCGTCGCAGGCGTCTCGGGCTCCGCCGTCGGCTCGCCTGCCGGTGCCTGTTCGAGAATCAGATGGGCGTTGGTCCCCGACACTCCGAAGGCCGATACGCCCGCCCGCAGTGGCCTGCCGCCGGGCTGCCACGGCCGCGACCGGGTCACCAGCTCGACCCGTCCGGCGCTCCAATCCACCAGGGCGGAGGGCTTTTCCACGTGCAGCGTGGCGGGCAGCACCTCGTGGCGCAGCGCCAGCACCATCTTGATGACCCCGGCCACGCCCGCCGCGGCCTGGGTGTGCCCGATATTGGATTTCACCGCGCCGAGCAGCAGCGGTTCGGCCCGGTGGCGGCCGTAGGTCGCCAGCAGCGCCTGGGCCTCGATCGGATCGCCGAGTTCGGTACCGGTGCCGTGGGCCTCGACCGCGTCCACCTCGGCGGCGCTCACCCCGGCGTCGGCGAGCGCGTCCCGGATCACCTGCTGCTGGGCGGGTCCATTGGGCGCGGTCAGGCCGTTGGACGCGCCGTCCTGGTTCACCGCGCTGCCCCGGATGACCGCCAGGACTTCGTGGCCGTGCCGCCGGGCATCCGAAAGCCGTTCCACCAGCAGCACTCCCGCGCCTTCGCCCCAGCCCGTGCCGTCGGCGCCGTCGGCGAAGGCCTTGCAGCGGCCGTCCACCGACAACCCGCGCTGCCGGGAGAACTCGACGAAGATCGCCGGGGTCGACATGACGGTCGCGCCGCCCGCGACGGCGAAATCCACCTCGCCCGCCCGCAGCGCCCGCACCGCCAGGTGCAGCGCCACCAGGGACGACGAGCACGCGGTGTCGACGGTGAGCGCGGGTCCTTCGAAGCCGAGGGTGTAGGCGATCCGGCCGGACATCACGCTCGCCGCGGTCCCGGTGACCAGGTATCCCTCGACGGTGGCGGGCACCCGTCCCGGACCGCTGACGTAGTCCTGCCCGTTGGTGCCGACGTACACGCCGGTGCGGCTGCCGCGCAGGGTGCGTGGATCGATGCCCGCGCGTTCGAATGCCTCCCAGGTGGTGTGCAGCAGCAGCCGCTGCTGCGGGTCCATGGCCAGCGCCTCCCGCCGGGAGATGCCGAAGAAGGCCGGATCGAAATCGGCTGCGCCGTCGAGGAATCCGCCATAGCGGGTGTAGGCGGTCCCGGGATGGTCGGGGTCGGGGTGGTAGAGGCCGGCCAGGTCCCAGCCGCGGTCGGCGGGGAATTCGGTGAGCACGTCACGGCCCTCGGCGAGCAGCTGCCAGAACTGTTCCGGGGTGTCGGCCCCGCCGGGGAATCGGCAGCCGATCGCCACGATGGCGATCGGTTCCTGCTGCGCGGCGGTGACCTCCTGCAGCTGTTGCCGGGTCTTGTACAGTTCCTCGCTCACCCGGCGCAGCAGGTGCCGGATTTTGTCGTCGCCGGTGGCGTCGTCGACAGCGTTCACAGCGGAGCCTTTCTCGATTCGCGGGCGGTTCAGGAGATGCCGAGCTCGGAGCCGATGAAGTCGATGAGATCGGCGTCGGAGGCGGACTCGGACAGGGCGGGAGTGGCGTCGGGGTCGGTTGCGGTGCCGCCGGATTCGCTGGCCAGCCGGTGCAGTCGGTCGAGTGCGATCGCGCGATCGGCGGCCTGGAGTTCGGTCGCGGCCAGCCCCGCGGCCACGCGCTCGAGGTCACCGAGCAGGACGTCGAGCAAGGAGGGTCGCGCCGGGACGATCCGATCGGCGATGAACGCCGTCAGGGCGGTGACCGTGGGATGGTCGAAAACCAGTGTGGCGGGCAGATCCAGGCCGGTGCGCTGGCGCAGTCTGTTGCGCAACTCGACCGACGACAGCGAGGTGAAGCCCTGATCGCGCAGTCCGCGATCGTCGTCGACGGCGTGCGGATCGGTGTGACCCAGCGCCGCCGCGGTCTCCTCCTGCACCAGGGCGTGCACCCGGCGGTGGCGCTCGGCATCGTCCACGTCGGCAAGCTGTTCGGCGAGCCCGGCCGGGGCTGCCGCGGGCTCGGTGGCAGGCAGCAGACCGGTCAGCAGCCGGGCATGGATCGGATCGGCTGCCGCCCAATCGATGTCGGCAACGACGATCTCGGTCTCGCCTCCGGTCACGGCGTGTTCGAGGGCGGTGAGGGCCTGCGCGGGATTCATCGGCCGCAGCCCTCCGCGCCGCAGTTGCCCGGCGGCCGCACCCGCGATTCCCGCGCCCGCCCAGTGTCCCCACGCGATCGCCGTGGCGGGCAGGCCCAGGTGGCGACGGTGTGCGGCCAGTGCACCGAGGACCGCGTTGCCGGGCGCGTAATTCGCCTGTCCCGGTGCAGGAATCACGCCGGTGACCGAGGAGAAGAGCACGAACGAGGACAGCTCGCGGTCGCGGGTCAGCTCGTGCAGGTACAGCGCCGCGCTCACCTTGACCCGGTGCACCCGTTCGATGCGCTCGCGGTCGAGGCTGTCCGCCAGACCGTCGTCGAGCACCGCGGCGGCGTGCACCACGTCGGTGAGCGGCCGATCGCCCGGGATGCTCGCCAGCAGGGCCGCCAGCGCGCTCCGATCTCCGACGTCGCAGGCCGCCACCACCGGATGCGCTCCGGCAGCGGACAATTCGGCGATCAGCTCCGCCGCGCCGGGGGCCTGTGGCCCGCTCCTGCTGACCAGCAGCAGATCGGTGACCCCGTTGCGGGCCAGGCGGCGCGCGATCCGGCCGCCCAGCGCGCCGGTCCCGCCGGTGATCAGCACCGTCCCCGTCGGACGCCAGCGGCCGCCGGCCCGAAGACTGCCCGGCCGCAACCGCTTCACCCAGGTCCGGCCGGCGCGTATCGCGAATTCGCGTTCGCCGCCGGTGTTCCGGAGTGCGCCGACGACCTGATCCGCGGCGCGGGTGCCGGATTCGGCGGGCACATCGAAGACCGCGCCCGCGCCCAGGCCGCCCTCGGTGGCCGCGGCGGCGGTGAAAGCGGCGTGCCACGCCCCTGCGGGATGGACGTCCGCACCGACCGCGTCGGTGTTCTGCGCAATGTCCTCGGTGTCGAGGGCGAACGCTTCGCTGGTCAGCACCGCGAGGGCGATGACTCGTGGGTCGGCGGCCGCGGATTGGGTGAGTGCCATCGCGGCTGCGGCGAGATCGAGATCGAACGCCGGGCCGGTGCCACGTGCCGCGAGTGGCAGCAGGGACACCACCGTCAGGGTCTCGCCGGGCACGTCGGCCAAGGCCGCGGTCAGCGCGGATCTCGTTGTGGTCGAAGGGCTGATCCGCAGCTCGGCGAGCTGGAGGTCGTCGAGCGCTGCGCGCAGGGCTGCGGCCCAGCCGTCGGCGGCGCCGTTGGCGGGGGTTACCAGCACCCAGGTGGAATCGTCGTCCGATGTCGCGGTGGCGGGTGTGAACGGCTCCCATCGGAGGCGGTACACCCACTCGTCGGGAGTGCGGCCGGCTTCCGCGCGCGGTGCGTCGGTCCAGTACCGCTCACGTTGAAAGGCGTAGGTGGGCAACGCGACCCGACGGGCTTGCGGCACGATCGCGGACCAGTCCACGCGATGTCCGTGGGTGAACACGGTGGCGGCGGCTGTCAGCAGGCCGGTGGTCTCGTCACGGTCGCGGCGCAGCGCGGAGAGCACGGTGACGCCGTCGAGCGTGCTCGCCAGGGCCGGGGCCAGCACGGCGTCCGCGCCCAGTTCGACGACCAGCCCGATCCCGGTCGCCGCCAGCGTGCGCGCCGCGTCGGCGAAGCGCACGGTGCCGCGCAGATGGCGGACCCAGTATTCGGGATCGGCGAGTTCCGGGCCGGTCGCCGCGCGGCCCGTGTGGTCGGACACGACGCGCGGACCGGTGGCGGCCGCGAACGTCAGGCTCGCGACCACCTCGCGGAACTCGTCGAGCACGGGATCCATTGCCGCGGAATGGAAGGCGTGCGATACCGCCAGCCGTTTCACCCGCCGGCCCGCCGCCGACAGGCAGCCCGACACCTCCGACACGATGCCCTTGGGGCCCGAGATCACCACCGCGCGGGGACCGTTCACGGCGGCGACCGAGACCGTGGCCGTCGCTTCGGCGGCGGCGATCGCCGCCAGCACCTCGTCCTCGGCGGCCTCCACCGCCACCATGGCGCCGCCGGCGGGCAGCCCGTCCATCAGGCGGGCGCGGGCAGCCACCAGCCGCGCGGCGTCCTCGAGCGAGAGCACGCCCGCGACGTGCGCGGCCACCACCCCGCCGATCGAATGCCCCACCACCGCCGCGACCTCGACGCCCCACGACTCCCAGAGCCGGTAGAGCGCGACCTCCACCGCGAACACCACGGACTGGGTGTAGATCGTCCGGTCGATCAGTCCCTCGGTGCCGGGTTCGCCGAAGGCCACGGCACGGACCGGGAAATCGACCGCCGCACCGAGATACCGGTCCAACAGCGCCACAGCGGCATCAAAGGACTCGCGGAACACCGGAAACCGCTCGGACAACTGCCTTCCGGCTCCGGCACGCTGGCTCCCCTGTCCACCGAACACCACGCCCACCGCACCGTGCGCGGAGTCCGGTCCGGTGATGGCGTTCGGTGCCGTGCCCTGTCCGGCGAGAGCGTTCAGTCCGGTGCGCAAGGACACGTCACCATCTGCGATCACCACGGCGCGGGCGGCGAACGTGGCCCGATGCCGAACCAGGGACGACGCCACGGCCGTCGTAGCGAGCACACCCGCCCCGGCGACGTGCGCGGCGAGACGATCCGCCTGCGCGCGCAGGGCGGCCGGAGTCCGGCCCGACAGCACGAACGGCAAGGGCCCCACCGTGCCCGGGGCCGACTCGGCGACCGGCACGTCGGGCGCTTCCTCGATGATCACGTGCGCATTGGTGCCACTGATCCCGAACGACGACACCGCCGCGCGCCGGGGCCGGGCACCACGCATCCACGGCCGGGGCTCGACGACCGGTCGCAGAGCTCCGGCCTGCCAATCCACGAGCGGGGAGGCCGGTTCGGCGTGCAGTGTGGCGGGAATCAGCTGATTCCCCAGCGCCAGCACAGTTTTCGCGACGCCCGCGGTGCCCGCGGCGGCCTGGGTGTGGCCGATGTTCGACTTGAGCGAACCCAACCACACCGGCGCAGTGCGGCCCTGTCCGTACACCTCCTGGAGGGCCTGGGCCTCGATCGGGTCGCCGAGCGCTGTCCCGGTGCCGTGTGCCTCGATCAGATCCACGTCGGCGGCCGTCAGTCCGGCGTCAGCGAGCGCCGCACGGATCACCCGGCGCTGGGCCAGGCCATTGGGTGCGGTCAGACCGTTGGACGCGCCGTCCTGGTTGATCGCGCTGCCGCGCACCACCGCCAGCGCCTCGTGCCCGAGCCGACGCGCCTCCGAGAGCCGTTCCACCAGCACCAGACTCACCGCCTCGGACCAGCCGGTGCCGTCGGCGCTGGCTCCGAATGCCTTGCACCGGCCGTCCGCGGCCAGTCCACCTTGCCGGGCGAACTCGGTGAACATGCCGGGACCGGCCATGACCGTCACCCCGCCGGCGATCGCGAGATCCGCCTCCCCCGCACGCAGTGCGCGAACCGCCAGGTGCAGGGCCACCAGCGAGGACGAGCAGGCCGTGTCCACGGTGAGCGCCGGCCCGGCCAGCCCGAAGGTGTAGGCCACCCGGCCGGACAGCACGGACGGCGCGGTTCCGGTCAGACCGAATCCGGCTGCCGCGCCGCTTATTTCGTGCAGGCGTGGACCGTACTCCGAAGGGCTCGCGCCCAGATACACCGCGGTGCGACTGCCGTGGAGCGAGTCCGCGACGATGCCCGCGCGCTCGAACAGCTCCCACACCGACTCGAGGACCAGCCGCTGCTGCGGGTCCATCGCGACGGCCTCGCGCGGTGAGATGCCGAAGAACTCGGCATCGAAATCAGCTGCCTCGCCGAGGAATCCGCCTCGCTGGCCGGGTTGCCCGATGGCGGCGGCGAGAACGTCCAGGTCCCAGCCCCGGTCGGCCGGGACGTCGCCGATCGCCTCGCCGCCAGCCGCGAGCAGATCCCAGAGTTCTTCGGGGGAACCGTGTCCACCCGGAAACCGTCCGCTCACCGCCACGATGGCGATGGGCTCGGCGGCGTCGATGGGGCGGCCCGGTGCCGGTGTGACACCGGCCGGATGCTCGGCCCGAGATCCGGCGCTCGCCTGCAACCTGTCGTCGAGGTGGGCGGCGAGGGCCGAGGGGGTCGGGTAGTCGTAGACGGCGGTCGGGACCACCGCGACTTCGAGCTCCCTGGTCAGCAGCGTGGCCAGCTCACCCGCGCCGAGGGAATCCAGGCCGAGATCCCGGTAGGTGCTGCCGATGTCGACCTGTTGTGGATCGGTGTAGCCCAGCACCGCGGCGGTCGCCCCGCGTACGGTCTCGGCGACCGATACCGCGCGCGGCGCCGCCTGATCGACCGGCACGGGAGCCTGCGCGGAATCCGCCTCGGACCGAGCGGCATCAGCGCGCACGGCGGACTGGGAGGGCGTATCGACCCAGTACCGCTCGCGTTGGAAGGGATAGGTGGGCAGATCGATCCGCACCGCGGGTGGTATCAGTGCGGTCCAGTCCACCCGATGCCCGTTCGTGTAGACCACGGCGGTCGCGGTCAGAAGTGCGGTCACCTCGTCGCGGTCCTTGCGGAGGGCGGCCGTCGCGACGGCCTGTCCGAGGTCGGGCAGCGTGGCCGTCACCATCGGAGTCAGGACGGCGTCCGCGCTCAGTTCCAGGAACACGCCGATGCCGTCGGCGCGCAGGGCGCGTACGACGTCGGCGAAGCGCACGGTGCCGCGCAGATGGCCCGACCAGTACTGCGGGCCGAACGCCTCCGCCGCGGTGAGCCGGGTGCCGGTCGCATCGGACACGAACGTCAACTCCGGTGCGGTGAAGGACAATTCGGCGAGCGCGGCCTCGAAGTCGGCGAGGATCGGATCCATCGCCGCGGAGTGGAAGGCATGCGACACCGTCAGGCGTTTCACCCGCCGCCCCGATTCCTCCAAGGTCCGGGCGAGCGTCGAGACCTCGGTGTCCGGGCCCGAGATCACTACCGCCCGAGGGCCGTTCACCGCCGCCACGGCCACGACACCGGACTGTCCGGCGGCCTCGATCGCGGCGCGCACCTCCGTCTCGGCGGCTTCGACCGCCACCATCGCGCCACCGGCGGGCAGCGAGCCCATCAACCGGCTCCGCGCCGCCACCAGGCGCGCGGCGTCCGGGTGGGAGAGCACACCGGCCACGTGAGCGGCGACCACTGCGCCGATCGAATGCCCGGCCACCGCCGAGACTTCGATCCCCCACGACTCGAGCAGCCGATACAGCGCCACCTCCACCGCGAAGATCACCGGCTGGGTATAGATCGTCCGATCGATCAACCCTTCGGTGCCGGGGTCGCCGAAGGCGACGGCGCGTACCGAGAAGTCGACCGCCGCACCGAGATACCGGTCCAGCAGCGCCACCGACGCGTCGAAGGACGCACGGAAAACCGGGAACCGCTCGTACAACTGCCGCCCGGCGCCGGCCCGCTGGCTGCCCTGCCCGCCGAACACGACACCCACGGCGCCGCGCGCGCCCGACCCGGTCACGAGCCCGGCCACCGTGCGCCCCTCCGACAGTGCGGTCAGTCCGGCCACCAGGGCAGACGGGTTATCGGCCAACATCACTGCGCGGGTGTCGAATTCGACCCGATCGCGAATCAAGCCGGAAGCCAGCGCCACCGGCTCGGGCTCGACGTCCGCCGCGAACCCGGCCAGTCGCGCACCCTGAGCACGCAGTGCGCGGCTCGAATCGGCCGACACCACGAACGGCACTACACCGTCGACGAGCGTGCCCGGCCACTCCGATCGGTCATCGGCGTCCGGCTGCCGCCAGTCCCCGGTGCCGGCCAGCGCCTGCTCGACGATCACGTGCGCGTTCGTTCCGCCCATGCCGAACGAACTGACACCGGCCACCAGGGTGCGGTCGGGGTGCGGCCACGGGCGCGCCGCGGTCACCACTCGCAGGTTCGACGCCGCCAGATCCAATGCGGGATCGGGGTTCTCGTGCCCGAGCGTTGCGGGCAGCTCGCGATGCCGGAGGCTGAGCACCGTCTTCAACAGACCAGCCAGTCCCGCCGCACCCTCGAGGTGGCCGACGGTGGGCTTGACCGATCCGACCAGCAGCGGGTCGCCCGCCGGGCGCGCGCGGCCGAGGGTCTCGGCCAGCGCCGCCGCCTCGATCGGATCTCCGGCGCGGGTCCCGGTGCCGTGCAGTTCCACATACTGCAGATCGCCCGGACCGATCCCGGTCCGCTCCAGAGCCCGCAGGATGGCCGCAGACTGCCCAGCGGCAGTGGGCACCGTGAACGACCGGCCGCCACCGTCATTCGTCACCGCAGTGGACCGAATCACCGCATGAATCCGATCCCGTTCCGCGACAGCGCGATCCAGCGGCTTCAGCAGGAACACCACCGCCCCCTCACCTCGCACATACCCGTCGCGGCCCGCGTCGAACACCGACGCCCGGCCGGTCGCGGAGACGCCGCCGAAGCGCTCGGCGCTCAGCGCGCCCGCACGGGTCAGGTTGAGGTTGACCGCTGCCACGAAGGCCGAGTCCGATTCGCCCGCAGCCAGACTCGCGCAAGCAAGATGAACGGCGGTCAATCCCGACGACTGACCGGAGTCGACCGTGAAGCTCGCACCGCGCAGGCCGAAGGTGTAGGAGAGGCGATTGGCGAGCGCACCGCGGCTCACGCCGGTGAGGGTGTGCCTGGTGATCGCGGCCTTCCCGCCGTCCCGCACCAACTCGGCGTAATCCGCGGCCATCGCCGCCGCGAAGACCCCGGTCGCGGAATCCCGGAGATCGGTGATCGGGACATTCGCGTCTTCGGCTGCCTCCCAGGCCAATTCGAGCAGCAGGCGCTGCTGTGGATCCATCAGCCGTGCCTCGGCCGGCGAGATGCCGAAGAACGACGCATCGAACTCATCGACCTGCTCGAGGAAGCCGCCGACCAGGCCCGCCACGTCACCGCCCGCCGCCGAGCGGGTCCGAGCGGGCACTCCGAGCGAATTCCCCGCCGATTTCAGGAGATTCCAGAATTCGCCGGGATTGTTCGCTCCCGGCAACCGGCACGACACACCGACGATCGCGACAGCCCGGGAAAACCCTGCATACCGAAAATCATTCACAGCAGATCAGCTCTCCTCATGATCCGGAGAAAATTCGAGCATCACCCCACCCGGAACGCTCCACGTGAAGTCATTGTGCGATTCGAATTGACGAACCAACAACCGGAGGTGGCGGAGGTCACATCACCTGTGTGCGCTCGAATTATGCTGTGCTACAAGCTGTTTCATGACACGATCGCCATCGCCGATATGCATTCATCCGTAAGTCCGATCGATTTCCCGGGAGCGCGTGCGGAGGAATATCATCCGCCGAGCAGAAATTCATTGCAATCTCGGAGATTCAAAGGGCGGCACACTGATTCGAACTCGGGTTAGATGGTCCACCAGCGTCGACCAACCCGAAGGTGACTGTACGGTATGCCTGATCCGCTGGATTTGCTGCACTTGCGCACACTCGTGACCATCGCCGATACCGGCGGCTTCCGGCGCGCGGCCGACGCGTTACACCTGAGCCAGCCCACCGTCAGCCAGCACATCCGGATGCTCGAACGGCGACTGAAGTGCACACTCGTCGAAAAGGACGGTCGCACTTCACGTTTCACGCCAGAGGGTGAGCGACTGGTGGTCGAGGCCCGGCGGCTGCTCGCGGCGCAGGACCGGGTCCTGGCCCGGTTCGCCGAATCGCCGCGGCCGCAGATCAGCATCGGCTCCACCGAGCACGCGGCCGACGGTCTGCTGACCGATCTACTCGGCGTGCTGCGCACCACCTACCCGGAGGCGAGCCTGCACTTCCGGATCGACCGATCCACCGCACTGACCGATGCCGTGATCAAAGGCGTCCTGGACCTGGTGGTCGTGCTGGGCGGCAACACCGCCGAACCGGTCGGGACCGAGGTCGGCCTGCTCGATCTGCAGTGGTTCGCCGCACAGAACTGGCAGCTGCCGCCCACGCCGGGGCCGATCTCGCTGGTCGCCTTCGCCGAACCGTGCGGGCTGCGCCGCCGGGCCGTCCACGCCCTCGGCGAACTCGGCTATGAAGTCTCGGTGACCGCGGAATCCGGCAACCTCGACGGACTGCTGGCCGCGGCGAAAGCGGGCCTGGGTGTCGCGCTGCTGCCGTTCCTGTCCGCGGCGCCATGCGATCTCACCTCGGTCGGCGAACTGCCGGAGGTGGGTGCGATCGACGTCCGGCTGGTCACCCGGCGCGGGCTCGAGGATCACATCGAGAGCATCGCGGTCGAGGCCATCACCGCCCACTACCGGTCGATCTCCCGCGGCGGGCTGCGCGGCGTGGCCTGAACCGGGTTCGCGCCGGCCCGCGGGCTTCCGCCCCCGGTCCGTCGGGCCGGAGACCGACGGACCGGGAGCGCTCGCCGGCGGGCGAGAACGATGACCTACTTGGCCGGCGTGAACGGCGCGTTGATGGTCGTGAAGTACTGAGCCGCAGCGAGGATCGCCACCGGCGCGGTGATGAACAGCTGACCGATCACGGTTCCGAGAAATCCGACCACAGCGACGCCGCCGATGCAGCCGCCGACGGCCGCGGGCAACGCACCGAAAAGGGCGGTGAGAGCACCGGTCAGGGTACCGCCCACCGCACCACCGATCACGCAGCCGATCGCGGCCCCCGCCAGTCCGCCGACCGCAGTGCCGATCGTCGCACCGGTGCCGATCGTGGTGACCATGCGATTCCACGCCGCCTGTTCACGGTCGTACGGCGTCTTGAACGGTGCCTGATCCTCGTACGGCAGGGCCACCGGTTGGTACACCGCGTGGGCCACATCGAATTGCGGAGTAAGGGTCGCGGTGCGGTCCTTGATCTCGGCGGCGATAGGGAAGACGAAATCATCCACCCGAAACGACAATTCGGTTCCGGCCAATGTGGCACCGTTGGCGGCTTTCACCTTGAAGACATTGTTCTCCACCACCAGCGAACCCGAATCGGTCGTGATGGTCGTCGTGGTATCGGTCGCCGTCGCGTTGTAGGCGACGACACCTTCGTCGGCATGACCAGGGGCGGCGCCGGCGGTCCCGGTCGCCGCAGCCAGTACAGCAGCACTGACCAGTACTGCGGCGCCGGCGACTTTCTTCATGCGCATGTGTGCGTCCTGCTTTCTACTGTCGAACACGCGGACAGCAGCAAGCATTGGACAACCGATGAAGTTTGCGGAGAATAAGAATCAGCTTGATCATCGAAACCGATAGGCGTTTCGACTCGTCACTTATCAGCAAATGCAGTCGAACTCCGACACACAGGAACCCATCGCCGTTCAAACCACTGTTGCCGGCCGCGAATAGGCCGGTTCGACTCCACCTGAATGCGACGGTGATGAGCCGCCTTACAGCCTGTCGTCGACTGCGGCTGCGAGCACACGGCACCGCCAGTACTCGCGTTTCGTAATGGAAAACCGTTGGAGCACTGTCGATATGACTACCGCGAGAACCGTGTGCCATTTCTTCCTGGCCGGATGATGTTGGTAGGACACGGAACTGGATACGACGTGGCTCCGCCGGATACGAGGAAGCCCTTGGTAGGGCGACTGTCGACCAAAACAAGCTGCACCCCAAGGTCTTCCCGTTGCCGTCCTTCTTCGATCCGAAGAGCCCGTGGCAGCGCGGCAGCAACGAGAAGACGAATGGTCTGTTGCGTCAATACCTTCCCCGCCAGGTAGACTTACGCACCTACAGCCAAGCCGATCTGGATGCCATCGTGACGAACTCAACGGACGCCCTCGAACCCTCGGATTCCGCACACCGTCACAAGCACTCGACGAGATGTCCGCACCGACGACCGGATACTCGCACTATCCTTCGCCCGATGCTGAGCGCCGATTCAGCTGTTGTAGTGCGTGATTCTGACGGTTGAGCCGATCGGTCGCGTACATCACGACGACCTATGTGGCCTGGTCGAATGCTCGCCGATAGATCTCGTCGATGACCGGGTTCTTGGCCAGATTGTAGTCAACGGGAGTGCCGGCTGTTCTCGCGGCGATCTCGCGTTTAGCGTTGTCATAGAGATCTCGGTCTTCTGGGTGGCTGCGCAGCCAGTCTCGAAACACCAAGTGCCGGATGTGTTCGGAAGTGTTCGGGCTGAACACATGGAGGTTGACCGCCGGGTCGGCGCGCGTGAGCATTCGATGCCGATGCCAGTGCGGCTCTCGCATGACCAGACGGAATCCTGCCTTTTCCAGCCCGGGGAGGTAGGCCGCCTCATCTGCGGAATCCCTGACGATAAGGTCGATGTCGACAATGGGCTTGGCGGCCAACCCCGTAACCGCTGTGCTGCCGACATGCTCGATCGCCAGGGCCCGGTCGCCCAGGGCGCGGCGGATCAGATCGGCTTGTTCGTCGAACAGCTCCGGCCAGCATGGATCGTAGGCAGCGAGAACTATCGGTTCGAGTCGTGGCGGCTCGCCATCGACCCACGCGGCAGCCATCTGCTCTGGGGTACTTATCAATCGCTGTGTTACTTCGGGCGGAAACGACACTGCGCACAACCTTCTGGAATTGGAAATGGCAAGTTGTCCAGGCTAGCGCATCGAACTCCATGGCCGGACTCCGAAGCCGGGGCGCCGACTCCGACCGTCACAAGTCCCGCAGGCCAGACGTCCACTCATCAGCGTAAGTCGTTTTGTGATGCTCCTATAGATGTCAAGCAGGTTCGGCTGGTTGGTGCTGCGGAGGATGTTCGGTGAGCGCGTGGTAGACCTCGCGGGCGATGAATCGTTTGAGGCAGCGGATGATGTCCTTCTTCGAAATCCCTTGTGCGGTGCGGCGTTCAACGTAGGCGTGGGTGCGCGGGTCATGGCGCATGCGGACCACGGCGATGGTGTAGAGGGCGTTGTTGGCTGTCCGGTCACCACCGCGGCCCCGGCGGTGTCGGCGGGTGCGACCGGATGAGGCGGGGATCGGGGCGACGCCGGCCGGTGCGCGAACGCGGCTTCCGAGCGCATGTCGCCGGCGCTGGTGTTCCTGCGCCGGTGAGCATCACGGCGGATACGGTATCCCGCAGCGACTGGTACCAGACCGGCCGCAGCACCCTCAAACGATACGAGAAGACCCAGATCGACCAATTGATCGTCTCCGCCGGACTGATCCCCGTACGCCAGCACGTGCCCCGACCCGCGCCGATCCCCAAACTCGCCCCGGTGCAACCGTCCCACCCGCGCCCGCGGCCCACCTTGCTCCCACAGCAACTCCCCGCGACACTGCCGACCCCCGCGCCGGTGCCGGTCGCCGATGTTCGCCCGCCCGCGCCGATCGCGTCGCAGCGCCTGGTGCCCGCTGTTGCCTCTTCCGCCGACACGAGGTACGCGCCCGGCGACAGCTGGACGAGCCGCCGGTACACGCCGCCTGCGACATCCACCCCCGGCGCGGAACCGCCGTGCAAGCGGCGTGGGCATGGCCCTTGCAGCCGCCGCGGCCGGGATTGCGGCAGTCGTGGTCGGTATCTCCTCCATGCCCACCAACCATCCGGCCGCCCATCCCACTAGAACGAGCCAGGCCGGTATCCCGGTACCTGCTATCCAGCCCCAACAAGAGCCGTCCACCGATGCACCGGCAACCCGCCAATTGCCGCCCGGCTGCTATCCCTTGCAACCCGGTTGCTGACGCGACGCGGGCACGGCGAGCAGTTGCCACAGTAAAGCGTCACGCTTTACCGTGGTGGCATGGCGAAACTGAACATCAGCCTCCCGGACGCGACCGCCGAGGCCCTGCGCGCGACTGCGGACGGCAACGTCAGTGCCGAGATCAACCGGGCCGTTCTCCAGCGGCTCGCGGACAAGGAGTTGCGGCGCATCGCCGCACACGAGCAGGACAACCCACCGAAATACAGTGATGCCGACCTGCTGCGCATCGGTATGGGCATGCCCCTGTGAGGGAACTGCGCCAGGGCGACACCTACACCATCGCAGCCGGTGACGGCTATCTGACAGTGGTAATCGTCGATGGCCAGGCGCTTCTGCGCCATCGGGATGTCGCGCTGGCGGTGCCGGTGGTCGACGCCCGCGAGATGCCGCGGGATCTGCGGATCTTCTCGGTGGGCTGGGACGAAGGCCGCGTGCTCGCGGTACACCGGTTCATACCCTGCGTGCGATCGGTACTCGAGGCCGGGACCTACGACGGGACTGTGACCACCGAGATGCTCGACTTCATCAAGGTGGTGTTGGCCGTGCGATTCGACCTCTGACGGCGGAGCATCTGACGGTCCCGCACCAGATCGACTAGCCGAGGCGCACGGCAGTCCACGAAGGAAGCGGCACAATCGGGCCGCTGCGCTCGACGACGTAGGCGACTTCGTCGACGACCGGAGCCCGGCCCGATCAGGTAGCGACCGGGGCCGCCGATCGCGCTGCTACCTATATTCGGCGTGTCGGATACTCAGTCCCCGTGGTAGTCTCGAACGGTCCAGGGGTAGTCTCGACCGGGTGCCCGTAAAACTCTATTACGCCCTCGCGCAGTTGATGGCTACCGCTGGCGTTGACCTCACGCCGGACCAAGTCACACAACTGATGCGACGGTGGTTGGCCGGGCAGCGTCGGGCATGGGGCCAGCCCGCCCACGACCCCGCGACCGGCTGGCAGATGTATCGGCTGTGGATCCGCGCCGACGAAGGACAAATCGTCCAGGTCACCGGCCGGATCGCCCCGCCGGACTTCTACATCGTCGATGTCCGCCCGTTGACCGCCGCCGAAACAGCCGAATTCACTCAGTGGGAGGCCCGCAATGATTGACAACACCACCCACACCAATGACGTCTCTCCGGAGGAGATGGCGCAGATCCTCGCGCGTCTGCAGCCCGGCAGCGAGCCCGCGGTACCGGCGACCGGGGCCGAGGCCACCTCCGGCGCCGGCATGGTGGCGCGGTCGATCAAGTTGCCGCAGGACCTTGATCTGCGTGTCGAGATCCGCGCCGGTGAACTCGGCATGTCCAAGAGCGCCTACTACCGTTGGTTGGCCGAGAAGGACCTGAAGAACGCCTATAGCGACGAGCCGGAAATGGTGCCACTGGACCAGGTTCGACAGATCGCAACCAGCGCCGTCGACGAAGCCCTGGCGCGGCTGTCACATCGGCCCGGTCACGCCGCCTGACCACAACCTCCCTCGCTTGCTCCAGAGCGGGCGTCGTTGGCCGGAACGCGAAAGGGCAGCTCGCAGAGCAGGAATCGCGGGAACAGCCCGAACCGGCGGCCGATTGGACTCCGGGCGGAGCGATCCCACGCACCCGCAACCCCGCGTCGGCGACATACCGAACGTGGGCGAAGGCGCATGCCGTGATCTCCGGTGCGCGCCCCGCCCCGGCCGATGGCAGAAGGTCAGCAGGCCGTCCTGCGACAGGCGGGATTCGGCCACGTCGAGTCGCCGCATGGTGATCCGGTCAGTCGGTGCGCAGCCCAACGCCCGGCGCGGCCGGGCATTCACCAACTCCAACCACGCGCCGAGCTGTGTGTTGAAATCGCTTGGGCCGGTGAATGTTCGGCCCGGCAGGAATGAGCGTTCGGCCCTGGCGACGGTACTGATCGCGCCTCAGTTGGGGCGACGCCGGACCGCCCGGCATCCTTCGAAACCGCGCTCATCGACGGCGACATCATCGAAATGCGTTCGGTGCTCCCTCAGCGACGGGCCTGGTCGTGGGCTGATCTGAACAGACGCCGCTCGACTGTGCCCGTTCGGTTCAGAGACCCAGCTGGCTCAGCAGCGGTCCGATGATCGGCAGGGAATCGGCGCTGCCCGTGCCGCCGCCGGTGGCCGGATTGCAGTTCTGCCCAGCGGGCGCCTGGTCGACCACAGTAATTTCCTGAGGACCGATGATGCCCCCGCCGCCGGCCTGAATGCCTCGCCACCACAGGGTGTGGGTGCCACTGGTGGTGGGGGTCCAGGAAGCCGTGGCGTCCTGGCCGTGCTGGATGGGCTGCTCGCTGCCGATCATGGCTGCGGTGTTCAAGTTCTTGCCGTCAAGGAAGTAATAGGACGAGATACCGGTCTGAACCCTCGATGCCGGGACGGTAAGTGTGTACGTCTGGTTGACGCACCGGACCGTACCCGAAACCTGGATCCAGTCGTCGGCGGCGGCCGTCGAGGCCATCGACACCGTGGTCGCGGCCAAGACCGCTAGGCCGGCGGCGCACGAGCCCAGACGCGTCAGGCTTTGATACTTCAAATCGCACTCCTTGCTCTGGATGTTCTCACCAAATGTGTTGTTGCGCTGAGAAGGTCGGCTCGTCGTTCGGCAGAGTCACGGCATCAGATTGCAGGATTGACCCGACATGAGGCCCAGGGGGCACAGCAGAAGCACTCGCAGTATCGCGAGTTCCGATGAACTGACCGACCCGGTTGCCGCTGAACCGGAATCCTCGCCGGTGGCGATGGCGGCCGCGCTGGACTGCTCAGGGTCGACAGCGACAGGTGCGGCCTGCGCGGTGCCGACGGCGAGCACGCCAGCGATAAGACAGCTGACCAGTAGTTGTGGGAGTTGACTTCGCAGAACCGATTTCATCGTCGTCTCCTTCGGATTGCGCTGCGTAGAACTCTAGGAGGAGTCCTTCTCACAGGACTGCCGCGAATTCTGGGGGCCCGCAATCACGTAACGAGCTCGATCGACCGTCGGATAACCCACCCCGTCGGGCCGGCTCGCCTGCGCGGCCGAAGCCAGATCCGCCGTCGTCGGGTCGATTCGGCTCATTGGGAGACAGGACCTCATGCGGCGTAAGGCTGCTCGAGAGACCGCCGATCACCGGAACCGAACTCGCGCTGCCGGTTCCGCCGCCGGACGGGGGGTGCAACTCGACGTCGAGCTAAGGCAATCCCAGGAACGCCGGCCGCGGTGAGTGCGTCGTGCGGCGTACTCACCGCCGAGGACGAACGGGGCCTGACCCGACTGCTCTGGTCTCATGTACTGCCCTACGGCGAGGTCAAGATGAACATGAGCTCCCGGCTCGCGCTCGGCGGATAGGTAACCACGCGTCCTTTTTGACATGACCATCGACCGATGGATGTCGAGTCTGCGTTCTGTTACGGTACGGAACGTGTCGTTTCGTAATGAGCGTTCTGTGGACCCGGCCACTGGGGTGCGTACCGGACGTCCCCGGGATCGACTGCGCGAGGTCGAGATTCTCGCGTGCGTGTTGGAACTGCTCGGCGAGGTCGGTTATGACGCGTTGACGTTCGAGGCGGTCGCGCGTCGTGCCCGGGCGTCGAAGGCGACGCTGTACAGGCGCTGGGAGACCAAGCGTGACATGGTGGTCGCTGCGGTCAAGGCCGGCCCCGCGTCCGGCAACTCCGCCGACGCGGTGGATACCGGCTCCCTGCGGGGAGACTTGATGGCTTTGTGCCAACGGCTCGACACCACTATGCGCTCGGCCGACGCGACAATGAGCTTGATGCTGCTCCAAGCGGGCCTGGAAGACCCCGACTTGTGCCGCCATATCGAAGAAGTCACCGGGCCGACCGGGGCCAAGCTGCCGGCATCGGTGATGTCTGCGGCCATCGGCCGCGGAGAGCTACCAGCGGGCGCACAACCGTTCCCCTACGAAGAAATCGCCGGGTCAGTGCTGCTTCTGCGCAGGCTCAACGGGCTTCCGGCAGGACCTGAATACCTGGCGCACCTGGTCGACACCATCCTGATTCCCGCTCTGCGAGCAAGCGTGAGACCCGAACCGCCGCTGCCGGCCATCTTCTCCTGACGACACACTTCTCAACCCAACCAACGAAAGGTGCGCGCCCATGACGGGTACAACGATCGACGGCTTCGAATACCGACAGCTCCCCGGGGAAGGCGGCGTCCATCTGAATGTCGCCATCGGCGGTGACGGCCACCCTATCGTCTTGTTGCACGGCTTCCCGCAAACTCACCTCATGTGGCGGCACGTCGCCCGTGAACTCGCCGAGCGGTACACGGTTATCGTGCCCGACCTGCGTGGCTACGGCGCGAGCGACAAACCCGAAGAAACGAGTCCGGACACCTACTCGAAGCGGACCATGGCGCACGACATCGTCACCATCGCACGCGAAATCGGATACGAACAGTTCAGCCTGATCGGCCATGACCGCGGCGCTCTGGTCGGGGTCCGGGCCGCACTCGACCACCCGGAGAAAATCACCCACTTGGGGATCCTGGATGTCCTGCCGACCATGGATACCTGGGACGTGCTGCACGGTGTCGATGCAGCGGTCGCCTGGCACCTGTACCTGATGGCCCAACCAAAAGGCTTGCCCGAGCGGATGATCGAAGCAGTCGCCGAAGACTTCTTCAGCTCGTTCCTCGACGCCTGGGACCCCAGCGGAACCACATTCCCACCACACGTACGCCAGCACTACATCGACAGTTCCACGCGCGCTGTACCGTCCATCGTCGCCGACTACCGGGCCACCGCCGGTATCGACCTCGAGATGGACCGAGCCGACCGAAAAGCAGGCGCCCAGTTGGCCATGCCCGTGGCCGTGATCTCCCAGGACTGGGGGGCGCGCCTCGGATTCGACGCATCTGCCCTGTGGCAGCAATGGGCCCCGACCGCCACCTACAGGCCGATCGATGCCGGACACTTCATGGCAGAAGAAAAGCCCATGGATGTCACCGCCTTCATCCAGGAATTGGTACAACGCACACCCGCATGAGTTGACGGGCCTCACCATCCACATGACGCTGCCCTGACAGCTCGGCTTGGGGTGATCTCGGCCCGCTGACCTTCTCGTGTGCGTCGGTTGTCGGTGGCCACACATACACCGCCCACGGGCGATGCGAGGTCGGTGAAGGAACTGATCGGGTTCGTCGGCACCTCGGCTCGGTTTCGGGTCGAGGAGCATCGGCAAACGAAAGCCACGTTCGGGCCAGAGACCTCTCACAACCCGACACATCGACCTGAAGCTTGAAAAGCGTTATGCCACTTGCCGAATACACACCGAGCCAGGACAAGGATGGGCCAAGCATGACTGCGAACACGTACAACGGAACAGTTGGAACTTGGCATCCAGCGTCGGCTCTACCGCCACCATGGCCGCGGCGGCCCGAGCGATCGCGACCCGCGCCGATGATGCGCTCATCGACGAGCCGTTCGCCGAACCACTCGTCCGGGCGGTCGGCATCGACCTCCCCACCCGGCTGGCGACCAGTGAAACGGCCCCCGACGAGATGGTGGAGCAGATGTGGATCGAGGCCGAGGTGCGTACCCGGTTCTACGACTACGACGAGCTTTTTCCGCGACGCGACGAACGCGGGCATCAATGCCAACAGAATGGCGACCGAGGCAATGCAAGTACAGATGCAAGAATATTTGATCTTGATCTAAAGTTCTTGCGGTGCTGACGAACTGGTGGACCTTCTGATAATTCGAAAGAAGGTCCACCAGAGAATCACGGCTAGTGCCGCATCCGGGAAGGTTGATGCTGTAACCCCCGCCCGGGGTGGCGGGTTGATCATCGGCCGGTGACCGGTGATGCCGCCGGTTGGAGGTGGTGCCGGTGGCTCGGAAGCCGGATGGTGTTGGGGCGCGTTGCTGATTGATCGATGCAGCGAGGGGGAGACGTAGGCCCTGGCTACGTAGCATTCTGGTTGCATGTCACCCGTCGGCGAGGCGCTGGATAGTGACGCTGAGCCAGGCTTCGATGTCGGCGGGGTTGCCGAGTTCGGAGCGCAGGACCCGGCGACGGGTGGAGACGCCGAGCACGAAGGCGTCGATCGCGGCGGCTCTGCTGCGGGCTTCCGCATCGTCGAGACCGGTTTCGCGCAGATAGAGATACAGCGGCTGCAACGAGTTCGTGTCGAGGAAGGCGGCCAGCGCCTCGGCCGCCTCCGGACGCTCGCCGGACGCACGTTGCAGCACGAGCAGTGGATCCTCCGCCGATGCAGCCGACCAACGCTGGACGATGCTTGCGGCCAGTCGTGCGCCCAACTCGGAACGGTCGCCGTCGAAGGAGTTCGAGACTGGGATCTCCACCTGGGCTGCCGCTAGGAAGAGTCCGTCCTTGCCGCCGAAGTACCGCGTGATCAGGTTGGGTGAGACCCCGGCTGCGTCGGCCACGCCTTTGACCGTGACGGCCGTGTATCCGCGCTGGGCGAACTCGCGCCGCGCGTGTTCAAGGATCCGCTGACGGGTGGCGGCCGCATCGCGCACATTCATGTGTATCAACATACACATGATGTGTATGTTGATACACATGAATGACGAGACGCGGGAACGGCTCAGGCGGACACGGCGGGTAGTGATCCCGTGGAGTGAGGACGCAAAACGCGGCCTCGGCGGCACCCGCCTCGACGATCTGCTCGAACGCTGGGCGACCGTCTACGACTGGAGCGCGCACGAGCGCCGCATCGGCGAATTCCCCTGGGAGACAGTGCAGACGGGCAGTGCCGAACTACGAGTTATACACCAGCGATCTGCGAACCCGGACGCCCCGGCGGTCGTGCTGCTGCATGGATGGCCGGACTCTGTGCTGCGGTTCGAACGCGTCCTGCCCTTGCTTGCGGACATGCACGTGGTGGTGCCCGCGTTACCCGGTTTCCCGTTCGCTCCTCCGCTCACCACGCCCGGAATGTCGGTCAACCGGATCGCCGGGATCATCGCTGACGCCCTGCACGAACTCGGCTATTCCCGTTACACGCTGTCCGGCGGCGACGTGGGCGGCACCGTCGCGGAAGTCCTCGCGGGCGAGCACCCCGACCGCGTCGCCGCCCTGCACCTCACCAACATCGCCCCGCACCGCGCGCTCACCGCCGATCCTGCGACGCTCGCGCCAGACGCGGCGGCCTACCTCACACATGCGGCACGATGGTTCCGGACCGAGGGCGGCTATATCGCCATACAGTCGACCCGGCCGAACACCCTTGCCGTCGCCCTCTGCGACTCACCCGCCGGCCTCGCGGCGTGGATTGTCGAGAAGCTGGAATCCTGGTCCGACACTTCGGCTTTCACGCCAGACGAGCTGCTCACCTGGGTCACGGCCTATTGGGTCACCGGCACGATCGGCACCTCGTTCGCCACCTACACCGAACCGGTCAGCCTGCCCCGCCGCATCGAGACGCCGACCGTGTTGTCGGTATTCCCGCACGACCTCAAACCGGAGCCGCGAACCTACGCCGAGGAGTTCCTGAATATCCGCGACTACGTGAGACACCACGCAGGTGGCCACTTCGCGGCTTGGGAACAACCTCGGTCCTACTGCACCGATCTGCGCCGCGCGATCGAACTCGGCAGTTGAAAACCGCTGACCGACCTTCCGAACTCTCCGGGTACCCAGTGTGACTGCAATTCCGGAAAGCACGGACTTCAACCGCGTCACCGCTGTATCGTCCCGCCCACCGCGTGCCCGTCGTGCGGGCAACCCGTGACCGAGCAGGGCAACAGTCGAGAGCTGTACTGCACCAATGTTTCCTGCCTCGCGCAGACGGTCCGGACGACTGATCCACTGGGCGTCGCGCGCCGCCGCGGACATCGACGCGATCGGCCCGGATATTCGCTATGTCGACTTTAAGTTGACAGAAGCAACGGCCACAACCATTTTCGTGATGCCGTGGGCTCTGCGCCACCCAGGCATCACTGCGTTAGCGCCTGATTCCGTTCGACTGCACCACTACTCCCTAGTGCTGCGTTCCTCAATGATCGTGTATCTTGTTGCTGGTCTTGGTGGTTCGGGTGTGGTCGAGGTGGGTTCTGCCGAAGGTGTTGGTTGCG
>NZ_JBEXJI010000033.1:0-104279 GCF_040609015.1 Nocardia sp. NPDC004860 | reverse complement strand
CCGCGCGGCCCCTGCTCCGCGGGCCGGCACCGTTCTCGCCCGGGCTTATCCCCCCACCCCCCCCGGCCGGGCGCCCCCCCCCCGGGGGGGGGGCCCGCCGAATCATGCTGCGGCAGTCAGCGATTGGCCAGTTCCGAGAGCTGGTAGGCCATCTTGCGGCGGAACGCCGGAATGCGGGCGGCGGTGCTGATGACGAGGTTGCGGACCAGCCGCGCGGGCAGCGGACGCAGGGTGGCCATGCGGGTCATGCGATCGGTGAAGCCGACCACGCCCAGCGCCACCGGGCGACGGGTCTGCTCGTACTCGTCGAGGGTGGACTCGGGTGCGCCCGCGACCACCGCGGCGAGCAGGCGGCCGAGCATGGCGGCGTCCTGGATGCCGGTGTTCATGCCCTGGCCGCCCGCCGGGCTGTGCACGTGCGCGGCGTCCCCGGCGAGCAGGATGCGCCCGGCGCGGTAGTGGTCGGCGACCCGGTGGTGCACGCGGAAGCGCGAGCTCCAGACGATCTCCTCGATCTTCGCGTGCGCGCCGGGCCGGCGGGCGTCGACCAGCGCCTGCACATAGGCCAGATCCTGGTGTTCGGGAGCGTCGGCCACGGTGGCGACGATGCGGAAGCGGTCGGGCTGCGGGTCGGGCAGCGGCGCGACGACCGTGACCCCCTCGGGCGACAGGTGCAGGGAGACCTCGTCGCGCGGGTCCGGCCAGGTCATGCGCACATCGGCGAGAACGAAAGACTCGGGGTAGGTGGCGCCGGTGAAGCCGATCCCGGCGGCCTCGCGGACCGGGCTGTGCATGCCGTCCGCGCCGATGACCCAGTCCGCGCGAACGGAATTCGGGGCGCCGTCGGCGTCGGTGAAGGAGACGGTGACACCGTCGGCGTCCTGGACGACGCCGGTGACCTCGGTGTGCCGGTGCACCTGCCCGCCCGCCTTCTCGAGGCGCGCCAGCAGGATCGCCTCGGTCGATTCCTGACCGATCATCACGGTGTAGGGGTAGGCGGTGGGCAGTCCCTCGAACGAGATGCGGGCCAGCGCGTGGTCGCCGTCGCGCATCACGAAGTGCGGCACCACGATTCCGCGCTCGAGCAGGGTCTCGGTGACGCCGAACTGCTCGAGCACCTCCAGGGTGCGGGCGTGCACGACGACCGCGCGGGAGGTGTTGGCGCCCTCGGCCAGCTTGTCGAGCAGCACCACGTTCACACCCGCGTCGGCGAGCGCGATGCCCGCGGTCAGCCCGGCGGGACCGGCACCCACGATGACGACCGAGGCGGTGGCGGGGACGGTGTTCATGACGACTCCTGAGGCTCTGCCAACATTCGTTGGCCAACGTCTGTTGATTTAGACGGTACGACCCGGTCGAAGTGATGTCAACACTTGTTGGCCAACGAATGTTGGCAAACCTTCAGCGGTCGGTGGCGGCGGCCAGCGACTGGAACACGGCAGCGGTCCGCGTGTGCGGCGTCGCGCAGTAGACGATGACCCGCTGATCGGTGTCGGAGATGTGCAGCACCTGGCAGTGGAAGTCCAGCGGCCCGAGCTCCGGGTGACGGATGCGCTTGCGGTGGATTCGGCGCACCTCCACATCGTGGGCGGCCCACATGTCCGCGAACCGCTTCGACGTGCCCAGCAGTTCGGTGACCAGCGCGGCCAGCGCCGGATGCCCCGGATAGCGGGCATTGGCCGCGCGCAGATCGGCGATGAGGGCGCGGGCGAAGTCGCGGGTTTCGGCGTCGGCCCACTGCGGATGGTCGGCGGCCTCCCGGAACATCCAGCGGATCATATTGCGCTCGTGCTCGGGCACGGTGTCGAGATCGCCGACGAAGGGCGTGGCCGCCCGGTTCCAGGCGAGCACCTCGTAGGTCGCGTCCACCACATAGGCCGGCGCCGCCAGGTTGTCGAGGATGGACCGGACCGCCTGCGGCACAGTCTTGTGCGGCCCGGCCGTGACCGGCGGCGACTCCCCGGCCATCCGGAACAGATACTCGCGCTCGTCCACGGTCAGCATGAGCGCGCGGGCCAGCGCCGCCAGCACCTGCCGCGACGGCTTCGCGCCGCGGGCCTGCTCGATGCGGATGTAGTAATCGACCGAGATCCCCGCCAACTGCGCCACCTCCTGACGGCGCAATCCCAGGGCGCGGCGGTTGAGCCCATTGGGCAGGCCGACATCGCTGGGTGTCAGCCGATTACGCCGAGCCTTCAGAAAGGCCGCGAGTTCGCTTCTGTCAGCCATGGCTCCAGTGTGGGCCGCCGTCTCGATTTTG
The DNA here is from genome assembly GCF_040609015.1 of Nocardia sp. NPDC004860. NCBI lineage: Bacteria > Bacillati > Actinomycetota > Actinomycetes > Mycobacteriales > Nocardiaceae > Nocardia > Nocardia sp. NPDC004860. The sequence goes on along the minus strand of NZ_JBEXJI010000033.1, from coordinate 102,019 downwards.
GGTGGTATTGGTTGGGCCTCCCGCCGCAACCCGCCCGGCGTGATGCTCGTCCCATGACCATCACCGCATTCATCACCGGCGCCAACAAGGGCATCGGCTACGAGACCGCACGGCAGCTGACCGCGCACGGCGTGACCGTCCTGCTCGGCGCGCGGAATCCCGAACTCGGGCAGGCCGCGGCCGCCAAACTGCGGGCCGAAGGCGCGGACGCCCACTTCATCCGGATCGACGTCGCCGACGAGCAGTCCATCGCCGCGGCGGCCGCCCAGATCGAAGCGGACTTCGGACGGCTCGACATCCTCGTCAACAATGCCGCCATCAGCGGCGGCCTCGACGGTGACGGCAAGCCGTCGTCGGGCACCCTCGCCACTCTGCGGCACGTATACGAGACCAATGTCTTCGGACTGGTCGCCGTCACCAATGCCCTGCTGCCGCTGCTGCGGCGCGCCGAGGCGGCCCGGATCGTCAACGTGTCCAGCGAGGTCGGCTCACTGGCCGGCCGCACCGATCCGAACAGCCCCATGTCGCAAATGGTTTCGGCCATCCCGTACACCTCGTCCAAGACCGCCGTGAACATGGTGACGGTCCTGTACGCGCTCGAACTGAAGGACACCCCCATCAAGGTGAACGCCGCCAACCCCGGCTACACCGCGACAGATCTCAACGCCAACAGCGGTTTCCGCACCGCCGAACAGGGCGCCGAGCCCAGCGTCCACCTCGCGACGCTGCCCGCCGACGGCCCGACCGGCACGTTCTGGGGTCACATCTGGGGACAGGAGGAGTACGGCCGTATCGAATGGTGAGGACTACCAGCTGCCGTTCGGCTGGGGGTCACCGCGGTGCCACATGCCGGGGCCGTCGCGGCGGCAGCGCTGCTGCCACCACTCGTGCTGCTGGATGCAGTGGTGGACGAACCACCAGTCACCCTGGTCGCGCGGTCCGTTCTGATCGCCGAATCCGCCTTGGCCGCCGCCGGAGCCGTCCTGATCGCCGTTCCCGTCCTGATCCTGATCGCCATCGTGGTGGCGGGCCGCGGTGACGGCCGCCGCGGGCACAGCGTGGGCGCTCACCAGAGGTGCTGCGTGAGCGGTGGCCAGGCCGGTCGCCAGGGGAGCCGTGAGCAGGGTGACCACTATCAGTGCCGGTCGGAGTTTTCCGCGCATATCGATCACTCTTCGTATCGTTGTGTGCACCAATACGATCCATGATCAATCCCCCGGCCCTTCGATGCGTGGACCGCGACGCCGATTAAACGCCATTCCCGGCACGGCGCAAAGGGGGATCGCGGTTCACTTCAGCCGATCTTCGGGTTTCGACTGTGATAAACCGTCTATCCGACTGAACTTCGATCGAGGACGAGATCATGTGGGAGTACGAACACAGCGCCGAGACCACCGTGCCCCGGGAAGCGCTGTGGCGCAGCTGGTCCGACCCGAGCCGCTGGCCCGAGTGGAATCCCGGCATCGAAACCTTCGAGCTGGACGGGCCTTTCGCGCCCGGCACCACCTTCCGCATGACCTCGCCGGACGGTGACACCGTGGAGCTGCGCTTCGTGGAGATCGTCGACGGCGAACTCTGGAGCGACGTCTTCCTGGGCGAGGGTTTCGAGGTGCTGACCCAGCACCGCCTCGACGCCCTGCCCTCCGGCGCCACCCGCGTCGTCTACCGCACCGAGATCACCGGCCCCGCCGCCGCCACCCTCGGCCCCGAGATCGGCCCCCAGATCACCGCCGATTTCCCCGAGGTCGTCGCGGGCCTCATCGAGCACGCCGACCGGGGCTAGCCCAGCCCGCCGCGCCTTTCGTGCAGCAACAGCAGGGAATACGCGGCCACACTCTGGGCATCCACGATCGCGCCCGCCAGGATCATGGCCTCCACCTCGTCCCGGGTGAACCAGGCGGACTCCATGTCCATCTCGGAGGGCTCCCGCTCGTGCGGCCCCGCCGTCAGCTCGGTGGCCAGCACCACGGTTCCGTAGTGCGTGCTGGTGCCCGGGGCGGGCGCCACCTTCCCCAGCGCCGTCAGCCGGCCCGCCCGCAACCCCGTCTCCTCCCGCAACTCCTGCCGAGCCACCGCGATCGGATCGCTCTCCCCCGCCACCGCCCCGCCCGGGAACTCCCAGCACCTGCGCCCCAGTGGATACCGATACTGCTCGACCAGGTGGAATCGCTCGCCATCCCACGGAATCACGATCGCGAAGTCCGCCTTCCGGATGTAGGCGTACACCGACTCCTCCCCGTCGGCCTGCCGAACCACGTCCTCCCGCAGCGTGATCCACCGATTCGCGTACACCTCACGACTTCGCAGCGTGTCCATCCCCCGATCCTCCCCCACCGCGGAGCCGGTCAGGACTGACGGGCCGGGGCCAGGGCGTCCCGGGCGTCCATGAGGGCGAAGCCCAGCAGGTTCTCGCCGCGCCAGCGCGCCGGGTCGGCGGCGGAGGGGTTGTCGGCGCCCAGGCCGATGCCCCAGATGGTGTCGCGGGGAGCGGCTTCGACGAGCACCTTGCCGGCGGTGGCGAGCAGGAAGTCGCGGAGCTGGTCGTGCTGGCCGAATTTGGCGATGCTGGCGCGCAGCACGATGTCGAAGCGGTGGGCTTCCCAGGCGTCCTGGTCGAAGCCGGAGATGGCGCGCCCCATCCGCTTGGCGTCCGCGGGGGTGTCGCTGGACAGGATGCGGGTGCGCATGTCCTCGTCGCCGAACAGGCGGGCCTTCTCGGCCATCATGAAATGTTCTGCGCTGCCGTAGTTCTGGCCGTCGACGCTGAATTCGACCGGCCACCACTGGCTGAGCACCCACTTGCCGACCTCGTGGCCGGGGGTGCGGGTGTGCCCCCAGAAGAAGAGGAACTCCGGTCTCGCCCCGTCGGCCATGTCCGCTGTCAGCTGCGCCCTGTCCACGCCGCGACCCTAGCCGACAGAGCTGACAGAATCGTGGCGATATCGCGCCACACCGCCGACGCGCCGCCGCGTCCATTCGGTTGTCGGGCACCGAGTTGCCTGTAGGGCACGGAGTCAGCTGGCGAGTGCACGCAGGCGGGTCATGATCTCGGCGGGCGGGTGGTCGTGCACGCGATAGCGCGGCGGGTCGTACTCGGCGGCGAGTTCCAGTGTCACCAGCCCGGACACGTCCTCCCAGGCGACGCGGAAGACATCGCCGTCGCCGGTGACGAAGCAGATGAAATCGGCGGCGGGCAGCAGATTCGTGACCCCGTCGGTCCAGGAGGTCATGGTGTACTCGCTGCCGTCGGGCGCCCGCACGTGCAGCAGTTCCATGATCGCGCCCTCGCGCTCCGCCTCGGCGCGCAACCGCTCGGTCTGCGCGTGATACGCCCCCACCGCGAGCTGCGCGTGCGCGCGGCGGATGAGCCCATGGGCCGGATGGTCCGCGTCCACCTCGAAGGGGACCACGTCGCCATTGTCGTCGACGGTGTACGGAACCGCGGACAGCGGTCGCAGCGCCCCCTCGAGCCGCTCCGCCGCCAGCGCCAGCAATTGCGGCAGAGCCGTGGGCGTCGCACCCAGCACGACCAGCATGCCCAGGTGCCCGGGTAGGAAAAGCAGTGGGCGCGTGTCGGTTCGGGCCCGCACGCCCTCGAGCCATCCGGCCACCAGCGGCAGCGAACCGACATAGCTCTCGCCGTCGTCGTCGACGAAGTCCATCACCCGCATCCCCTGCGGCGGTTCGAGGGCCTCCAGCGTGTTCATGGCCAGCTCGGTGAGATTGGCGTGCGCGACGGCATAGACCTGCTCCGCGTCCACGCCCCAGCTCGACAGTTCCTGCTTCGTCACGAATTGCACGGTGCTGGGCAGATCGATGACCACCATCTCGGTCAGGAACGGCAGCGCCGGACGCGAGAGCACCAGGTCCCGCCCCTCCAGTTCGCCGACTCGTATCGCCCCGGACCCGTACCCGGCCCGCCGCAGCACCGGTCGCAGCCTGGGCGCCGCCTGCTTCCAGCCCTGCGGCGCCTCCGGCGGCAGGATGAGGTTGTCGACGGCCTGGAACAGGCCGGCGGTGATCTTCCCGTCGAACCGGCGGTACAACGTGCCCAGGTTCATCTTGGCGACGTACCCGTTCTTCAGCCGGTAGCCGATCTCGAACGCCTCGGTGTCGAAGTGCGCGGTCTCCACGGCCTCGTAGCCGAGCACCTGTTCCAAGACCTTCTTGCCGAACCGATTTCGTGGCGAACCGAACATCCCGCCCAGGAAACTCATGGCCCGGACTCTACGCGCGAGGGGCGACAAACGCTGCCCGCAAACCCGCAGGGAACCTGTGTCCCACAACCCAAAACGCGCTGTTCACGGCGTGTCCGCGCAGTGCTCACTAGGACGCCCGTCCAAGGACGAGCACAATACGCGTGACTGTGGTTAGCTGTAGCGCCATGAGCACGCCCGTCTCCACCCACCCCGACGAATTTCTGCCCCGCGATACCGCGGATGTGGTTCGGACCGTTCGGGATTCACGCCGTTCGACGAAACCGCTGATCATCCGGGGCGGGGAACGGCCGGAGGACGAGCTCGCGCTGCCCGATCAGGGCACCGTGCTGAGCCTGCGGAAGATGAACCGGGTCCAGGTGGTGGACGCCGACGCCCGGACGGTACGGGTGCAGGCGGGGGCACGCCTCTACGACATCGACCGGACGCTGGGCGCGCACGGGCTCGGGCTGCCCGTGGTCGGCGACCACCGGGACATCACGGCGGGCGGATTCGCGGCGGTGGGCGGGCTGTCGGCGGCGTCGCATCGCTTCGGCATGTTCAGCGACAATGTGGCCGAGCTCGAATACGTCGATCAGGACGGGCGTTTCGGTACCTGCGGGCGTACCCATCACGCGGAGCGGTTCCGCCGGATCCTTGGCGGCGGCGGGCGCACCGGGATCATCACCGCGCTGACGCTCGAGGTCACCAGTGTGGACAAGGACCGCACCTGGCTCACCACCGACGCGCACCGGTTCCTGGACTTCGACACCTGGGTGGAGCACTCCTACCGCGAGATCCAGTCGCCGGGTGACGCCATACTGCAGGTGGGCCGCTGGGTGGACACCGCGCCCCTGAAAGTTGCCCGGCCGGTCGGTACCGGTACCGTGCAGCTGGGCACCGTGCGCTTCGGCCAGTGGTCGAGTCTGCACCCCACCACCCCCAACCTCTCGCTGCGGGCCCGCCGCGAGGTCGGCGCGCGCGCCCGAAAGTCGCTGGGCGCCATCGCCGCATCCGCGGGCGGTCGTGCCGGTATGCCGGTCCGCAATGCCGCCGCCGGCGCGCTCATGTTCGCTCCGAAGGTGCTGACCCTGCGCGACGCCGAGTACCTGGCCGACACCGTCATCAGCTCCTCCGAGCGCGGACCGGCTTACCGCGTCTCGGTTTTCGCGCCGCTGTCCTCCTACGCCCGGGTCTTCCACGGCCTGCACGACCTGTTCGCCGGGCACCGCGAGCGCACCGGCTGCTTCACCGTCATCTCCGCCATGACCTATGGCGTACGGTCTCACTACCTGCGCGAACTCGACAACGAGGACCACGGCTTCATCACCTTCACCTGCCGGTTGCGGCCGGCGGCGCTGCCCTCGGAACTGTTGCGGGACATCGTGTCCGCAATCGACGAGATCTGTCTCGCTGAACGCGCCCGGCGTTATGACCCGACCGAATAGAATGTGTTCCGCCGCACTGCCAGCTATCGGTTAGCAGCCTGGCGGGGCGGCGGTATCGGCACTGTCGGCGGGGTGTCGGTGCATGGTTCATGCTCAATCCTCTGATGAAGGTTGCCTGTCCCATGATCGAATTCCGTGCTGCCCGCCGTCCCCGCACCGCCGGATCCCTTGCGGGGGAACGCCCCTTCGAGGGCAAACGAATCGTCGTCACCGACGCCTGCTCCGAGATCGGCCGGGAGACCGCGCGACTACTGGGCTTTCACGGTGCCGAGGTAATCCTGGTGGCGCGCAACGGCTCTCAGCTGGTCGAGGAGTGCGCCGCCATCATCGAGGCCGGGGGCCGCGCCCACTGGTTCCGCTGCGACATCGCCGCCCTCGGCGATGTGGATCAGCTGGTCGAGTGGCTGCTCACCGAGTTCGACACCGTCGACGTCCTGGTCAACAACACCGGCCGCCCCACCCGCCGCCCGGTGCTGCAATCCCTGGACCGCTTCCGCGACTACCAGCGCATGATGGCCGCCTACTACTTCGGCCCCTTGCGCCTGACCCTCGGCCTGCTGCCGGCCATGCTGGCGGGCGGCTCCGGCCACGTGGTGAATGTCGGACCCTGGAGCGCCGACACCGGCGCCGCCCCCAATTTCGCCTCCTATGCCAGCGCGCAGGCCGCCTGGACCACCTTCGGCCAATGCGCCGACGCCGAACTCTCCCCCCGCGGCATCCACGTCACCACGGTCCGGTACCCCGCCTTCACACTCGACTCCGGCTCCCCCGCCTACCGCCCCGAGAACCCCACCCTGGACCCCGCCGAGGCCGCCCGCTGGATCGAAACCGCCATCCGCACCCCCCCGCCGCAAATCATCCAGCCCCGCTTCCCCCGAGCCCTCCTGGGCCTGACCTCGATGTCCCCGCGGACCACCCGTCTCAAGCACGCCCTGGGTATCTGAGCTCGACCGGCGGTCTCCCGGACTCGCACCCCCGCGAGCCCGAAACCCGTTCTCCCCCGGTCACATTCCCGGCTCATGCACGAACAGCGAAGCGCCCCACTCGGATTCCGAGTGGGGCGCTTCGTGACCTACGTCAGTGCTTTTCCGGGCCGAGGTGGTACTCGAACACCAGGCCGCCGGCGGCGACCAGGATGCAGATCACGCCGAGGCCGATCAGCCAGAACTGGAAGAACGCGAAGCCGAGGGCGGCGATGGAGCCCGCACCGGCCAGCAGGATGGGCCAGAACGAGCCGGGCGAGAAGAAGCCCAGGTCGCCGGCGCCGTCGACGATCTCCGCCTCTTCGTAGTCCTCGGGACGCAGGTCCAGACGACGGGCGACGAAGCGGAAGTAGGTGGCCACGATCAGGGCCAGCCCCGCCGACAGCACGATGGCGGTGGTACCCGCCCACTCGACGCCGGTGCGCGAGCGGCCGGTGAAGTAGCCGTACACGACGGCCACGATCACGAAGAAGACCGTGATCAGTTCGAAGATGCGAGCTTCGACCTTCATGTCAGTTCATCCTCACTTGGCGTCGGCGAGTTCGTTACCGCGCGCCTTGCGGTCGGTGTTGAACGGCTTGGTGGAGGTCGCCACCGGCGACTGACCGATGCTGGCCAGCGCCTCGGCGTTGGTCTTGTGGTCCTTGGTCCGCGCGTCCATGTACTTCTGGAAGTCCGCCGGGGACACCACGCGAATCTCGAAGTTCATCATCGAGTGGAAGGTGCCGCACATCTCGGCGCACCGGCCGACGAACGCGCCTTCCTTCTCGATCTTGGTGATCTGGAAGACGTTGTCCGAGTTGTTCTGCTTCGGGTTCGGCATCACGTCGCGCTTGAACAGGAACTCCGGCACCCAGAACGAGTGGATGACGTCCGCGGCGGCCAGCTGGAACTCGATGTTCTTACCGGACGGCAGGACCAGCACCGGAACCTCGTTGGAGGTGCCGACGGTCTCGACCTTGTCGTAGTGCAGGTACGAGATGTCGTTCGCGGGCAGGCCGTTGTTCGGGCCCGGCTGCGGGTGGCCATCCTTGGTCGCTTCCTTGTAGCGCTCCTGGATGTCCGTGTTCATGTCCTGGCGCTCGTGGTCGACGCCGTCGAAGGTGTACCGAGCGGGCTGGCCGTCGATCTGCATGTCGACCTTCTGGTAACCGAACTTCCAGTTCCACTGGAAGGCGGTCACGTCGACGGTGACATCCGGATTGCCGACCTTCTCGTGGACGTAGTTCTGCACCACCACGGTGAAGTAGAACAGCACGGCGATGATCACGAACGGGATCGCCGTGTAGCTCAGCTCCAGCGGCACGTTGTAACCGGTCTGCCGCGGGAACTCCGGGGAGTTCGGCTTCTTGCGGTGGAACGCGATGGTCCAGAAGGTCAGGCCCCACACCAGCACGCCCATCGCGAGGGCGGCGAGCACGGACCAGGTCCACAGCTCGCGCATCCGGGTGGCCTGCGGCGTGATGCCCGAAGGCCAGCCGAATCGAAGCCAAACGTTGTCGATCGAGCAGCCGGAGACGAGCATCGCGGTCATCCCCAAGGACACCGCCAGCCCGGCCCGCCGAAGGATGCGGCCCCGCCGACCCTGGGCGGGTCGTGCCCCTATCGCCTCGCTCGCCTTGTGCGCCACGCTCAACGCCTTCCTGGTCGTCATTCCGACACCGCGTCGCCCGGACTCCCTTCCGCCGGGCGACACATTTTCAGCACAGTTCTGGACCTCGGGGAGGATACGCGCGAACGCGCAACCGACCCTGAGAGTTTCCCAAGTACTACGCAGCGTAGACCAAAGAACCGCCCCCGTTGTGACGGGGTCCCGTTCGACACGCTCTGTCCAACTCGCCTCCGCTTCGCTCCGGCTGTTCGCAGCCCTGTCACCTCGGTCTTCCCTCCTCCGCTCCTCCGCTTCGCTCCGGCTTCCGCGACAAGCGCGGGGAGGCGGAGCGCAGTCCAGACCGAGGCGGGCTGCGAACATTTCGGTGTTGGATACGGGCTGAGCATGATCCGCCCCGGTACGGCATACTCGGGCAGTAGGTTTCGCGTGCAGCGTGCCCGTACGGGTACGCCCCAATCCCTAGACCCCGGAAAGAGGTTCTCGGCGCAGTGTGTGGTCTGCTCGGATTTCTGACAGCTACAACGGCTACTACTCCGGATGGGCGGACGGTCGAAACCACCGCGGCACAGGTGTACGAGGCCCTGCACTGCCAGCGCCATCGTGGTCCCGACGAGCGCGGCACCTGGAACGACGACCGCATGATCTTCGGCTTCAACCGCCTGTCGATCATCGATATCGAGCACTCGCACCAGCCGCTGCGCTGGGGTCCGCCGGAGAACCCCGAGCGGTACGCCATGACCTTCAACGGCGAGATCTACAACTATCTCGAGCTGCGCGCCGAGCTGAAGGAGGCGCACGAGGCGGAGTTCGGCGATGAGCCGATGTTCCGCACCGAGGGCGACGGCGAGGCCATCATGGCTGCCTTCCACTACTGGGGCGCCAAGGCCCCGAGCCGGCTGCGCGGCATGTTCGCCTTCGCCATCTGGGACACCCAGTTGAACAAGCTGTTCCTGGCGCGCGACCCGTTCGGCATCAAGCCGCTGTTCATCGCCACCGGCGCCGGCGGCACCGCCTTCTCCAGCGAGAAGAAGAGCCTGCTGGGTCTGCTTCCGGCGCTGGAGCTTTCCGACGACCTGGACCCGCGCGCGCTCGAGCACTACACGGTGCTGCAGTACGTGCCCGAGGCCGAGACCCTGCACAAGGACGTCCGCCGCCTCGAATCCGGTTGCTACGCCTGGGTCGAGCCGGGCGAGACCCCGCGGGTGACCCGCTACTTCAACCCGCAGTTCCGGGTGCAGAAGTTCGCGGCGGGCTCGGAGGCCAAGCGGTACCGGGAGATCGCGGAGGCGCTCGAGGACTCCGTCGCCAAGCACATGCGCGCGGACGTCACCGTCGGCGCGTTCCTGTCCGGCGGCATCGACTCCACCGCCATTGCGGCGCTGGCCATCCGGCACAACCCGAACCTGCTGACCTTCACCTCGGCGTTCGAGCGGCAGGGCTACTCCGAGGCCGACGTGGCGGCCGAGACCGCGGAGGCCATCGGCGCCAAGCACTACATCCGCATGGTCTCCCCCGAGGAGTACGCGGCCGCCATTCCCGAGATCGTCTGGTACCTGGACGAACCCGTGGCCGACCCGGCGCTGGTGCCGCTGTACTTCGTGGCCAAGGAGGCCCGCAAGCACGTCAAGGTGGTGCTGTCGGGCGAGGGCTCCGACGAGCTGTTCGGCGGCTACACCATCTACCGGGAACCGCTGTCGCTCAAGCCCTTCGAGTTCCTGCCCAAGCCGCTGCGCAAGCTGGCGGGCAAGCTGTCGGACCGGATTCCGGAGGGCACCCGCGGCAAGAGCCTGCTGCACCGCGGCTCGCTCACCCTGGAGGAGCGCTACTACGGCAACGCCCGCAGCTTCAACGACGCCCAATTGCGTTCGGTGCTGCGGGAATTCCGCCCCGAGTGGACCCACCAGGACGTGACCGCCCCCATCTACGCGATGCAGGGCTACCACTGGGATCCGGTGGCGCGCATGCAGCACCTGGACCTGTTCACCTGGCTGCGCGGCGACATCCTGGTCAAGGCCGACAAGATGACCATGGCCAACTCCCTGGAACTGCGCGTCCCCTTCCTGGACCCCGAGGTCTTCAAGGTCGCCGAGAAGATCCCGGTCGACCAGAAGATCACCAAGGAAACCACCAAATACGCCCTGCGCCAGGCGCTCACGGACATCGTGCCCCCGCACGTCCTCAACCGCGCCAAGCTCGGCTTCCCGGTCCCCCTGCGCCACTGGCTGCGCGGCCCGGAGCTCTACGACTGGGCCCGCGCCCAGATCACCGAGTCCGGCACCGACCACCTGCTCAACAAGCAGGCCATCCTGGCCATGCTGGAGGCCCACCGCACCGGCCCGGTCGACCACAGCCGCCGCCTCTGGACCCTGATCGTCTTCATGATCTGGCACGGCATCTTCGTCGAGAACCGCATCAAGCCCGAGATCCAGGAACCGACCTACCCGGTCAACCTGTAGTTGGACTTCGCGTAAGGGCCGCGCACCCGGATGGGTGTGCGGCCCTTACATTTTCGGCGCGACGCCGCTCAGCCGATTCTTTGCTGTTCATTGCCAGGCACGCAGTAGATCTTCGGGCCCCCAGTGAGCCGCAAGCGGCAAGTCGCCGTGCACCCCGGAGCGCGAGACCGCCACCAAAGGGGTGTCGAACTGCGCGCCGGGCACGGCGAGCACACCGCGTGCGAGGGCATCGTAGTCGTGGCGATCGAATGGTCGATCCTCCAGCCATTTGATCGATCCGATGAAGTGCACTGCACCCGCGACGGGTTCGCGATCAGCACCGATCAAATCGAGCTCGGGATTGTTCTGCCGATTCCACCAGCCGCCCACTGCTTCGGTTTCCGGCCATCGGGCATTGGGCAGCAAGCGCAGCAGTGATTCCCGGATCACCGGTTCTACCGCGCGGCCACGCCACGTCGTCCACGAACGCTCGACCCGGTCCAATGCCAGATCGCCCCGGCCACGCTCGATGAGCGGAATTCCCCGCTCCAGAAAAGCCAGCCAGAAACGCAGATAGGAATCAGCGATTCGATAGCGCTTGTTCTTCGTGTCCGGCTTCGTGGACAGCGGCAGATCCGCGGCCACTATTCGCTTGGCCTGCAAGGTATTCAGCAACGGCGTCAACGTCCCGGCCGGCAGCACACCCGAACTGCCCGCCGCGGAAGCGATGGAACTGAAGGTGCGTTCACCGCTGCCGATCGCCTCCAGCACGGCACGCGAACGCGATGCCTCGGGAAACTCACCCAGCAGCGACAACTCGCCGGCCACCAGCAGCGGCGACAATGGATTCCTCGCTACCTCACGCAGGAAATCCGTGCGGCTCATGCCCGACTGCCAGGACTGAACGATTTCCGGGAATCCACCGGTGATCAACAACGCATCCAGCGCCTCGGCCGCCGGGAGTTCAGTCATGGCCTGTACATCCGCCAGATGCAGTGGCGCAACGGTCATTTTCGCTGCCCGCCCGAAGAATGGGCGGCCGTGCGTTTGCAGCGCTTCCATCACCGCGATGTCGCTGCCAACCAGTACCAGCAGCACCGGCTTGGCCGAGAGGTGCCGATCCCATACCGTCTGCAGCGCTCCCTCGAACTCGGAGTCCCGCTCCACCAACCAGGGCACTTCGTCGAGCACGACAATGCTCGCAGCGTCATCCGGCAATGCGATGGACAGGGTCCGCAACGCCTGGTTCCAATCGCCTGCCGATATCCCCGCGACCAATTCCGCCCCCGGCAGGGGCGACTGCGCCACGGTAGCCGCGAAGTCGCCTCGTTCGGCAGCTGGGTTTCGCCCCCGCGTTGCCTGGAAGACGAGATATGTCAGACCGGAACGGTCGCAGAACTCCTGCACCAGGCGTGACTTCCCAACCCGCCGCCGCCCGGTCACGACCACAGCACGTCCTCGAGTCGCCCCAGTCCCACCGGTCACAAGTTCCAGCTGCCGCATTAGCAGATCGAGGTCCGCCGCCCGCCCTCTGAACTCCACCCAAGCCTCCTACTCATAGGAGACTTCATCTTACATAGATTCAATCTAAGTTAGATCTAATCTATGTAACTTGCATCACCTGAATTCCGGCTGGTCGATGCCGGACGACTCGTGGGCCGATAGGCCAGGAAGCTGTACCCGTTCCGACGGATGTCGACGACCAGGTCGGTGTGCATCATCTGGCCCTGGGTCGGATGAGTGTGCGCCTCAACGAATCCCGGCAGCAGCGCACGCCCAGATCGACGATCTCGGTGCCGCCGCCGCTCCGGTCCAGCACCTGCACCCGCCGACGGCGATGATCCGGCCGTCGGTCACGGCGACATGGGTGGGATTCGGGTGGTTCGCGTCGCGGTGACGATCGGTCCACCGGTGCCGATCAGATCGGCCGAGCTCATTTTGCGCGCTCGTTCGCTGCCGCAGCAGTACGGTAACCACTGGTTAGCCACTGTACTTGCAGCGCTACTGCAATAGGGTGTTCGTATCACCGGAAGTCCTCCTCGCCACCACACCTTCTCGGAAAGGACTCGGTATCAATGGATCTCCCGTCCACTGGCGACGCCCCGCGCGTCAACCGCCGCACGGCCCTCGGACTCGGCGCCGCCGCGCTGGCCACCCTCGGACTGACCGCCTGCGGCACGTCGAGCAGCAGCTCGACCGCGACCAGCACCAGCCCGGCCGCCTCCCACGACCCCGGGGCCGTCGCCGCCGATGCCTACATCTTCGGGTTTCCGCTGGTGCTCATGGACGTCACCCGCGAAACCGGCGGCCCGGCCAATCAATTCGTGCACCAGAATCCGCCCACGCCGGAGGAGAAGCAGGTGGTCCGGCTCAACCTGGACACCCTCTACTCGCAGGCCTGGCTGGACCTGAGCACCGAGCCGATGGTGGTGCAGGTGCCCGCCATCGAATCCGGTCGATATTGGCTCATGCAGCTCCTGGACGCGTGGACCAACACGGTGCACGATCCGGCCGGCACGAACCCCCGGCTCGACGACGGGGTTCCCAATCCGCCGTATACCTATCTGGTCACCGGGCCGGGCTGGAAGGGCACGGTGCCCGACGGCATGACCCAGCTGGCCATGCCCACCGACACCAGCTGGTTGCTCGGCCGCATCGAGTACAAGGGCGACAACGACATCAAGCACGTGCGGGCTCTGCAGCAGAAGCTGAAGCTGGCCCCGCTGAGCGTCTGGAGCGACGACCCGAGCGCGGTGCACGGCGGCCCGGGCGCCCAGCTCGCAGGCGGCGGCGTCCCGGCCCAGATGGTGATGAAGATGGACGGCCCCACCTTCTTCACCCGCATGTGCGCGGTGATGGCCCGCAACCCGCCCGCGCCCGATGACGCCGACGCCATGAAGCGATTCGCCGCCATCGGCATCACCACCGACGCCACCGCGAGCACCGCGCCCCCGGACGTCCTCACCGCGGCCGTCGCCGATGCCCGCAAACGGCTCGCCGCCTACCGGGACCCCAAGGCCCAGCATCAGAACGACTGGACCTTCGATCTCGATATCGGTACGTACGGCACGAACTACATGTTGCGCGCGCAGGTCGCGGCGGTCGGCCTGGGCGCGAATCTGCCTCGGGACGCGGTGTACCCGAGCATCGACACGAAGGCCGAGAGCGGCAACCGATTCCGGGTGACCTTCGCCAAGGATCAGCTACCGCCGGTCGACGCGTTCTGGTCGCTCACGGCCTATGACGAGGAGAGCTACCTGATCCAGAATCCGGCGGGCATCTACTCGGTGGGCCACCTGGTGCCGCTCAAACCCGCCGCCGACGGCACGGTCGAGATCGCCGTGCAGAGCGCCGATCCCGGCGCGGACGTGCCCGACGGGCACTGGCTGCCCATTCCGGAGACCGGCCCGTTCTCCCTCACCCTGCGGCTATACGCGCCGAAAGACGAGGTGCTCAACGGACAGTGGCAGGTCCCGAAGCTGGAGAAGCTGAGCTGACCGATGTCCCGCCGGGTCGCACGCGTCCTCACCGGCGCAGCACCCGGCGGGCCAGCCAGTTGCCGAGGAACTGAATCCCCTGCACCCCGGCGATAATGATCAGCGTCGCCACCACGGTGACCTGCCAGTCGAACCGCTGATAGCCGTACACCAGCGCGAAGTCGCCCAACCCGCCCCCGCCGACCGTCCCGGCCATCGCGGACATATCGACAATGGCGATGACAACGAAGGTGTACCCGAGCACCAAGGGCCCCAACGCTTCCGGGATCAGCAGAGTGAGAATGATCCGCAGCGGCCCCGCCCCCATCGACCGCGCCGCCTCGATCACCCCCGGATCCACGGTCACCAGATTCTGCTCGACAATCCGCGCGATCCCGAACGAAGCGGCCACGATCATCACGAACGCCGCCGCATCCGTCCCGATCGTCGTCCCGATCACCTTCAGCGTCACCGGCCCCAGCGCGGCCAGCAAGATGATGAACGGAATCGGCCGCACCACATTCACCAGCACGTTCAACACCAGATTGATCGGCGCATTCGCCAGCAACCCACCCTTCCGCGTCGTATAGAGCGCGGTCCCCAACGCCAGCCCAATGGTGCCGCCGACAACAAAGGTGAGCAGCACCAGGTAGATCGTGGTCCCGACAGCCTCACTGAGCACAGGCCGCAGCCGATCCCAATCCGTATGCACGGCAGCCAGACTGCTCACAGCGCCACTCATGCACTCCTCCGATCGTTCTCAGCCTCCACCGTCGCCGCATTGTCGGCGGCCGCCTTCTCCACTACTGGCGTCTCGACACTCCTCGCCACCTCGGCAGCCACCCCATGCTCCGACTCCCGAGTGCGGACTTTCCCCGCCGCCGAGACCACACCATCCACCACGGCCTCCGCGTTCCGCTCCACGGGCGCGGCGAGATCCACTGCCGCCCCCGGGCGAACGGGCGGCCGCGACTCGAAACGCTCGGCCGTAGCCGAATCGGCGCCGTCGGCGGACGCGGTTGCTGTGCCATCCGTGGCTGCCGTCCCGGCGCGTGCGGGGGCCGTTGTCGTGGCGCGGGCGGCGAGGCGCTCGGCCACTTGACGCACGGCGTCCTCGGGGCCGTCCAGGGCGAGGGTCAGACTGCCGAAAGTCTTGTCCTGCAAGGTGCTGACGCCGCCGAAGACGATCTCGAAGCTCACGCCCTGGGCTGCGGCGGCGGCCAGGGCCGGACCGATCCCGTGCTCGTCGTCGACGGCAACGGTCACCAGGCGGCCGGCGCGCCGCTCTCCCAGCCGCTGCAGTTCGTCGGCGGTCGGACGGTTGTGCAGGACCGTCTCCACGAATGATCGGGTGGGTGGGGCGGCGGGTGCGGAGAACACCTCGAACGTGCTGGCCAACTCCACGATTCGGCCCTCGGCCAGCACTGCGACGCGGTCTGCCACCGCGCGAATGACGTCCATTTCGTGGGTGATGACCACGATGGTGACGCCGAGCTCGCGGTTGATCTTCTTCAGCAGTCGCAGCACCTCGCCGGTGGTCTCCGGGTCCAGCGCCGAGGTCGCCTCGTCGGCGAGCAGTAGTGACGGCGAGGTGGCCAGTGCCCGGGCGATGCCAACTCGCTGTTTCTGGCCGCCGGACAAATGGTCCGGGTAGCTGCGCGCTTTGTCCGAAAGCCCCACGAACTCCAGCAGTTCCGACACGCGCGCCTTCCGCCGCGCGCGTGGCCAGCCCGCCACTTTCAACGGGTATTCGATATTGCCGGCGGCGGTGCGCGAGCGGAACAGGTTGAACTGCTGGAACACCATGCCGATATCGCGGCGCAGCTGCCGCACCCGCGATTCCGGGACGCCGGTGATGGGGTCTCCGGAGACGAGCACGGTGCCGTCGGTGGGCTGCTCCAGGGCGTTGATCAGCCGGACCAGCGTGGACTTGCCCGCGCCGGAATAGCCGATCACACCGAAGATCTCGCCCTGCTCGATGCGCAGGTCGATGCCGTCGAGCGCCGTGTGGCGCTGCTTACCGGTCCGGAAAACCTTGGTGACCGACCGGAATTCGACTGCCGCGACGGAGCTCCCGCCGGTCGCGGCCGAATTCTCGCCGGTCACGGCACCGCCGTCGCTCACTTGGTGTCGCGGATCGTCTGCTGCACCCGCGCCAGGATCTGCTCCAGCTCGGGCCCGTTCTTGGTCACTTCGAGCGCGGTGCCCTTGGAATCCTCCTGCACCGACTTCTGCACCTCGGGGCTGTGGAAGATGTCCACCAGCTTCAGGTAGGTGGCATTGCCCTTGTCCGCGGCCCGGGTCACGAAGGCGTTGATGTACGGCTCGGCGCCGGGATTGCCCGGATCATCCTTGTACAAAGCGGATTTCGGATCGATGCCGGACTTGAGCAGGTAGGTGTTGTTGACGACGGACCCGTCCACCGACTCCAGTGACAGCGCCGTCTGCGCCGCGTCGACCGCGGTCACCTTCACCTTGGACGCGCCCTTGTCCACATCGGCGGGCGTCGGCTGGCGAACGGCCCCGTTGATCTTCAGCAGTCCGGCCGCCTGCAGGACGAACAGCGCCCGCGCCTGATTGGTCGGATCGTTCGGAATGGCGATCTCCCCGCCCTGCGGGATCTCTGCCACCGACTTGTGCTTCTTCGAGTACAACCCCAGCGGGACGATCTGCGTGGCCCCGATCGGCGTCAGATCCTGATTGTTGGCCACGTTGTACTGCCCCAGGAACTGCAGGTGCTGGAACAGATTCACATCGATCTGCTGCTGCGCCAGCGCCGTATTCGGCTGCGAGTAGTCCGAGTAGTGAACGATATTCAGGTTGATGCCCTGTTCCTTGGCCTTGTCCTTGAAGACGTCCCAGTGCGGATCGGACTCGGTGGTGCCGATGCGCACCGTGGTGCCGCCGGAGTCGCCGCTGCTGCCGCAGGCCGTGAGGGTGAGGCTCGCGACGGCTGCTACCAGGACCGGGATCGCCAGTACCCGATGGAATTTCACTCGTGCTCCCGCATGCTTGTACTGCTTCGTGACTGGTGGAAATCGAACCCGGCCATGCAACCGTGCGGGCAATCGCCGGGCAATGATTGCGATCCCGGGGAGCCAAACGCTTCCGGCCGCGACGACCGCTCGCCTACGGTGCCTGAAATGCGAAGATTCCGCCGTTTCCTGGTGATTCCGGTCCTGTTCGCGCTGGCCCTGACGGCCGCCTGTGGC
The DNA here is from genome assembly GCF_040609015.1 of Nocardia sp. NPDC004860. Classification (NCBI taxonomy): domain Bacteria; kingdom Bacillati; phylum Actinomycetota; class Actinomycetes; order Mycobacteriales; family Nocardiaceae; genus Nocardia; species Nocardia sp. NPDC004860. The sequence goes on along the minus strand of NZ_JBEXJI010000033.1, from coordinate 84,657 downwards.
ACGGAACACCACGGCGACGTGGTCCGCATCGGCGTGAACGATCTCTCACAACCGCACTGGGACGTGTTCAAGAGGAAGGCCGCCGCAGCGGGCATCACGGTCGAGTTCACCAATTTCACCGACTACAACCAGCCGAATCCGGCGCTGTCCCAGGGCCGCATCGACCTCAACAAGTTCCAGCACATCCGGTATCTGGCCAACTACAACGCCCGCAACAACGACACGCTCGTACCGATCGGGGCTACGGAGGTCTACCCGCTGGGCCTGTATTCGAAGAAGCACAGGTCCGTGTCGGAGATCCCCCAGGGCGGGGAGATCACCCTGAGCAACAATCCCGCCAACCAGGTGCGGCCGCTGCTCAACCTGGCCGCCGCCGGGCTGATCGTGCTGAAGAACGGCGGCTCGTGGGATTCGAAGCTCGAGGACGTCGACAAGTCCGCCTCCAAGGTGCGGCTCACCGCCATCGACCCGACGCTGACCGCCGCGTCACTGGACAGCGTGGATGCCGCCTATGTCGACGACACCTGGGCGCGGCAGTCGGGGCTGACCAATGATCAGATCATCTACACCGATGACCCGAACCGTCCGGACCTGAAGCAGTACATCAATATCTTCGCCGCACGGGCCGCCGACAAGGACAACCCCAAGTACGTGCAGCTGACGCAGATCTACCACGACCCGGAGGTGGAGGCGGCGATCAAGGCCGAGGCCGGATTCCAGGGCATTTTCAAGACCAACACCGCGGCCGATCTCCAGGCCACCGCGACTGATCTGGAAGCCAAATTCCGGCAATGACTTTCGGCCAGTCGACGCGTGCCCGCTAGTCGACCGCTCCGCGGTGGGCGCGGGCAAGGCGGGCACGGGCCCCGGCGATGATGGTGATGATCATGACCGTCATGACCTGGAGAGCGGTCAGGGGCATCCGTTGCTCGGGTGGAATGGGGGCGGCGTATTCGACGGGCGGCGGTGGGGGCGGCAGCGGCGGAACCGGCACCGGGGCAGGTGGAATCGCCGCAGGCGCCGGTACGGGTATCGGTGCGGCCGCGGGCACAATGGCAGGCGCGGGCGGGATCTGCAGCGGGATACCGGGTCCCGGCGCCATGGGCACCGGCAGCATGAGCATGCAGGTCAGCAGCGCGCTTCCGGTGGCGGCGCTGCCCACCGCCACGCTGCCCGCTCCGGCCGAGCCCGGCCCGACCAGCCCGCTGGACCCGGGCACGAAGCCGGGGCCGATCAACCCCGAGCCCATGCTGCTGCCGGTCAGAATGCCCAAACCCAGTGCCGCACTGCCCAGCACAGCGCTGCCCGCACAGGCGGTGAGCATGCTGCCCGAGTTCAGGCCGAGCAGGCCGCCGAGAGTGTTCGGGACGGCGGCCGGGCTCTCCGTGGCCGGTCCGGGTATTGCGAGATCCGCTGTGCGCGGCGCGGTTCCGTCCGCTGGTTCGGCGCTGCCGGACGCGCCGGTACCGAGCGGGACTCCGGCCACCGGACTCTGCGCCAGTCCCGCCGAGCTGCCGGTGATGGCCCCGCCCTTGCCCGCGCCGCCCTGGCTACCGGTGTAGCTGCTGCCCGTGCCGAGCCCGAGCGCGCTCCCGGTGGACGCGTCGATCGGTGCGGCCCCGGTATCCGGAGCCGCACTGCCGGTAATGATCTCACCGATCAGCGGCAGCTCCGGGAGTCCGGGATCGGCGGCCGCGACCTTCGGATGAATGGCGAGCAGTGCCGCGGTCAGTGGCACCGCTGTTGCCGCCGCGAATCCTCGTGCTGTTCTTCGAGTTCCGTTCACGCTGCCTCCGAAAGCCAAGTGCGGGTTGCTCGGTCGAGCAGATCAGCGCGGATTGCCGCCGCTCGCCACCGGCGCGTCCGAGGCGATGTGCTGGAAGCGGGCCAGGGCCAGCTCGTAGGCGTCCTTGGAGACGTGGTTGCCGCCCGAGAACGGCTGGTCCAGCTGGTAGATGGCCACGATGACCGCGCCGATCACCACACCGAAGAGTCCGGTCATGAGGATGCTGCGCTTGGTGACCACCACGCCGGAGAAGACCGTGCCGAACAGCAGCATCACGGTCGCGAACCACAGTGCCACATAAAGGAATCCAGGCAGTCGGTATGCAGCATCCAGCCCGCGGTCATAGCGAGCTTCGGCGATCGCGTCCACCGCGGTGAGCGCCTTGTCCTGGGTCGACTTGGCATCGGCGTCGGTGACGGGCGCGGAGGCCACCGCCTGGCGGAGATCGTCCAGCGTCGCCTGCGCGGCCGGGCTCAGCCGCCGCTGCTCGTCCATCACCTTCCACTCGTCGCCCATTACCTGCTTGGTGTAGCCGGTCACCAGCGACTGGATCTGCTTACGATCCTGCGCCGGCATGTCATTGGCGGTCTCGTACACGCTGACCAGCGCCTTGCCCTCGCTCACCGTGTGCTCATGGGAGGTGTCGTACTGCTCCCAGAGGATCACCACCACGAACGCCACAATGGCCGCGAAGAACATATTGACCATGTCCAGCATCATGTGCCCCGCCCCCGCATCGTCGCTGTGCCGCCACGACTTCGGCCGCACCCGATCCCCGACGACGAAGACCCCGACCGCCACCACCGCGAACAACACCAGCACACCCAGCTGCGTAAGGATTCCGAGCATTGCACGACTCCATTCCCACCCATGGCAGTTGCGATCATGAGGTATTCGCGGCCACCGGGCGGTCGGATCGCGAAGCACAAACGAACTGCCACCCGGTCTCGACGAATGCGGCAAATCCACTGCGCGCCTCGACATTTCCCACACTCGGGCGTGTCGCACTACTCATCGACTGAGCCCAACGGATGCTCCCCGCCGACACCTTCGTCCCGACTCCCGCGAGCTTGACGCCGGCTGCCGAATTCCCGGCCGATACCACCGACCTTCAGCCCATGCACTTGGCGGCGAGGAATCCCGCAGCCGCGCCTAGCGGGCGAACGACAGCACTGCGGCAGCGACCGTGACGCTCACTTCCAGTGCAGCACCGAGCACGTCACCGTTGAGGCCGCCGAACCGCCGCACACAGTGCCGCACCAGCAACATCGCCCCTGCCAGCGCCACCACCACGGCCAGTGGCCCCTGCCACGGATTCCTGGTGGCGAACACCGCTGCGAGACACGCGATCCCACCCCAGACCCAACCCAGAACGGGATGCTGCGTCCCCGCCACCAGCGCCCCGAATCCTGCACCCGGTGCCGCCTCGATCCCTCTCCGGCAGGCCAGCACAACCGCGACCCGCCCGACAGCGACCGCGACCACCACCGAGAGCCACCGCCCACCCCCGGCCAGCGCCCCCAGTGAAACCGCCTGAATCCCAATGACGAACACCAACGCCGCCACCCCGAACGGCCCCGCCCCACCACTCTTCATAATCTCGCGGGCCCGCTCCGGCGACCCATAACTCCCGAGCCCATCCATGGTGTCGGCCAGCCCGTCGATATGCATCCCCCGCGTGATCAACGCCAGCCCGGCCACCGCCACAAACCCGGCCAGCAGCCACCCGGCCCCCAATTCACCCAGCCCCCACAGCAATCCGGCACCCAGTCCCCCGAACACCACCCCGACCAGCGGCGCCCACGCAATCGCCCGCCCCGCCACGCCCCGATCCACCTCGTCCGGCCCCCGCACCGGCAGCACGGTCAACCACGACACCGCCAGCCGAACCGCATTCACGCAATCCCCCTGAACCGTTCCCACACCGCCCATTGCGCAGCTCCGACCACCCCGGCGCCGGGCACATCGGCGGAGCTGCCGTGTGCGCGCTGGTCGCGGGCGGCGGCATTCGGCCGGGACGTTACGACCGCATGGCGTCGTACCGGGTTGCGCGGCACCGCGTCTCGCGAGGCGGGGCTCGGTGCCGCGAGCGGTGGGGTGCTAGGCACCGGCGGCTTCGGCGCCCGTGTCGGCGGTGCTGACTCCGGCGGAGTCGAAGGTCGCCATTTCGCCGAGGGTGGCGACGGCGGCGCGGAGGAGCGGGAGGGCCGCGACCGCGCCGGAGCCTTCGCCCAGGCGCATGCTCATGTCGACCAGCGGCTCGAGGTCGAGGCGCTGGAGGGCGATGGTGTGGGAGGGCTCGCTGGAGCGGTGACCCGCCACCCACCAGGCGCGGGCGCCCGGGGCCAGTTGGTCGGCGACCACGGCGGCGGCGGTGACCACGACGCCGTCCAGGATGACCGGGGTGCGGCGGGCCGCGGCGCGGGCGAGGAAGCCGGCCATGGCGGCGAAGTCCGCGCCGGATGCGGTGCGCAGCAGGGCAACCGGGTCCTTGACGACCGGGCGGGCCCGCCACATGGCGTCGCGGACGGCGGCGGTCTTGCGGATCCATCCGGCGTCGTCGACGCCGGTGCCGCGGCCGACGGCGATCACCGGCTCGGTGTCGGTGACGGCCGCGATCAGCACGGTGGCGGGTGTGGTGTTGCCGATGCCCATGTCACCGGCGATGAGAAGGTCGGCGCCGGAATCGATTTCCTCGTCGGCGATGGTCGCGCCCGCGGTCAGCGCCGCCTGCACCTCGGCCTCGGTCAGCGCGTCCTCACGATCGATGGAGCCGCTGGACCGCCGCACCTTGTGCCGCGAGATCTCCGGCGCGGTATCGGAATCCACCGCGATGTCCTCGACCCGGACGGTGGCGTCGGCCAGGCGCGCCAGCACATTCACCGCGGCCCCGCCGTTCAGGAAGTTGGCGACCATCTGCCCGGTCACCTCGCTCGGGTAGGCCGACACCCCGTGCTGCGCCACCCCGTGATCGCCCGCGAAGACCACCACCCGAGCCCGCTCGAACTGCTTGGGCGGGCACACCCCCTGGCATGCCGCGACCCAGTTGGCCAGCTTCTCCAGCCGCCCCAGCGCCCCGGCGGGTTTGGTCAGCTGCAACTGCCGCTCCTCCGCGGCCTTCCGCACCCCGGCGTCGGGACCCTGCACCGGCCCGAACGAAATCCGCACGGGCTTGGTCAGAACCGGGGCACCTGAGACGTCCCCGGCCGCACTCGCGCGGTCCGCACCGGCGGTCGCGGTATCTGCCCCGACCGCCGTCGCATTGTCCTGCTCGGTCGAAGTGCCAACTGCCGCCGCGGCACCCGGTGCGGCCGCGGTCGCCGCCCCGGCGGCCGTCGTTCCCAGTTCCGCGTTGCGCGGCCCGCTTCCAGCCGCAGCCGCCGCGTCGCCCGCACCAACCCCCGCATCGCTCGCCGGAGCCGCCGGGGCCGCTGCGGGCACTGCACCGCTGCCGACCGATCCAGCCTGCGCGGTAGCGGCCGAAACCGGCTGCACCGCAGCTCCATCCGCGTCGGCACCGTAACCCTGGGCCGAAGTCGCCACTGCGGCGGCAGAAGTCGCTGCGGCCGCATCCGCGAGCGCGGCCGCGACATCGGGCTTGATCCGCATCGCCTGCCCGGCCACCACCAGGAAGACCTCGTCGCAGACCTCCGCGAGCCGCTGGTTCAGCGTGCCGATCTCATCGCGGAACAGACGGCCGGAGGCGGTCGCCGGGATGACGCCGAGCCCCACCTCGGGGCTGACGAGGATCAGCCGCTGCCCGTATCCGGCCACCGCGCTGACGAGCGCATCGATATCCGGCGCGACAATGCCTCGCGGCGACTCCCAGGCGGCGCGCGCATCGAGCCGCGCGGTCAGCCAGGTGCCCAGGTCGTCGACCAGGGTGACGGGGGTGGCCTCGGCCAGTGCGGCGACGGCGTCGCCCTCCACGATCGTCCAGTTCGCGGGCCGCCGAGCCCGGTGCGCCGCAATACGTTCGGCGAAGTCGGCGTCGGCCGGATCGGCCACCGCGGTGGCTACATACCGCACCGCCTCCGACGCGACCAACTGTTCCGCGTAAGCCGACTTCCCGGACCGGGCGCCACCGAGCACCAGGGTCCGCAACGGCCGATCGGTTGTCTGAGCAGTGTGCGACACGTCAGCACGGTATCAACTGTGCCTGTGCTCCGGCCGAGTAGGCACGACCATCACACGCCTGCGGACCGCGGTCTCACCGCCCGCGTCCGGGTGCGGCTCAGGAGCTCTGCGCGTTGTGCACGCACATGACCTTCGGGTCCTTGGCGGTATACGACCAGTCCGTGCCCTGCGGGCAGTCCGATCGATGGTTCACACCCGCGATGATCTTGCCGTCGTGCCGCCCCGAGCAGGGCGCCGGCTTCACATGCGGATCGGGCGAAGTCCCCACCACACAGTCCCCCGCCGCATTCCGCGGATCCTTGCACCCGGCGGCCCCACCGGCCACCAGCACCGCCAAGGGCGCGGCCGCGATCATCACTCCCCAACGCACGGTGGCGCATCGTAGCCGTAGGCACCGCTTCGGACAGCGCCTGTTTCAGGCACCGCCCATTCAAGACACGCGAGCGCCGAACCGCCGCCGGTACTCGACGGGCGCGATCCCCACCACCCGCTGGAAGTGATGCCGCAGCAGCGCCCCGGACCCGAATCCGCAACGGTGAGCGAGGGATTCGAGATCCAGGTCGGTGTCCTCCAGCAACTGCTTGGCCAGCAGCACCCGCTGCCCGGTCAGCCATTTCACCGGCGTCGTCCCGGTCTCGGCCGCGAAGCGGCGCGCGAACGTGCGCGTCGACATGGCGCTACGCGCGGCCAGCGCTTCGACCGTGTGCGGCAGTTCCAGATGCTCACCCATCCAGTGCAGGGTCTCGCTGAGGCTGTCGGAATCGCAGTCCACCACCGGCCGCTCGATGAACTGCCGCTGTCCGCCATCGCGTTGCGGCGGCACCACCATGCGACGGGCGATGGCGTTGGCGACGCTGCTGCCCAGTTCGCGCCGCACCAGATGCAGGCAGGCGTCGATGCCGGCCGCGGTGCCCGCGCTGGTGATGAGATTGCCCTCGTCCACGTACAGGACATCGGGATCGATGGTGGCCTGTGGAAACTGTTCCGCCAGCAGATCGACGTACCGCCAGTGCGTGGTGCACTTACGCCCGTCGAGCAGTCCGGCCGCGCCCGCGAGGAAGGCCCCCGAGCACACCGTGAGCACCGTGGCCCCGGCCTGCGCGGCGTCCCACACGGCATCCACCACACGCCGATCGAAGGGGTTGTCCGCGAAGATCGGAAAGGCCGGAATGGCAACCAGATCCGCGTCGCGCAACTCCTCGAGCCCGTACTCCGGGGTCACGTGAATGCCCGGTGAGCTGGACTTCAGCGGTTTCCCCGGCTCCGCGCCACAGACCCGATAGTCGAAGGCGGGCAGTCCGTCCGCGGTCCGGTCGAGGCCGAAAACCTCACAGACGACGCCGAATTCGAACATGGCGAGGTTGTCGTTGAGTACGACGGCGACCTTCGAGAGCATGGTCCGATCCCCTCTGGCCGGATATTTGCGAACAATGTCAGAACAGCCACTGTTGGCAGGAACTTCCCTAGAGAAAACTTACTGCCATGCAAGCACTGTCCGCAATCGTCGCAGCCGGAACCGCCATGGCAGCGCTGGGCACCCTGACCTTCGGCTTCATGTCCGGAGACACCACCGAACCCCTCGATGAGAGCGAGATCCGCGCATGACCACCATCACCTCCGGCCAGTTCCGCACCGCGACCGGCGCCCCCGAGGCAGTCACCCTGTTCCGCCGCATCGTCGCACTGCTGGCCGCGGCCGGCCGGGCCGTCCCCTTCCACCGCGAAAACGCTTGGGACATGGCCGGTTCCAGCCAGGTCGTCGACCGCGACCGTGACCGCATGGCGCTCGAGATCCGCGCCCTGTCGACCTACCGCGAACACAACTGACGGGCGGTGAGACACCGCCCGTCAGGGAATTCATCCAGCGCCGTCAGCGCCGACGGCAGCAGCGGCAATCAGACCGCGTCGCCCGGGCTCACCTGCGGCTTCGGGGCGCGCATGCGGCGCACCTGCGAGGCGCGCACGAAGGCGTACCAGCCCAGCGAGAACGAGGAATCGGCAGTGTCCGGGTAGCGCTCCCGAACCCGCTTGTTCACGATCCGGCCGAGGACGACGCCCTCGATGATCATGAACAGCATCATCACCAGCATGGCCAGCGTGACGATCGCCTGCAGCGCCGGCGACAGGATCATGCTGAGGATCAGCACCAGCGCCAGCGGCATGAACAGGCCGAGCAGATTGCGGCGCGCGTCCACGATGTCGCGGACGTACTTCTTGACCGGGCCCTTGTCGCGCGGGAGCAGGAACTGCTCCTCACCGGCGAGCATGCGCGAGCGCCGATCGTTCATATCGGCCTTGCGCTCGGCCGAGGACGCCTTGCGCTCCTCCCTGGTCCCGCGCAGCGCCTTGCGGCGGGCGCGGGCCTCCTTGGCGGTCTTGGGCGCGGGCGCCACCGGACCGCGGCGGCGGCCCTCGGCTTCCCGCCGCGACGGGGTCGGCCGCCCTTTACCCAGGGTGACGGTCTTGTCCTCCACCGCGGCGACGGCATCGGTGCTGGAGCTGTCGGAGGTGGGGGTGGACTCGCCACGGCGCAGGAACTTCACGCCGACCAGGCTATTCGATGGCATGTCTGCCGGAAAATCCTGGTCTGCCGGATTGTTGTGTCGCACACCTCACCAGCTATCTGTCAGCGACTGCACAACCTGGGCCGTCCGGGGAATACGCGCCGCGTAGGATGGGGAATAGCCGCCTGCCAGCAGGTGTTGGTAGCCATCGAGCCGTGCGCCTTCACGGGTTGAAAACAGGTCCCTTAGGAGAGTTCATGACTGTGCAGAACGAGACCACCACTCACGGTGTGACTCTGACCGACGCCGCCGCCTCGAAGGCGAAGGCGCTGCTGGATCAGGAAGGCCGCGACGATCTCGCCCTTCGCATCGCCGTCCAGCCCGGTGGTTGTGCGGGCCTCCGCTACCAGCTCTTCTTCGACGACCGCAGCCTCGACGGCGACCTGGTCGTGGAGTTCGGCGGCGTCAAGCTCGCGGTCGACCGCATGAGCGCCCCCTACGTGCAGGGTGCCTCGATCGACTTCGTCGACACCATCGAGAAGCAGGGTTTCACCATCGACAACCCGAACGCCACCGGCTCCTGCGCCTGCGGCGACAGCTTCAACTGACATAGCGTCCGCCAGCGCGGAACGTCCGACACCGGATGTTCCGCGCTGTTGTGTGCGCTGACTCATACGAGATCTGGAATACCCTGTCCCGGACAGAGTAGTTTCGAACTGCGGCCCTGTCGGCCGCGTCATCCACCGCCGGCCCCCGCGTCTGTCATCTCCGTATCCCGGTGCGCAGCCGCACGTCACCGAAGGATCTACCCCGTGACCATCGCCGTGTCCGCTTCCATCGCGACCGATCACCTCATGCGTTTCCCGGGCAAGTTCTCCGATGTGCTGCTGGCCGACCAGCTGCAGCACGTGTCGCTCAGCTTCCTCGTCGATGATCTGGTCATCCGCAGGGGCGGCGTGGCCGGCAACATCAGCTACGCCATGGGCGTGCTGGGCCGCACCCCGCTGCTGGTCGGCGCCGTCGGCCAGGACTGGGGCGAGTACCGGAAGTGGTTGGAGGACAACGGCGTCGACTGTTCGGCCGTGCGCGTCTCCACCGAGGCCCACACCGCGCGCTTCGTTTGCACCACCGACGAGACCATGGCCCAGATCGCCTCCTTCTACCCGGGCGCCATGACCGAGTCCCGCGAGATCGACATCACCCAGCTGGGCCGCGACCTGGATCTGGTGCTCATCGGCGCCGACGACCCGGAAGCGATGCTGCGCCACACCGATCAGTGCCGCACCGCCGGAATCCGCTTCGCCGCCGACCCTTCCCAGCAGCTGGCGCTGGTGGACGGCGAGACCATCCTGCGTCTCATCGACGGCGCGGACTACCTGTTCACCAATGAGTACGAATGGGGCATCATGCTCCAGAAGTCCGGTCTGAGCGAGGCGGAAATCGGTGAGCGCGTGGGCATTCGCGTCACCACCCTGGGCTCGAAGGGCGCCAAGGTCGTCGACCGCGACGGCACCGAACTGCACGTCGACGTGGTCCCCGACATCGCCAAGGTCGACCCGACCGGCGTCGGCGACGGCTTCCGCGCGGGCTTCCTCACCGGCCAGTCCGCGGGCCTGTCCCTGGAGCGCTCGGCCCAGCTCGGCTCGCTGGTGGCGGTCCTGGTCCTGGAAACCGTTGGCCCCCAGGACTGGAGGCTCGACCACGACGCCGCCATGAAGCGCCTGCGCGAGGCCTACGGCCCCGAAGCCGTGGACGAGATCGAAGCCATCCTGCGCTGACCAGCCACGACAATTACCGTATCTGCACGCCGACCATGTAATCGGCGTGCAGATACTTGTCGCGGCAAGAATGTCCGCCCTCTTCACCGAACCTCGGAAGGCGAAGGTCGGCACCGAAGTCTCGAGTGCGACCGGACCTCAGACCCCGAACACCTCGCTGGCAGAGCATGCTGTCGCGGCCCTGACGAGCCATACGTCGAGCTGCTCGATATCAGTGCACGCCCCGACGCGAGCGACGGTCGACTCATCCACGGTGATCCCCCTGCTCCGCAAGACTGCCAGCAGCGCCTTGGCATCCCCTTTGGCCTCCCCTCTGGCCTGGCCCTCAGCTTCGCCCCGACTGAAGTAACGCCGAGCGAACTCGCTCTTGTACTTGTATGTTCCGGCGGTCATAAGGCTCTCCAAGAAGCAGCCAATTGCGGTGTGGTGCCGGTGGCCAGCACGATCACGGCATCGGCGCGGTACTCGGTGGGGTCGATATCGGGGCAGTCACCGGATTCCAGTCGCGCATGGTCGAATTCGGGTAGGGGGATATCGGTCACCAGTGGCAGTAGTTCGGCGACGAGTTGCGGGCGGTGCCGGAACAGGTCGATGACGACTTCATGCAGGACCGAGGGCATGGCGGCAGATCAGCAACACCGACCGACAACAAATCCCCTGGTCAAACGGCAATTTCGGACATATTGCCCGGATCCGGATGCTTGGTTTTGACGGGCGGGCAATACGCTGTCAGGCATGGCCTCCGACCGTTTGTACTTTCGCCAGTTGCTCTCCGGGCGCGACTGGGCCGTGGGCGATCCGATCGCCACGCAGATGCGCAACTTCGCCTACCTGATCGGGGATCGGGACAGCGGTGAATGCGTGGTCGTCGACCCCGCGTACGAGGCGGGGCAGCTGGCCGACATCGCCGAGGCCGACGGCATGCGGCTGACCGGAGTGCTGGCCACCCACCACCACCCCGACCACGTCGGCGGCACCATGATGGGCTTCACCCTGCGCGGGGTGAAGGAGTTGCTGGAGAAGACCGATGTGGCGGTCCACGTCAATGCCGAGGAACTGCCCTGGGTCGCCAATGTCACCGGCATCGCGCCCAGCGAGCTGACCGGTCACGCGCACGGCGACAAGGTCGCGGTCGGCGACTTCGAGATCGAACTCCTGCACACCCCCGGCCACACGCCGGGCAGCCAGTGCTTCCTGTTCGAGGACCGGCTGATCGCGGGCGACACCCTGTTCGTCGACGGCTGCGGCCGCACCGACTTCCCCGGCGGCGACTCCGACGCCATGTTCCGCAGCCTGCGCTACCTGGCCGATCTGAAGTCGAACCCGACGGTCTACCCGGGCCACTGGTACTCGGACGAGCCCAGCGCGTCGCTCACCCACATCAAGGAACACAACTACGTCATGCGCCCCCAGACCCTGGAGCAGTGGCACATGTTCATGCCCAGCTGACCCTGTGCCGCAAGCGGTGTATCGGCCCAGATGCCCTGTGCTGATGTGTCGCTTGGCAGGTCGGCGGAAGCGAGCGCCTTGAAACCGCGAGGCCTTGCACACGCGGCCATCGGGAACGCCCGCCACAACCATTGCGCCCCGCTGCTCGTCCCCGCGACACCAGGTTCAGCGGTAGGTGCTGCTCCCGCACCATGAAATGTCCACGCCCGCCCCAAATGCTCTCGGGGCGGGCGCTTTTCGTTCGGCGGGCCGGTCAGGCCATGGTGCGCAGCCAGCCGTGGCTGTCGGCGAAGGTGCCGCGCTGGATGCCGGTGAGGCTCTCGCGCAGCGCCATGGTCACCTCGCCGGGTTCGCCGTTGTTGCCGATGGTGAATTCACCGTCGGCGGAGCGGACCGAGCCGACCGGGATGACCACGGCTGCGGTGCCGCAACCGAAAACCTCGGTGATCTCACCGGATTCGACGCCGCTCTTCCATTCCTCGACGGAGATCTTCCGCTCCTCGACCTTGTAGCCGGAGTCGGCGGCCAGGGTGATGAGCGAGTCGCGGGTGATGCCGGGGAGCAGCGAGCCGGACAGCTCGGGGGTCACCAGGCGGGCGTCGGAGCCGCTGCCGAAGACGAAGAAGAGGTTGTTGGTGCCCATCTCCTCCACATAGCTGTGCTCGCAGGCGTCCAGCCACACCACCTGGTCGCAGCCCTTCTCGGCGGCCTGCTGCTGGGCCAGCAGCGAGGCGGCGTAGTTGCCCGCCACCTTGGCCTCACCGGTGCCGCCGGGAGCCGCGCGCACATATTCGGTGGACAGCCACACCTTGACCGGCTTCAGGCCGCGCGGGAAGTACGCGCCGGCGGGACCGCCGAGCAGCAGGTACTTGTAGGAGGAGGCGGGCTTCACGCCCAGCCCGACCTCGGTGGAGAACATGAACGGCCGCAGGTACAGCGACTCCTCGCCGCCGGCGGCGGGCACCCAGTCCGCGTCCACCTCGAGCAGCTGGCGGATCGATTCGATGAACAGTTCTTCGGGCAGCTGCGCCATCGCCATGCGCGCGGCGGAGCGGCGGAAACGCGCGGCATTGGCATCCACCCGGAAGGTGGCGATGCTGCCGTCGGCCTGACGGTAGGCCTTCAGACCCTCGAAGATGGCCTGGCCGTAGTGGAACACCATGGTGGCCGGGTCCATGGCCAGCGACCCGTAGGGCTCGACGCGGCCGTTGGTCCACTGCCCGTCCACGTAATCCATCGACACCATGTGATCGGTGAAGTAGCGCCCGAACCCCGGCTCCGCGAGAATCTCCTGCCGCCGCTCCGCCGGTAGTGGCGCGGGATGCGGTACACGGGTGAACTGTGCGGCAAGAGTCATGACCGGGAGTCTAATTCGCCGCCCTCGACCGGATGGTCCGGGCTACCCCTGTCGACCGGCCGGACGGTTCGGTGACCGGCCGCCGTCGCTGCCCCTGGATAGGGTGGGCGACGTGTATCCGGAGCATCCGCTGTCGAAGCCGCCCAGTTCGCACCGGCCCCTGATGATCGCGCTGATCGCAGTGAGCGTGCTGGGCCTGGTCGCCATCCTCGTCGTAGCAGCGCTGACGCCCGCACACACCGTGACCGGAACCGCGCTGCCCGCAGACCAATACGGGCCGCAGGACACCGCGACCCGCGCCAAACCGCTACCCACCACGACGGCGAGCGCACCGAGATCCACCATCGCGTCGCTCACGCCGGGATGGCAGACGTCCTACTCCATCTCACGCAATGCCGTGTACGACGTGCCGCAGGACTGGACGGTCCCGACACCGACCACCATCGTCGGCTTCGAGGGCGGCGGCGGACGCGTGGTGATGAGCGGTGCCGCGGAACTCTCCCCGAAGGCGTGCGACGGCCACCACTCGAAAGCCATCGCGGGCGTGACGGGCTCGAAACTGGGCGACGTGTCCGCCGCCGCCAAAGACGTGGCCGGCAGTTGGGCCACCGTGGCCGGAGCCAATGACGACCGCCCCAACTCCACCTACACGATGAGCAACGTCGAAACCCTTACGGTGCAGGGCAAACCCGCCGCACGCGTGACAGCGACCCTCGCCAACCCGGGCCCGAACGACTGCTCGCACCCGGCCGCCTCGATCGTCCACGCCGTCGCGGTGCCCGGCAACAACGGCCAGTCCGTGGTCATGGTCCTCTACGCTGATCAGGGCACGGACGGCACGGCCACCGACGACACCATCCGAACGATGTTCAACTCCCTCCGCCCTGCCGGACTCGACGCCGCAGCCTGCAAACAGGACAACGACGTCGTCGGCACTTGGTGCGGCTGACACCCAGAGCGGCATGAGCCCTGGTGCAGCAGCCGGGACTCCGATGCAGTCGCGACTCTGGGGGCGGGCCGTGGGCTCTGAAAGGGTGAGGCCTCGTGCGGCCGGGGAATTGTTGTGGCCGAGGCCAAATACGGCTGGGGATCTGGGTTCAGCTGAGGCGATGGCGCGGCCGGACGCTTGTCCGGCGACCAGGCTGGTCGCGGCGAAGTGATCCAGGAAAAGCCTGGGAACCGCCGCCACGACCGACCGGCCCCCACCAGTCGTCCACAACGCGCGCGATGGCGTCGTAGTCGCCAGAGGCGGCTGGTCGGATTCGCGGCTCAGGAAACCTGATCAGGCAGTGCGGGTTTCGACGAACGGGGGGCGGATGACCTCGCAGCGCAGACGGCGGCCGCGGACGTCGACCTCGACCTCGTCGCCGGGCTCGAGGCCCGCGGCGGTGTCGAGGAGGGCCAGGGCGATGCCGACCTTGAGGGAGGGCGAGAAGGTGCCGGAGGTGGTTTCGCCGACCTGGGCGTCACCACGCATCACGGTCTGGCCCTGCCGGAGCACGCCCCGGTCGATCGCCTTGAGCCCCATCAGGATTCGACGGGGACCGGCCGCCTTTTCCGCCTCCAGCGCCGACTTGCCCCAGAACTCGGGCTTCTTCCAGCCGACGGCCCAGCCGGTGCGGGCCTGCAGCGGCGAAATGTCCAGGGACAGTTCGTGTCCGTGCAGCGGGTAGCCCATCTCGGTGCGCAGGGTGTCGCGCGCGCCGAGTCCGGCGGGCTGGCCGCCAGCGGCCTGCACCTCGCTCACCAGCGCGCGGAAGACGGCCTCGGCGTCCGCCCAGCGGGGCAGCAGCTCGTAGCCGTGCTCACCGGTGTAGCCGGTGCGGCACACCCGGATCGGGCGACCGTCCCACTCGGCGTCGGCGTAGGCCATGTACTCCATGTCGGTCGGCAGGCCGAGCTTGGCGAGGACTTCCGCCGACCGCGGGCCCTGCACGGCGAAGACCGCGTACCCGCGATGCTCGTCGGTGACTGTGATGCCCTCCGGCGCGACCTTCTGCAGCTCCGCCACCACGGTCGCGGTATTCGCCGCATTGGGTACCAGGAAGATCTCGTCATCGCTCACGTAGTAGGCGATGAGGTCGTCGATGACCCCGCCCTCCGGCGTGCAGCACAGCGTGTACTGCGCCTTTCCCGGGCGAATCCGATTCAGGTCATTGGTGAGTGCCGAGTTCACGAAGGCCGCGGCACCCGCACCCTTGACTGTCGCCTTGCCGAGATGGCTGACGTCGAAAAGCCCGACAGCGGTACGGACCGCCGTGTGCTCCCCCACGGTCCCCGCGTACGAAACGGGCATCTCCCACCCCCCGAACGGAGCGAAGGTAGCGCCCAGCTCGACATGGACGGCGTGGATGGGTCCCTGCAGCAGCTTCTCGTCGGTCACCCGGAGCAGCTTATCGGCCCGCCCGCACCCGAGTGACAGCGGAACCGAACGGGTGGCCATCCGGCGTGGTGCCTCGATTCGCCGGCCGAAGCTGCGAGTCACACGCCGAGCCTGCGAGCCACACGCCGAGCCTGCGAGTCACACGCTGAGCCTCCGAGCCACACGCCGAGCCTCCGAGCCACACGCCGAGCCTCCGCACACGCCGAGCCTCCGCACACGCCGAGCCTGCGAGTCACACGCCGAGGCTGCGAGCGATTCCGGGCCAGGCGTTGTGAAAGTCGACCTGCCACGAGGACCAGTTGTGGCCGCCGCCGGGGAGGTAGTCGAATGTGGCCGGGATGTCCAGGTCTTCGATGCTGGATTGCAGCGCGCGGGTGCAGGTTTCAACGGTGGATTCCAGTGCTGTGCTGGACGCGCCGACTTGGCCACCGCCTGCCGCGGCCGGGTTCGCGCCGGTTCCAGCCGCCAAATAGAGGTCGATGCCACGGAGTTTCTCGAGGTTGGCGGGGGTGGACGGGTCATTCGCGGTCCAGGCCGGGGAGCCATCGACACCCCAGATGTTCCACGGGTTGCCGCCGCCGGAGAGAACCGTGGCCTGCAGGTAGCGGCGGCCGGGGTCGGTGCTGGTCTGGGCGCAGCCGCTGAACGACCCGACGCTCTGGTAGAGGCCGGGGGCGGATTCGGCGAGGGCGAGGGCCGAGGTGGCCGACATCGACACTCCCGCAAGGGCATTGCGGCCGGACGAGCCGAGGGCCGAGTCCATGACGGGCGGGAGTTCCTGGGTGAGGAAAGTGGTCCACTTGTTGCGGCCGAGCATGGGGTCGTCGGACTGCCAGTCGGTGTAATAGGTGTAGCGGCCGTCCAGGACGTTCACCACGTTGACGTTCTGGTCGGCCAGGAAATCGACGACATCGGTGCGGGTTTCCCAGGAGACCTCGTTGCCACTCCCATCGATGCCATCCTCTGCGCCATTGAGCAGATACACCGTCGGACGCGGCGTGGAATTGTCGGCGGCACGAATGACCGAGAGTTCGATGACACGGTTCATCGCAGCCGAATACACGAATACGGCGGATTTGCGATCATCCCGCTGCACCAGATGGTCGATATGCGAGCCGTCGGCCGCGAATGCCGCGCCGGAATCCAGCGGTTCCACAGCGGACGCAATCCCCGGCACCACAGCAAAGCCCGCCGCCACCAGGGCGATTCCCACCGCCACCCACCGACGCCGACCACCTGCACTCGTCATTTCCGCCTCTAACTCATCCGACCGATTCCCCTCACCCTCTCTACCGAGCCCGTCAAAACCACGCAACAATGCACTTCTCACACCCCGCCCCGACCTCCGGACAACCCGGCCCCAGCCCCCACACACGCCACGAATGCGGCCTCATCCATGACCTCGATCCGCTGCCCCCGCGTCCGCAACTCGGCGACCCGACGCGCCTTCGTCGTAGTGAACGCATCGGGATCGACACCACGAAATCCGTCACCAATGACCAGCCGGGTCGTGCGCCGAGTGACATTCCGCGCGGGAGTCGCGCCACATGCCGCGATGGCATCCCACGCCTCCTGGCGGGTCATGGCAGCGAGATCACCTGTGAATACCACGATTTGGCCGTACAGCGGGTGCGATGGATCGGTGCCGGTAGCCTCCGGCAGCACCAATTCCTCACGGCCGAACCAGGATCGGCGCGGAGTGCGTTCCACAACAGTCGGCACAGCGCGCATCAGCGTGTTAGCCGCGGACTTTCGTGATGTCCGATTTGTCCGCAGGGGCCGGTTGACCACCATGCGCTCGAGCGCTGACAGCGAATCGACTCCGGCCCGGGCAGCCAGGGCGATCACGATGTCGGCCGCGGCGGCGGCATCGGCGGCTGCGTCGTGGTGGTTGGTGAAGTCGATGCCCAGAGCGGCCGCGACGTCGGGCAGGCGGTAGCTGTCGAGACTCAGGTGGCGGCGGGCCAGGGCGAGGCTGCAGCTGTAGGACCAGGCCGGTATCCGAATTCCACTGCGGCCGCATGCTTCCCGTATCGCACTGCTGTCGAATCCGACATTGTGGGCGATGACGGGCAACTCACCGACCAGGCTCTCCACCTCTGGCCAGCGCTGCGCGAACTCCGGTTTGTCGGCGACCATGGCTGCTGAGATCCCGTGCACGCGAATGTTGTGCCAGCTGAAGAAGTCCAGCCCCGCGGGCGGGCGGCACAGCCACGACGCGGTCTCTCCGCGCCGCCCGTCCCGCACGACGGTGACGCCGACCGCACAGATACTGCCTCGCGCGGAATTAGCGGTCTCGACATCGATGGCGGCGAACGACAGTCCCGCCATACTCACCGCACCGCGAGCGGCAACGGCCGTGCGGCCGCCCCACCGAGGTCCTCCAGAAAAGGCCGGGCGAGCCGTAGCGACTCGAACGCTGCCCACGCATCCGCCAGATCCGCGAGCCCCCGCGCCAGCGTGAGCACCGGCCGAATGTGATCGTCGGCCACATCCACCCGAAACTGCGGCAGCGCAACCACATCCGGCGCCACGATCACCGGCCACTGCGGCCTGGTGAACTTCCCGCCGCTCGCATCCTGATGCGCGGCGAACCGCTGGTCGGCCGATTCGATTGCGGCACAGACGGTTTCGACAGTCGTATCGACATCGACAATCCCAGCACCCCCGACAATCCGATCGTCCGCGATCGCCACAGCGGCCCCAACGCCCACGACGTCCGTCAAGTGGTTACTCTCGCCTACCATCCCGGCCTGTTGAGTGCGATTACCCACCGTGCCAGCCGTCTGGGCATCGTTGCCTACAGTTCCAGGAGCAGCAGCGTCATTGCCTGCCTCAACGATCGGGTATCCGACCGTGAGACTTTCGATCTCCGCCGTGCGCGATCGATCCAGCACCCAAGCGCCCGATAGCCGCGACTCCCCCAGCGCCGCACCCACATTCACATGCCAGATGACCAGCCGCTCCCCAGCCGCACCGAGCACCGCAAGGGTATGAAGGTCGAACGAGGCAGCCATAACGCTCCACGGTCGTGACGGACAGATACCGCGTTACGTTAGAGCATCGCCCCGACAAACTTCCGCGAACCCCACGCGAATCATCAACGGACCCAAACAGTTCCGACCGAACTGGTTTCCGGCACGCGCTCGACCCGAGGTACCGAAGCCCACAGCTCGACCCGCGCCAAGCCCTCATCGACCCTGGCCACCGCTGGCTGCACCACCTGGTCTTGCAAAAGTTCCTGCCCCGCACCAAGAAAACGTCCCGAGCCCATGCTGGACGGCATGTGACACAGCCCAGAGACGGCGGCGGCGCAATAGCTACGTTTCAGTGGTCATGGGAGAGTGCGGGAATCGAGGAAGTTCCAGAGCTGATCGCGTAGATCCTGGCCGATGGCGCCGGTGGGCCACTGGTGTGTCGTGTTGTATTCGACTCGCCACGCGACGTTCGTTCCGGCGGCGCAGGGCTGATAGTTCGTATGGGTGCCGTAACGGTCGGAGGTGGGGTCTGCTGTCGCTGGGCAGCGGTTACGGCGGGTCCAGTCACGGACGTTCGCGAGGCCGACCACGAGGTTGGAGATGGGGTCGAACGCCCCTTGGAATATTCCGACCGCAATAGGGCGGCTCGGTGTGCACGGTGTGCCGACGGCACTGGGTTCGAGGGGGTTGGGGTCCGTCGGGTCGGTGCCCTCCCATGAGGTGACGGCGGCGAACAGGTCCGCGGCGTCGCAGGCCATCCGCTGAGACATGATCGCCCCATCGGACCAGCCGTCAGCGTAGACGCGGTGGGTGTCGACACACCAGGTCGATTCGATGTCGGTGACAACGTGCTCGAGGAAGGTGACGTCGACAGACCCCTGCTCGAAGTGCCAAGTTTTGTCGAACTCGGTGCCTTGCGGGTAGGCGACGATGAAATTGTGAGCCGCTGCGTAGGAACTCCATCCGGTTTCGCGTTCGATGCCTGCCGAGGTGTCGCCGGTGCCGTGCAGGCTGATCAGCAACCCAACCGCCGGGCCGGTCAATCCCTGCGGCACGTTGAGCGTGTAATTGCGAGTGCCGATCATTCGCGGGACGGTCCCGCCGGTCGGTGTCAGCGTGCAGCCCGCCGCCGAAGCCACCCCAGCGATCGGCCCGATCGGCACAAGGACGGCAACAATCACCCCAACGACTGTCAGGAAAGTGTTCAAAACACTGCCGACGCGTAGGGAACTCATCGCCGAACTCCTCCTCGTCAGGGCTGGCCGCCCAGCGTTGATCCAATAGGCAATCGCGCGGGTGGTGATGGTGACGAAAATATGGCTACGGGCGCGCAGCATCCCCGCCGATCACATGTCGTAGTGGTCGGCGATGTGGGGTTCCGGTCGAGCTGGGATGATCGCTTGTTCAGGCAGTGATCGGGGCAGGTTTAGAAGTGCACTGCGGGGGCAAGTTTCGCATATGTTCGCCCGGAGTCAGCGGTGCTCGATGATCTAGAAACTCGTGTCGCGGGCCGGTCCGGTGCCAGTGATGCGGCTGTCCGAACAGCCCGGAAGCTGGCGACACTGATCGCCCGGATGTGTGTGCGCATGGAAAGCACCGATGATGTCGACGTGTTGCGCAGCGGCGGCATGGGCAGGGCGTTCGACCGGGTGCCTGCGCCGCCGACGATCGGAATCTTGTTGTGGGAGTTCAGTTTCGGTCATGACCGTCGAATCGACTGGAATCAGTCTTGCGTGCGCACTCGCCCCGGTCGTGTGAGCGGGCCGATCTGTTGCCGGGTGCCCGTGTGCGCGTTCGTCGATATCGACTCGTTGTTGCGGCCGGGGCATGTGCATGCCAAGAAGGGCACGCTCCCACGGGTTCACCAAGATTGCGGGCAAACAGGTTCTGCGCAAAGAGCTTTCACCACTGGCGACCGCGCTCAGCCACCGGCCTCGCCGTGCCGGCGATCGTGGGAATGCGGCTGCGCGCCAGGAAAACTGCCCCAACCGGCCGACCGAGCACGGCCGCGCGCTGCGGCCGTGCTGCGGTGACCACCTGCTCGGGGACGGACCGGACGTGTCGAACCTCCGGTCTCGGCCTGCCGTTTCGCCGACCCCCGCTCGAGGTCAAACCAGTTCGGGGACGCGCAAATGCGCCAATGCCAACTCGAATTCGCGGACGTCGACGGCCTCGACGCGTGCCTGCCGGGCGGCGTCCACGCGCAACGCGGCCGACGCGATCCGGTTGCGTTCCATCGCCTCGGCATTCTCGTAGACACTGGACGAGACGGCACGACCGGACGACCTGTTCACCATCAGGCTCGCGCTGCAGAATCCCTCGAGCTGCTGCTCCATACCGGGCAAGGTGTGGGCACGGTAGACCTCGATGGCGTTATCGATCCGGCTGGGATCGGTCTTCACCCAGGTGACACGCGCACACGCACCCTGCGGCGTCTGATGCGCGCGATGCATGGCCACGATCTCCCATTCCTCGACCATCGGACTGCCGCCGAATATCTCTGCCGCACGATTGCGCATCGGGACCGCCTGCTCGGCGGTCGCTCTCATCGCTTCCTCGGATTCCCATGAGGTCGTCAGGATGCACCGGCCGGTGTGCCGATCGACGAGCAACGAAAGTCCGATACAACCGGGAATGCCCTCCAGCCCCGGCATAACCTCGTCCCGCACATGTGCGATCCCGGATTCGAGAGCGGAAAGTTGCGCCTGAAGCGTGGTAGACCGTGCGAACACGATCCACCTCCTTTCTGCACAGAGGCAGCGCCCGGTGGCGCCACCGGTGCCTCTCACAGTGCCCCCTCCCGATCACCAGGGCAATAGCGGCCGCCCCGCCCGCATTGCGCAGTCCCCACTACACGCCTTTTCTCGTCCGAGCGCCTCATCGATCGGCCGGGGAATCCCTAGAATCAAGTGATGACGTTCCTCCGGCAATCCGAGGAACTTCCCGATCTCAGCAAGATCGAGGACCGGGCGTCATCGGTTGCCCAGATGCTGGTCGACCGCATCGCCGAGACGCCAGGGGCGGAGGCGTTCCGATTCCTTGATGGCGAGGGCTGGACCAGTGTGTCCTGGAAGCAGTTCGGCGACCGCGTCGACATACTCGCCGCCGGGCTGATTGCACTGGGAATCCAGGCCGAAGAACGGGTCGCGCTTGCGTCGTCCACGCGTTACGAATGGGTGCTCGCCGACTTCGCCGTCATGTGCGCCGGCGCGGCCACTACCACCGTGTACCCCACCACCAACGCCCCCGGCGTCGCGTTCATCGTCGCCAACTCGGGCAGCCGGATCGTGGTTGCCGAGGATCAGGCACAGGTCGACAAGCTGATCGAGCATCGCGCCGAGTTGCCCGACGTGCAGAAAGTGGTGATCTTCGATGGCGAAGGCGACGGCGACTGGGTGATCACGCTCGACAACCTCGAAGAGCTCGGATACCGACTGCTCGCCGAATCCCCCGACGCGGTCGCCGACCGCATCCGCGGCATCCGGCCCGAGCACCTGAGCAGCATCATGTACACCTCCGGTACGACCGGCACCCCGAAGGGTGTTCGGCTGCCGCATTCCGCATGGACGTACAGCGCCGCGGCAATCGACGCGCTGAATGCCCTCCGCCCGGACGACCTGAACTTTCTGTGGCTGCCGCTGTCTCACGCTTTCGGCAAGGTGATGTTGGCGCTGTCACCGCTGATCGGCTTTCCCACGGTAATCGATGGCCGGGTCGACAAAATCGTGGACAACCTCGTGATACTGCACCCCACCATCGTGGCGGCCGCCCCTCGCATCTTCGAAAAGGCGCATGCCCGTATCGAGGGCACGATGGCAGAAGAAGGCGGGATCAAGAAGAAGCTCTTCGACTGGGCAGTCGGGGTTGGCCTGCGGGTCTCGCGTGCCAGGCAGGCAGGCAGGTATCCGTCGTTGCTGGTTTCCTTGCAGCACAAAGTCGCCGACAGGCTGGTGCTTTCCAAAGTCCGCGAACGCTTCGGTGGCCGGCTGAGGTTCTTCGTTTCGGCAGCGGCCCCCTTGGACCGCGATGTCGCGCAGTGGTTCGACGCGATCGGCATCATCGTTCTCGAAGGCTACGGCCTGACCGAGACCGCCGCCGCCTCGTTCATCAACCGACCGGATGCATACCGCTTCGGAACCGTAGGCAAACCGTTCCCCGGCACCGAGGTCGAGATCGCCGAGGACGGCGAGATCCTGCTCAGAAGTCCCGGTGTGATGAGTGGCTATCACAACCGCCCGGAGGCCACCGCCGAGGCTTTGGACGCGGATGGCTGGTTCCACACCGGCGACATCGGCGAGATCGACGCAGAAGGATTCCTGCACATCACCGACCGCAAGAAGGACTTGTTCAAGACCTCGCAGGGCAAGTACGTCGCGCCCTCCGCGATTGCCGCCACCTTCAAGGGAATGTGTCCGTACGCAGCGGAATTCATCGTCTACGGAGAGACACGACCCTATTGCGTCGCGTTGGTCGGCCTCGATACCCAGAGCATCATCGAATGGGCTGGCAAGCACGGTCTGGCAGACAAACCGCTCGCCGAAATCGCGCGGGACAAGAAGACCCACGAGGTGATCGAGGCCTACGTCGCCCAACTCAACACCCAACTCAATCGCTGGGAACAGATCAAGAAGTTCGACATCATCGACCACGAATTGTCCGTCGAGACCGGTGATCTCACACCGAGTATGAAACTGCGCCGCAAGATAGTCATCGAGAACCTCGCCGACAGCATCGACGCCCTCTATGTCTGAAGTCGATCGATGACTTTCGCTTCGAGCTGGCCATTGGTGTGAGTTGGGCTCAGCCCCAGCGGATCTCGAGCAGGTCGTCGGCTCCGCGGTCGATATGGGTGTGGAACCGGCGGCTGATGTGAGTGAGCGTCTTACCCAGCCAATCGGCATCGGCCCGGGAAGCACGTTCGAGCCGCATGCGGCGTACCCGCATGGGCAGCATCCGGATTCCGGCCGGCTGCCCGCCGGGATCTACCGAAACCAGGTAGAGCAGCCGCAGTTCGGGACGGTAGGACTCATATCCGGGGATGCCTTCGTAGTCGTCGATGACATCACCGCAGCCATAGAAAATCGGTCTGCCCTGGTAGATCTCGATGGGACGAGGATGGTGCGATGAATGCCCATGCACGATGTCGACGCCGGCGTCGATGAGCCGTTGCGCGAACTGGATTTCGCTCCGCCCGGTCCCGTAGCCCCAGTTCGGGCCCCAATGCACGGACACGATCAGAATATCGCCGGGGCGCTTGTGCGCCAACGCTTCCGCCGCGACATGGTCAGCGACACCACGGCCCAACGGATCACCGGGCAGCCACACCCCCGGCCGATCGTGCTGCGCGGCCCACGCCAGCGGCACACCGCTGCTGGTGCTGGCGACCGAGACGATGACCACCCGCGGCCCGGTGCCCGGCTCCACCACCACCGGTCGGCAGGCCGCGTCGATGCTCGTTCCCGCCCCGGCTGTGCGGATGCTCGCCGCGTCGAGCGTATCGAGCGTGTCGCGCAGACCGCGGTCTCCGAAATCGAGGACGTGGTTGTTGGCCAACGCGCAGACGTCGGGCCGAAACGCTTTCAGCGTCGCGATATTGGCGGGGTTCATCCGATAATGGATGCCCTTGGCGGGCGCAAATCTGCCGTCGGCGGTGATCGACGTTTCCAGGTTGATCAGCCGGACCTCGGGCGCCAATTGGTCGAGCATCGGCCCCACGTCGCCCCACGGCCAGTCGGAGTCGACCGGGTACGGTATCGGCCCGTTCGTCTTCTCGGCCAACTCGACGTAGCGGCGGGCGTCATCGACCCACGGTTCGTACAACAGCGGATCACCCGGATGCGGCTGGATCTGATCGACGCCGCGACCGAGCATCACATCACCGCCCAGCAGTACAGTGACCGGACTCTGTTGCGGTGGACTACTCGTCTGCGTCATCGTTTATCGATCGATTCACCACTTCGCGCAGGACACCGGGATTCCCCGGCTTCAATGATTCACGGCCCCAACCGGACTCGCTCGGGCCGACGGCCCCGACCCAGCGACCGAATGTCATCTGACCGTTCACAACCGACTCGACGGCGGCTGGCCGCGGTAATTCTCGTCCACTGAGTTGGCGGGCGCGAGCAGTCCGTAATGCCCATTGTAGCGGCGGGGATACCGTTCCGATGACCTTCGCTTCTGGGCGGGGGCAGGGCAGAAGCGCAGAATCTATGTATCGCACGAATTGATTCGCCCAGGCAGAGGTTCGGACGACAGTGTGGTCGACCGACGAGATGAGATTCCCCCAATGGCGCGGGAACGCCGCAGAATGATCCCACCGACGAGCTGTGTTGATTGCGCCCTCATCGCCATCTGAATAGCGGAGGCTGATCGGGCCGCATGAGTGGAAGGCATCGTTATGAAGGTCCGAAGTGATTCGTTCGACGATAATGCGCGCATTCCGGCCACGTTCGCCTACGGCGTACCGGATGCCGCGCACCATGTCCGCGCGGGCGCCAATCGGAACCCGCATCTGGCGTGGGACGAGGTGCCGGCGGGAACACGATCGTTCGCGGTCGTGTGCTGCGACATCGACGTACCCCGCACCGGATCGGACGTGAACATCGAGGGGCGAACGGTGCCGGAGGAGTTGCCGCGCAACGACTTCTACCATTTGGTGCTGTTCGATATCCCAGCCGACGTGCGGCAGATCGCCGCAGGCAGCCTCCAGAGCACACCCGGCAAGCCGGGTCCGGCTACACCCCATAACGCGCGGTACGGCCTCAACGACTTCAGCAGTGCGAAAATGGATCATTACGGCTACGACGGCCCCTGCCCGCCCTGGAACGACCAGCGCATCCATCACTACGTGTTCACCGTCTGCGCCTTGGATGTCGAACGGCTGCCGCTACAGCGGGCGGTGACCGGAGAACAGCTGCGCCAAGCGATGTCCGGCCACGTCCTGGGGCAAGCCGACCTCGTCGGCACCTACACGCTCAACTCCGCCCTGAGCTCGAACTGAGCCACTCGAGCGCATGGCACGCCGGGGCGGCCGCCGGTTCCAAGGGCAGGCGGGGTCGCGGGAGGAGTGCGCTGTGGACGGCTACCAGCTGAGCTTTCGTGGCAGACCGGCTCCGCGCCGCTGGTGACGCACGGCTACGGCCTTGTGATGGCTGATCAGGGCAGCAGAATCTTATGCTCGTGGTTCGCAACAGCTTCCTGGAGCCGGAACCGCGACAGTGTGTGCGGCCCGCACTCGCAGGAAGCGGGCAACGCGTCATCGACAAAGCCGTCACCGGCAAGCAGGTCCGTAAACCGGGTGCCATGCCCGTGAGCGCTGTGCGCAGCATCGACGAAATCACGCGATCCATGCGCGTGCGGCCCAGTCGCCGACTGATACACCGCGCCGGCCGGCGTATCGAACACCGCCGCCACGCGGTGACCACAACCGCACCGCACCTGCGTCAACGTATGCCCCGCCCGGTCCGTCAGCGAGTCCAGCGTGTGCTGGGCCAGCTGGCGTCGTTCCGGCGCGGTCAGATTCGAGACATTTGTCATCAATCCACGATCACTCCTCTAGGTCTCAGCAGCAAGGCCCAAATGCCCGAGAAAAAGGACGATCGGCCCGCCTTTCCCATGTGACGTCGCTTGCTCCGAACCACGTCTGCTCGAGAGCCCCTTCGTCGAAGAGATCGACTGGGCCCCGGCTCGCCAGTTCGGCTACGGCAAAGACTCGAAGTAGGCCGTCCACGCCGATGTCTTTCGGTCGCGGCTGGTTAGCCCGCCGCCTCCCACTGCTCACCGTCCCCGATGAACCGGGCTTCATCACCGACGCGGAGGAGCACGCAAAGTAGATTAAGGGCGGCGCTAGCTACGTTTCGTACCTATAAAGTAAGCTAACCGCAGAGTTGGTCGACCTTATTCGAAGGAGACCGCGTGAACTGGCCACCACACCGGAGCGAAGAGCGGGTCTGGAACCCGCGTGAGCGTCACGGCTCGCGGGCGGATCGAACCCTTGATCGGATCACGGTCGCGATTCCGCCCAGAATAGGCCAGCTCGACTACGATCCGACCGGGCCCGTTGCTCGCGCCCACGAAGCGGCGTTGATTGCGATAGCCCGCCTCGAGGCCGGGTTCGGCGAGCACCTCGTGCCACTGGCCGACTTCCTGCTGCGCGGTGAGTCCGTCGCGTCCTCGAAGATCGAACATATCGATGCGGGCTGGCGAGCCTTCGGCAAAGCTGTCGCCGGAGGTAAGGCCAGCGACGATGCGAAGTCGCAATTGGCGGCGGTCAAGGCCCTGATCGCGATGGTCGATGCGGCCGGCACGGGCAGCGTCGGGCTGGACGATCTGCTCGAAGCACATCGGTTACTGATGGCCATCGACTACTACACCGCCCGCGATGCGGGGCAGCTGCGGGATGTGCAGAACTGGATCGGCGGCAGCGACTACACGCCGATCAACGCTGCGCATGTCCCTCCACCCCCCGAATTGGTCGCCGATTTGGTCGCCGATCTGCTGGTCTTCGTCAACCGAGACGATCTGCCGATCCTGGCGCAAGCCGCCATCGCGCACGCCCAGTTCGAGTCCATCCACCCGTTCACCGATGGGAACGGGCGCATCGGACGGGCACTGATCAGTGCCGTGCTGCGCCGCCGCGGCCTCACTCGCCGAGTGACCGTACCGCTGGCGTCGGTCATGCTGGCGGACACCGGCCGATACTTCATGCACCTCAACCGATTTCGCAATGGCGACATCGACACATTCGTCGAGTACCTGGCAGTCGGCGCGATCCACGCCAGCGAGGCCGCACAGGAGTCAGCCATGGCTCTCGCCGACCTGCCGAGACGCTGGCAAGACATCGCCCGCCCGCGAGCAAACTCGGCGGAGGAAACCCTCCTCGCTGCGCTACTCGAA
The DNA here is from genome assembly GCF_040609015.1 of Nocardia sp. NPDC004860. Classification (NCBI taxonomy): domain Bacteria; kingdom Bacillati; phylum Actinomycetota; class Actinomycetes; order Mycobacteriales; family Nocardiaceae; genus Nocardia; species Nocardia sp. NPDC004860. The sequence goes on along the minus strand of NZ_JBEXJI010000033.1, from coordinate 57,391 downwards.
ACCCCAATCCTCAACGCCGACACCGCACAACGCATCGCCGGCACCACCGACGCCAGCACCTACCGGGCCCTGGGTCGATTGACCGACGCGGGGATTCTCGAGCTCCTCTCGGAGAGCAAACGGAACCGCATCTGGGCCGCGACCGATGTGCTCGCGGAGCTGGACGCGCTCAGCGCGGCCATCGGCCGGCGCACGATCGAACACATATGAATCAGCTGGCGTACGGGTCGATGTGACGGTGAGCGGCGAGTTGCAGGACTGAAGTCCTGCCCTTATGGGCCGGTCGAATTCTCTAGCCTTCACCGCGTCGGCGAGTGCCTCCCAATCGCTCTCCGAGAACATCAGTTCCGGTTCACCGGCGATACGAACCGACCGGGCCTGCGCCAATCCGTCCAGGATCCTGCAACCGCAACGACTCGATGTTCTCCGAGGCCAGCGGCCGGACGAAACCTGTGCCTACGACAGAGCGACCGCGTCCTCGACGATCCGGCGCGCGACCTCGAAGCGGACCCGCACGCGTTTGGGGTCGGCGGTGGAGGCGCTGATCGCGGCGATGTATTCGTTGTTCTTCGCCATGGCCGCGCGAGCCTCGGCGACGATTCGAGGCCGGGCGCGCTCAAGCTGGTCGGGGTGGTAGGCGGACAGAACGACACCCCAGCTTTCCAGCAGCGCCCGGTTGATCGGTGAGCGCCGATCGTTGCCGGCGGGCCAGCGCCGGAAGGAATAGTCGCCGAAAATGATTCGCGCGTTGATCATGCCGCGTTCGAAGGCGGCGAACCAGGATTCGAGGTGAGCGTCGGAGATCTGGCCGACGTCGTCGATGAGTTCGGTGGTGGCGTCGAGCAGGTTCTCCAACGACCCGTAGGAGTCGTACTCCTGCAGATCCGGAAGGGTGTAGAAGGCCAGGAAACGCAGGACGGCCTCGCGGTCGTTCATGCGGACGTGATTTCGCAGCACGCCGCCGGTCGCCGCGTGGAAGACCTCGGCGGAGGCACACCGTTTGAGCAGGTTCCGGCTGCGCGCGCTGCTCATGCAGTGCCGGATCTCCATGGCGTTCAACGGCTCTCCACCGGTGTTGATGCGCTTGAAGATGTCGTATTTGACGCGGTTGGGCGTGGACGGCTCGATCACGTGCACCACGATCTGGGCGTTGTGAAGGCGGCGGCGCAGTGGCGGATCCAGTTCGGCGAAGGTCTTCTCGCGCTCGCCATCGAGGTACTCGAGCTCGTCGAGAGCAAAACCGCCCTTCACGAACTCGTGCACGGTCGACAGCCGCTGCAGGCCGTCCACCACACGGAACATCCCACCGCGGTCCTCGGCGAAATAGAAGGCGGGCAAGGGAATCTGCAGCAGCAAGCTCTCGATGAGCCGGGATTTCTGGCGGCCCTTCCACACTCGGTTGCGCTGAAAATCGGGGGCCAGTTCGAGATCGCCGTCGTCGATCATGTCGAGAACGTTGCGCAGGGAGAACGTGCGGGTGGAGATCCGGATCTGCTCGGGATCCCAGGGTGCCGCCGGGCGGCCGTCGAACGGGTGGTCGTCCCTCTCGATCTCAACGCCGGTCGGCTCACCGTAGAAGACTTCCTCCACCACGGCCGCAGCCTGATCGCGAAAAGTCACGGTGGTGTCGGCCGGTGATGTCGCGATTGCCGGTGCGCTGGAACGGAAGTAGTGGTCGAAGACGCTGGCGGTGCGGGCGTCCAGCTCGGCCGCAGCGAGGCCGGCGAATGCTGCGACGTCACCCATGGCGGGCAGCCACCGGTTCTCCACCACCGCCCCCAGACGGTGCGCGAATTGCTGGCGCCGCTCGGCCTCGTCGAGGAACGGCGGCAGGAAGCAGCCGAAGATCAGCCGCAGTGAGGGGCCACCCAGACCGAGGAAATACAACCAGTAGGGAAACTCATCGTCGAGCCGTAGCACGAACTGACGGACCGGTTCCATCTCGAACAGCTCGGTCGGGATGTGCTCGTAACCTTCAATGACCAGTTCGACTGCGCCCATGAAAATTCGGGCGCGCTCCGGCGAAAGGAAGCACGAGTTGAGGGCCTCGAGGGCGGGCCCCAGGTCCCCCCTTTCGATGTCCTCGCGGGGTATCACGACAACCAGCTGATCGGGAGAGAACACCAAGCTTCCTTATGGTTCGAGTGGTCCGCCGAACCACCCTACCGAGGCGGCCGCGCACACGGATGCGTCCGACGACCGCTGACCGGAAAACACCAGCTCGAGCGCCTTCTCGCTGAATCGGTCACTGTATCGGTCACCCGGTCGGCGCCTTTGTGAATAGTGCCGGGCGGTTGGTCTCGACAACTTGACGTGAGAGTCCGTCCGAAACTCCGCCCTTTCGACCTGATCATCGGGGACAATTGCCCCGCAGCCACAGCGAGGGGGAAGGCTCTATGGCGCTGATCGCACGCTATCAACCAGGAGCAATCGGCCGACCGTTCGTGAACCGGGACAGAGTGCTTGCTCGGTTCGACCGGCTACTTGCCGAAGCATCGGACACTCCAAAAGTCTTGCTGCTCACCGGAGTCGGCGGCATCGGAAAATCGCGATTGCTGGCAGAACTGCGCAGACGAGCCTCGGACGCGCACCCCACCGCGACCGTCGACTTCCAAGTGCCAAGCCACCGGCAGTCGATCGATGCACTCGCCGTGCTGCGATCCCAATACGGTTCCCGGAAGATCAAGTTCCACCGATTCGACATCGCTTACACAGTGCTCTGGCAACGGTTGCACCCGCATCTGCGCGTGAGCTTCGAATCGATGACGTTCGCGGAGAACAGCGAGGTGATCACCGAAGTCCTCAACAACGCGACAGGGATCCCGGTCTTCGGCACCGCCGCGCGCCTGCTGGAACTCGGAACGCGAAAGGCGAAGCGGTCGTATCGCATCCGCCACGATCAGGTTCTTCAGGAGCTCGATCAGCTGACGCTGAGCCAGTTGGAAGGTGCCGTTTCGTACCTGTTCGCTGCCGATTTGGCTGATGCCGCATCCGGGCGAGCACCCTATGTCGCGTTCTTCGACGCGTACGAGGCTCTGGTCGGTGGTATCGACCGGATCGGCCGAGCCGCGGTGTCCGATGCCTGGCTTCGAGATATCGTCGCGCAGCTGGACAAGGGATTGGTGGTGATCGCCAGCCGGGAGCCGCTCGGTTGGGAGCGGCATGATCGCGAGTGGAGCGACCGGACCGAGACAGTGGCCGTCGATGACCTGTCGATGGCCGACCGCCGGCGCCTGCTCGACGCATCCGGCGTAACCGACCCCGTTGAGCGGGAGGCAATCGCGACGGCGAGCGCAGGTGTTCCCTTCTATCTGCATCTCGCGATCGACGCCCGGGCCTATGTCGGCACCTCACCGGATCTGATCTCACCCGAAGCGATCCTGGAGCGCTTCCTCCAGCACGTCGCACCCGACGAGATCCGAACGCTGGAGTTGCTGGGCCTCCCCCGGGTGTTCGATTACGAGATCTTCACTTCCGTAGCAACGACTTTCGGACTCCCGGCACATATCTCGGCGTGGAAAGCACTGATCAGTTATTCGTTCGTCCACACGGCCGAGGCGGATCGCGTCGCCGACCGGTTCCAGCTACATCAGCTCATGGTGACCGCGTTGCGTCAGCGACTTGACGGCGAGGTGGCCACTACGCTTCATGATGTGCTGCACAGCCTCTGGCGGGACCGAGCGGACTCCGGAGCCGACCGCGTCGCCGCATTGCGCGAAGCCTGCTACCACGGCTTGCGCGCCGGAACGCTGACCATTGTCGCGCTGCTCGACTATGTGGACCGCGTCGCGGCAGCCGGCGGCAAACAAGGGATCGATGCGGTACTGGCCGATCTGAACGACTACCTGGCCGAGAACGGCAGGACACGGCCTGCCGTGCCCGAATTGCGCGAGCTGACACAGTATCTGGCAGCCGAGGGTGCGATTCTCCTCGGAGACGCGAAGCAAGCCGACGAATTCACCGCCGCGATCACAGCTGATGGCATCGGACCTGTCGCCGAACGCCTTGCACTCGCTGCGGCCAATGCCCGACGCATCCTCGGCCGCACCGACGACGCACTGGAGATGTACAGCACTCTGTGGTCGAGAGCGACCGGGCAGGTTCGGCTCGGCGCGGGATTGTGGGCAGCCGACCTGCATATGTGTCAGGGACGGTTCGCGCAGGCACTCGAATTGTGTGAACAGCTCAGCGAGCTCGCCGGCCCCGGAGACCACGAGTTTCTCGGCGATATCGCCCGGCTGCGCCATCTCACGTATCGCATGGCTTTCGATACCGCCGCGGCCGCCCGCTATCTCGCTGAGTCCGACGCTCATTTCGAGGCAGCGGGAACAGTCGTCGGACAGGCGAATATAGCGACGAACAGGGCAGAGCTGCTCGCCCTGACCGATCCCGCCGAAGGCATCGCCGCCGCAGCCGCAGCCATCACTATCCAACGGGAACTCGGCGCCCTCCATGAACTCGGTAAGGCGCTCACCGCCCTCGGCATCGCCCACCTGGCACTCGGCGACCTGGACGCAGCCGAACGCGCCTTCGCCGACGCTTGCGAAACCCTCGACCGCGCGGGCTACCGCTCCGGCCGCGCCAGAGCGGAACTGTTCCGAGCCGGCGTCCACGCCCGCCGCGGCAACCAGACCGCCGCGGTCGAAGCAGCCCGCTGGGCGGTATCCGAACTCGAAGCCGCCAACGTCTACCCGGCACTCGTCCTTCTCGCGCGCGGCGTGCTGGCATTGTTCGGATGGTCCGATCCGGCAGTGTCCCTCGCCGCGGCACGAGCACTCACCCGAATCCAGGCCCCCACACCGGGACAGGATCTGGATCACGCCGCCCAGGAGGTCTTCGCGAAGGTCCTGGGCGTCGATCCGGACTCCTGCTACCGCGAAGCTGTGACCCGAACCGACTCCGCGGCAGGCTATTACAACCACAACGTGCGCGTCGAGACCTCATCGGGCGCGGTCAATGTCCGAATCCCCGTCGATGGCGCGGACATCATGGACCTGCGACTGTGGCCCGAGGTCCAAGTACTCCGCACGATCGAACCTTTCGTCACCTCCGTGCCCCAAGTGCGCTGGGAATCCACCGATCCGACATACCAACTGCAGGACTACATCGACGGCGAACTGCTCGACAACATCGCACCCCGCGGACAGGCTGTACCGCCATGTGTACCCCGAGACGTTGCTCAATTGTTCGCCGAACTCCGCCTCATCCCCACCGAGTTGCTGCCCGCCACGCCACACCAGCTCTCCGATGACCCATTGGTATTCGCCGGCCAGCTCTCGGACGTGACTCGACGGGTGTTCCGAGAGAACTATGACCGCTTCCGCCCGCTCTACCGAAAGCTCGAGGTACCCGAGGACCCCTTCAACACCATCGAAGCAGGCTGGCGCACACTCGAATCCCGGCCATTCCGACTGGTGCACGCCGACGTGCACCGGAAGAACATGATCATCCGCGCTGGGCGGGTCGTATTCCTCGACTGGGAGTTGGCTCTATACGGCGACCCGGTATACGACGTGGCCTCACACCTGCACAAGATGGCGTACCAGCCGGACGAGTACGCAACATTCCTACGGCTGTGGGCGGCGGCCGAACCCGAGGCATCAACAGGCAACTGGAAAGCCGACCTGCAGACGTACCTGAACCATGAACGGATCAAGTCCGTCATCGTCGATTCGGTCCGTTACGCCAAGGCGCTGGCTGAGGGCAGCCGTACCCCCGACCAAGAGGGAGCGCTGGTAGCCAACCTCAAGGGCAAACTCGATCTTGCGCATCAGGTTTGGGGTAAGGATGTGCGTTTCGAACCGGAGTTCATCGAGTCGGCGCTGCGTGCGTGCGGATGAATCTGCACGTACGCAGCCAGCTCAATCCCAACCTGCGACCCTAGTGCCGATCGAACCGTCCGGCCTTCACGGCGTCATTGAAGACGCTCCACTCCGCAGCCGGGAACATCAGTTCAGGCCCGCCTGGGTGCTTCGAATCGCGGACCCCTGTCCGATCCGCGAAATGGGCAACCTCGATACACGCGTCTTGTTGTGCCGAACGGCTGCTCTTGAACCAGACCGCACCGGATCGGGTACTCATCCGATGTACTCCTTCGCTATCTGCGCCAGCATGTCTCGTGTGTCCTGTTCATCCAACGCATGCCGCTTGATTTCCACAAGAGCACTCCGATAACTGTCGATCTCGCTGTCCTTCTCCAGGTAGAGAGCGCCGGTGTAGCCCTCGACGTAGACGACTGGCGGCTCGACCCATTTGGTACGCAGGTCAGGAGATGTTCGCGATGGGAACTCCAGCAGGACGAACGGTCCAGTCTGCAACCCCAGATGCGAGCCGACCCGTTGCGGTACAACCCGAATCGAGACGTTCGGAGACTTCCCGAGCGCCACGAGATGACTCAGCTGACGAGCCATCACCCCTGGACCTCCGACCTGATGGTGCAGGACAGCCTCTGAAAGCAGCGCCGTGGTCACGAAGTCCGCTTCACGCAACCGCCCCTGCCGCTTCACGGTCATCTCCACCCGCTGCTCGACCGCTGCAGTAGGCATTCCAGGAAACACCGTCCAGATCATGGCGCGGCGGTACTCAGGCGTCTGGAGCAATCCCGGCAGCAGGGTGACCTGCCACGTGGTGAGCCGTTTGGCAGCCTCCTCAAGCCCAAGGTACAGATCGAAATGCACTGGCACACAATCCCCGTACGAGTGCCACCACCCAGTGCGCTGCGCTTCCTCGATCAGCCCGAGCAGAGTCGCCATATCGTCGTCCGACGCCCCGTATAGCCGGCACAACGCCTCGATGTAGACCACCTTCAGCTTGACCGACTGCCCTCCCTCCATCCGCCACATAGTCTGCGGCGAAACCTCAATAGCCTTGCACGCCTGTGTCATACCCACCCCCGCCTTCTCACGCAGGTGGCGCAACTGGCGCCCCAGCATCCTGCGGGGAACGGTCGAACCGGTCATTCCGTTAGCCTCACTATCTGCTCGGCGTCGTTTTGGAATGGTTTCTTCCTGAGATTTGGAAGTTTGAGAAGTGCCCCGGAAACCGCGGCACTGAAATCTTCCAACACCATCACGCCCCGTGTCTACTGAGATTCGTTCGGAAAACAAGCCCGATTAGCTCGAATAACGAACTCTTCCAACACATTCTGTTTGACGAGAGGATGCCGCAATGCCTTGGGACGCGTGGGCGCTCCTGTCGATCCTGACTCTCTGCACGGCCGTCTTCGTCTGGTCTTGCTGGGGCTTCTACTCGGACAACCACGCGGGAAGCCCCAGCTCCCTTCGACTTCCACTCATCGGAGGCGGACATCTCGATGTCCCCAATCGAAGCGGCCGCCCATCGGGAAGACACCGATCCCGAAAGCCGAAGGTGATCGAACAATGACCCCTGCCGAGGTGGCCATCCTGGCGGCACTCCACACCGACGACCACTGACTGCAGCCCAGATCCAACGGTCATCAACTCTAACCAGCTGGCGAACTCGAAACACCCTCGCGCAACTCGAATCCCGCGGCCTGATCATCCCCAGCCAGCCTCGCTGCCGCTGGCGAATCAGCACTCGCGGCCGAGCCGCTCTGGCAACCAGGGGGAAGCGCTTTGCCTGATGCGCCGTCGTCACCACCGTCACATTTCGAAATCGCCACCTTAGCGGCAACAGTATGAGTCGACCAGTCAACCGAGCCAGTTCCGATGGGTGCCGGATCTCCCGCAAAGCAACGGTGTTGGCGTGCAAGGCTTTCAGATGCGTCCTGCCGAGAAGGTCTGCATTCCCTGGCAGCAATCGCATGCATTCGCTACCGTGCTGTTGGGGGTTGACTGCACCCTTCTGTCTGATCGAGGGTCAACGGAGGATTCAACAAGTGGCACGCGCATGGACGGTACGCGGCGGGTGGGATGGACATCGTGAGGAGGCAGCGCTCACCGATGGACTGGCAATCGCTGGCTGGAGCGAGGTTCACCCGGACCTGTCACACGTGAAGTCAGTCGAAGAGCTGCGCTCGATTCTCAAGCGCTGCTATCGGTCGGAAGGCCGACGTACCGTCGATAACTGGACGCATCAACTGTGGCGCTTCGTACACCAGATGCAGCCTGGCGACCTGATTGTCATGCCACGCAAATACCAGCCGGTGGTGGCGCTCGGAAAGATTGTCGGCGACTACGAGCACAGGCCGGGCGCACGGCCGGGTTTCATGCACGTCCGCAAGGTCGAGTGGCTCAAAACTGTGGAGCGCGCGGCCATCGGCGCCGACCTGAGGGACAGCATGGGCTCCTTCCTCACGATCAGCGAGCTGAGTCGGCGCGACGCGGCAACACGCATCCAAACTCTCGCCGACACCGGCGTCGACCCCGGATATGCCGGCGCGGTCACACCGCCCGTCGACATCAAGGAGTTGCTGACGGACGTCAGCGATTCCGGCACCCGCCTGCTGTCCGCCCGAGATCTTATCGGCCTGTGGGGATATTCCCGACGAACCACGGACGCAGTCGAATCGGTCAACCATGAGCTCCGCGACCTTGGCCTCACAACCGACCCGGATTTCACGGCGGTACAACTCGATGACACCGTCACCGTCTCGGCCATCGAGACGGCCGAACCGAATGCGGCGGCGGCCACGGCCCACACGCCCGGCAGCACCAGCACGTCGCAGGACTCCGACCTTACGTGGCGTGTTGGTAACCTACGCCGACCAGAATCCGTAATGACAATCCGCCGCAACGATTCCCTCGCCCGGGCCGCAGAGATCATGGCCGCCCGCGAGTTTTCCCAGCTTCCGATCGTCGACGATAACCGTTGCCTGCTCGGCGTCATAACTTGGGAGAGCATCGCGCACAGCCAGTTACGCCCTGGTGCCCTCAGCCTCTGGGAAGCACGCGCGGACAAGTGGCCACCCGCGGCCCACGTCGAAGAAGAGCTGTTCACCCGTATCCCCGACATCCAGAAGTACGGCTACATCATCGTCGTCGACAGCGCGAACGTCGTCACTCGCATCATTACCGCATCCGACCTCGCTGGCGAACTCAAGACCCGGGTCACGCCATTCACAGTGCTCGAGGAGGTCGAGCGCCGCCTGCGAATCGCCTTCAAGAAGGTGCCGAGCGCGGACCTCGCCTCATGCTTCGAAAACAACAAGAAGAAGGCAAAGTCTATTAGTGCACCCGAGCATCTGACGATGGGCAACTACCCGCATCTGGTTGCCAAAGAGCATATCTGGAACCAGCTCGACTGGCCGTTCGAGCAGGAGCGGTGGGTCGAGCGCCTGAAATCTGTTGCACAGTACCGTAATCAGATTGCACACTGGAATGTCGACGCGCCGGAAAGCGAGCAGAGCCAGCTCATCGAGGCGGAGGAGCTGCTGAACCTACTCAAGATCGTCACGCGGCATAGCGGGCATTGATTCCGGCTCGACTGTTTAGGGCCGCAGTAGCACCCGCCGAAAGTGCATCGGTGCTGAAAATGATCGGGCCGGCATCCTCTGTCGTAGCAGTTCTCGATGCTCTTGCAGAACAGACACTCGCACACAGTTTTCGGGCACACACACCGAGAATGGGCTATGCCGCTGATAACGAGCAACCTGTCGGTGGTGTCGGGTATACCGTCTAATGTGTGCACGGACTGCAGGCTGTAATCACATTGCACAAGAGCGGATTTCATTGGCAGCCCAGTTTCATGCACGCCCGTTTGGCATGGGTTTCAGACGCCGGTACTGCGGCACTGAACGACGGGCAGGTCTGAAGCCGGCATGATCTACAGGAAGCCGTCTTCGACCGACGGGGATTGACGTCTGAACAGCGTGATGAAGTGCTGGATTCGCGCCAGCGCCGAGCCTACAACCGAATCGTATGGGCGCTGAGCGAGCTCGACCGTGCCGACCCTATGTCCAAGCCGGCCCGCGCGACCTTCACTATCACCGCGGGATCTGCTCGCCGCCCATCCTGAGGGACTCGATGAGAAGATCATGAAACCTGACTTCGGTCAGGTTTCACCCTCACCGATGCCTTGGTCGAGGCGATCAACACCGTCCCGAAGCACGTGTGGACTCCCCGCCTACGATGCCGAGGGGCAGGTCCGCGACGGGGCCTTGGTCGCTGAAATCACCGGCCTGGCAGAGCTTTCGGGCTGGCCCGACGGGATGCGTCTGATCGTGCGAAAAGAACGCCCGCACCCGGGCGCACAACTGCGGTTCACCGACGTCGACGGGCTGCGGCTGACTGCGTTCGTCACCAACACCGGCCGCGGACAATTGCCCGACCTGGACCTACGCCACCGCCGCCGCGCCCGCTGCGAAGACCGCGTCGTCATTCCGGGCGTGGCCGGGTCATCCGCGCCGCGAAGGACACCGGGCTGCGCAACCTGCCGTTCCACTCCTTCGAGGCCGCCCGGATCTGGCTGACCATCGTCGCCCTGGCCCTGGACCTGACCGCCTGGTGTCAGACCATCGCCCTGGGCGACGCGACAGACGCAGGCGGGCGTGGCGGGCCTGGATCGAGAATAGTTGCATGCGCAGGGTTTCGGCTCCCAGCGGCAGGCGGGGTGGTCACGCCCCGCACACCAGCCTGCTGCTCACCACCCTGCACCGCCTGCAACCAGGCTGACCAGCGATCAACCCGTCCTGACAACGGCCGAAAGGCTCCCCTCCGGGCCTGTGGAACCCGGCAGCACCCGCTGACCGGGCTACCCTGTGTTGCCCACCGACTGCTCATCAGCCACCGGATACCAATCCGAAACCGAGCACGCCGGGCCGAAGGCCCGGCGAACGAGCGAGGTTAGGCAAGTGGCGCGCCGCTGATCACATGGCGATGTACGGCAGGCAGATCACGCACAAGGGCAAAGTCCGGAATCGCGACAGCGCGTTCGCCGGGATTAGCCGACAGGCGAAGTGACTTTAATGCATAGTCCTCGTCGAGCAGTGCCGGGTACGCGCCCACGACCACATTCGAGTTGCCATCGGAAAGTGAAAGTGGCCGGGATTCAGATCTATTGGAACCAACCGACCACCCTTCTAGCTGAAAGTACCGCTTCAGTGGATCGAGTAGTTTCTCTTGCCGCTTCATTTCAGGAAGGGCCGGGATCGCTCCGTCGATCGAATAGTCGAAGAGGCTCAGTGCGAGATGCCGGTCGAGGCGGCCGTGCATGAATCTATTCCGGTAGTGGCGAAGGCACCGAGTGCAAGACCGGGTGCATCCGGCGGGACAGTCGGCGAGTACAGACCTTACCTGCCGGATAACAGCGTCGATTTCGCGGCCGGCATCAGCGGAGTATCCGGCGCCACCCGACGCGGTGTCGTATAGAAACATCTCGGAAACGCTCGTGCCCGGCTCAGGAGAAATTCGATGTGAGTAACCGGCGCTGATTTCATGAGGGTCGATGTCGAGATGAAGAGTTGCACCCAGGGCAAAGGCCTCTGCGAGTGTGAGCAATGCATCGTTCACCCACGGCCGCGTCGGCCCAAGGACTATGGGCCGCTTTGCGATGATCTGCAAGAGCAGCGCGTCGGTCCTAAATCGGTGAGAAAGGAATATCTGCTTGCGGATACGACCGTGACACGTCGAACGCAAACCTTGATTTACCGGAATTAAGAATGGAAAGCTATGTTTCCCGTCTGACGGAATAGTCGCGTTCGGCCATGCCGCACCACAAAGCTCACAAATGCCGAATCCTTCGTCGTCATCGCCGCGATTGACGATTATCAGTTCGACATCATGCTGGAAGCAAGTGCGAAGATTCTTCCCGAAGTCAACGCGCCACTTTAGTTTCGAGCGGTCCACGAACTCGGGCATCTGTGCGTTACCAGCATTGGTATAGATTTGAGTCTCATGACTTTCGTCGACCGGCGATGCACCCTCTGGATAGAAGCCGCTGGGTGACAACAGGTCCCGCGGAATAAGATCTGCGTTGCAGACCGGGCACTTTCCGGCCTGATGAGAACTGGGGCGAGTGTCATCGAGTCGGACATATGGGCATCGGGTGCATCCAATGTACTGCTCAAGCGGAGCCGAAAAGTAGGACGCTGCGGGTCGCCAGCGGTGCGTTCTATCCCTTGGAGGGAAGTAGAGTCCGCCACTGCGATAGGTCCGCTTGTTGACGACGATCGTACGTCCGGGAGCGTATTCGCTGAGGGCCTGGATCTTGGCCAGTTGCGGACGCTCCTCGGTTATGATCCGGTTTTTTTCATCTCGGGTCTCGATGTAGAACGAGCACACATCAGTCGGGAACGCATACTTAGGCAGGAGGCCAGCGTCGAATAGCACATCAAGAAGATTGGTTCGGGAGCCCCCCTCCTGGGGTACAATGGCCTCTGAACTGCCGACTTCCTCCAACGATTTCAGAAATTCACGTGCGGTCTCTGTGACATAGTTGGCAACTCGCCGATCGGGACCAAGCAGATTGTCTGGCAGCCAGTCAGTTATGCGCAGGACCGCTGGCGAATCTATTGAGCCAAAGTTATTTTCAGCCCACTCTTTGAAAGCTTGAAACGATAATTCGTCATCCTCGTTTTTGAAGAAGTCGAGCGCTGAACCAAGAGCTGACATAACCTCACCGGACTTAACCCCAGGGTGGTTTGGCTGAATGGTTTCGTGGAAGAACGTTTGCAGTATGTAGGAGTGGACGTGCCGTCGCGCCAGTTTCTGGTTGTTATCTTTGATTCTAAGCGCTGAGACGGCCCCGCTGATCATTGCGTGAGGATTCTGGAAGTAGTAGCTGTCGTGGGGCGCTCCGTCGGAGTAGGTGAGAACGGTCGATACGGCGCTTCCTCGCCGGCCCGCGCGACCTGCGCGCTGTTGGTAGTTCTCACGCATCGGTGGCATTGTGCGTAATGCGACAGCGGTGAGCCCGCCGATATCGATACCAACTTCCATTGTCGTGGTACAGCTCAGGACGTCCACCGCTGGGGCGCCATCACCCAGCTCTACGTTCTGGAATCGGAGCTCGAATCTTTCGGTGGTCGCGAACGCTACAGTGTCGTCACGTTGTGAGAGTTGAGCCGTGTGCTCCTCCGCATTAATGTGCATCGGTGTTCGTCCGCTGAGTACCTCCGCAAGAGGAGCCCGCAAGTGACTCTCGGACGTCCACGCGGAGGGATGGTCGTGACCGCATTTCTCCAGATTGGCCGATTTGCAGTCGTAGTTGAGGCACCTACCGAGAAGCCCCATCGGGGCGATATGTCCACAGTCTGAACAGCGGATCCAGGTGTTGCAGAGTGCAACCTCAATTTGGAATCGGCTAGGGTCCAGCACGTCTGCAGATGCACTGTCCGTTTCGGTTGGTTGGGCAAATACGGCAAAAAGTTGCTCACGCAGTTCGTCGATCGGCTGCCCGAGTCGTTCACCGATCTCAGCGAAGAATGACTTGAATGCGTCTACCCTCCGGAGTTCCTGGTAGTAAGGAAGTGTTTGGCGGCGAATGGCATTCGGCAGACGTGGGTCGAGAGCGCCATGCTCGAGCATCTGCAATGACCATGCAGAAACTATCTCGTCTATCGACGCCTCTGGTAACTGAACTCCTTCGTCGCGTAATTTCTTCAGCAGTAGACGCCTCGCATTCGGCGGAGGCGATAGCCAAACGGCGTGAGCTATCATGAGAGACTTCGTGGGGTGGCACAGCTGTCGGAAAACCGCGCCACGGAACTTGAGTGGGGCGTTTGGTTGCCAGTCGAACTCCAATGCCGTCGCGAGGTCTCCGTCATAGGTCTCGGCGTACTCGGTTGTATCGTTCTTTAGCCGGATTTGGTCGTCCCCATCGAAGAAGGAGAGGCCATGTTGGTAACAGACGGCAACGAACCCACAGTAGAGTCTGTTCAATGTTGGCGGCTTGGCGCATGTGTCAGTCAGTTCGCGTATGGCCAGGACGAGAGCTTCGCGCATCGTCGAATCTTCAACGTCCCGTGGCAGGTCCCTCGCGAGGCGGGCCGCCTTCTGACGACCGTCGGAAAACACCAGTACCTTTCGTCCACGATTTGGATTGTGCTGGCTGCGCGGAAGGACAGCAGGTTGCGCTGTGAACTGTTGCCGGATTAGGCTCGCGAACGCTGACTCGCCTGTCGTGGCAAGGCTCGACAACGTCGAGTAGTTGGCGCGCTCTGCCGACTCGAGGCACCGCACACACCGAGAAAATTGTTCGGCGGCGCCCTTCTTGGTCGGGTTGGCCCGGAATAGCAAACGAGCGCCCGACGTACCTGGCCCCACAAGTCGGCCCGTCCTCACATCCAGACCGACTGGAATCACACGGCTGCGGATCCCCGGATGCGGCTCTCCAAGGTACAGCTTCACTTCCTTGAGCGGTTTTCCTGCACCGATTCGTCCACCCGGTTCGTGCCATAGGAACGTTGGCTCCTCGGTTGAGGTGTAGCCGCGAACATAGATCGCACCGCATTTTTTATGCGAGAGGATCTCATAAACACGGCCACCGCAGTCGCATTGGACTCGCGGGCTTTCATAGATCTGTCCAAGAAGCTGGTGGATTTGGGTTCCGGGAACGGCTGTGCAGTCAGAATTTATACAACCGAACAATGGGGGCGCAGCTCGGTACATCATATGAATTCGCGAGGGGAGAATTGGTTGCTGTTCACGGCCCGGTTGCGGGCGGCGGGCAAATGCCCCGAGCACCAGCAGACCGTCGAGGGCCTTGTCCTGGGCCTCGACTGCGGCGCTCCCGAAGATTTTGGTGGAGAGCTCCCGTAGCTCGATCGCATTGCCAGAGCACTCCTCGATGACCATATTTGCGGGTCCGAACTTGCCGAGGGCCTCGCCAACGGCCTGCCGGGCACTCTGGAGAGTTGCGTCGTCGTCGAGCTTCACCAGGGCACTGAACTCACCGAGGGCCGCCTGTACTTCGTCAACTGACTCAGCAAGCGACAGCGCAGCACCGTCAACTGTGGCCAACGTCGCCGTCTCACGCGCAGTGGCCTTCGCGCTTCCGGTCACCTTCTCGACGGTCCCGCGCACGACTGCATACTTCCTCGTCGTACCCTCAGCCGTTAGCGCACGTGCGAATTCGATCGCACCGGTGTCACCATCATTGACCTGCAGGCTCGCGCTTGTGAGTATGCACCGAATCCGGTCGCGAGTGATGCCGAGGCGAGCGCCGAGGCGTCGAATCAAGAGTCCTACCTCGGCGCCGGTCGCGCCTCTGTACATGTGAGCTTCGTCGAGAACGAGAAGGAGCTGATTCCGTTCATCGGACTTCAGCCACGTCCGGGTCTGGTCGAAAATCGGACGCTCGATCGGGCGGAGCAGCATGTACTCCAACATCGAATAGTTCGTGACGAGAATATCTGGCGCGGTGAGCTGCATCTCGTGGCGGGTGAGCAGCTCTCGGTCGTAGGGGCCTGTCGTGTACTGATCTGCCCCACGTTTCGCGAAACGGGCCAGGTCCTTGGCCGGCCAGCGACCGCGGTCTTTCAGCTCCTTGACGAGTTTGTCTTCTCGACTCTCAAGCTCTGTGTAATACCGGATCAGATCTGCGAGCCGGCGCTTGTCGCGTTCTGCGGTACGTGTGTTCGGGTATGGAGTCCGTCCCGTATACATGCCGAAGTACGGATGTCGGCCGCCTCGGTCTCGAAAGTACTGAGCCACCCGTTCGTCGCCAAATAGTCTGCGCAGACGAGATGTTTGGTCGCTGACGAGCGCATTGAGTGGATAGAGCAGTAGTGCCCGCACTCCGGGTTGCCTGAAGCTCGGTTGTTCAGCCTCGCACGCGAGCATCCCGAGGATCGAGTAGAGGAAGGTTTCGGTCTTTCCCGAACCAGTACCTGTCGCGACGATGAGATCGGAGGGCTTGTCGAGACTGAAGAAGCGTTCGAGTGCCTGGGTTTGGTGCAGATATGGCGGGTGGATGCCGACACTCGGTGTGAATTCGTGCAGTTCGGACAGTACTTTGCGGACGGTCCCAGGAACGTTGAGTTCATTGAAGTGCGGGCCGTACATGTACGACGGGGTGATCTCGACGTGTGGCGTTTGGGCGATAACGCCTGGGCATTCGAGTAGCCTTCGCCGGCGTTCGGCCAGGTCGGCGTCGTCGATGGGGGAACTGGCTTCGATTGAACGCAGGAAGCTCTCTCGAATCTGACGCACAACCTGGGTCGCGCCGATATCTCTTTCAGCCATCGCTACCTCTCACCAATCGGATGCCTAAGTCCTCAACGGTCTGTCGTACTTGCTGTCGGTACGTCGTCGCAATGAATCTGTGCTCGAACTTCTTGGCGGGCAGCCGTTTCGCGAGTGCAGTCAACGCGCGCATCTCCGGCGCGGGAACCGGGTTGTGAAGTATGAGTTCCGCACTGCTGCTTGCGGATTCGTTCCAAGTGGCGGTCGTGGGATTGCCCCCCAGCATGTCGTAGCCAAACATCAATCGATGCGCATCCTGGCGATCGATCTCGCATGTACCCTCGACCACTCCCGCATTGAGGCGAGCGAGACCATGGAGTCGCCAGTGGTTCAACACCGTCTGCCGGTAAAGGTATGTGCCAGTCAGATTGCTGGCCGTTCGCTGCCAGCGATCGTGTTGGAGGCATCCACGTCGTGCGGTCTCGGGGAGGTAGAACTCCAGCGAATCGTCCGGCGTACCGGCAGCAATACGGATCGCCTCGCCGAATTGTCTTGTCCACGTCTCGAGATCGGTTGACAGGCGACGGGCCCAGAGCTGAAGTCCTACTATCGGTAGCTCTAGTTTGCCGAGGACGGAGCCCTTTGCGAGGTGGCGCGCGGCACCCGAATACATTATTGCATCCCTGGTTTCCTGGTCCAATATGCGCAATGGAATCCCGCTGACGAATAGGCAAGATTGATCGCTTCCTAGTTCAACGATTACACCGTCGACGCTTACCCAGTAACCATTCCCGAGCTCCGCAAGATCACCGATGGAAGCCAGATCCTCGAGTTGCTCCCGGAGTATCTGGCGTCGATCGGATTCAGAAAGCCCGGCATCACCAAGATTGAGTGATTTGTCCACGGTTACTGCGCGATCGAGAAGAACCCGGACGTAAACGGGTGTTTGAGCATGGGTCGATGCCCAGGCCACGGCGCGGAGCATTTCGTAGCGGCGCTCGACAATATCGAGTTCTGGTTTCAGTGCCAGACTTCGCTCCAGTTCCCGTACGGCAGTCGTGCGTCCAATTCTTTCGAGTCTCATTTGGGGGTCGTTCATCCGAGTCGCATGCGCAGTCGCTTGGCCAGATTTTGGTATCTCAAGGCCATTTCGTCTGCTAGGGAGAGATTCCTCGCCAGTCCGGCCACAAATTCCTCATATTCATCATCAGCCAGAGACGTCGCCGCGACTGGAAGAAGAATGCATTCAGCCACGGAACCGCTGATCTTTTCTTCAGCCTGGAGAGGGCTTAGCGCGGCCGCAAATCGTTCCGCGGCCTTTTCGATATCATCCGAAAACGGCCAGATGGGTTCGATATCCGCCAGCAGGTAGCTGACAACTTCGTCGTTCGTAGGCTCTGTCGATTCCGCGAGCCTTATATACGAGAACTCATTCGCTACTGGCCACGTGAGGAGCGTTGGTAAATCAACCGCTATCGCGTAGCCCCACAAGTCCGGGCTGATGCGTGCCGAGGTCACCCCAGTCGCGATTGTGCCGGCGACTTTCAGATTCGGGTGCGGGCCCAAAGAGGTGAACCCGGTATCTTCCCAGCGGCTTTGCAGCCACGGGACGAGATAGGACTCTGTGGGGGCTTGGTTTATGCCTTCGAGTACGACCATGACCTCGCCTGCGGCAGCCTCAGAGTTTGCGGCCTCGAGAATTCCATGATGGCTTCGGAATGCGCCGGGCTTAGCTGAGTGTAGCCCTTGCAGATCCGCCGGGTGCAGGAAGTCGTGCGCGACCGGAATTCGAAGGACACGGCCGCTGCACGTCAGGGCAGCGATCGCCGACAGCGCGGCCGGGCCGCCATTGCCCAACGTAATCGGTAGGAGTCCCGCGCTGATGGCTGCGACGAGGCGCTGGGCGTCGGGACCCTTCATGCCCGTCGCCCTCATAGCTGCCATCAACTGTTTCTTGACGGCATTCCTTTCCGCAAGAGGCGATTTGGCAACCGGCCTCAGGTTGATGGAAGTTGGCGATGAAGGGCTGGCTGCCTGCACCTGCGCGCTGTCTCGGGTCAGAGCCTGCACGATAATCGATGATGCGAGGCGCTCCCGCGTGCCGGTGACGAGCTCCTCGACAGCAATCGCGACATCGCGTCGTAGTTCCTCGTTGCGGGCGTTCACGATTTCTTGCGCGTTGTTGAGCTCGTGCCGTGCGTGTGCGATTTGATTGTTCAGCTGCTGGAGTTCTGATTGCGCAGCATGCAGACCCTTGTCGAGGTCGGCCAGCTGTTTGGTTCCCTGCGCGACCCTGTCGGCGATCTGATTGAGCTCGGCCCTCTCGGCATTGGCTCTTGCTTCTTCGATCGCCTGGTCCATCAGCGCCACTACCGTCGGCAGTCCACTCAGGGTGTTTGCAATCCGCGACGCCAGGCGGCGTGTGGCATCGGCGTCCTCGCATGCCTGCAACGCTCGCTGAACGCGCCGAGTATCAAGAGAATCGCCACTCGTACTGGACCGTTCGCTTATCCAGTCGCGGACCTTCGCTAGCGTCTCCTTCGTTGATTGAATGTTCACTTCAGCGAAATCGAGCCCGGTGAGCGTTGACACTGCCAGTTCGGCGACGGCGTCCACAACCTCGTCGAGCGGGCGACAGTCGATGTAGTCAACGGCTGGCAGGCGGTCGATCCGATCACCAACCATGTACCCATCGATGTCGG
The DNA here is from genome assembly GCF_040609015.1 of Nocardia sp. NPDC004860. Taxonomy (NCBI): domain Bacteria; kingdom Bacillati; phylum Actinomycetota; class Actinomycetes; order Mycobacteriales; family Nocardiaceae; genus Nocardia; species Nocardia sp. NPDC004860. The sequence continues at coordinate 38,646 of NZ_JBEXJI010000033.1, read as the reverse complement.
TAACAACCATGCCGGCCGAATCGCGCATCTCTAGCTTTTCCGGGGACGGCGCGACGGCCTTTCGCTTGACCACTCGGAGTGGGCCGAGGAGAACTTCATCTTCGCACAGGGCGTATATTTTCGTATTGCTGTTTGCCCAACGAGGGAAACGTAGCTCGCCGATCTCTTCGGCAATGCGGTGCGCTGGTCCTGCGGCGCGCCGATCGATCACCACATCGGCTGGCCGAACTGACGTAAGGCTAAATCGCTTCTGATCCTTACCGGGCAGATTCGATTCTTCGACAAGTTCTGCAATTACAAGGGCCGAGTTTTCCACTGGCAAATCATTCGGCGCCTTCAGTGGCGAGCTTGACTTGAATGCGTCGCCGTCGACAGGATCCCATTTATCGTCGACAAAAATGAATTTTGGTTCTATTCGCTTGCTATTTCGGCTATTGAGGATCTTGCCAAGCATGAGCGTTCCAGTTTCCAGAGTCATCGCTGAATTCTCCAATCCCCAGTCGGATTCCGCCGACCGCCTAACATCCAATAAGGCCTCGAAAATTCGCCATCAGCGCGAAGAGCCATAAAGGAAGAACTCCATTGCGGTCGCTTCAGCGCGTTGAGTGCCGATCGTTGACCGCGGCGAGTTCCTGAGTTTGGCGCATTTCGAGACAACCCGCGGCTCGCGCCGGAACCGTCATCTGCCTCAACAGGTTGGTGCGGTTGCTTAGCGCTACTGATCCGTATTATGCCGAAGCTGCCCGCGTCCACTTCGAGCGAACACGCGGTCGAGTCAACTAGTTTAAGCCATTTTCCCAATTCTTCCGCATTCACGTGCGACAGCCGTGTGACCGTCTTATTCGGGTACTGCACCTTTGCAACGAAACGAAGGGGGATTTCGGTGCCGACCCAGAGTTCCGGGGCCCTGATCTCGTCGATATCGTCAGCCGAGTAGGGTCGGTGAACTCGGCTCCCAATCATGATGCACCAGAGTCGTGCACGACCGAACGGCTGCTGCGGCTGTGCGAGATCACGTTTAGTGACATGCATTTGGTCGCCTGAACGGGTACGTAGGCGAGCATCGCGGAAGCTTCCGGACAACCTCACGAAATCGCCTGGTTCGCTCAGCTTCAGTAGAAGAAGCTCCTGGCTTGACTCGGCAACGATCGCAACAGCTGTGGATGACGGCGCAATGATTGCGCAATCATTGGCTTGAATGACGTGCGTCTCATCGTTCCCGTAATCAATCGGTGGCGTCAGGAATGTCGATAGATCGTGAATTTCAGCGAGCGCGGTGCCAAGGCTTGTCAGCCACCGCGAGTAGCGAGAATCGGCATCGCAAGGGGCCGCAAAGTGCCAGGCGGTGAATCCGTCGTGGCTCTCAAGTCTACGGGTCGTGATCCACTTCGGCGGCGACACCGGGTGCCGAGCAAGGAACACCACTGATCTACCGAGGTAGACAGGCCGGCTTGCGGTGCACAGGATGTAGTCGCCGCCCATTTCTTGGCAGAACACAGCGCCCATCGCTGGGATGTTCTGGACAGCGTGGTTCCAGCGCATAGGATCCCACGGCCAGTCCCCTTGAGGATAGGCACGGAGGATCGGGTTGGCAGGGTTGAAGGTAACAGTCGATCTGCCAGATCCTGGCCATAGCTCGAGCCCGTTCACGATCGTTGGGTCGCCGTTCTCGTGCTGTAATGCAACAGCTAGGCCTTTTAGGCTCTGGGGAGTAACTTTTGCTATCTCGGTATCCCGGAGTTCCGGCAATTTGAGATAGAGAGTCCATTTGTCCTCAGTGCAGGCAAGTCGAAGAGCGAAGCGCGAGTCATGCTGACTAGTCCACTGAGAAGAGGAGCTGATGCCCGGGTGGTAGTCAGGGCAGCTTGGTGATTCGTCTGCGTGCCGGAAGTAGGCCGCATTGATTTTGCCGCGCGCGAGTGTGACTTCTTTCCAGCAGTTCGGGCACTCGAACCCCGGATGGCTCTTCTCTGCATCTTCCGCATCAACCAGCAATTCGAGGTGCCAGTCCATCGCGTGCTTCAACTGTGGCTCCCTCCGCTCGTAGCCGAGCGATGCGTTCCGACCACTGACGGTGACCGTTCCCTGTTCGGTTCCGACGCAAGGGCACGTGGCGTCGCGACTGCGTTTGCCGACGGGAATCCCTCGAGCGACGAAAGAAACGTGCTGAACTCACAGAGGCCTTCTCTGGGCATAGTCCCCCTGGGTTTGTGCTGCGGACATGTGACGTCCACGCCGAATCGTAAAGGAGGGCAACGTTGTTACCGGATGCGAGCGGCACGGTGTCGGGTCTCCGCATCGAACCTGTGGCGACCCGGGTTCGTCGCGCAGCAAACCGTGTCTCGTTCGCCGGCCCGCGAGCACTCTGGACATGCTGACCGACAGTTCTGCGTCTCATCAGCGGGTTGTCGATGCTCGGCACATGCTCGGAACCCATCAACGAGAGGCGACCTCTCCTTCGGCGGACCGGACTTGCGGTCGGCTTGTCTGGAGACTGCGGACGATCTCGAGTAGGTGCTGTACTTCCTGGTACGTCGGTGACAGCTGGTAGGCGTGCTGGTGGCACGCCTCGGACAACCGCGTCCACGCGTACTGAGATCGGGACGGGAGATCACTCTCATCGCGGTAGGCGATTTCGAGGCAGGCCAGGCGGGTTCGGCTGCTGGCCCTCCCCGGGTTGATCCCCTTCGCGCGCAGGAGTTCGTCAACGATCTGCTCGAGTGCGGTCCGGGTCAGCCAGGCCGCGATCCTATTGCTGTGCGGGGATTGTCGGGAACTCTGCTCAGCAGCGAGAGTCAGCAAGCTGGTCACTTTCCCGCCTTTTCGATGTCGTCGACCAGGCGCTGGACGTCCTTTGCCGCCTGGCGTGGATCGGAGGTCGGGGTGAGCCCGTCGTGCATCCTGGGCCCTGTGATGTGCAGCGCGGACTTCTGATACTGCGCTCGCGCCCACTGTTCGAGCACATGGTTTTCCCGTCGTTCGCCGAACACTCCGAGGATCACCTTGGCTCGTGTGGTGGCCGCTTCTCCCCACTCGTTCTCGAGTGTTTGAAGCGACCGTCCGGCCCTGATGTTGCGCGTGAAATACGTATGGCGGGCGGCTGTTTCGACCGCGAACCGCAGCATGCCGGGCAGCGTCCGGCGCATCGCCTCATCAGGGAGCTTGCCATTCTCGTATTCGAGCACCAGGCCGAAAGCGTCTTCGATATACCGTCGAGCGGGATCGGTGAGCATCGTGATCGACACCTGAGAGTCCCTGCCGCGGTTGACTTCAACGATGGTGGCCGCGAAGTTCCCCCGCCGCACCGCGGCGGGCAGGCGGTCGTCGTGGGAGAAGACCACGACCTGGCGGGTCTGGGCGAGCTCGCTCAGCAATGTGACGAGCCCGTCCACCTTGGCCGGGTCCATGGCCTGCACGGGGTCGTCGAGGACGAGGAATCGAAACGGTGACTCGGCCATGGTGGCGCGCGGCAGAAACAGGGCGAGTGCCAGGGCGTGGAGTTCGCCCTGGCTCAGCACGGTGAGCCCATCCGCGGCCACGCCGTCGACCAGCGAGTCGATGCGCAGCTTGCGCCGGGTCGCGGACCCTTCCAGGCACAGGTCGCCGATCTCGACGTTGCTTTCCTGCCGCAGCGTCGCCCACGCGTGCTGGACGCCCTCGCGGATCGGCGCGAGGCGTTCGTTGCGCAGTCGGCGATCGTTGTCCTGAAGCCATTTCTTGGCCTCATTGAGCTGATCGACCACGGGCTTGGCCCCCAGCCACGCCTCCCAATCCGCGCACCAGGCATGAAGTTCGGCGTTCACCGGCTGCCAGCGGTCCTCACGCTCCGCCAGCCATGCCGCCGCGGCCTTGTCGAGCGCGGCGACCGCGTCGCCGAGTGCGGCGGCGTTGGTTTCCAGGTGGTCGGCGAGCTGTGCCGTCGTCGGCGCAACGGGGCCGTGCGTGATCGCGCCCCACCTCTGCCACGCGCTGCGGGCGGCTGCCACCGTCTCCTCGAGCTCCGGCACGGGGGCGTGGTCGAGGATGGCGGGCACGGGCGGCAGCGCGCGAAGGGCCTCGGAGTGCGCCTGTTCCAATACTTTTCGGGCATCGTTCAGCGCTGACAGGTGCTGCCGGTCCGCGGTCACCGCCGCACGGCTTTCCCGAGCCCAGGTCGCGTCGAGCGTGCGGCCGTGACATACCGGGCACGCCATGTCGCCGTGCTCTTCGTGCACCCGCAGAGCCTGTTCGAGCAACCGCAGGGTGGACAGTGCGCGGTCATCGGACACGACACTGAGCGCGGCCAGTTCGGCGTCGATGTCTCGCAACCGCGTAGCGATGGCGACGGCGCCCTCCGGGGTGATCGGGGCCGTCAGGTTCGCGAGGTCACGCAGCTCTGAAACCGGTCCGCTCGCAACGGCTTCGGCCTCGCGCAGCGACGCGCGCAGCTTCTCCAGGTCGGGCGCGGTCTTGCGCAGCAGTGGCGCCACTGCGGCGGCCCGCTCGTCGTCGAATTCCGCGACCGCCTCGGCCAGGGCTTTGCGGCGTTTCGCGAGGTCGTCGCCGGGCGCCTTGCGGTCCTTGTGTCGCACCGAGATTCGATTGATCGCCTCGGTCAGCTGTTCGACTCCCAGGACTCGCGAGATCGCGTCGTGCAGGTCGCTGGGAGTGCCGTTGAGCATCGCGCCGAGTTCGTCGTAGGACAGGATCGGGCGGAATCGCTGCAGCGGTGCGTCCCAGCCGAGGTCGTCGCGACCGATCTGCTGCTTGCCGCCGCGTCGCTGGGTGCGGGTGGTGTGCTGGTTCACGTCGGTCTCGTCGTCGGACCAGTCGAGCCGCACCACGACCGGGTCATTGTCCTCCTCCACCATGCTGACCGCGATGCGCGCGGTGGGGTGGTGCAGGTTGCGCCACTGGTCACGCCACTGGGTCGACTTCTTGGTGGACCAGCGGACGGTGCTGCCGGTGAGCGTGAGCTCCAACGCCTCGGAGATGCTGGACTTTCCAGATCCGTTGCGCCCGGCCACGATTGTCAGCCCCGGTTCGGGCCGCAGGTTCAAGGTGGTGGCGGGTCCGATCCCCCGAAAACCCTCAACTTCCACCGAAGTGAGGAAAGTTCCGCGAGCATCTGATGGTGTTCGGCCGGCGGGCGGTTCCTCGGCGAGCCGTACCGGCGTGCCGCCGCCCAGGTAGTCGTCGAGCGCTCGATCGCCTTCGAAGGCGGCCAATACCAGCAGTCCCACTTCGTCGGGGAGGTCCGATCCGTCGATCTGGTCGGCGATCCAGGGGGCGAGGCGGGTGCTGTCGGGAAGCGGATCGGTCATGGCGGTGAACCCTTTTCGTATAGGTGATTCGGGTGGAGCCAGAGAGAGCCGGCGCGACCCGCGCCAGTTTGTTGATGTACACATCATCAGGCTCTGTGTGAATGTTGTCAAGCAATGCAATTTGGCTTGATTTTCACACACGCATGCACCAGGATCGTGATGTACACGAGAGGGGTGACATGTCGAACCTGGTTCCACCCGTGACCGCCACGGAGATCTCCAAACTGGTCGGCGTGACCCGCGCGACCGTGAGCAACTGGCGCAAACGTCATGAGGATTTTCCGAAGCCGGTGGGCGGCACCGAGTTCCGGCCCGTGTTCGACTGGAACGCGGTGCAGGCATGGTTGGCCGACCGCGGCCAAGACGCCACCGACGCACCGATTCTCTCGTTGCAGACAGAGTTGCGTTCCGCGCTGTCCAGCGATGACGCGCGGATCCTGCTGGCCGGGCTGAAGCCGTCCGATTCCGGCTGGGTGTCGTCGGACCCCGCGACAACCGACGCCGTGTCCGGCGTCCTGAAAACATTGGCCCACGCCGCCGAGGTCGAGGGGCCCCGCGCGGCACTGCAGGCGTTGGCCGACCACGCGCACGGCGGTGAGCAGAATGTCGGCCTCTACCGGACTCCCGAGCTGGTCGCCGCCCTCATGGCCGAACTGCTCGAGCCGCTCCAGGCCGGGCCGACGCGGGTGCTCGACCCCGCGTGCGGTGGCGGTTCGTTGCTCGTCGCGGCGGCGGAGCGCGGCGCCACCGAGCTTTACGGACAGGACATCTCGGAAACCCAAGCGGCCCTTGCCCGTCTGGTGGTCCAAGCCGAAACCGAGGTCGACGCCGACATCGCCACCGGCGACAGCCTGCACGACGACGCCTTCCCCGGCCTGGAAGTGGACGCGGTACTGAGCAGTCCGCTGAGTGTTCGAGACTGGGCCGCGGATCGAGTGCATATCGACGACCCGCGGTGGGCGTATGGCACGCCCGGGCGCATGGATTCCGACCTCGCCTGGGTCCAGCACGCGCTCGCGCATCTTCGTCCCCGCGGACGTGCCGTGCTGCTTCTTCCCGCGCATGTCGCGTCGAAGGCATCCGGCAGGCGAATCCGCGGTGCGCTGTTGCGAGCGGGCGCGCTGCGTGCGGTCATCACCCTGCCGCCGCGACTGCCTCAGCTGCTGTGGGCGCGACTGAACCCTCAGATCTGGATCCTGGAGAAGCCGGACCCCGACGCGGCGGTGGCCGACAGCGTGCTGCTGGTCGACACGGCCGCGGGCGAGGCCGCGCAAAGCGGCGCCGGCGACGCTGTCGATTGGCCGCCGGTCGCCGAGACGGTGCGGCGAGTGTGGTCCGCCTTCGTCGAAGGTCGAGCAGCGCAGGCCGAAGAGCCCAACGTGTCGACCGTCGTCAGGGTTGTCGACCTGCTCGACGAAGAGGTCGATCTCACGCCAGGACCGCGGGTGAGGTTGGCGATCGACCCCGAAATCGTTGCCGACGAGGCCGATACGGCACTGTCACGCCTGCGCGCCACCGTTGCGGAACTCGCTGACGCCTCCGAAGCTGTCGGCCAGGTTAGGCAGATCTCGGGTGCGACGTGGCGGACCGCGACTCTGTCCGATCTGGCGTCGGGCGGAGCCGTCCGCATCCTGCGTGCGCAACCGTCGAGGTCGACCGCATCCGACGACGAGGATCTGCGGCTGGCCATCACCGGCCGCGACATCGCCACCGGCGGTCCGGCATCCGGCAAGATCAAGGTGGAGCCCGACAGCCTGGCGGTCGAAGTCGAGATCGGTGACGTTCTGGTGCCGACAGTGCGCGTTCCTCGGGGCCAAGCCTTCCGGATCGGGGGCCCGGAAGAGGAGGGGATCGCACTCGGCCCGAACGTGCAACTCGTGCGCACGGACCCGCAACGCCTGGACCCGTGGTTCGTCGCTGGATTCATCGGCGGCATCGATGAGGGCTCTTCCCTTGGCACGACCGCGATTCACTCCGCTCTGCACCGAACGCGAATACCGTTGTTGCCGTTGGCCCAGCAACAGCGCTACGGCGAAGCGTTTCGCCGCCTGCACCAGCTTCGAGCGGCATTGGCTCAGGCCGGCGAGGCAGTAGATCAGGTCGCCGAGGTGATGACCACCGGTCTGGTCGCCGGTGCGCTCGAACCGACCGCGGGCAGCGCGACACACGAAGACATTGGTAATCCTCGAGGAGGCAGTGAGTGAACACCGGCAAGCACAGCGAGCTGGCCAACCACGCGTGGTCGGTCGCGGACCTGCTGCGCGGCGACTACAAGCAGTCCGATTACGGCAAGGTGATCCTCCCGTTCACGGTGCTACGACGCCTGGAGTGCGTGCTGGCGCCTACCCGGGACGCGGTCGTCGCCAAGGCCGAGTCGCTGGCGGGGAAAGACCTCGATGTCCACAAGTTCCTGACCATGGCGGCCGGCGCGGTGTTCTACAACACCAGCGATCTCACCCTGAAGAAGATCGCCGCCGACCCGACCTACGCCTCGAAGAACCTGATCGCCTACATCGGCGCCTTCTCCGAGAACGCGCGTGAGGTGCTGGAGAAATACGAGTTCGCCCAGCAGATCCGCAAACTCGACACGGCGGGCCTGCTGTACCAGGTGGTCGGCAAGTTCGCGGACCTGGACCTGCGCCCGGAAGTGGTGTCGAACCATCAGATGGGTTACGTGTTTGAGGAACTGATCCGGCGCTTCTCCGAACAGTCCAACGAGACCGCCGGTGAACACTTCACCCCGCGCGAAGTCATCGAACTGATGGTGAACCTGCTGATCGCGCCGGACGCCGAGCTACTCGGTGTGCCCGGCGTCGTCCGTCGCGTACTCGACCCCGCCTGCGGTACCGGCGGCATGCTCAGCTCCGCGGAAGCCCACATCACCGCCCTGAACCCGCAGGCAACAGTGGATCTGTATGGGCAAGAACTGAACCCGGAGTCGTGGGCGATCTGCCGGTCCGACCTCATGATCAAGGGCGAGGACTCCGAGAACATCGTTCTCGGTAACTCCCTCGACGACAATGACGGTCACTCGAAGACCAAGTTCGACTACATGCTTGCCAACCCGCCTTTCGGCGTGGAGTGGAAGAAGATCAAGGACGATGTCGAATGGGAGGCGGCAAACCTCGGTGAAGCGGGGCGCTACGGCGCCGGGCTGCCTCGCATCAACGATGGCTCGCTGCTGTTCCTGCAGCACATGATCTCGAAGATGAAGCCGGTGACCGCGTCCGGCGAGGGCGGCAGCCGGATTGCCATCGTCTTCAACGGTTCCCCGCTGTTCACTGGTGCGGCTGGGTCCGGCGAGTCCGAGATCCGCCGGTGGATCATCGAGAACGACTGGCTGGAAGCTGTTGTAGCACTGCCGGATCAGCTGTTCTACAACACCGGAATCTCCACCTACTTCTGGATCCTCACCAACCGCAAGAAGCTCGATCATCAGGGCAAGGTGGTCCTGCTGGATGCGCGGGACTACTGGGTGAAGATGCGAAAGTCATTGGGCGACAAGCGTAAGCAGCTCAGCGATGAACAGATTCGGGAAATCACGCAGCTGTACGGTGAGGCGCTGACGGTCGCCAAGGATCCGACCCACCCGCTGCACGGCAAGGTGAAGGTCTTCAACAACGAGGACTTCGGATACCACCGCATCACCGTGGAGCGACCGATGAAGCTGCGGTTTGCGCTCACAAGCGAAGGATTGGACAAGCTGGCCTCCTCGGCGCCGGTCCGAAAGCAGTACGGCGACTCCAACGCGTTCCGAGTCCTTCTCGCCCCGTTGGTCGGTATTTCCTGGGAGACGAAGGCTGACGCCGTGTCCGCCATGCGCGATGCCATTGTCGGTGCCGGTGAAACGTGGCCCAGCGGTGCACCTTTCGTCAAAGCCTTCCGTGAAGCAGTCGGCACGCGCGATGCGGAAGGAGAGGTTCAATTGGTGAAGGGTGCCCCCGAGCCGGACCCTGACCTGCGCGACTTCGAGAACGTTCCGTTGACCGAGGACGTCGATGAATACCTGATTCGTGAGGTCCGGCCTCACGTTCCTGATGCATGGATCGACCACGCCAAAACCAAAGTGGGCTACGAAATTCCCTTCACGCGGCACTTCTACGTGTATACGCCGCCGCGGCCGCTGGCAGAGATCGATGCGGAGCTCAAGACCCTCGAGGACAAGATTCAGGAACTCCTTGGCCAGGTGACGAAGTGACGTCGGGGGTACTTTCTTCGGTTGCTGCACCTGTTGGATGGACATGGCGGTCGCTGTGGTCTGTAATGACACGCGAGAAGCGGGTTGGCGAGCCTGGCCTCCGGCCGCTCTCGGTGTTCCTCGATGCAGGCGTGGTTCCTCGCGACTCGCGCGGAGACAATCACAACCAGCTCGGTGAGGACCTGACTAAGTATTTAGTCGTCGAACCTGGAGACGTGGTCTTCAATAAACTGCGCACCTGGCAAGGTGGGATTGGTTCTTCGTCCTATCGTGGTATTGTCAGCCCGGCTTATTATGTGTGTCGGCCTAGCTCGGATTACAATTCGAGGTACCTGCATCATCTACTGCGCTCGACACCCTATCTTGCCGAGTTGACAAGAATTTCTAAGTATATGCCGCCGTCGCAGTTCGATACGCCGTGGGAAATGTTGCGGCTGCTGCCAATCCTCACGCCTTCGCGGGAGGAGCAGCGCCGCATCGCCGATTTCCTTGACGCCGAAACCTCCCGCATCGATCGCCTCGCTCTGTTTACTCGCAAACAGATTAGCGTGATTTCTGAGCGTGCTTCCAGTGCGTTCCAGTGTTCGGTGGTTGAAAATGGTGGACCAGACCTAGCCGAATTGGATATCGAATGTGATGGCAATCGGTGGCGAGTTCTACCCCTGAATCGCATTCTGCGGCAGTTGACTAATGGTTATGTTGGCCCGACGCGAGACCTCTTTGTTGAGGAAGGGGGCGTCAAGTATCTGCAGTCGCTTCATGTCAAATCCGGTAGGATTGATTTTGACCGCCGACCGTATTTTGTTCCGGAGAGCTGGGCTGCTGAGCGTCCGCGAATTATGCTCTCGGTCGGAGACCTCCTGATCGTACAGACGGGCGCGATAGGAGAGGTAGCAATCGTAGATGAGGAGCACGCGGGCTCGAGCTGCCATGCTCTTCTGATAGCCCGTGCTGACCGTTCGCTTCTGTTTCCTGATTATTTGTGGCACGTCTTCAGGAGTAGCTGGGGTAAAAATGTGCTCCTCAGGGAACAGACCGGCGCACTTCACCCTCACTTGGAAGCGGGAAATGTCCGTTTCATCTCGATTCCGGTACCGAGTCTGGAAATCCAGCGACGAGTGGTTTCAGAAACAGAGTGGGTGATATATCGCGACGAGAAGTTGCGTACCGCATTGGAGCGGAGGCTTGAACTCCTTGCCAACCGCCGTCAATCTCTAATAACCGCCGCAGTGACAGGACAATTCGATGTCACGACCGCTTCCGGGCGGAATCTCACCCAGGGGGTATAGCGAACCATGTCTGTGCACAGTGAGCAGGTGTTCGGGGAAGCCATCGTCCAGGCGATGGTGGAGAACGGCTGGCGGGAGGGGAATCCGCACGAGTACAACGCGGAGCTCGGACTGGATATGGGGGAGCTGCTGACCTTCATCTCGCAGACTCAGCAGACGGAGTGGTGCGAGCTGGTCGCTACCTATGGGGAGGATCAGGATGAGACGCAGCGGGGGTTCGCAAAGCGGCTGGGGCAGGAGCTGGCTGCCAAGGGGCTGATGAGGGTTCTGAGGGAAGGTGTGAAGGATCGGGGGGTTCTGATCCGGGTTGCCTACTTCAAGCCGAATCTTGTCGGCTCCGAGGACGTGCTGAACACTTATAAAGCCAATCGGCTCACGGTAGTTCGCGAACTGCCGTACGCCACGAAGCCGGGTGCTTCGCGGCCGCGTCTGGATCTCGCGTTGCTGCTCAACGGGATTCCGGTGGCGACGGCGGAGTTGAAGAATCCGCTGACTGGGCAGGGTGTCGAGGAAGCGAAGCGGCAGTATCGCGAGGACCGGGATCCCACCGAGCTGATCTTCAAGCATCGGGTGATCGCCAATTTCGCCGTCGACCCGGATCTGGTGTTCGTCACGACTCAGCTGCGGGCGGCGAAGACGGTGTTCCTGCCGTTCAACACCGGTTCGGAGGGGCCGGGAAACGCTGGCGGCAAGGGGAATCCGTCGGCCACTGTGGAAGGCAAGTACGCGACCTCGTACCTGTGGGAGCAGGTGTGGCAGCCGGACAACTGGCTGGACCTGCTGGAACGGTTCGTGCACACAACCGAGAAGAAGGGGCCGGCGGGAAAGGCGACTCGCTCGACCATCTTCCCGCGGTTCCACCAGTGGGATGCGGTCAAGAAACTCACCGCGCACGCCGCGACCCACGGGTCCGGGCACGATTACCTCGTGATGGCCTCGGCCGGCTCCGGCAAATCGAACACCATCGGCTGGCTCGCGCACCGGCTCAGTGACCTACACACCGAGCGGCTGGAGAATCTCGACGCGGAGGCGCGGGCGGCCGGATTGCAGCCGGGTGTACCGGTTTTCGACAAGGTCATCATCATCACCGACCGGCGCAACCTGGACTCTCAGCTTCGCGACACCGTCGGCGGGTTCGAGCAGGTATCCGGCCTGGTGGTGAAGATCGACGACAAGGCGGGCGCGAAGTCCGAGCAACTGGCGCGGGCATTGGGCTCGCAGAGCGGCAAGATCATCACCGTCACGCTGCACACCTTCCCGGCGCTGCTGGACTATCTGCGGCGCGAGCAGACCGAGCTGGCCGGTGGCCGCTACGCCGTCGTCATCGATGAGGCGCACTCGTCGCAGTCCGGTGACGCTGCGGCGGCGGTACGGACCGCGCTGCGCGACATGGGCCTCGACGCGGACGACGAGGAACAGGGTGCGGTCGAGGTGAACATCAACGAACGTCTGCGGCGTAAAGCCGAGGCGCGTGCGAAGGCCTCCAACATCTCCTACTTCGCGTTCACCGCAACGCCGAAGGCGAAGACACTGGAGAACTTCGGTACCGCCGACGGCGCCGAATACCGTCCGTTCCACACGTATTCGATGCGGCAGGCGATCGAGGAAGGGTTCATCCTCGACCCGCTGCGCAACTACGTCACCTACAAGGCCTACTACCGCCTGGTGAACCAGAATCCCGACGATGTCGAAGTGCCCGACGCCAAAGCCTCGAGCTTGCTCGCACGGTTCGCGTTCATGCATCCATACGCGGTGGATCAGCATGCGCAGGTGATCGTCGAACACTTCGTCGCGCACACCCGGGGCCGCCTCGGTGGCCGGGCGAAGTCGATGGTGGTGACCGCTTCTCGGCAGAGCGCGGTCGCGATGGCGCGGGCGATCAAGGAGTACCTGAAGGATCGGGAGTACGACATCAAGTACCCGGATATCGGTGTGCTGGTTGCCTTCTCCGGCAGTCTGGAGATCGATGGCGAGGAAGTCACCGAGCCGTCGGAGAACGGTGGGCTCGCCGAATCCGCACTGCCCAAGGCGTTCCGGTACACGCGGGCCGACGACCGAGCCACCCAAGTGGGCGGCAAGGGGCAGAAGGAATATCGGATCCTGGTGGTCGCCGAGAAGTATCAGACCGGGTTCGACGAACCGCTGCTCACCACCATGTATGTGAACAAGACGCTCACCGGTATCGCCGCCGTGCAGACTCTGTCGCGGCTCAACCGAACCCGCGAAGGCAAATCACAGCAGGATCTGGTGGTGCTCGACTTCGTCAACGAGGCCGAGAAGATCAAGGAATCGTTCGCGCCCTACTACGAGGACGCGTTCACCCTGCCGACCGACCCGAACCTGCTGTACGTCGCACGCGACCGGGCGCTGGCCGCGCCGATCCTGATCACGCAGGAGATGAAGGATTTCGCCGACGCCTATCTCGACGCCGAGCAGAAGGCGGCCGGATCGGCCTCGAAGTGGGCCAAACTGCATGCCGAGCTGTATCGGCACCTGGCACCGGCTGTCGACCGGTTCAGTGTGTTTCTCAACAGCGAGGAGGAAGACGATGTCGCGCTCGCCGAGTCATTCCGCGCCGACCTAAACGACTACGTCCGCAAGTACGGGTTCCTCGCGCAGATCGTGCCCTATCAAGACCCTGATCTCGAACTGCTGCACCTGTACGGGCGCCACCTGCTGAATCGGTTGCCGCGACGCGCTGACGGCGGCATCGACATCGGCGAGGTCGACTTAAGCCACCTCCGGCTCGAGCAGACGGGGGAACACGATCTCGGACTCGCTCCTGAAGGCTCACAGGAATTGCGGGGGTTCGGCGACGGCACCGGGTCGGCCAAGGAGCCCGAGAAGTCGCTGTTGTCTGAGCTGGTCGAGCGGTTCAACGAACGGTTCGGCACCGAGTTCTCCGAGGAGCACCTCGCTGTGCCGTTCAACGCCGCCATGGATGAACCACAGGTGGAGCAGGCGCGGCTGGCGAACAAGAATGTCGACGACTTCGGCGTCGTCTTCGACAAAGTGTTTGCCGAGAAGATGGTCGAACACTTCGATACTCTCAATGACCTGGGCGCGCGGTACTTCGCCCGGGACAACGAGTTCAAGAAGGACCTGGATCGGCAGGCGCGCACCGCGGCGTTCCGGCTGCTGGGGCGGCGGCATGGACTGCCCGAAATGTAGAGCGGCGGTACATGGGTGTTGCGGGATGGCAGGGGGTAAACGGTGCCGGCTCGGCGCATCGGTAAGCGGTACGACCTGATCGAAGAGATCGGGTTCGGTGGGATGGGGTCGGTCTGGCGGGGGTACGACACCGTGCTCGACCGCGAGATCGCGGTGAAGATGATTCGATTCGCCCAGATCCACTCGAAGACCGATGCAGCCGAGTTCGCCGAACGGTTTCGTCGTGAAGCGCGGATCACCGCACAGATCCGACACCATGGCGTGCCACAGGTGTACGACGCGGTCCTCGACGCGGACCTGAGCGAGGTGTACCTCGTGATGGAACTCGTCGAAGGCGCCAATACGTTGCGGCACTATCTCGACCCAGGCACCCCGCTGCCGGTCGAATGGGCAGTCGCGGTGACCGCGCAAATCGCCACCGCGCTCTCGTACGCGCACGCGCTGCCGGTTGTCCACCGCGATCTCAAACCCGACAATATCCTTGTCACGCCCAGCGGCACCGTAAAGATCATCGACTTCGGCATCGCCGCTCTGCTCACGGCCGGCGCCCCGAAGCTGACGATCACGGGCGCGATTCTCGGTTCGGTGGCATATATGTCGCCGGAACAGGCCATCGGCGCCAAGACAACACCCCGCACCGACCTGTATACGCTGGGCTGCATCCTCTACGAAATGTTGTGCGGCTACCCGGTGTTCGACGGCGCGGCGCCGATCGTGCTGCACCACCACGCCGCCACCGCGCCCGTTCCTCCCGGCGAACTGCGTGCCGAAGTACCTGCCGAATTGGACAGGCTGGTCTTGGACCTGCTGGCCAAAGAGCCCGAACAGCGACCAGGTGACGCCGCGGACGTCTACGAGCGACTACTTCCGTTACTGCCCCCACCGGGGTCGGCTGCCGGACCGAGCGCTGGGCATCTGTCCGGCGTGCCCGACCCGACCGCAATCTTCCGACGCCCCAACGGACCTCTGCGTCTGGAGCAGTCTACGCCCACTACCCGGTTCCGGAGCGCGCTGCCCGCCACCACCCCGATCAGCGATGCGGTGCTCGAGCAACGGCTGGAACATCAGCTGGCCGAGTACCGAGACTTGCTCGCCGCGGGCCGCTCGCTGCAGGCAGCTGATGTCCTCAGCAGCATCCTCGAGCCGGCGGGCCACGCCTTCGGCACCGATAGCCCGCGGGTACTGGAACTACGGTTCGATATCGCGCTCGCTCGCTTCCTTGGTGGCGAATTCCGAAAGGCAAGAGCGGAATTCGACGCTCTTGCCGCGGCCTCCGCCCGGGTGAAGGGGTTCGCCGACGAGCTGACGATCCAATGTCGCAAGTTCGCCGCGGACTGCCGCATCGAGCTCGGCGAACTCACCGAAGCCTTGTCCGGAATGCGCGCGGTGCTGGACGACGTGCGCGTCACACAGAGCGACTGCAGTGAAATGGCGCTCGAGTTGAGGCTGGCGCTCGGGCGGTTGCTCGCGCTCATGGGTCATCGCGCGGAGGCGCGCACCACGTTGAGCGAGCTGTCCGAGGATCTACTGATCCTGCGCGGAACCGAAGACCCACTAACCCAGGAAGCCGCGGAAGCGCTCGAGCGGTTCATCGACGATGATCTGGCACCCGGCGTACAGGAACAATCGTGACCGCATCCGTCTATTTCGCCGTCAATGCACCAGATCTGAGGCAAGGTTCTGCGCGGCTATCTGCAGTTGTCCGAGCTCGTCGGAGGAAAGACGTTGGGCTGAGGCGGCTCTGCCGGTCACAGAGAAACTGATTCCTTCGCTTTCGAGTAGTTGGCGCGGGTTCTCAGGGATGTCGCCGGGCCCATAGGAAATCATGCCGTGTGCGTCGAGAACGCGGTGAGCATTGGGCGCTGGGTGGGACCGCAGCCGGGTGCCGACGCGGTGGGCTGCGGTGCCGAGCAGGTTGCCGAGGTCGCCATAGGTTGTCCAACGGCCGGCGGGCAACACCGTAAGCAATTGGTGCATGGCAGCCCAGGTTGGGTTGTCGGGAAAGGCTGATTCGTCGGCCGGTCCCGGCCAGAATTCGATGATCCGCTCGGCCAATGCCAGGCCTCGCTTCTCGATCTGGCTCGGGCCCCACGATTCATGCGCGGCGATGTCTTGGTTCATGCGGATACTGCTGGCGCGCAGGGTCTCACGCTTGAGGGCGAACTCGTGGTTACTCAGCGATTCGTTGTAACCGGTCAGAGTGAGGTTGCCGAGGGTGTGGAGGTACCGCTCGTGCAGAACGTCGACCTCGTCCTCTCCGTACTCGGCGCTCAGCTCAGCGCGCCACTGCGCTGAAAGACTTTGCGGCATTACATGTTCGATCGACAACGATTCCGGTTGGACTGTTTCTCTGGAGAGAAACAATTCCTCGATCCAGGTCATCAGAATCTTGCGATGCGCGTTGCGTCCATTCAGGTAGAGCGGCACGGTCACGATCGCCTCGGTCAGTTGCTTATCGGTCGCGTAATGCTTGCGACCAGCCGAGAAGTGGACACGCAGCGCGGTGTCCACCGGCAGCGCGGTGTCGAGTTGCTGTGTTGCTTCCGCGAACAGCCGATTCAAACCCTGAGATACGCGACCGACAAGGAATCGCCGCACCAGCAACGATTCGATGTAAAGCAGAGCTCGCGCAACCTGCTCGCTCGAGGCTTCACCGCGGTCCCGTAGCAGCAGCAGGTGCAGAACCAACGGTGCAGGCGCGGTGGAATCCCACTCGGCGAGGCGGGTAAGCCGCACGCGAACCTCGGGGTCGGGCTCGGCTTCTGGCTCGCTCATCAGCCGATACAGGCGGCCGAGCCGGGCGATCCGTTCGATCTCGGCGACGATTTGTTCTTCCGAGGTCAGCTTCTCGAGTCTGGTCTGCTGCGCGGCGAAGGTCTGGCTCTGCTTGACACTGGGACGCTTGTGCAGCATATCGAGCCAGAACAGTGTCTCGATGCGTTCGTTGTCCAACGAGGCCTGCAACGGCAACCAGTGGGTGCGGTAGACCTCTTCACTGCGATGCGGCAGCCGCATGAACAGGTAGTTGCGCAGGAGGTCGCCCTGGGTAAGTTTCAGACCAGTGTTATTGAGGGATTGGAAGATTCGGTGGACGTTATCGCCGGGGTGCGCACTGATCGACACCACCGACAGTCCCGAGACCACGGCTTGGACGACCTGCGAAAGCCCGAAGGGCATGTCGTCGGCCGCTGTTAGTTCGTCAAGGCGACTGCGGAAGAAGCGATACGCACTGCCGATATTGCCATCGTCATCGGTAGCGCTGCCGTCGATGACGGCCGTGTAGGCTGGTCGGTCTACCTGTGTCGGAAGCAGTTTCAGGCGATCCGGGTCGTCGTGATATTGATTTGTCAGCAGCTGATTGTGGATGCGGTCGGTGTCGCGGCTGGCGGAACCGTCGACTGCCCGCAGGTAGTCGCGGATCGCCGCGAGTAGCAGAGTCAATGTTGTGAGTCGCTGTTGACCGTCGACGACGAGAAAGCGAGTGACCGCGCCTGCGACACCCGCCGGCGTCGGCGCCAACACCACAGATCCGATGAAGTGGGTCGCCTGCGGCTCCGCTGTGCGATCTTCGGCGAGCTGGATTACGTCGCTCCAAAGCTCCTGTAGCTGTTCGTCACCCCAGCCGTACGGCCGCTGATACAGCGGGACAAGGTACTGCGAGCTCCCCTCGAGGATCCGCTGCAGACTGGTTTCCTGCGCCGCGACCACTCACTTCTCCTTCGTTGTGACGCCACCGAACACCGACCAGGTGCCGTTCACTCGAACACGACGCCTCGCTCGGCGGCCGCCGCATCGAATCGGGCGCGCCACGCTCATCAATAGCGTATTCGATTCCAATGTTCGTCCTGCTACCGGCATCGGCGTCCCCCGTTCCAGTACCCGAACGTCGAGCGCGTGGACTCGGCGGGCGACAGATCCGTTGCCGGACAGCGTGTAAGCCTCGACCCATTCCGTGTGCGGTGCCGAGCAGCCAGCGAACGACGGTGGTCTTGCCTGCGGCGGTTGTGCCGAGCAGCAGCACCTTTCGGCAGCCGTCGGCGCCGGTCGGCAGTGGTATGGATCGCTCGCGCAAGGCCGCGGAACCAGTCTCGGAAGGGTCCACGCCCCGTCGGCCATGTAGCGGTCACCTATCTTGCTGCTGTGGTCGGCTGGCATGCCAGCCGCTCGGAGGACCCTTGATAGCGGCCGAAAACTATGTCAAACGATCTGCGCTGGTAACGGACGCGCGAGATCGACCGAATGGTTTGACCTGCTTCAGGTTTGGGTAGAGCATAGCGCCGACCTTGCCCTCATCCGGTATTTTGATCCTTCGATGAGACGCACGGAGGGGTGATGGTGGCGCTGCAACCGCAGGTCGTCGGTGGTCGGTATGAACTGACCACCCAGATCGGCGCCGGCGGTATGGGACAGGTGTTCGCGGGATACGATCGGCACCTCGAGCGCCCGATTGCGGTGAAACTGACCCGGCCGGATCTCGCTGCGGATCCGCAGTGGACCCAGCGGTTCATTCGCGAGGCCAGGCTGATGGCTCGGTTGGTGCATCCGGGGCTGCCCGCGATTCACGACGCGGGGATCGAGCCGGGACCGCCCGAACGGCCTTATCTGGTGATGGATTTCGTGCACGGTGTGCCGCTGGATCGGACCGCCGGATATCGCAGCATGCTGCCTGTCGGGGTTGTCGCTTCGATCGGCGCGCAAGTAGCGGCGGTGCTGGCGGCGGCGCATCAGCAATCGATCTTTCACCGTGACCTCAAGCCGTCCAATGTGATGCTGTGTCCAGACGGGACTGTGAAGGTACTCGACTTCGGGTTGGCTGTACTGCTGGACAGCGATGTCTCGCGGCTCACTTCCACTGGCAAGACCCTCGGGACCCCCGCCTACATGGCGCCGGAACAGATTAACGGTGATCCGGTAGTAGCGCAGACCGATCTGTATTCGCTGGGTCTGGTGCTCTATGAGCTCCTCACGGGTACTCAGGCGATCACCGGGAGTACTCCGTTCCTACTGTGGCGCAAGCAGATCGAAATGGTGCCGCCGGAGGTATCGAAGTTACGGGCAGATGTACCAACCGAAATCGGCACGCTGGTGTCGGACATGCTCGCCAAGGATCCACGGCAGCGGCCGTGTGACGCAACCGCCGTGCACGGCACACTGCTGAGGCATGTGTGCGGGCTCGACGAACTCGACGATGTACGCGAACCTGCCAGTCCGGCACGCCTGTATGCGCAGGCCCTGGTGCCTCCGCCGAGCTACCGGACGGCACGCACGATGATCGCACCGCCGATCGAGGTCGCCTTCGTTGAGCCGCGCACCGCACCTATGGTGCAGGTATTCGGTGACGATCGACGCAGCGGCGCCGACCGTCACTTCGACGCTGGCGAGTTCGCGTCGGCCGCCGAGCTGTACCGAACGCTCGCAGACGAACTCACCGCGGCCAACGGCCCTTACGACGAGCAAGCGATGTACTGCCTGCAGCGTCTCGCGATATGCCAACTGCGCCTTGGCAATCCGAAGGGAGCGTTGAACCGGCTCAAGCGGTTGCATCAGCAGATGTCGGTGCGATTCGGTGCGCAGGACGCTCGCGTGGTCGAGCTAGCGACCCAGATCGACGGTATACACGTTCACTGAGCCATCGGTGGGCTCTGACATGTCAGTAAAGGGAGACTTCGGGTGATGAACACCTCGGGTGGGAACCGATTCCCGCCGACATTGTCGGCCGGGCTCAGCTTCGTCTGATTGGAGCTTCCTGAGCGAAGGCCGCGTCGAAAACGGCCTGCAGTCATTGACGATCGGGATACCTTGAGCCGGAACGGTTCCTCATATCTCGCTCTCCCCGGGGCCGCAAGAGTCGTTGCGGATGCGGATGATAGGGGCGTTGGCCGACGGGCTGACGTGCGTGCAGGCGCAACGGGCGTTCGGGGTGTCGCTCACCGAGCAGGGCATGGGGAAAGTGCTGCGCCGCCTGCCTACGACCAGTAGAGCCCCCAGTTGACACCGTCCGCACCGTGCACCGACCAATCCTCGGTATCGACGATTGTCAGTAGTCCGTCTCGATCGCGGCGACCATATCTGGCGAGAACCTGGAAGTTCCTGTGTTCGGCCCAGTCTCGGATGTCGCCGATAACCACCAACCGTCTGACCGCACGAGTTACCGCGACGTTCAACAGGTTCGGGGTGTGTGCTGCCCAGTCACGGGATCCATGTTGATCTTTCGCCGTGCCCAGGACCAGGATCACGATCTCCGCTTCCTTGCCCTGGGTGGTGTGAATGGTGCCGACACGCTTCGGTTTGCGGGGCAAGCGGCTGCCTATTACCCGTTGCAGACCATGCACGACATCACGGAACGGGCTCACGATGAAGACCGCTGCCGAAACCCGGCGCTTGAGTTCAGCGGCTTTGGTCGCCTCGGATTCGGCCCAGTCGGGAAGCTCGTCATCGAGTTCGGAAAGCTCTTTTTCCATTCGGTCCCGAATTCGGCTGCGCACCAGGTTCAATGTGGCGAGAACGTACCGGCCGTCGGCCGGATTCCACTTCTCACCCGAAGGCGATGCGGGAATGTCGAGCCAGGTGTTTCTGGCCAGTAGATCGTCCTCACCTCCGCCGGAGGCGCCGTAAACCATCAGATTGTCGTACGCGATCTCATTGCTGACCGCGAACATGAGCCGATCGCAGCGCCGGTGCACTCGCAGGGGAGCCCCGACCCACAGTTGACCGCGGTTCTCCGGATCCGGCAGCCAGGTCCCGAACCGGTTCAGACGATCAGCGATCGACTGCACCGACGATCCTTGCGGTGTCCACTGTGCGTCCACCTGGAACTGCCAGCACAGGCGTCGCTGCCCCGACCACGGCAGCACGATGACCGGTTCCAGTTGCCGAGGATCTCCGACGACGACGGCGCGCTGGGTTCGCCACAGCGCGCCGACCGCCTCATGCGGGGCCGCCTGACCGGCTTCGTCGATGAACAACCAGCCGAGCGCCTCACGTCCGAGTGTGGTGAACATCCGTGAAACCGAGGCGAAGGTCGTCGAGATCACCGGCACCACGAAGAACAACATCTGCCAAGCGGCACGCACCGTCTCGGCAGGCAGCTCCGCTGGAGCATCGCCGCTGACCACGTCCATGACGCAGAAAAGATTGTCCCGCACCAGTTTCGGTTCATTGGTGAACACCGCATGATGCAGGTTCAGCGCCGCGAGAAAGACTTTGGTTCGCGCGGTAGCGAATTCCTCATCCATCCACGGCGACGACTTCTCGCGGGTCGCCATGGCGTCGCGATCGTCCACGGCCGCGTCCCATTCCGGTCCGGGTACCGTCTCGGCCCAACGCTCGCGCGCCTGGGTGAGCAGCTGATCTTCACGGCGCAGCTGATTCTCCCGGTGACGGACGCTGCGATCTGTGCTGGTGAGTGCCAACGTAGCGGTGGCGAGTTCACGGTCACACGCTTCGAGCCGGGCATGAGCCGCCCGGACGGCGTGCGCGACCTCATCAACGGCTCGCTGCCGTTCGCCGATTGTCGCGCGTCGATGCGCCTGATACCGCTCGGTCTCCGCGAGCCGCTGATCGGCCGCATCCACGGCGGCTTTGTAAGGAAGCGATTCCACCTCCCAGCTCTCTCTGGCTTCCCATGACAGCAACCGTTTGAGGAAGCCGGGTCGTTGCCGAGCATGTTCGCGCAGCGCAGTTTCCGCGAGCTGTACCTGGAAGGCGGCGTGGGCGACCATTCCGTCGGCGGCCCGCAGCTCGGTGCACGCGGTCTCCAGCGCGGCAACCGCGGTGTCGCGCTGTTGCTCCGCCTGGCGTACCTGCGCAACCACTACATCCCGGTGAAGCCGGAGCTCGGCGACGTACGCCTGGGCGTCGGCCGCACGGCCGCGCAACTGTGCGAGTTGTGGATCAGACTCGGCACTGCGCTCCAGGATGTCGGCGATCCGTTGGCGTTCAGCTCCCAGCCGCTGCACTTCGGCCATCGCCTCCTCGAACTCGGCGACGGCTTCGTCCCAGGTGAGGGCTCCCTCGACTGCTTCCCCCGCCATGAGGATTTGGCGAAACGCCTCCAGCACGTCACACAAGCCGTATTCCGGTTCGTTCGAACCGGCTCCACTCGTCCACCAGAACCGCTGCACGAACTCGGAGCGATAGCTACGGCGTCCCAATCGCGCCGCTATCGCCGCCCAGGAACTCACTCCGGTCAGCCGGGTCGCGTGATATGACAGGTACTCCGCGTATGGAAACGATTCCTCATCAATGGCTTTGGTCGCCGGAACCTCCATCGTGACGTTCTCGACCGCGCCGTTGTTCGAGGAGGCCACCACCATCTCGTAACCGCACAGTTCCCCGATCAAAGGATGCAGCCGACGGGGGTAGGAAACGCCGCCGGTTTCGGCAGTTCGCCATGTGCGCGCGGTGGTTTCGAACGCTTGCCGCGGATCCTCGAGTTGCGCCAATCGGATGGCGCGCTCGACGACGATCGCCGCGATGAGATCGCGCAGCAGCGTGGTCTTGCCGGTGCCGGGCGGGCCATTGACGGCGAAGATGCCGCGCGCTTGCGGATCCCGCAGACCATGGTAGATCTCATTGACAGCGAACTGCTGACTCAGGGTGAGTGGATGCGCCGGCTTGGCAGGCCACCGCCCCGGCGGCATCGCATCCGGCGTGAGCCCTTGCAGCACTTCCCTGGGCGCGGTGCGGACATCGACGCGGCCGCGAACATCAATGCTCGCGTCGTCCCGCAGGTAGTCGCTCAACGCCGCGCCGACATCTCCTTCCGAGACCGCGGTGGTGACCCGCTCCAAGTCTTCGACGTAGAAACTGTTGAGAAATTCGTCCGCCCCGGCATCGTCGGCGTGGTTCGCGTGGACCTGCCGACTCTTGATGCGAATAACGTTGGGCTGCAATGCTTCCGCGACACCCAACCGCTCGGCCACCCAGCGGGTGAGGGCGGCCAGATCCTCCAGAGTCAGCGCCTTGGCACCGAGCAGCGGCGGCTGATCAACTTCCGACTCGGCGTCATCGCCGCCTCCGACCGCATCGGATACGACGTCACCGACCCGCCCGGCAATCTCCTCCCCGACGCGGGTCACCACCTGCGCGGCCACCGCGCCCACCAGCGGCACTCCGCTGCCGCCGATCACCGTGGCGATACCGCCCGCGATGGACTCCACAGCCACCCGCGACAGCATCCCGGCGACCGGCCCCAACACCGACGACGCGGCCCCACCGCTGATGATCGGCACCCGCCCGTCCCCGATCCCGAAGGCCACGCCGAGAATCTCCCGCTGCGTCGCCTCGAACCCAGTCAGCCACTGGTCATCGTTCGGCCCCGGATCGACGGTCCGCCCGATCGCCCACCCACACGACGACACCGTGACCGAATCACGAATCAAGAGCCCGTCAGCATTCACGGTGAAGCTCAGCAACGCACTGTGTCCGCCTGCGCGCGAATCCAAATCGAGTTCCTCGTCCGGCGCTCGCAGCACCGCCCCCAGCACTTCACGAACCTTGCCCAGCTCAAAGACCCCGGCATAGACGGTATGCCGCCAGACATTCTTCTTCTCCAACCGCTCATGAGCCCGCGCCCCGGGCTCCCAAGGCAGCGCCCGCCCACGTTCGGCTTTCCGCAACCCCTTGGCCGGGTCAACCGGGTCCACCCGCTGCGGGCTGAAGTATTCGACCGCCCGCCAGTACCGCAGGATCCGCGCCCGCCGTTCAGCCTCACGCGTCACACATCCCCCATTCTCCCCACACCCCGCAGCCACAGTGCCGCTGTTCTTCTACGGTACGACACGATAGCCGTGCCGAGCCGAAACCTCTTGAGAATCAGGGTCTTTGCGACACACGCCTTGGCGCCGCTTTCAATCGTCAACGTACACTCCGCTTCTCGGCCCGCTCGACGGCCACAGTCGTCAGGGCGCTCGCCCAGCCGGTCGACACCCCGATCCGTGCGAACGGCTTCGCCGGGCCCGTGTGCCTTCGTCACACCCACGTGCATTGAGGCTGCGAATCAACCACCAGAAGTCAGATCCTGCACGGGTCACGACCGGGTCGGGCCACGCCGGCGCAGATTCGCCCGAAAGCCCGTCGTCGCGGACACCGACCTGGTCACCGAACAGGATCACCGCGCCCTCGGCTTTCGCGCGCGTGGCCAGTTCCGGAAAGGTGCGCTGCACCCACCCACTCGGCCATCGCCTCGAGGTTCGCTTCGAGCGCACGGCTGTCAAGGCGCTGGAACTCATGCGGCGCAGCCCTTTCCCCATGTCCCGCTCGGCGAACAACGCCTCGAACAACCGCCGGGCAAGCTCGGCAGCCCTGCGCAACGTCCACTACAGCCCACCGACCTCGAGCTGCTCCGGGGTAACCACGATCAACGCATCCGTCAGAGCCTCGGCCTGCGACGCCGGCAGCTTCGCGTTCTCACCCGACCGGCGGCCCGATCGCTACGCCTCCAAGCCACCAGCGACGAACCTGTTGCGCCCATTACGAATACCCCTCCGACACCCCGGACACCCGCTACGCCTGCGCGTGTCCAACCGCGGTTGCCACCCCCGAAACAACCAGAACCGCAACAGATCCGTTCCATGTCAATATCAATAAGGCATCCTCAGACCCTTTTCTCCATCATCTCTTGGTATGAGAGATCCATCCCTGCAACCGGCGCATCGGACAACGCGCATCACTTATACGTGGTGTGTAGTTTGCCGACGGTTCAAAGGATGGACCGGCCCAGATCTCGGTCACCTGGCATTCTCGGATCCACTCGGATGGCTTTCACCGGCCGATCGGTGTGAATTGGACCAGGACTTCGATCGATTCTTTGAAACGCTCGACAAACTTTGGTGTCCATAGCGTGGCGGCGATGTGGCGGCCTCGTGGTCGAGGTGACGTCACAACGAATGGGTTATGCGGAGCGGAGTCGATTCCTCCCACTCCGTGGCCTCGGACCGTGGGTCCGATGAGACCTTCCCTCTCGACGCCTCGGGCTGATCCCGCAACTCCGCGAAGACCCTGGTGGCCTCTGCCTGCGCGCGTTCCCGAGCGGCTTGGTGGCATTGCGCGATGGCCTGAGCCAACCGGGCCGGCTCGACCGACATCGCCGACCGCTCGATACGGAGGTCGGTGATCGTTCCGTTCACGTCGGTTTCGACAGCCACTGTGCCGCCGGGGGTTTCGGCCCGACCGCGAACCTCTACGATCGCGCTGTGGAGACGCGCGTTGTCTTCGGCCAGCTGTTCGAGTTCGGCACTCATCGGCAACCCCTTCGTCGACGCACGAACCCGCGATCTCGTCGGAACGCGCCGATGAAGAACCTAGCGGTCCAGCCGAGTTCGCGACAAGCGCGATGCTGCCGATACCAGACCCTCAGCGCACCAATCGATTACGTGTAGGCTAACGCGGATTCGTTGTGCGGGTTGAAACCAAGGGGGGTTCATGACATCGAGCTCGGCTACGCCCGGGGAGGGCTTCCACGTTGTACCCGCCGACGTGACCGATGCCGGCCGGTTCGTGCAACTGACAGCCGAAGAGTTGATCCGCGGAGTCAAATCGCTCGATGCCGAAGTGACGAGCCTGTTGACCACATGGAAGGGCAACTCCGCGGACCAGTACCGCCACGGCTGGGAAGAAGTCCATGCCGGAGCGCACGACGTGCTGGAGGCCCTGAAATCCATGGCCGAACTGCTGGGCGTCTCGGCCACCATGTACACGGACATGGATCAAGGCAACTCCGGCGACTTCTGCTCACTCTGAACCGCTGCCGAACCGATCCCGCTGGGGAGAGAATGATGAATGACTCGCAAGCCTTTCAGGTGAATCTGTCTGAACTGGAAGGCATTCAGGATCAGATATCGTCTTTCACCAGCTTTCTCGCCGATAGCCTGTCGGGGCTACAGCAGCGGATCGCCTCGGTCCAGCAAAGCTGGACTGGACCCGCGGCAGACGCCCAGTCCGATGCCTTCCAGCAGTGGCTGACCGGCGCGGCCGAGGTCTCCGACGGAATCGAGGAGATGAAGCGGGCCGCCCGAGATGCGCACACCCACTACAGCAGCGCGGCGAAAACGAACAGTGCGATGCTCGGTCGCGGATGAGGTTCGCCGCCGCATACCTCACTTGCCACAGTTTCCGATGCTTACGTCGATGACCACCTGTTCACCTTTGAACACGGCGGCGAGTTGATCGGCGGACAGATGGAACTGTGATCTCCTCGCGTCCAGATCCAGATTCGCGGGATATGAGACGGATGCCATGCATCCATCCGAACGCTGACCCTTCGCAACCACGCCCACCTTGGTATCGACGCCCGGCGGGCTGGAAGGCGGGATCGAACCGTTCAGCTGGATCGTCGGCACCGACGCGACCGCCACAGGATCCGGCTTCGGCGCGGGGCCGATGAAATAGACATGTGCGAAGGACCGATCGTCGTCCGTATAGCTCGTTATCGCGGTGCGCGAAAACCCGGCGACAGTAGTCGCTTCAGCTATTCGCGTCGCTTCGACCGGAAGGCTGCGCCAGGATTCGAAACGCTGATAGCCACATGCCAGCAGCACCACACCGATCAGGAGCACGAAGGCACCGAGCCCCCATCGAACCCATCGTCTGTCGCCGCGCACCAGGCCCCTCACCGATACGCCCCGCTTCCGCAGAGGATGGTGTCCGCGAGCGCGACGACGTTGATGGTGCTCTTTCCGTGCTCTACCTCATGATGCTGGTCGTCCTCCAGGAACGCACCTGCTCCCGTGGCGACCTCCAGCGAACGTTCCCAGGTACCACCGGCGTTGTAGCCGGACCCAAGGAACTGGTCCTTGGGCTGGCTCGCGCGCACTTCCGGCGTCGCTTGGGTGGCCGCGTCCTCGTTGAGCATTTTCAGATTCAAGGCAGCCGCCTTCATACCCAGGTCATCGTTTCCCACCAAATCCGACCATTCCTTTCCCTTGAACTGCTCCGGGTACTTTGCCTTGACCTCGTTGAACGGCGTCACCTTCATATTCGTGAGACCGATGGAGTTCCCGACACCGTTCTTGTCGATGCCCAGCTCGGAGGCTTTGACTCGCGCGGAGTCCCATATGTTCCCGGCATCAATGCCATTCTCGGACTTGGGCTTATAGGTCGATGGCCCACCCTGGAGGTCATCGTAAAAGTGGCTTCCCAGCCCGGAACGGAGCGGAGCTCCCTCCTGCAGCGCCATGGCGAGCACCAGGCGCGGATCGACTCCCGCCTCGTTCCCGTACTTCACCGCCAGCTCGGCCCATGACTTCATTTGGGGTCCATAGGCATCCAACGCGCCGAGATTCACCGCGGTCAACTTTGCCGTCGGGGAATACCAGGCGGCAATGTTGTCCCATTCTCCGATGAACGCAGTATTGTCGCCCTGGTTTCCAGATTCGGCCAGCAATGGTAACTTCGACAGCGCTTGAATCTGCGGAAGGACACTCAGCGCATCCGAGGCGACGAAACCATCGACGGCATAGTTGGTTTTGGCGAAGTCGGTGAACAGTGGGGTGTTGCGTGCCGTCACGTTGAAGGTGTTCGCGGCGTTGAGCACGTCGATCACGCTGAGCGTCGCAGCCACCGAAACCCGGAGCGAGGTATTACTCGTCGTCGGTGTCACCTTGACACCCGGATGGGTCGGGAACGCTCCCGGCGCGGCGTCGGACAGCTTCTGGCGCGCGTCGATGAGACGGTCCCGGTGGTACCCGGTCTGGATGGCGAGAGTGGCTGCGACATTGCCGATTTGCTCCACCCCTGTCTTCAGCGCATCCAATGCGGCCTCGATATCCTGCACTTCGGGCGCCTGCACACCGATGAAGGAATTCCGCACGTCCAACAGTGTCATCGGTGACGTCAGCAACTCGCCGCTGAAGGCGAAGGCATCCCACGCGGCAGACGCCGCGGAGAGCGCGTCGACACGCCCGTTCGGCGCTCCCGTCCACGGCGTCGGGCTCTGCCAGTCGGGCGCGATCACCAGCCCGGCGCCATTGTCGCCGCTGGGGTCCGGGGTTTCGGGGAAGACATCGGCCCCCACCGGTTTCACCGTCCCCAGCGTTGGCTGCTGCGGCGGTGTCCCCTTATTCGGACTCGGATTCGCGTTGTACTCAGCGGCATCCCAGTTGTATCCGGCGATATTGAGAATGTCGCTGAAGTGCGCCAGCGCGGCCGCACAGGTCATGATCGCGGTCCTCACATCGCCGACGTGCTTGCGATAGGCGGTGTTCCAGCCGGTCACCGCCGAATAGTTACCAGCCATCCCCGAACTGGCCGCCAGGCCCGGCACCAGATCGCGGGTGACGGCGGTGCCGATATCGCCCGCGAGGGTGACGAGGCTCTTGGCCGCCTGGTAATACACGTTGGGGTCGACGGCCAGCGTCGCACCGTCAGGTGGGGCCATCAGCGCTCACCTCGCCGCACACCGATTCCCATGGCTTCCCCCGCCCCCGACCTCGCATCCGATGTTCGACTCTAGCGAAGCGGAACCATCCCCTGTCGGCACCGCACGATAATGTGGCCATTGCCATGCGAAACCCTGGGGGCGGGCACGTTTCCCAAGACCGCGACGGCGTATCTGAACGATTGGGCCGCGCCGGAGGCGGGGTGGTTACGCAAGTTCTATCCGCCGGGTTCGGATGAGGCGCATTTCGATACCACGCCCGCAGTGGAGAAGGCGCTGGCGTGGGTGAAGGGGCTGGCCGAGCGGTCGTTCGTCGCGACCGAGTCACGACTGAACACGGTGTTCGAGCTGTTGCGGCAGAAGGCTTTCGGAGCCGAGACCGATCCGCCAGTGCGCCTGGCGGAGTTGCGGCGCCGCCTCGAGGAGATCGACGCGCGGATCGAAAGCGTTGCCGCGGGGCAGTTCTCGCCGCTCGATCACCCCAAACTGGCTATATTCCGCTGAGAGGAAGCTGAATTGGTTGCAATGGGATCTGGCAACCCCACACCGTCCGCGTGGGGCCACAGTAACCAGCCGGCGCTCGTCACCAAGGCCACCCGTCAGCTCGGGCCTTCGGCCTTCGAGGATCTCACGATCCGTAGTTCGATCGATGCGCCGATTGCCAGGCATGGCATTTAGCCAGCAAACCGGGCGGCGGCCCCGTACGCATCCACGGGCGGGCGGGCGACGCCCAGGGCCGAGTAGCGTGCTCGCTATGCCTCAGCGCGATATGGATCCCGTCATCGAGCAAATGCTGGCGCAGCTGCATCCCGATGACCTGAAAGCGCTGATCGGGCAGTTGATGGACGGCCCCCGCGAGCCGGAAGAGGTGCCGGTGCCCTCTCGACGCCGACCGCGGCGGGAGCAGGCGATGACCTATCGCGTTCGCATCGATCTGGTGGATACCGAACCGCCCGTGTGGCGGCGGCTCGAGCTCTCGTCCGGACTGTTTCTCGACGAACTGCATGCGGCCATTCAGGCCGCGTTCGGCTGGACCGACAGTCACTTGCATCAGTTCGGCAGCGGGCCAGCGTATTACGACCGACGCACGGAGTACTACCTGTGCCCGTTCCAAGCCGACGAGGGTGAGCCGGGGATCCCGGAAGAGCAAGTCCGCGTGGATGAGGTGCTGGTCGATGTCGGCGACATCTTGTACTACCTCTACGACTTCGGCGATGACTGGCAGCACGTCATCGAGTTGGAGGCCGTGTCGCCGCGCGAGCCCGGCGCGGCGCGCGCAGTGTGCACGGACGGCCGACGGCCAGGTCCGCCGGAGGACTGCGGCGGTGTCGGAGGATACGAATTGATCATTGCGGCAACTGATTCCGCACATCCTGAGCATCGTCGGGCGGTGGCCGAGTTCCGGAGTTTGTACGGCGAGGACGTCGATCAGAACTACTACTCGCCGGTCCCCTTCGACCTCGACACGATCAACGAGCGCCTCACCGCCATCGAATTGGAGATTCCCGCCGACCGGGAGCCCGGGCCGATCGATAGCACCGACGCCGATCTGCCTGAGCTGATGCGCGACGTAGTCATGCTCCAGCGGACAGCACCGCCGCCGGCTCGAAATCAATTGCGACAGCTGACCGATCGTGTACAGCTCGGCATCCCGATGCACATCGACGAGGAAATCGCTTCCGCCGCGGTATACCCCTATCGCTGCCTCATCGAGCATCTCGGAACCAGCGGCATCGCCCTGACTGGAGCCGGATATCTTCCACCGGCGGTCGTGTCGTCCATCTTCCGCGAGCTGAGCATGGACGAGGACTGGATCGGGAAGGGCAATCGCGAAGACCTGACTCCACCCGTGGCACAGCTGCGAGCGTCGGCGCAACAGATGGGCCTGGTGCGCAAGTATCGCGGCAAGCTGTCGGCCACAACGAAAGGCCGTGCACTTCGCGATGACCCGATCGCGTTGTGGTGGCACCTGGCAACCAAGACCGGTGCACAGATCGGCAAGTACGGGGACGAGCCAGCCCTGCTGTATCTCATGGCAATCGCTGCCGGTGTGACCGACGGTGTCGACCGCATGGTCGCCGACCTCCTGACCGCCACCGGCTGGCGGCTCGCCGACGGCACCCCGCTCGAAAGGGTGGCCATCACGTCCGCGGTCGGGCACCTGAGCGACGTGTTCGAGCGGATGAATCTCTTACGGTGGGACCACACCACATTCGGACGCCAGTTCAGTTCACACGCAGCCGAGTTCGCGCGGTCGATACTGTTGCGGTAGATGTCCGACGAATGGTCACCCCACTCGTTGTGCGAGATGAATGAGACGGCAACTACGCGGACACCTGCCCTGGGCTTAATGTTCCCAAGCCTTCCCGGGGCACCTGGCCTCCGACCCGCCGAACGTGGTCAACACCGTGCCCGAAGCCGCCCTGCACGTCGCCGCCGCCTACCGCGACTACCCCGACCGACCTACGCCGCAGACTCGGATAGCGCCGACCAACGAGATCAACCATTCATCGGAACCGATGGTCGATAACCTCGCGTGGAAGCTGTTCGGGGCTCGGGTAGGTGATCAGCACTCGGGAACCGTCGGGGTCGACGCCGTCGACGAAACTGATCCCGTTCGCAGTGTTGGTGTACGTGGCGGGATAGCACGCGTGCAGGCGGTGCTCGATTCGGTCCAGTTCTGCTTTACTGTCGGCGGACCAGATGATCTGTGTGATGCCCAGGTCACCGATTCCGCGCCTCACAGACGTTCCGCTCACCCGTAGGTACAACTGGAAGCCCTCGGGGGTTAAAAGCATCGCGGCATCGGACTCGTGAATCGCGACACTGCATTCGAAGACGTCGCAGTAGAAGCGCACCGAACGATCCAGATCAGACACTTCCATCAAACACGACGCGGCCCGGACGGTACCCATCTGCTCCCCTTTCGCAAACCCCGCCCGATCCCCACGTTACCGGCGGCCGCCGCACCATAAATCGACGACATCGAGTGCCGACGCCACCATGCTCGACACGACAGCAATGCTTGCGCTCGATCAGTCGTCGAGTTGTCGTGCGAATTGATGTGAGTCCGACTCGGGTTTCTGTCGGAGCAGGAGCGGGCCCCCGGTACACGCGTCGCAGCGAACGCGCCAGTCCAGACAGTTTGCGGGGGCCGTGGCCCGGAGTGTCACCGCACAAATGCTCCGGTGCGAAACTTGTGTCGACGAAGCCCTGATACCTCACCGAGGCGGGAGCAATATCGAACACGTCAGGTTGATGACCGCCTGCACCATGATGTGTGCGCCCAACGCAAATCGCAAAGTTCGGTCGGTCGGGCGCGTACCGTTCGATATGTGGCAAGGGCCAGGCAGCCGTCAGCATCCATGCGTGAGCGGGTCGCCGCCGGAGTCGACCTGGACGACCTCGGCCGCGCCCTCGAAGCCGAAGGAATCATCAGCTTCCACACCTCCTCCACCGACGTGTTCACCGCACGACAAACACCAAACCCGCCAAAACGAGCAGCAATAAAACCGGGGATCGATGATGACGACTCGACGCACCGTGCAAATCCGCAGAATCTATGACGACCCGACCCCGCATGACGGCACCCGCGTCCTCGTGGACCGGCTCTGGCCCCGCGGTGTCAGCAAAACCAGAGCCCACCTCGACGAATGGTGCAAACAGATCGCTCCGTCCACCGAACTGCGCAGATGGTACGGCCACGACCCGGAACTTTTCGATGAATTCGCCCGCCGTTACCGCGACGAACTCACCGAACCCGAGCGCGCTGATGCGCTCGCCCACCTGCGCGAACTGGCAGACCAGAACAAACTCACGCTGCTCACCGGCACCAAGAACACCGACATCAGCGAAGCCGCCGTACTCGCCGATGCCGTCGCACGACTGGGCTGATCCCCAGAGGGTGACAGGCTACGACGCGATACAGGTTCACCGCGGAAACGCAGCCGCGCCATACGCATTGACGGCGTCTACAGGTAGAGGCTATGTCGCACGGGGCGCGGCACTGGAAATCTCACCTCGTCGATGCGACGCGGGTCGCCGGGTCGCGCTGGTGTCCATCCCGATGGACCGCTCCACGAAATGGCCCGACTTCCTTGTCCGCGAACATCTGTCGGCCGCCTGATTGCACTTGCACCTTCGGTTCGACACAGGAGCGGCTCGTGGTGACATTGGACCGGTTGGCGAACGTACTGGGTGGCTATGGGATCCGTTTGCGGTTGTGTTCGGTTCCCCGGTCCACCCAATTGCGCAGTGTGGTGATCCGCGGGGCCGATCAGGACCCCGCGGAAGTCGGTGATGTGCTGCTCGGGATCGGGGCACGCTCGGTGTCGGAGGTAGTGGACTGGGCGATATCGGCGCGGGCTGTTGTCGCGCTCATCCGTGGGGGTGCGCAAACTGCGGACGAGCCGGAGATCGAGGGGGTGGCGGTGATGGTGGTCGATCCTGCGGTGGCCTGGAGTGCGGTTGCCGCGGTGGTGTACGGGTTGGTGCTGGAAGGCCGCGAGACCGAGGCCGGTCGCGGCCCAACCGATTTGTTCGCCTTGGCCGACAGTCTGGCCGACGCGGTCGGGGGTGCGGTGACGATCGAGGACCGCCGGTCTCGGGTGCTGGCGTATTCGAAGCTGCAGCAGCACCTCGACCCCGCACGGGTCGAGACGATCCTGAGCCGGGAAATGCCGCAGTGGTTACGGGCCCTGTTCGATGCACACGGTGTCTTCGCACATTTGGCGGTCTCGGATGAACCGTTGTTCGTTCCTGCGCAGGCAGAGCGTGGTTTGACGGGGCGGATGGTCGTGGCCGTGCGCGTGGGCCGGCAACTGCTGGGCTCGGTATGGGTGTCATGCCCGGCACCGTTGCACGGGGCTCGACGGATCGCCTTGGCCGACGGCGCGCATACGGTGGCCTTGCATCTGTTGCGGTCGCGGGCCAGCGCGGATCTGGAACGTCAGGTGGAATCCGAACTCGTGATCAGTTTGCTGGAGGGCGCCGCGGACGCGGCGACAGTGGCCAGCAGGCTGGGGTTGGCGCCGGAGAATTTGCGGGCGATCGCGCTGCGTGCACGGATCGCCGACGAGCAGCACGCCGCGCTGCTGCAGGCCTTCGAGCGAGCAACAACCGGATTCGGCTGGTCCCGTTCGAGCCGCAGCGCGTTGGTCGGCGACACCATCTACACCGTGCTGCCCGCCGATCAGGCGGCGACGGCACGCCATTGGATAAGCGAGCTACAGGCGGCACTGCCAGCGCAGATGACGGTGCTGGCCGGCATCAGCGGTGTTGCCCGGGTCACAGAATTGGCGTTGGCGCGCCAAGAGGCCGACGAATGCCTGGCGCTGCACGAGACCCACTCATCAGGTGCTGCGCCCCCCGCCTACGACGAGTCGTGGGACGAAATCCTGCTGCAACGGTTGCGCACCGCTGGGCTTTCTGGACGCACCCCCGCACGGGGGCCGGTGTCGCAGTTGCGATACCACGACCGCATCAACTCCACCGAGTACGTGGCAACGCTGCGCGCCTGGTTACAGGCCCAAGGCGACCCCGCACGGGCGGGCGCGCAGCTGGGCGTGCACGAGAACACCGTCCGTAACCGGCTGCGCAAGATGGCAGAGGTGACCAACCTCGGCTTGGACGACCCCCGCAAACGACTCGCCATGATGATCGAACTCGCCGTCACCGACGACGACTGACCGTGCTGTGCCATCGCCACAAATCTCGACCCCTCGATTGTCGGGTCAGCGCAACTGATCGCCCCGACAACCATGCCACCCTGGAGTTGACAAGAAAGCCGCAGGTAGCAGCAGCGAAACGGTGAGCATCGATCGGCCCGACAACCGACCATAGCCCCAGTGCCGCTGAAGACCCCCCGTGCCGCTGAAGACACAGCCAGCGGCAGAGCTGACGCGCGGCACGAATCCAATCCGATTCGGCACAGCAGCCGCGATCGACGCGGGTCCCACCGACTCAGACTCGGCCCGACATCAGGGCCTGCGCGTTGTCAGGGGCGGCACCGCCGTCTTGGCCCCGCCCCTGACGACAATCTGCAACCCAGCCAGAAAGGAAGGGACACAAACACATGCCCAACACCGCAGGCGTCTGGATGACATCTCGAGCCCATGATCAGCTTCAGACCGAATTGCAGGAACTGCTCGCGCAACGCCACATCGAAATGCCCGATGGGGACAGTGGCGACTACGCACGCAACCAGGCTCTGCATTCCGCACGCCAGGCACGCATCCGCCGGATCCACCACCTGCTCGGCAACGCCCTCATCGGCCAGAACCCACCCGACGACGGAATCGCCGAGCCCGGCATGGTCTTGACCGTTCGCTACGACGACACCGGAGCGGTCGAGACGTTCCTGCTCGCAGTACGCGAGGCCGAAGACAGCGAGATGGAGGTCTACTCCATGCAATCGCCATTAGGCCGCGCCATCTCCGGAGCGCGACCGGGCGAACGCCGTACCTACCGGGCCCCCAGCGGCACGACCATGGCAGTGACGCTGCTACACGCGGTCCCCTACGCGCTGACCGACCCAGCCTCCGGAGAACACGAGAACAGTCCAGCGAAGGATCTGCCCTGTCGTGCCGAGCCGGAAACTAGTTGAACGGAGTTGAACGGAATGAAGAACATTCGGGTATTCGAGGTCATGCAACGACCGATCACCGCGGTGCGGCACGACAACACGGCACGCGAGGCTGCGCTGATGCTCGCCGAACTGGGCTACGCCGCGTTGCCCGTTCTCGACCAGGACGATCGCCTCATCGGGGTGATCACCAGCGGTGACCTCTTGCGGGCCGGCGAACTCGACGACACGGCCAGTGCGGTGATGACCACACCAGCGGTCTCGGTCCCCGACAACGCGGCACTGGCCGAGGTCATCAGCAGACTGGTAACGCACGGACTGCGCAGTCTGCCCGTCGTCGATGCCGACGGCCGCGTGATCGGCATGTTCAGCCGCAGCGACGTGTTGCGAATCATGCTCACCCCCGATGACGCACTCACGGCCGATGCACAAAGCCTCCTCGATCAGTACATCGGCGCACGGCGTTGGCCTGTCACCGTCCGCGAAGCCGACGCCACCATCTCCGGCCGGTTCGCCGACGAATCCGAACGGCGCATCGCCATCGCCCTCACCCGCACAGTGCCCGGAATCCGCACCGCGACCATCGCGACCACACCTGCCGCCGCGGCCGCAGCCGTGCACTAGGGACACGAGTGGAGAAATCGGACAAGAGGCGGACCGGCAGGGCGGCCATGCCTTCTACTCCACCGCATCGCAAGCACCAACCCCTGGAGACCAGATGGCCCACGCACACACCGCCCCCGGCGACCGCCTTACCGACCACCTCCCCGCGCTGCGAAACACACTGAACCAGCAACGCCGCTTCCGCCTGCAGCAGCTGGCCGAACTCGAAGCCGAAATCGACCGCGCCACCGCACCCACCAACGCGGCTGATACGGCTAGACATGAGGTCACTGTCAAGCTGTACGCGGCAGCACGACAAGCGTTGGCCGACATCGATGAAACCCTCACGCTCATCACCACAGGCCGTTACGGCCGCTGCCGCCGCTGTCATGCAGAGATCCCGATCCATCTACTGCAGACCATTCCCACTTCACGGTGGTGCCTGAATTGTCGGCAGCATCTCACCCCCGCCGATGTACGTCGAAACGACACACGCCCAGTTCTGAGAGGACCGGAGCTCAGCAATTGGCTCCGTCTACCTGACCACCACCGCCGCTGGGAGTTTCGGATCAACGGTGGACCCGATCTCGGTGTGGGTTAGTTCCCGGTCGGGGTGATCCGGCCTTCGAAGGTGATGGCGAAGTCGTTGAGGGCCGGTTTCCACCTCATCGCCCATCGGGGGTAGTGGCGCAACCCGCCGGAATCCGGCGCTGGCGCAGTGATTCCCCGGGCGCGGACCCAGGCATCACGAAAATGGTTGTGGCTGTGGCTATTTCTTGCCGGATCCGCCGCCACTGTTGGCGTTGGTCGCGCTGGTGGATTGGGCTCGGCTGGCGAACCCCGTTGTGGCCGTGCGGCTACCCGGGTTGCGGGCCCCGGCGGTTTGGATCGCAGGGGAGCCCACATAAGAGACGGCGACCCGGCCGTCAGACGGATATCCACGGAGCCGCATCAGCACCGACATCCCGGCACGGCACGCCGCTACTGGTCCAACTCGCCGATGCTCCGGACGCGGTCCGCCTGCCCTGAGCATCGGCCTGGCACTCAATTGCTCGGCGGGAACTGCCCCTTCGCCACCACCTTGCCACCCGAGAGTGTGAAGGTCACCACGCTGGGGCCGCCGCTCGGGCAGCACAGGGCGTCACTGGATTTCGCCCACTTGTACTGCACCGAGACGGTATTCGCGGTCTTTCCGATGACCTCGGTGTAGCCGTAGGGGCTGGATGTCGCGGTACCCAGGTAGGTGCCGTTGGTGAAGAACAGGACATGGGTGTACGGGTGAATATTGCCCGATTCCACCGTCATCCACGACAGCACGCCATCGCAGCCCGCCGAGATCGGGTCATTGCTCGCCGACGGGTTGCCCCATCCGCCGTTCGTGGTCGGGGCGAGACTCTTGATCGCCGAGTTCGCGAGCCCGGAATTGAGGTCGAAGCACAGTCCGTGGCCGCTGCCGTTGGGCGCCGGATTCGTGGTCACCGGCGCGATCGTGGGCTGCGGCGTGTCGGTCGCGGCACTGGTGGCAGGCGCGGGCTGCGGCGAATTGGCATCGCCCGCAGACGGATTGCCGCCCTGGCCGCCCGGAGCCTGGGCCGGAGGCAGAGCCGACTGGTTACCCTGCGCCGGTACGGTCGTCCCCTGGGATGCGGCGACTGTCGTGCTCGCTGTTCCCGCCTGGGTCGACGAGCTGCCGGAGCATCCGCTCGCGGCGGCCACGAGGGCTGTGGCGAACGCGGCGAACAGCACTGATCTGGCCTTCATATATCTCCTCGCATCGATACGCCATCCCCGACTTCCATCCAAACGGAAGGACAAACTGGTCATCGGGTCCAGTCAGGCAGGCGTTATCGAAGCGTATGGGGGCGGGATGCCCCAAAAACCAGGGGCGCGAACACAATTCGCCCAGTGATGACCGTGGACCTCTCCTTTTTCCGCTCCGAGGCCTCCCAGCGCCTGCGCGCGCAGGCCCGTCCTGAGGGACATGCCGAAGGACTCGCTGAAGGACGTGCTGAGGGGCTTGCCGTGGCCGTCATTCACACACTGGAGCGAAACGGAATCACCATCACCGCCGCGGCCCGTGAGCGCGTCACATCCTGCACAGAACCCGAACGTATCCTCGGCTGGCTGGATAAATCCATAGCGGCCAGCACCGTCGACAGCCTCTTCGAGGACCCCGCATAAATCTGCCGGATTGCGGTGTCAGGCACAGAGGACCTCGCGCTGGGAGACCGAGCTCGACGTTGGTGACGGGTGGACCGCACCCGTCACCACGACTGATCGACACCGATCAATCCGCACACCTGTCCCTCGGCCGTCACGCTGACTCCTCTGGAGGGTCTCTGATGTCGGATTACCTGGCGGCACAGTGAGATCCGGGACGTTGGCATAAGTGGTTGTCATCTGATTTGAGGTTGTGCCGAGACCTAGCATGCTCGGGTTTGCCGGGCTGCTGGGATCGGGCGGCCGCGGTGGTAGGTGAGGATCTGGTCGGGGGTGCGGTGGCGGCGGAGGATTAGGTCGAGGGCCTGGGGGAAGGTGGGGCCCAGGAGGTGGAGGGCCAGGATGCCGTCGGAGACGACGTTGCCGTTGTCGAGCATCAGGAGGAAGGTTGTGCCGGTGGCGTTGGCGGCCAGGGGGGTCATGCGGTGGCCGAGGGCTGATTCGAAGTCGGCGTAGCGGTCGTACATGCCGGTGGCTACGTCGATGGGGTCGAAGAAGAGGGGGTCAGGAGGCCACAGGGCGCCGGCGAGGTCAGGGGGGCGAATGGCGAGTTTGCCGAAGGATTCGAGGGTTGATGCCGCGAGGCGGGAGACGTGGAAGCCTTCGGCTTTCAGGCGGTCGATCCACTCGGTGATGTCTACTCGGCGACTTGGAGTCCAGCCCGCGGCTTTGAGAGCTTGTAGCGTGATTGGATTCGGCCAATAGAAGCGCATAGAGACTATTCGGTGCTGAATCGTGTTGGGCAGGTATCGATTTGGTTGAGTTGCCCTGGATACGCAGAAGGCCCCGACCAGATTGGTCGGGGCCTTCGCGAAGGATGTTCCGGCGGTGTCCTACTCTCCCACACCCTGTCGAGTGCAGTACCATCGGCGCAGGTGGCCTTAGCTTCCGGGTTCGGAATG
>NZ_JBEXJI010000032.1:0-105668 GCF_040609015.1 Nocardia sp. NPDC004860 | reverse complement strand
AACCCCCCGGCGGGGGGGGGGGGGGGGGTCCACCCCCCGCCCCCACCCCCCCACCCCCCGCCGGGGGGGGGGGGGGGGCCCCCCCCCCCCCCCCCCCCCCCGCGGCGCATTCGACAGGTGTTCGGTTGTGCCGTGCGGTTTTTCAGTAGCCGACGGTGAATCTTCAGTAGCCGACGGTGAACCGGGTCCGGTGGTGCGCGGGCTGTTCGATCTCGTCGAGCAGGGCGATGGCCATGTCCTCCATGGAGATCGAGGAATTGCCCTGGTCGTCGGTGAGCAGGTCGTCCCGGCCGACGCGGTAGGCGCCGGTGCGCTCGCCGGGTTCGAACAGTGCGGCCGGGCTGACATAGGCCCAGTTCACCGCGTGCGGGGTCGTCCGGAACACCTCGAGCTGGCGGCTGCCGCCCTCGGCGATGGGCACCAGCTCGGCCGGGAAGCCCGGCTGCTCGGTGAGGGTCTTGCCGGTCCCCGCGACGGTGAGGCTGCCCGCGCCGCCGATCACCAGCAGCCGAATCCCGCTGTCCGCCAGTCCTTCCAGCAGCGCGGCGGCGACCTCGGCCAGTTCGTGCTCGCGGCCCGGGGCCGGACGGGTCGCAGTGACCACGACATCGCTGCCGGCCGCGGCCTTCTCGACATCGGCGGGATCGGCGGCATTGCCGGTCCACACCTCGACCTGCGCGGGCAGCTCCCGCAGCCGCTCGGCGGTGCGAGCGACCGCCCGCACCCGGTGGCCCCGGCTCAGCGCCTCGGCCACGACCCGGCTGCCGGCGTCTCCACTCGCTCCGAACACTGTGATCTGCATGGTCTTTCGCTCCTTATCGAGGATTCGAGTCACGCCGCGACGCGGTTCTTGGGAGTGTCGTCATCGGTCTGCGGCGCGGATTCCGTTGTGCGGGGCGCGGATCCGGTCTGGCCGAGCAGGGTGCCGCCCAGCGCGATGGCCATGCCCAGGATCTGCAGCGGGGCCAGCGCCTGGCCGAGCGCGGCCCAGCCGATGACGGCCGCCGACAGCGGGCTGAGCAGGCCGAGGAAGGCCACCGAGGTGGCATTGGCCTTGGCGATGCCGCGGAACCACAGCGCGTACGCGGCGGCGGTGCCGATCAGGCCGAGGTAGAGGTAGCCGCCGATGGCCCGGCCGTCCAGCGCGGGCGGCGCGCCCTCGGCGATGGCGGCGACCGGCAGCAGCAGGAGTCCGCCGGCGGTGAGCTGCCAGCCCGTCATGGCCAGCGGGCCGATGCCCTCGGGCCGTCCCCAGCGCTTGGTCAGCACCGTGCCCCCCGCCATGGCGATGGCGGCCACCAGCCCGGCGATGATGCCGAGCGTGTCGAGAGTGGCTGTGGCCCTGAGTACTACGAGTGCCACGCCGGCCAGCCCGATCAGCGCCGCTGCCACCTTGCGTACGGTGAGTCGCTCATTGAGCCCGAGTGCGGCGAAACCGACCGCGAACAGCGGCGCGGCCGCGGCGAGCACCGCCGCCACCCCGCCCGGCAGCCGATAGGCGGCCACGAACAACAGCGCGGTGAATACTCCGATGTTCAGCCCGCCCAGCACGAGCGCGCGTGGAATCCATTGCCCGTGCGGCAGTTTCCGCGTGATGGCGAGCAACAGCAGTCCCGCGGGCAGCACCCGCATGAGTGCGGTGAACATGGGCCGCTCGGGCGGCAGGAACGTCGTGGTGACGGCGTAGGTCGACCCCCAGACCAGTGGCGCGAGCCCGGTGAGGGCGAGCGTCCCGGCGAGTCCGGCGGCTCCGGCGCGTGTGGTGGTCATCGATAGCTCCTCATTGATAATCTCAACGTTGAGATAACACCATCTAGATACCTCACCGTCAAGTATCTCAATGTTGAGATTTATTCCGCCCCGAGAGGAGACCGCCGGTGACCGACGCCGTCGACCAGATCACCGCCGCCTGGCGTCAGCAGCGCCCCGACGTCGACACATCCCCCATGGAGATCTTCGGCCGCCTCGCCCGCCTGGGCCGCATCGTCGACCGCGAGCTCTCCGACTTCTTCCGCACCCACGGCCTGGAACGCTGGGAATTCGACGTCCTCGCCACCCTCCGCCGCTCCGGCAACGAATCCGGCCTCAGCGCAGGCGCCCTCAACAAGGCCGCCATGATCACTTCCGGCGCCATCACCAACCGCATCGACCGCCTGACCGCCAAAGGCTGGGTAGAACGCATCCCCGACCCCAGGGACCGCCGAGCCATCCAAGTCCACCTGACCGACTCCGGCCGAGCCCTGATCGACCGAATCCTCCCCTTGCACATGGACAACGAACGACGCCTCCTGGCCGACCTCTCCCCCACCGACCGCGAAACCCTCATCCCCCTACTCCGCAAGTTCGCCGAATCCCTCGGCGACCTCACCCTGGACTGAACTAACGGCCGAAACCGCTAGTGCGCCAAGGCAGGAGGGATCGGTTGCGCCGGAGCGTCGGCCGGGACCGGGTCCGAGGAGGTCGGCGGGTTGGGGGTGGAGGCGGTCCGGGGAGCCGGAGTCGCGGTCCGGATCACCAGGTTGACCGGGCCCGGGCTCGCTGGTGCCGGGGTGGTGCGGGGGTTGGAGAGCGCGGAGTTGGGGTCGGCGCTGCCGGGGGACGGCAGGGGGATGGTGATCCGTGAGCGGTCGTCGGGGGTGGGGCGCGGCGGGGTCGCCGGGGGGACATTGCCCGGGGTGACGGGAGTTCGGGTGCCGGGGACGGTATTGGTC
This sequence comes from Nocardia sp. NPDC004860, assembly GCF_040609015.1. NCBI lineage: Bacteria > Bacillati > Actinomycetota > Actinomycetes > Mycobacteriales > Nocardiaceae > Nocardia > Nocardia sp. NPDC004860. Next base: position 102,957 of record NZ_JBEXJI010000032.1, on the reverse strand, counting down.
GGGTCGGGGTGGGTCGGGACCGTCGCGTCCGGGGTCGCAGCGCCCGGGGTGACGGGGTCCGGGGTGGTGGCGTCCGGGGTTGTGGGGGTCGCCGGGTCGGATTCCGTTGGGGCGGGCTGGGTTTGGGGGGACTGGGGGTCGGGGAGGTTGGGGTCGGCGGGGGTTGCGGCGGCGGGGAAGTCGGTGAGGGCGGGGCCGACCTCCATGGCGGAGGCGGGGGTGGGGAGGCCGCCGTCGGGGGCGGCGGAGTATTCGGCGCGCAGGATGTGGTTGTCGCGCACCAGGACTCGGCCGGAGGTGACCTCGACGGCGCTGGTGGTGCGGGAGTCCTCCTTGTCGGTGCCGAGGTACATCTGGCAGTCGGTGGTGTCGCAGGTCTGGGCGTAGGAGTAGCGGTCTTCGGCGAGGGCGTAGGAGCGGGCGGCGATGGCCTGGGCGCGCAGGGCCTCGGCGCCGCCCTGGTCGGCCCAGCCGGGGACCATTTCGGCGGGGACGACGCCCTTGAGGTAGTCGTCGAGGTCGGCCTCGTTGACGGTACGGGGCGAGCCGTTGTCGAGGGCGACGCCGAGGACGCCGCGGTAGGCGTTGCCGCCGCAGATCTCGAGTTGCTCGTTGGCGGGGCGGTCGGTGCCGTCGGCGACGGGGTAGGCCCACGGGTCGTCGGTGCTGCCCTCCCAGAGGGTGTTTCCGTCGCAGCCCTGGGTGATGGCGACGTCGGCGCCGGTGGCGGTGGGCGTCAGATGCGCGGCCTGGCCGGGGATGACACGGCGGCCGGCGACGTAGAAGACGGAGTCGGAGGCGAGGTCGAGGGTCTTGCCGTCCTGCTCCATGAGGCGGACGCGGACCGTGGTCCGACCGACGTCGGCGAGATCGGCTCCGGAGTAATAGGTGGCCAGGATGCGGTCGGCGTTCCAACCCGCCACGGCCTTGTCGAAGGCGCCGTTCTGGCTCAGGCCGCGCCCGTGACCGGCGCCGGCGGTGAAGAGGAAGGCATTGTCGGGCCAGGCCCAGACCAGTACTGCGATGCCGCCGGTGGTGGCCGCGACGGCGAGGGAGAGGGTGAGCAGACCGCGCCGTCTACGGCGCTTGGCTAGGTACCCGTTCGGCATGTCATACCCGTTCTGTCGAGAGCCGAAGCTACATTCGAGTTACCCCGAAGCTAAGCCTCAACCATACGTTCAGGGAATGTGACAGTAGGGACTAGTGTGATCGTTGATGCGCCAAGTAGCAAGCTTGTGCTCCGGGCGCGGTTAGACGGATTTACCTGAATGGGAGATGCTTGTGCCGTATCACAAACCGAAACCCACGTATGCGCTCCCGGTCATCACCGTCCTCGCGCTGTCCGCTCCCGTCGGCATTCTGGCGCTGAGCGATTCCCGAGATGTCCGGAACGCCGATGAAAGCAATTGGGCAGCTATACCTGCACAAATGGCAGAAGTCGCCCTGGACTCGGCGCCCGATATCGTGCTGCCGCTGCGTGAGCTCACCGGGCTGGACCTGCCCGACCTGCGGCTGTCCGATCTGCGAATGCTGCCGCTGCCCAAATCGATTCCGATCCCGCCGGATCTCATTCCGGGGGTCCAACTACCCAGCGAGATTCCGCTACCGCGGCTGAACGACTCGCCGCAGCAGCCCGTCGGGCCCGCATCCGACACCGGGCCGCACGTCACCCGCCCCACCCTCCCGGGCTCGCTCCCCAACGCCACCATCGTCACCCCCGGTTCCGCCCGGCCGACCGGTCCGGCCGCGAGCGTGCCCGGTTTCATCGCCGAACCCGGGCCCGAGGTCTCCGGGCCGCCCGGCACCGAAACCCCTTCCGCGCCAGTGGCTCCCGCGGCCACACCGGCTCTCGGTAGTCGAACACCGATCGCCCCGGCCGATTCCGGGGTGCCGGCGCCGATCCCGACCGCCGACAATCCGGCCGCCCCCGGCCCGCATCCCGTGCCCGGTCTCACCGGTGACCTGCGGACCCCCGCGCTGAACGCGGGCGCGGTGCCCGCCGATCTGGTCGACAAGGTCGGTGCACAGGTCAAGGAGCTGACCCGGGACACCCCGTTCAGCATGGTCGCGCTCACCGCGCCGAACCTGGCCGGCACCACCACCAAGCTCCGCGCCCAACGTCCCGATGGCACCTGGGGACCCTGGTACGACGCCGAAACCGAGAACGGCAGGGACCATCCCGCGCCGGGCAAGCGCACCGGCACCGAGCCGATCTACGTCGGCAATACCAAGACCGTGCAGATGCTGGTGACCCGCACGCCGGCCGCCGCGCCCGCCGAACCCAAATCGCTGGACGACGGTTCGGCCGATCCGGCGCAGATCAATCTGGAGAAGCTGGCCGCGATGCTGATCGATCCGGGCCGCGGCAGCATCGACGAGAATCTGCAGACGGTGGCGGCGCCGCTGCCCGGCGGCGGGCCCAAGGTGATCACCCGCGCGCAGTGGGGCGCGGACGAATCGCTGCGCTGCGAGGAACCCACCTACGACGACGGCGTCAACGCGATCACCGTGCACCACACCGCGGGTCGCAACGACTACACCAAGGCCGAGTCCGCGGGCATCGTGCGCGCCATCTACTCGTATCACGCGAAGACGCTGGGCTGGTGCGACATCGGCTACAACGCCCTGGTCGACAAGTACGGGCAGATCTTCGAGGGCCGCTACGGCGGCCTGGACAAGCCGGTCGAGGGCGCGCACGCGGGCGGCTTCAATATCAATACCGCGGGCGTCGCGCTGATGGGCGACTACGAGGACGAGACCCCGACGGACGTGTCCATCCAGGCGATCGGCAAGTACATCGGCTGGCGGGCCAAGGTGGCGGGCATCGAGCCCGAGGGTCAGACCACCATGTACTCCGAGGGCAGCGACTACACGAAATACGCGCTGGGACAGGCGGTCAAGCTGCCGAACATCTTCGCGCACCGCGATGTCGGCAACACCACCTGCCCGGGTGACGCCGCCTATGCCCTGATGGACAAGATCCGGCAGATCGCCGAGGACGTGGCGGCCGGCACGAACGCGCCCGAGGATCCCGGTCCGACGCGGGTCCGTCCCGGCCAGAACGCGGGCAATCCGCAGCCCGCCCCCGACGCCGACGGCCAGGCGGATCTGGCCGCCCTGGCCGATCTCACCCAGAAGATCCTGGACATGCTCGATCGCAGCCCGGTGGCCCGCTACTGGAACGATCAGGGTGGGGCGAACGGCCCACTGGGACAACCGAAAGCGGAACCGATCGCCTTGGCGGACGGCGGCCAGTACGGCCAATTCACCAATGGCTACGTGTATGCCTCGCCGACCGGTCAGATCTTCGCGGTGGTCGGCAAGATTCTGGAGCGCTTCCTGCAATTGGGTGCGGGCACAGGCCTTCTCGGTCTGCCCACCAGTAATGAATATCCGGTCCAGGACGGCGTTCGCACCGACTTCCAGAACGGCGCCCTGATCTTCAACAAAATCACCGGAATCGTCACCACCGTCCTGAAGAACTACGGCGCCGTCCAGGACCCCATCCCCGGCAAGTCCATCCCCGCCCCCGGTACCCCGGCCCAGGCCGCCCCCATCCCCGCGGCCGCGCCCAGCTAGACGGTCAGGACCACCAGCGTTCGAGGGTGCGGGCGACGCCGTCCTCGATATTGGAGGGGGCCACCTCGTCGGCGGCGGCGATGGCCTCGGGGTGGGCATTGGCCATGGCGACGCCGTGACCGGCCATGAGCAGCATGGGGACGTCGTTGGGCATGTCGCCGAAGGCGATGAGGGAGCTGTGCTGGACGCCCAGGCGCTGTGCGATGGTCGCGAGGCCGGTGGCCTTCGTCACGCCGGGGGCGGACAGTTCGATCAGGCCGTTGTCCGTGGAGTAGGTGAGGTCGGCGCGGCCGGCCAGGTGCGGGTCCAGCACGGCGCGCATGTCCGCGCTGGCGGCGCCGGGTAGGCGGATCAGCATCTTGATCGCGGGCGCGGAGATGACCTCGGCGCGCGAGACCTGGGTGTCGTCCGGATTCAGCCAGGCGTGCTCGTACTCGGGCGAACTGACGAACTGCGGTGTGGCCGCGTCGTGCGCGCTGGAACCGACCCGTTCCGCGGCCAGGCCGCAGCCCGGCAGCAGGCGCTCGGCCAGATCGGCGGCCCAGGTGAGAGTTTCGATATCCAGGGTGCGGGTGTCCAGCACCCGATCCGCGGCGCTGTCGTAGATGACCGCACCGTTGCCGCACACGCACAGCGGCGAGAAGCCGAGCCCATCGACGACCGGATCGATCCAGCGCGGCGGCCTTCCGGTGGCGAGCACGAACGGCACCCCGTCCGCGAGGAGGGCGTTGATCGCTGCCTTGGTGCGGGCGCTCACCTGCTCACGGTGGTCGATGAGCGTGCCGTCCACATCGGAGGCGACCATCTTGGGTTTGGGCAGGTGAAAGAGCGTCACCTACTCCATCCTGCCTCGAGCCACGACCGGTGCGCCCGTGGATTCCGGACCTCGCCGTACAAAAGAGACCTTTCGGACACCGCTCCGCACCACACCACCCCGCAACCCCCACACCCACCAGGACGCGCGCAATAACACACGGATTGCCGTGGCATCCGCGGTCCGTACCCCGCGTTTACGGTTCTCACTCCCTATGATCTGGGGCAGAACTCGACCCCGAAAGGGAATGATGGCCGGTTTTCTGCTGCGACGTGCGCTGAACTATGTCGTGCTGCTGGTGCTGGCGTCGTTCCTGACCTTCAGTCTCGCGTCCCTCACCTTTCGCCCACTCGACAGTCTCGAGCATCGCAACCCGCGCCCGCCGCAGTCGGTGATCGACGCCAAACGCGATGAGCTGAAACTGGATGTGCCGATCCCGCAGCGCTACACGGAGTGGGTCGGCGGCATCGTGGCACACGGCGATTTCGGCAAGACCATGGCCGGACAGCCTGTGAGCGAGGAGCTGCCGCGCCGCATCGGGGTGAGCCTGCGGCTGCTGATCATCGGATCCGTGCTCGGCACCCTGCTGGGCGTGCTGATCGGCGCGGCGGGCGCGATCCGGCAATACAAACTCAGCGACTACGTCACCACCGTGTTTTCCCTGCTGCTGCTGAGCACTCCGGTATTCCTGCTTGCGACCCTCTTGAAATACGGTGCGCTGGAGACCAACACGCTGACCGGGACGCAGGTCTTCTACTACACCGGTGAGACCTCCGCGAACGTCGTGCACGGCGCATGGAACCAGTTCGTGGATCGCCTCCAGCACATGGTGATTCCAACGCTGGGCCTGATCCTCGGCGCGGCCGCCAGCTACAGCCGTTATCAGCGCAACGCCATGCTGGACGTGCTCCAGAGCGATTTCATCCGAACCGCCCGTGCCAAGGGGCTCACCCGCACCCGTGCCTTGTTCAAGCACGGCTTGCGAACCGCGCTCATCCCCATGGCAACGCTGTTCGCCTACGGATTCGGCGGACTCGTCACCGGCGCCGTCTTCACCGAGAAGATCTTCGGCTGGCACGGCGTCGGTGAATGGCTGGTGGATTCGATCACCGCGCAAGACCTGTACCCGGTGGTGACCATCACCGCGTTCGCTGCCCTGGTGATCCTGCTGTCGGGCCTGCTCTCCGACATCGTCTACGCGATTCTCGACCCCAGGGTGCGTGCCTGATGACCGAAACCGAAATCATCGTCGCGGGCACGCCCGAACCCATGGCGGCGGGCCGCCGCAAACTGGTGGTTCGGCGCTTCCTCCGTAGCAAGGTGTCGGTGATCGCTCTGGCGGTCCTGCTGCTGATGCTGATCCTCTGCTACGCGCTACCGCCACTGCTCAAATACGACTACCAGCAGCTCGATTACACGGCCCTGCTGAAGCCACCCAGTTCGCGACATCCGTTCGGCACCAATCAAATCGGTCAGGACATCCTCGCGCAGACGTTGCGCGGACTACAGAAGTCGCTGATCATCGGCTTCTCGGTCGCATTGATCTCCAGCACCATCGCGGCCGTGCTGGGATCGGTGGCCGGACTGCTCGGCGGATGGACCGACACCGCCATCATGTGGCTGGTCGACCTGATGCTGGTGATGCCGAGTTTCATCATGGTGGCCCTGTTCGCGCCGCGCATGAAGGGCAGTGGATCCATCCTGCTGCTGATTGTGCTGCTGTCGGTGTTCAGCTGGATGATCAGCGCGCGCCTGATACGCGGGCTCACACTGAGCCTGCGGGATCGCGAATTCGTCCGAGCCGCACGGTATATGGGCGCGTCCACCCGGACGATCATCACCACGCACATCCTGCCCAATATCGCCTCCATCCTGATCATCGACACCACCCTCGCCGTGGGCGCCGCGATCCTCGGCGAATCCGGGCTCAGCTACCTGAACTTCGGCGTGCAGCCCCCCGACGTCTCGCTGGGCACCCTGATCGCCGCGGGCACCAAGTCGGCGTTGACCTATCCATGGCTGTTCATGTTCCCCGGCGCGTTCCTGATCACGATCGTGTTGTGCGCCAATCTGGTCGGTGACGGTCTGCGCGACGCTTTCGACCCGACCGCGAAGCGGGCGCGCTCGCGCCGCAAGGATCGCGCGAGCAAGGCCGAGAACGCCGGAAAGGCCCAGGCATGACGGATAAGACGGTTCGCACCACCACCGCCCCGCTGCTCGAGGTCTCCGATCTGCGCGTGAGCTTTCCCGGTGAAGAAGGCCGCATCGACGCCGTGCGCGGCGTCAGCTACACCGTGCAGGACGGCGAGGTGCTGGCCATCGTCGGTGAATCCGGTTCCGGCAAATCGGTGTCGTCGCTGGCGATCATGGGCCTGCTGCCGGATCAAGCCCGTGTGCAGGGGTCCATCCGGCTGCGCGGGCAAGAACTGCTCGGCATGGATGACCGGCAGCTGTCCACGCTGCGGGGCAGCAAGATCTCCATGGTGTTCCAGGACCCGCTCTCGGCATTGACGCCGGTGTACCGGGTCGGTGACCAGATCGCCGAAGCGCTGCTGGCACACGGGAAGCTGAGCAAGCGCGAGGCCGCCGAGAAGGCGGTGGAACTGCTCGACCTGGTCGGCATCCCCGATGCGGCCGTGCGCGCCAAGGCTTTTCCGCACGAGTTCTCCGGCGGTATGCGGCAACGCGTGGTGATCGCCATGGCCATCGCCAATGATCCCGAGCTCATCATCTGCGACGAGCCCACCACCGCACTGGATGTCACGGTGCAGAAGCAGATCCTGAATCTGCTGCGCAAGGCGCGCGACATCACCGGAGCCGGCGTCGTCTTCATCACCCACGACATGGGTATCGCGGCCACGCTCGCCGACCGGGTCGCGGTCATGTACGCGGGACGGATCGTCGAAACCGCGCGTACCACAGAACTTTTCAACGCACCTCGGATGCCGTACACGGTCGGCCTGCTGGGTTCCATCCCGCGGCTGGACGGGCCGGCGCGAGTGCCGCTGGTGCCCATCGCCGGTGCGCCGCCGGCCATGCACGAGCTGCCGCCGGGGTGCCCGTTCGCACCGCGGTGCCCGGTCGCGGTCGAGGACTGCCGGGCGGCCGAGCCACCCCTGCAGGACACCGAACCCGGCCACCGCGCCGCCTGCATCCGGGTGGCCGAGGTCGGATCCGCGGACCTGTTCACGGCCTATCGCCGCGAGGTGCCGCCCGCCGAAGTCCCGGTCCCCACCGATGAGCAAGTGGTCCTGCGGGTTTCGGAGTTGAAGAAGACCTTCCCGATCACCTCCGGTGTGGTTTTCAAACGCCGGACAGGTGAGGTGAAGGCGGTCGACGGCGTCAGCTTCGAGATCAAGTCGGGCCGCACGCTCGCGCTGGTCGGCGAATCCGGTTCCGGGAAATCGACGACGCTGACCCAGATCATGGAGCTCATCGCGCCGGAGAGCGGCCGCATCGAGGTGCTCGGCAGCGATGTCGCCACCCTCACCAAGACCCGCCGCCGCGAAATCCGGCGCAAGCTCCAGATCGTGTTCCAGGATCCGTCGGCCTCGCTGGACCCGCGGCTGCCGATCTTCGACGCGCTCGCCCAGCCGCTGCGCATCGACGGCCGTTCGAACAACGAAATCCAGCGCCGGGTACGGGAATTGCTGAATCTGGTCGGCCTGCGCCCCGAGCACGCCGACCGTTATCCCGCCGACTTCTCCGGCGGGCAGAAGCAGCGCATCAATATCGCGCGGGCGCTCGCCCTGGATCCGGAGATCCTGGTGCTCGACGAGCCGGTGTCCTCGCTGGATGTCTCGATCCAGGCCGGGGTGCTGAACCTGTTGCGCGACCTGCAGGCCGAGCGCGGGCTGTCGTATCTGTTCGTGTCACACGATCTGTCGGTGGTGCGCAATCTCGCGCATGACATCGCGGTCATGTATGGCGGCCGGATCGTCGAATACGGTGCGGCCGAGCAGGTTTTCGGCGATCCTCGGCACGAGTACACCCGCGCCCTCATCGACGCCGTCCCGGTCCCGGTCGTTTCGGGATAGGGGCGCAGAGTGTTCCAGCAATACTCCGACGGAAGGAGCAACCGGTGAGGATTCGCTCGATCGGCTCGAGGCTCGCGGTCCCACTGGTCGCCGTGGCAATGGTGGCGACCGGATGCGGTGGCGGTGACAACACCTCCCCGCAGGGCAAGGCCGAACTCGGCACCACCAACGACATCAACCCGCACGATGTCGCGGACCTGAAGGACGGCGGCAATCTGCGGCTGGCCATCTCGGCGTATCCGGCGAACTGGAACACGCTGAACATCGACGGCAATGACATCGAGGTCACCGGCGTGGAGCGGTCGATGATGCCGCGCGCCTTCGTGTCCGACGCGGCCGGCAATCTGTCCGTCGACACCAATTACTTCACCGATATCCAGCTGACGAATACCAATCCGCAGCAGGTCACGTACACGATCAATCCGAAGGCATTCTGGTCCGACGGGTCGCCGATCACCTGGGAGGACATCGCCTCCCAAGCCAATGCGCTCAGCGGCAAGAACAAGGATTTCCTGATCGCCAACAGCCAGGGCTTCGACCGCGTCGGGAAGGTCGAGCGCGGGGTTGACGACCGGCAGGCCGTCATCACCTTCGACAAGCACTTCGCGGAGTGGAAGGGCCAGTTCGCGGGCAACTCCTTCCTCTACCCCAAGTCCGTGACCAGCACGCCGGAGGCCTTCAACAAAAGCCTGGTCGACGCCATCACGACGACCGCGGGTCCGTTCGTCGTGCAGTCCACCGACCGCGGTCAGGGCCGAATCGTCCTGGGCCACAACCCGAAGTGGTGGGGCACGACGCCGAAGCTGGACACCATCACGTTCAGCGTCCTCAACGACCAGGCGCTGATTCCGGCCCTGCAGAACAACGAGATCGACGCCGTCGGCATCGGCAGCCGCGACGATCTCAAGACCGCGCAGAGCACCGACGGCGTGGCCATTCGCCGCGCACCCGGTAACCAGTGGTCGCACTTCACCTTCAACGGCGCGCCCGGATCGATCCTCGCCGACCCCAAGCTGCGCGTGGCCATCAGCAAGGCCGTCGACCGGCAGGGCATCGCGACCGCGATCCAGAGCGGTCTGGTGAACGACCCGAAGCCGCTGAACAACCACATCTACATGGCCGGGCAGAAGGGCTACCAGGACAACGCGCCCGCCTTCGACCCCACCGAGGCCGCCAAGGAGCTCGACGATCTCGGCTGGAAGGTGCCCGCCGGCGGCGGCACCCGGGAGAAGGACGGGCGCAAGCTCGAGATCCGCGACGTCATGTACAACGCCGACACCTGGGTGCAGATGGCGCAGATCATGCAGCAGAATCTGTCGGCGATCGGCGTGAAGCTCACCATCGACACCAAGCCCGGCCAGGACTACTTCACCAAGGTCATTCAGCCCGGCGATTTCGATATCGCTTTCTGGAGCTGGGTCGGCGACCTGTTCCCGCTCGGCAGCCTCGACCAGATCTGGGGCTACCACCCCGGTGACGTCCAGGGCAACTACGGCCGGATCGGCTCGCCCGAGCTCAACGACCTGATCGAGAAGACCGTCTCCGAACTCGATCCCGACAAGGCGATCGACCTGGCGAACCAGGTCGACAAACAGGTGTTCGCCGAAGGCCATTCGATGCCGCTCATGCAGTCGCCCGGCAATCTCGCCGTTCGCGCCAATCTCGCCAACTATGGCGCGGCCGGTCTGGCCAGCCTCGACTACACCAAAATCGGCTTCCTGAAGTGAATTCCCGGACGGGCCATCCCCTGGCCTATCCGGCGCTCGTGACGATCGGGACCCTGGCGATCACCCTCGCCTGGGTCCCGTTCGCCGATCCGGAGCAGGTGGCAATGCTGGGCACGGTGGCCGTGATCATTCTGGGCTACAGCGGGTTTCGGTTCGCTGTCGCGCTGGGGTGGCTGCCCGCGGGGTTGCCCGGCGGGCCGGAGCGGCGGGAGGTGGCGGTGCGGCGGGTGCGGCAGCAGCATCGGCTGGTCAGCCGGTCCTGGCTGGAGTTCACAATCGAGGGGAAGAATCGCTGGCTGCCGGTGTATTTCGATCCGGTGCTGGTGATGCTCACGCCCGACACGGCCGAATTGTCCGGGCGGGCGGTGCATGTCGGGGGGCGCCGGATGTATCCGGCTGGGCGACTGCGGGATTCGGAGCCGGTGGGGAAACTGATCGATAATCCGGTGCGGCCGGATCCGGAAGCGATGGGGCGGACGGGGATCGGGCGCGAGCTTCTGCTGGATGCGCAGTCCGCGGTGGCCGGGCCGTTCGCGGGACTGCTGTGGGTGTACTCCTCCGGCGGCGGATGGCCTGCCTTCGCGGTCGCGACGCTGGTCGCGGCGGCAGCGGCCACCTGGCTGGCGGCTGTTCGCGGCTCCGACCCGAGCTGAGCCGAAGCCGTCCGGGCTCGGTGCCCCAACCGGAAACGGCCTGCTCCGGGGGCTCCGATTCCCCGTAGCAGGCCGTTGAACGTAGGGCTGTGTTATTCGGCCGGCTTCTGTGCGCGGCGGGCGGCCTTCTCCTCGGCCTCGGCGGCGTCCATGGCGTTGGCCTCCTCGAGGGTGGGGGCGCTGCCGCCCAGGCGCGCGGGCACCCAGTACGCGCCGGGCTCGTGGACGTAGTCCTTTTGCAGGTCCAGGAGCATGTCGGACATGGTGGCGTGGAGCTCGTCGGTGAGGGCCGCGGCGGGCTCGAAGGGCTGGATGGGCTTGCCGACCGCGATGGAGATGGGGGTGTTGGTGCGGCCCAGGCGCTTCGGGAAGCCCTTGGTCCATACGCGCTGGGCGCCCCAGATGACGATGGGGATGATGGGGACGCCGGCCTCGATGGCCATGCGGGCCGCGCCGGACTTGAATTCCTTGAGTTCGAAGCTGCGGCTGATGGTGGCCTCGGGGTAGACGCCGACGAGTTCGCCGGCGCGCAGCCGCTTCACGGCCTCGTGGTAGGACTCCGCTCCCGCCGCACGATCCACCGGAATGTGCTTGAGGGCACGCATGATCGGCCCCGAGACGGAGCTGTCGAAGACTTCCTTCTTGGCCATGAAGCGGATGTACCGCCCGGTGGTGCGCGCGGGCAGACCGGCGTAGGTGAAGTCCATGTACCCGGTGTGGTTGATCGCGATCACCGCGCCACCGGTCGCCGGAATGTTTTCGTCGCCCTTGACGGTGAACTTCAGGCCCTGCAGCGCGAAGATCGTGCGGGCCAGGCCGATGACGGGGTAATAGACGGGTTCCACAGTTCCGCTAGCCTAGTCGCTGCCCGCGCGGCATCCAGTGATCCCGGTAACAGCAATTCAGTTGATGTGACTTCTCGACACTGAAAGAGGTTCGCACGAGTGGAAAACGGCCGGACAGCGTTGCGTGCACAAATCCACCAGTGGTTGCTCGGGACGCTGATAGTCGGCGCGGCCTGCCTTGCCGGAGGCTGCGATTCGAAAGCCGGAATCGAGGGCACGGATTTCGGGGCCGACCTCGATATGTCCAGTGAAATCAGCAGTATCCCCAGCCCGGTCGCGGCGGTGAGCGGCGGCGTCGGGGCGGCGCCCGGGAAACCGAATGCGGCGCCGGCCGTCGCGCGCTGGGCGGCCGACCTGCAGGGAAGGGGGCTGGACGAACTGGCCGACCGCTGCTGGACCATGGCGCCGCCCAATATTCAGAGCATGTACGCCGAGCCGCAGGTCATCATCGATGCGCTCGCTGGACCGGGTGTGTCCAGCGGCCAGGCCGTGACCTGGCAGAACGCCGAGGTCACCGTGACCGCGCAGGACCGCGACATCGCCACCGGCTATGCCTGCCCGCACGTCTACCCGACCGGCGGCGAACTCGGCTTCAACGACGCCGACGCGCGACACACGGTGCGGCGCTTCCTCTCTCGCTCCATGGGCCGGCCGCTGCATCCCACTGACCGGGAGGACGCGTATCCACTGGTCTGCGCCGCGGGCCGGACCTGGGATCCGGACGGCACCGGGAAACCGGCCACCGCGCCGCTGGCGGTGAACCCGTCGAAGCCGGGGGCGGTCAGGACCTTCGTGGACCAGTCCATCAAGTCGGAGTGGCCGCGCGGCGGGTACATCACCGTGTCGGTACCGGTCACCACCGGGGCCGGAGACCAGACAAAGCAGATATACACCTTGAAGTCGGGCTCCGAGGGTTACTGCATCGGCGACGTCTCCGGCTAGCCAGTACTCTGGGTGGCTGGTAACGGTCAGGGAGGAATGAAGCTCGTGCAGATCACCAGCGTCGGACACGCCGGATTCCACATTCGAACCGCTGCCGGAACGATCCTCTGCGATCCGTGGGTCAATCCGGCCTATTTCGGATCGTGGTTCCCGTTCCCCGACAACACCCAGCTGGACTGGGACGAGCTCGGCAACTGCGATTTCCTCTATGTCTCGCACCTGCACCGTGACCACTGGGACGCCGAGCACCTGGCCGACAAGGTCAACAAGGACGCCACCGTCCTGCTGCCCGACTACCCGGTGCCGGACCTCAAGCGGGAGCTCGAGAAGCTCGGCTTCACCAAGTTCGTGGAGACCGAGGACTCGGTCAAGACCACCGTCACCGGTCCGGGCGGCGACCTGGACATCATGATCATCGCGTTGCGCGCGCCCGCCGACGGCCCGATCGGCGACTCCGCCCTGGTCGTCGCCGACGGGGAAACCGTGTGCTTCAACATGAACGACGCCCGGCCCGTCGACATGGACGTGCTGCACGACGCCTTCGGGCACGTGGACATCCACCTGCTGCAGTACTCCGGCGCCATCTGGTACCCGATGGTGTACGACATTCCGGCCAAGACCAAGGCCAACTTCGGCAAGCAGAAGCGCCAGCGCGGCATGGACCGCTGCCGCTCCTACATCGAACAGGTCGGGGCCACCTGGGTCGTCCCGTCGGCCGGCCCGCCGGTCTTCCTCGACGACGAGCTGCGCTACCTCAACGACGACCGCGGCGACGAGGGCAATATCTTCCCCGACCAGATCGTCTTCCTGGATCAGATGAAGATCCACGGCAACGAGGGCGGGCTGCTCATGATCCCCGGCTCGGTCGCGGATCTGCGTGGCAAGGAACTGAATTCGCTCACCCACCCGGTCGACCCGGACACCATCTACGGCGACAAGGCCGCCTACATCGAGGCCATGGCCCAGCGCATGGCGCCGGTGCTGGCCGCCGAGAAGGCCACCTGGGCCCCGGCCGAGGGCGAGCCGCTGCTGCCCGCGCTCAAGGCCAAGTTCGAGCCGATCATGGCGCAGAGCGACCTCATCTGCGACGGCATCGGCTACCCGGTCGGCCTGGTCATGGGCGAGGAGACCGTGGTGCTCGACTTCCCCAAGCGGGTGGTGCGCGAGCCCATCGAGGGAGAAGGCAAGTACCGCTACGGATTCCGCATCGACCCGCAGCTGGTGCGCACCGTGCTGCGCGACGACGAGCCGGACTGGGTGAACACCATCTTCCTGTCGACGCGCTTCACCACCTGGCGCATCGGCGGCTACAACGAATTCCTCTACACCTTCTTCAAGTGCCTCACCGACGAGCGCATCGCCTACGCCGACGGCTGGTTCGCCGAGGCGCACGACGATTCCGCCTCCACCGAGCTCGACGGCTGGGAAGTGCAGCGCCGCTGCCCCCACCTCAAGGCCGACCTGTCGAAATTCGGTGTGGTCGAGGGCAATACGCTCACCTGCAACCTGCACGGCTGGCAGTGGGATCTGGAATCGGGCCGCTGCAAGACCTCCAAGGGCCACGAGCTGCGCTCGAAGAAACTGGTCTGACCCGGTGGCGGCCGATGCCCGGTGCATCGGCCGCCACCGGCCCTGCTCAATGCCGCGGACGCCTCAGGGCGTCTCGCGCACGCGATACCGCAACGCGGTCTCCGGCCCGGGCGCCCGCGGACTTCAGCACCTCGAATTCCGGCGCGACCACGCCCGGCGGCAGCCCCTTCTCGTCCAGGCGGCGGCGCAGGGCTCGCAGCTCACCCCAGAGGGAAACCAGCACCGCACCGAATCCGGCCGCCACCCCCATCGCGACCACATGGTCCACCGGCAGACCGCCGGGCACCTGCGGCTCCGCCAGCGTCGCCACGGCCGTCACGCCGGCCAGGACGATCAGCACGATATTGCGCGCCACCGTGCCTCGCCCGATCGGGGCGGCGCTGGCGGCTCCGAAACATGAACAGACGGGGCGTTTTCCCTGGCGCAGCAGGCGCACCACCGCACCGGTGAACATGCCCAGCAGCAGTATCGCCACCAGCGCCGCACCGGCCGCGGTCCACGGCGGCAGCAGCGCCGCCGCCACCACGGCCTCCACCGCCGGGAGCGCCCAGGCCACCGCGGGTATCCAGGCAAGCGGGATCCCGAACTCCCCCACCGCCTTCCGGGTGCCGGGCCCATCGGCGAGCTTTCCCCACGCCGACAGGCCGAACACCACGGCCAGCACCAGACGCGCGACCCACACCACGTAGTCGATAGCCATGACCGCACCATCGCACACTCATGTGGACAGCGAATTACGAATCCGGGGAACAGATTTCATCCGCGCGATCGGGCGGCCACGGCGACCGCCACGAAGGTCAGCACGCAGCCGATGATCGCCGACGCCGAGAGCCCGATCCCGGTCGGCGCCACCACGTCCAGCACCAGCGACGCCAGCAGCTGGCCCGCCACCGAGGTCAGGCCCAGCAGCAGCACCCCGATCCAGCGGACCACCAGCACCGCCAGCGCCACGAACGAAATGCCGATCAGGCCACCGAGATACAGCCACGGTTCGCTCGGCAGCGGCCCGAGACCACCGCGCCGGACCAGCACTCCCGCCTCGATGACCACCAGCGCCGCCGTGCCGGTCGCGAAGTTGCCCAGCGTCGCCGACAGCGGTCCGCCGACCGCACCCACCCGGCCGTTCACCGCCTGCTGCCAAGCCACCAGCAGGCCGGCGACCAGCGGTAACGCCACCAGCAGCATCGAGGCCGTCGAATGCCCGGCGGCCGGGCCGGTGCCGCTCCGGCCGATCACCGCGAGCAGCACGGCGACCAGCCCCAGCACCGCCGCACCGATCCGCCCGGCCGTCACCGGCGTCGGTCCACCCGGACCCCAACCCAGCCGATCCACCACCAGACTGCTCACCAACTGCCCGGCCACCGCGGCCACCGTGAACGCCGTCACCCCGATGGTCGCCACCGTGAGCCCCTGACACGCAACGAAATACGCGCCCGACAGCCCACCCAGCAGCTGCCACCATCGCAACTCCCCGGTACCGAGCGCGGCCCGCACCCGCCCGACCCCCGCCCGCAGGCGCCCGCTGCCCGCGAACACGACGGCCAGGATCAGCAATCCACTTCCGAAACTGATGGTGGCCGCCGCAATCCCATCGCCCAGCCGCTGCCCCAGCTCCCCATTGATCCGCGCTTGCAGGGCCACGGCCGCGCCGATGGACCCCCCGAACCCCAACCCCGCCCACTGCCGCATCGCCACCGCCCGATTGTCCCCGCCTTTCCCGGTACAGAGCCTGCCGACCAGATCATGTCGCGCGTCGCTCCGACACGCCACGCCGCACCGCGCTCGGATCCCGTTCCGGCACAGGACGACCCGCAACCACGGTCGGGTGATACCCCCCGGCATTCGATGACCTCCGCCGCCCTGCCGCGCCGGATCAGAGCTGCTCCGAATCTCGTGCAGCAGGCCCCGGCATCAGATCCGAGCCCGGTGCCGCCCGGGGGAGCCAGGTGGGGACCAGGGCCGCGGCCAGTAACAGCGGCACCCCCAGCAAGGCGACCATGACCGGCAAGGACAGCCAGGTCGTGGCCACCGCGGCGAAAACGAAGACCAGCAGGGCGATCATCTCGGTGGCGAAACCGGACACCGAGGTCACGGTCGCACGGGCCGGGCCCGAGATGGCGTCCTGCAGCCGGGCCGAGGCGATGACATCGGCGTTGTAGTCGATGCCGTAGGCGACGCCCACCGCCGAAAAGCCCACGGCCGTCAGCACATACAGGGCCCCCGGGTGGCCGGCGGCACTACCCGCCAGCAGCGCACCACCGATGAACAGGACCCCCGCCACGGCCAGCGCCGACGCCATCACGCGGGCGGATATGCCCTCGGTGCGGCCCGCCAGCGTCGCGCCGGCCAGGGCTCCGGCTACCGTGACACCCACCAGGATCGCGGCCAGCGACGGCCCGGCGCCGGCGTGGTCGGCCAGCAGGGCGAAATATTCGTCGAACGCGGTGATGCCGTTCAGCAGCGCCACCAGGATGACCCCGCGCCGAATCACCCGCACCCGCAGGGCCTCTCGCATACCAGCGCGCAGCATGGCCAGGTAGCCGCTGGATTCCGGTTCGGCCGTGCGGGTTTCGGAGGTGGGGTCACCGTCACCCGGTCGCACGCTGTCCGGCTCCTGCTCGGCCACACCGCCATCCGAGTCCGCAGCATCGGTATCCGGGGCCTCGACACCACCGTCCGGGTCTTCGAGCTCCTCCACCTCCGCCGCGGACACCGACTTCGGCGCGGTCGGCAGCAGGACCGCGGTGGCGGTGTGCACGGCGGCGATCGCGACGCTGGACCAGGCGACCAGCGCGTAGCCGCCCCACGCGTAGAGCGGGGCCGCGACCAGAATGCCCGCCAGCGCTGCCGATTCGGTGGCGGCGCGGACATGGCCCATCAGCCGCGGGTATCCGGCCGTCGCGGCACGCGCGTGCAGGTCGTCGTAGATCAGCGCCTCGAAGGTGCCCGAGCGGAGCGCGCCCGAAGTACCCCACAGCACGAAGCCGACGGCGAATCCCGGATAGGAGGGGTACAGCGTCCACACCGCGAAGCCCGCCGCCAGCAGCGCACCCGACAGCACGAGCAGGCCGCGCCGCGAGACCGTATCGGCCCAGGCGCCGGAGGGAATCTCCAGCAGGAACGAGGTCGCGGACCAGATGGCGAACAGCGACGAGATCTGCGCCGCGTTCAGGCCGTGGTCGGCGAACAGCAGCGCGTAGATCGCGTAGAGCGGGATCAGGTCCGCCGTGACGGCGAACAGCATCGCCCGCAGCGTCAGCGCACGTATCGAGTGGGTGGATACCCGTATCGAGTGGAGCGGTACGCGTGCAGAGCCCACGCGCTCGGCGTGCGCCCGGGGCAGCGCACTACGGAATACGAATCAACAGGCGTAGATGAGCAGCCGCATGGGATCAACCCTGCGCGCCGGACGCCCCACCGTCAAGCGGATTGTCCAGCGGTACCCAGCCATTGGTCGACGGCTCGCCTTCCGACACCGCCGCGCCGACCAGGCCGTGCCGGTCGTTGAGGTCGTTGATGAGCTCGGACACCGGGTGCGAATCGCTGTAGTGGTAGCCCTGGGCCAGCGCGAAACCGAGCTCGGTGAGCACGGCTGCCTGGTATTCGGTCTCCACGCCCTCGGCGATGACCTGCAGGTCCAGCGACTTGCTCAGCGCCGCGATCACGCCCAGCAGCGGCGGCGCGGGGGAATCCGACTGGATGGACGCCACGAAGGACTGATCCACCTTGAGGATGTCCGACGGCAGCGTGGCCAGCCGGCTGAGCGAGGAGTAGCCGGTGCCGAAATCGTCGATGGCGATGCGGACGCCGAACTCGCGCAGCTTGTGCAGGTTCGTGATGGCCGTCTCGGATTCGGCGGCCAGCTCGCTCTCGGTCACCTCGAGCACGAGTTGCTCGGCGGGCCAGCCGGTTTCCGCGAGGATGCCGGAAACCCGGTCGGCATACTCGGTTTCGGCCAGCTCCAGCCCGCTCACATTGACGTTCAGGGTCAGATCCAGCTGGGCGAAGGTCTCCTGCAACCGGGCGGCATCGGCGCAGGCCCGCCGCAGCACCAGCTCGTCCAGATCGGAGATGAGGTCGTATTCCTCGGCGACCCGGATCAGCCCCTCGGTGGTCACATCGGGCTGCGCGTGCGAAGACCAGCGCAGCAGCGCTTCCACACCGACCGCGCGGGTCGCGCCGTCGGTGAGACTCACGATCGGCTGATACTGCACGTCCAGGGTGCCGCGATCGATGGCCTCCCGCAGCTCCACCGCCAGCGGCAGCTGCCGCGAGGACTCCAGCACGGTGCGATTGCGGCCCGCCTGCTTGGCCCGGTACAGGCCCACATCCGCACGCGACACCAGCAGCGACCCGGATTCGCCCGGCTGCCAGGACGTCACACCCGCGGAACAGCCGGTGGTGACGGCCGCGCGCAGCTCCTCGGTCAGCAGGATCGCGGCCTGCTCGGTGGTCCCGGGCAGCAGCAGCGCGAACGCGTCACCGCCGTAGCGGGCCAGCCGCTGCTCCGGCGCAAGCAGTTTCGACCAGGAGTCGGCCACCCGCTGCAGCACGGCGTCACCGGCCCGGTGCCCGAGGTGATCGTTGATCTTCTGGAAGCGGTCCAGGTCCACCAGTACCAGGGCCAGGCCCTGGCCGGTGCGGGTGGCGTGCGCGATGGCATTGCTCAGCGCCCGATCGAAACCACGCCGGTTCAGCAGCCCGGTCAGCACATCGATATCGGCGTCCGACGCCATGCGCGTCAAAATGCCGACCACGATGCCGATTCCGAAAGTGATACCCGCCGGAATGATGCCCGACCACCACGGCAACCCGCGCGACGGCACCACCCACAGACAGCAGACGATGGCGAACGCTATGTGCCCGCCCAGCCAGCGCCAGGAGAAGAAGATGGCGGCATCACAGGCGACGAACACATAGAACGCCGCCAGACTGATCGCGCCGACCGTATTCGGAAACCAGTGCACCGCAACGGTCACCAGCACGGTCGCGGTCGCCACATACGCGTGATGCACCGAATGCGGCAGCCGCGGACCCCAGATCAGCAGACTGATACCCAGCAGCAGCGCCACGAACGCCGCCGCACCCACCAGCGGCCGATTGCCCTCGTCACCCGGAGCGACCGCAGTCAGAACCAGGCCCAGGACCCCGCCCATGACGTAGAACGCCCCGGTGGTCCGAGCCATGACCATTGCCGTCGCCAGCGCCGACGCCGCCCGTACCCGGGTCCGGGTATCGCCGCGGGACCCGATTCCTCGCACGCTGCCTAGCCTAGACACAAGCCCTGCCACCAGTAGACACAACCGACGGAATAAGCCACGCCGAGTAGCGAATATTCAGCGAGGTACCAGCACGTCGGTGCCCACGAAAGGCACCAGCGCAGCGGGCACCCGCACCGAACCATCGGCTTGCTGATGGTTCTCCAGCAAAGCGACAATCCACCGAGTCGTGGCCAAAGTGCCGTTCAGGGTGGCGGCGATCTGCGGCTTGCCGTTCTCGTCCCGGTACCGGACATTCAGGCGACGCGCCTGGAACGTCGTGCAATTCGAGGTCGAGGTGAGCTCGCGGTAGGTCTGCTGCGTGGGAACCCAAGCCTCGCAATCGAATTTGCGGGCGGCCGAGCTGCCCAGGTCGCCGGCGGCCACATCGATCACCCGGTAGGGCACCTCGATGGCGGCGAGCATCTCCTGCTCCCAGGCCAGCAGCCGGCGGTGCTCGGCGTCGGCCTGGTCCGGGGTGGTGTAGACGAACATCTCCACCTTGTCGAACTGGTGCACGCGGATGATGCCGCGCGTGTCCTTGCCGTAGCTGCCCGCCTCCCGGCGGAAACACGACGACCAGCCGGCGTAGCGCTTGGCGCCCGCGCTCAGATCCAGGATCTCGCCCGAGTGATAGCCCGCCAGCGGCACCTCCGAGGTGCCGACCAGGTACAGGTCGTCGTCCTCCAGGTGGTAGACCTCGGCGGAGTGCTGGCCCAGGAACCCGGTGCCCTGCATGATCTCCGGGCGCACCAGCACCGGCGGGATCATCATGGTGAACCCGTTGGCCACCGCCTTCTGCGCGGCCAGCTGCAGCAGGCCCAGCTGCAGCAGCGCGCCGTTGCCGGTGAGGAAATAGAAGCGCGAGCCCGACACCTTCGCGCCGCGCTCCATGTCGATCAGGCCCAGCGACTCACCCAGGTCCAGGTGATCCTTGGGCTCGAAATCGAACTCCCGCGGCGTGCCGATGGTGTCGAGCACGATGTAGTCGTCCTCGCCGCCGGCGGGCGCGCCCTCCTGCACCACATTCGACAGCGCGCGCTGGGCGGCGTCGAGGTCGGCGTCCGCGGCGGTCTCGGCGGCCTCGGCCTCCTTCACCTTCGCCGACAGTTCCTGACCCAGCTGCAGCAGCGCCGGACGCTCGTCCGGGGAAGCCTTGCCGACCTTCTTGCCCAGGGCCTTCTGCTCAGCGCGCAGATTGTCGGCCGTCGCGACCGCGGCGCGGCGGGCGGCATCCGCCTCGAGCAGGGCATCCACCAGGGAGGGGTCCTCACCGCGAGCGCGCTGCGACGCACGGACCACATCCGGGTTTTCCCGCAGGAATCGAAGGTCGATCATGGCCATTGAGCCTAGTTTGATTGCCTCCGCTTCGCTCCGGCGGGTTCGCGGCCGAGGCGCAGGTCTATGGAGCCGGAAGCTCGATTCTTCCCTTTTCCGCTCCTCCGCTTCGCTCCCCCGCTCCAAGCGCGGGGAGGCGGAGCGCAGTCCAGAATCGAGCCGGGCCGCGAACCTCGAGTTGATCCGACCCATCCGGCCCACCACCGGGGGATTTGCACCCTAGGGTTAGCGGCATGGGACGGCAGGGAGTCCGGCAGCGGCTCCGCCGTGGTCTTTCCGAGGAGTGAGCATGCCCCAATACACCCCGCACACCGCCGATTTCGTGGTCGTCGGAGCCGGATCCGCGGGGGCCGCAGTGGCCGCGAAACTGAGCGAGCGACCCGGCGTCAGCGTCGTGGTCCTGGAGGCCGGCGGCGAGGACAGCGACAAATTCGCCCACATTCCCGCGGCGTTCAACCAGCTGTTCCAGGGCCCCAACGACTGGAACTACCGCACCGAACCCCAGCCCGAGCTCAGCAACCGGCGCGTCTACTGGCCGCGCGGCAAGATGCTCGGCGGCTCCTCCTCGATGAACGCCATGATGTGGGTGCGCGGCTTCGCCGCCGACTACGACGAATGGGCCCGCTACGCCGGACCGAGCTGGTCCTTCGAGCAAGTGCTCCCCATCTTCCAGCGAATGGAAGCCGTCGAGGAGGCCGGCGAGCCCGGTGAAGGCCGCAAGGGACCGCTGCACATCTCCCGCCAGCGCAGCCCGCGCCCGCTCACCCACACCTACCTGCAGGCCGCCACCGAAGCCGGGTACCCGGTGGAACGCGCGAATCAGGATCGGCCACAAGGCTTCTCGCAGACCATGGTGACCCAGAAGCGCGGCGCGCGCTGGAGCACCGCCGACGCCTACCTGCGGCCGGCGCGCCAGCAGGGACGCAACATCACCGTCATCACCGACGCGCACGTCACCCGGGTGCTGTTCGAGGGCAAGCGCGCCACCGGGGTGGAATTCCGGATCGGCGGCGAGACCAAGCAGATCACCGCCAAGCGCGAAATCATCCTGTCCGGCGGCGCCATCAACAGCCCGCAACTGCTCATGCTCTCCGGCATCGGCGACGGCGACCGGTTGCAGGAGCTGGAAATCCCCGTCGTGCAGCACCTGCCCGAGGTCGGGCGCGGCCTGCGCGACCATCTGGCCGCGCCCATCATCTACCGCACCAGCGGGGGCAGCCTCTACGGCGCGGACAAGAACCTGCTCGAGCTCGCCAACTACCTGGTGCTGCGGCGCGGGCAGCTGACCTCGAACATCGGTGAGGCCTACGGGTTCGTGCGCAGCCGCGAGGATCTCGACCTGCCCGACCTGGAACTCATCTTCGCGCCCGCGCCGTATATCGCCGAGGGACTGGGTGATCCGGACGGGCACGCGCTCACCTTCGCCGCCGTGCTGCTCAAGCCGGAATCCATCGGCAGCGTCACCCTCACCTCCCCGGACCCGTTCACCGCGCCGCGCATCAACCCGCGCTACTGCGCCGAGCCCGCCGACCGCGCCGCCCTGCTCGCCGGCCTGCGCATCTGTACCGAACTGGCGAACCAGCCGGCGCTGAAGGAGCACATCGGCGAGCTCATGCAGCCCGCCGTGCCCTCCGACACCCCGATGGAGGAGATGCTGCGGCACTGCCTCGAGGACCACTCGCACACGCTCTACCACCCGGTCGGCACCTGTGCCATGAGCCGCGACGAATCCAGCGTGGTGGATCCGGAACTGCGGGTGCGGGGCATCGAGGGCCTGCGCGTGGCCGACACCTCGGTCATGCCGGTGATCACCCGCGGCCATACCCACGCCCCGGCGGTCATGATCGGTGAGAAGGCGGCGGACCTGATCCTGTCGTGACGACCCGTACTGCACGCTGAACGCCGCAATAACAGCACCCGAAGGTTCGCGGCCCGGCTCGATTCTGGACGGCGCTCCGCCGCCCCGCGCTTGCAGCGGAGGAGCGGAGGAGGCGGAAAGAACCGAGCTTCCGGCTCCATAGACCTGCGCCTCGGCCGCGAACCCGCCGGAGCGAAGCGGAGGCAATTAAGCTCAGTCGCGATGCCTGAGCAAAAGATGCCTCCGCAGTGGCCCGTGCCTCCGTCCTCGCAGCGTCCCGGGCCGCCGAACCGTCGGAAACCGACGGCGCTGGATCGTTTGCTGACGCCGTTCCGCGCCATGGAATCCAAGCTGGACCAGAACGGTCCGCTCTCGGCGTCGACGGTCCGGTGGGGACTGCTGGCCATGGCGGTGGGCGTCACGCTGGCCGTACTCATCACCATGTTCGTCTCCAACGGCTTCGACTCCAATCGCGTGAAGGCGCACGCGCCGGGGGCCGCCCAGCCCACCGGCGCGGTCGCGGGCGCGGCCTTCGGCACCGCTCGGGAGGGCGACTGCCTGACCTGGTCCAAGGCCAACGCCGGCGACCTCACCAAGGTCGACTGCGCCAGCAAGCACCTGTTCGAGGTCACCGCGGACATCGACCTGAGCAAGTACCCGGGCAAGGAGTTCGGGCCCGGCTCCCGCTTCCCGGACTCGCTACGCTTCTCCGAGCTGCGCGACGAGCACTGCGTCAGCGCCGCCCAGGAATACCTCGGCGGCCGCCTGGACCCGCGCGGCAAATTCGTTGTCGGCCTGATCAATCCGGGTGAGGCGGGCTGGAAGGCGGGCGAGCGGACGCTGCGCTGCGGCCTGCAGGTCTCCGGCAGCCAGGGCCTCGCCACCAAGCCCATCACCGGCAGCGTGCGCGACATCAACCAGTCGAAGGTCTACGACCTCGGCACCTGCATCGGCATCAAGTCCAACCTGCCCACCGATCCGGTCGACTGCACCCAGCCGCACGCCTTCGAGATCGTCTCCACCGTGGACCTGGCCACCCACTTCAACGGCGGCCCGCCCTCGAAGGACGATCAGGACAAGTTCATGGAGGACGAGTGCGCCAAGGACGCCGGCGACTATCTCGGCGCCCCCGACGCACTGCGCAACAAGACCCTCACCCTGTTCTGGGACGCGCTCGACGCGCGCAGCTGGCTGGCCGGTTCCCGCAGCCTCAACTGCATGGTCGGCAAGGGCGCCGATCAGGAGGGCTTCGCCACCATCACCGGATCGGCCAAGGGCGACATCCAGATCGACGGCCAGGCCCCCGTGCCGCCGCCCAACAACGGCCGCTACACCCCGCCGCCGCTGCCCGGCGCGGCCCCGCCGGTCATCCCCCAGCCACGGTGATGCGGCGGAAGCTGTAGGCATGCCCGTCTCCATGTCCGACGACCGCTTCGAGGAACTGGTCGGCGACGCCCTCGATCTGATTCCGCGAGAGTTGTCACAGGCGATCGACAATGTGGTGGTGCTCATCGAGCCGCGCAGCGACGAGGACCCCCACCTGCTCGGTCTCTACCACGGCATCGCCCTCACCGACCGGGACTACAGCCACTACGGGGGCGCGCTGCCGGACACCATCACCATCTATCGCGAGGCCATCCTCGGGATGTGTCACAGCGAAGAAGAGGTGGTCGAGGAGGTGGCGATCACCGTGATTCACGAGATAGCGCACTACTTCGGGATCGACGACGAGCGCCTGCATCAGCTGGGCTGGGGCTGACCAGCGGCATCGGGAACCGATCGGCGAACCTCCGCGTCCAATCCTCACAGCCGGGGTGGAACGGGGAAGGGAGCTCGATCATGGTCGGCCACGTGCTGGTGCAGCCCGAGGTGATCCTCGCGGCCGCCCTGGAACTCGATCTGCTCGCCGAACGCCTCGCCGCGGCCGCGAGCGCGACGGCTCCGGCCACCCATGTGCTTCCGTCCGGCACCGAAGAGGTGTCCTTCCTGGCCGCGGCGCATTTCAACAATGCCGCGCGCACCCACGACCACTCGGTCGCCCAGGGCATTCTCGAACTGCATCACGCCGCCGCCACCCTGCGCAGCCAGCTGGCCCGGTACCTGGCCCAGGACGCCGTCCGCGCGGCCGGTATCGCCGCGATTCAGGTGTAGAGGGGAGACGCACCATGACGCTGGGAATCACGGGGGTGTTCTGGCTGCCCCGGATGGCCGAATTCAATTCCCTCTGCCTCGATTCCGGGGCGCACGCCATTCCGATCGCGGCCGCGGGCAGCGCCTGGGGCGCGCTCACCGCCTCCTGGGTGGACGCCACCACCACGGTGACGCGGGTGATGGCCGAGATCGGGGCCGGTCTCGAAGGAGTGAACGGGCTCGCCGTGCTGGCCCGGCTCGGTGGTTTCACCGTATGGGCCGAACAGCAGGCCGTCATGGCCGGCGTGATGGCGGGCAAGGCCGCCGCCAATGCCACCGCCTACACCGTGGCCTCCCTCGCCATGCCGAGCCTGCCGGAGATCGCGGCCGTGGAGACCGCGCGGATGGCCGCGTATTCCAGCGGCGGCGCGCTCAACGGCACCGCGGAGGCAGCCGAGGCGGCCAAGCTGGCGCTGGACATCCGGGCCGCGCTGGTGATGGAAACCTATGAGGCCGCGACGAGTTCGATGGTGGCCACGCCCGGCCAGTTCCAGATGCCGCCACCCATAGCCGTGGGCGCGGGCTCGGCCGATGCGGGTGGCGACGCGCTCGCCCTTGGCAGCGATCCGCTGC
Organism: Nocardia sp. NPDC004860; assembly: GCF_040609015.1. Taxonomy (NCBI): domain Bacteria; kingdom Bacillati; phylum Actinomycetota; class Actinomycetes; order Mycobacteriales; family Nocardiaceae; genus Nocardia; species Nocardia sp. NPDC004860. Next base: position 77,553 of record NZ_JBEXJI010000032.1, on the reverse strand, counting down.
AGGCGGCGCTCGGCGCGGCCGCCGTCCTGGCGCAGAATCCGGCCGTCACCGGCGCCCTGTCGCAGGTTGCACAGGTGGCGGGAACGGTGGTCACCAGCGGTGTGACCAGCGCGGGAAACGTTGCTGGTACAGCGATTACGGCGGTCGCGAATGCGGTGACGCAAACGCCTGGCCTCGGTACCTCCGGCCCGCCGGTCACGGCGGACGCGGGTGTCTCGACCGCCGGCGCGGGTGGCGCGGCGCCGGCCACGCAGGCGGTGTCCGTCACCGGCGGCGGCGCGTCGGTGAACATCGGAAATGGCGCGGGCACACTGAAGTTGCCCGAGGGCTGGGGCGCGGGTCTCGGAAACACCGGTGGCGCACCGCCTCCCGCGGCACCGATCGCCGAACCGGTGACCGTGACCACCACCCCGGCCGCGACCGCACCGGTCCGGTCGGCCGCAACCAGCCCGCTGCTCGGCACCCGGGGCAGCGACGAGGAAGAGTCCCACCGCGGCCACCACTACGGCCGTTCGGTGCAGGTGTTCGCCGACGGCCGGGTCATCGCGCCCGCGGTCATCGGCGGCGACGCACTGGCCGACCGGTGACCGTGCTCGGCGCGGGCCGCGGGCCGTCGACGCTGCGGTCGGTCACGCTGTCGCTCGACGAAATGCAGTATCTCCTGGAGACATTGGGGATCGACGAGCTGCCCGTGGTGCTGGATGCCATGGGCCGCTACGACAATGCCGCCGACCACGACACCGCCATGGCCGCGGCGGCCGCCACCCTGACCGAGCGTGACCTGCTCGACGGCGACGAGGTGCATCCGGAACTGGCCGAACGGCTGCGCGTGCTCTACCGGCCGCACTGGGTGCTGGCCGTGCGCTGGTACGTGGCGGGGCAGGTCAACCGGTGCTGTGTGGCCAAGGGCGACGACATCGAGGTGGTGGCGCTGCGCGGCCCCGGCTCCTGTGTCGTCGACGCGGCCGGTCACGATCTGCCGGGCACCGTGATGGCCGCGCTCGGCCCGGCCGATGCGCTGGAACTGTCCGGAATGAACGCGCCCACCGCGGATCTGGCTCCCGTGTTCGACGACGCGGGCGATGCCGCCACCACGGCCGTCCGACTGGCCGCGGTGGGCACACCGGCCCGCGACGCACCGATCCTCGCTTCGGCTCTGGTGCAGGTGAATTCGCACGCGGAGATCGTCGGCGTGCACTACGGCGACGGCACGCGCGACGTGGCGAGCACCCACCTCGCGGTGTACAACACCCGGCACGGCCGTTTTCTCGCCTGCACCGGCACCGCCGCGGACGGGACGAAGTGGACATCGCTGGCGGGCGGCACCCCGGCCCGGCTGCGCACGGCGCTGCGGGATCTCATCGAATCCCTGCCGCTGCGAACGGAATTCCCGGGCTAACCCATGGGGTCGTCGCCGCCGGCCGCGACGGCGTCGCCGAACGGTGCGAGATAGCGGCCCCAGCGGGTGCACTCCCAGGTGCCGTCCTCGAACGGCTGCAGCTCGATGGTCTCGGTATTGTCCAGGTGATTGTTGGCGGCGAAAAGCCTTGGTACCCCGGTCAATTCGCGCGAGACCAGCCGCATGGCCGCGCCGTGGCTGACCACGATGACATCGTGGGCGTCCGGGCGGCTCAGATAGTCGTCGCGTAGTCGCTGCAGCGCCGGGACATAGCGGGCGAGCACGTCCTCCCCGGATTCGCCACCGGGCACCCGGACGCTCAGATCACCGAAATGCCAAGCGTGATACACCTTCTGGAATTCCTCGTGCGCGGCCGGGGTGTTCAACCCCTCGAGGTCGCCGAGCTGCACCTCCTGCAGATCCTCCAGCACGTCCAGGGTGACCCCGGTGGCGGCCTCGATGTAGCCGCCGGTCTGCCGAGCGCGCAGCGCGGCCGAGGAGAACAGCCGCTGCGGCGGGACGGCCAGGTTCGCGCCGTAGCTCTTCGCCTGCGCCACACCGCGTTCGGTGAGCGGCAGGCCCGGCAGCCGGGTGTCGAGGATCTTGCCGACATTGCCCTCGGTCTCGCCGTGCCGGACCAGGATGAGTTTGCCGGTCACAGGTCGGCCACCCCCTTCTTCAGATCGGCCAGCCAGGCCGCGCCGGGTGCGTCCGGCGGCGGCGGGGTGCCGGTGGCCGCGGTGGCGGGCCAGGAGCCGAGGAATCGGATCCGGGCGGCCGTGCGGTGCAGTGCCTTCAGCGCCTCGGCGACCGCGGCGTCGTCGATGTGCCCGACGCAGTCCAGGTAGAAACGGTAGGTGCCCATGCCGGTGCGGGTGGGCCGGGATTCGATGCGGGTGAGATCGATACCGCGGGTGGCGAATTCGGCGAACGCGCGCATGAGCGAGCCCGGCTCGTTGGCCAGCTCCAGCACGATGGAGGTGCGGTCGGTCCCGGTGCGCGGCGGCGCCGGCCGCGGGGCGGTGACCAGCACGAAGCGGGTGACGGCCCGATCGACATCGGCGACGCCGTCGGCCAGGGTGGTGAGCCCGAGGCGGGCGCCGGCCAGCGCGGTGGAGACGGCGGCATCGGCGTGCCCGGCGACGACGTCCTCGGCGGCCGCGGCATTGGAGGCGGAGGTGTACAGCTGTGCCAGCGGCATGGTGACGGCCAGCCACATGCGGACCTGCGCGGCCGCGACCGGATAGGCCGCGATCCGGCGCACCTCGTCGAGCTCGATACCGGGGCGGCCCACGATGGTGAACGCCACGTCCAGGTCGGTTTCCGCGATGATCTGCAGCCGCGGGCCCACGGCCAGCGCATCCAGCGTCGGCGCGATGGAGCCCTCGACCGAGCTCTCGATCGGCACCACCGCGCCCGCGGCGTTACCGGCCCGCACCAGCTCGACGGCCGCGCCCTGGCTCGGGGCCGGGACACGCTCGACCGGTCCATCGAAGACTCCGGTGGACTCCAGTTTGGCGAGGGCCATCTCCGTGAAGGTTCCCGACGGCCCGAAGTAGGCGATACGCGGCACGGTTACGACATTACTTGCGTGCGCCCGGTCACCTCCGGCTTTGGTCAACTCCTGGGTAACTTCGCACCCCCGGCGCGGTGGGTTCAGGCGCCCAATATGGCGAGGGCGGTGGTCACGGCCGCGACCTCGCCGGTTTCGATGGCCAGCAGCACCTCACGGAACGCCTCGACCGCGGGTGGTTTCAGCCCGGTGAGGAACGCGATGTCCGGCGCGGCGAGCGCGCCGCGAATGTCCTCGCCGCAGAGCGCGGCGACGGTCGCCGCCACACCCGCCAGCGCCCGCTCGCCCGAGTCGGTGCGGGCCACGAAACCGCTGTCGCCGTGCACGATTCGCACCAGGAACTCCGACACCGCCTCGTCGTCGAGCGCCAGGTCCAGCACCTCGACGCCCGGATCGGCGGAGACCGGGCGGACCAGCTCCTCGGCCAGTCCGCGGGCCGGGCGGGGCGGGACGGACAGGGTGAGGGCGACCGGTTCGGGCGCGGGGGACGAATCGTGCGGCACGTCTTCACGGTAGCGATCGGCGCGACACCGCCGGCGCGGCCACCCGGGAAGCTCTTGCGCACGCGACCCACGTCACTTAGCTTAGGTTTACCTAATTCAACTCCCGGAGGTGTGTATGCCACCCGCGGCCCAGGTCGTCGCACCCACTACCGCCGAACGCGTGCACACCGCCTGCGCGCACGCCGAGAACGCGGTCCTGGCCCTGCCCGGCCTCGACCCGGTGCCCACCTCCGTACACCTGCTGCGGCAGTGCGGGGACATGGTGCTGGCGGTCCCGATGAACTCCACCGCCGCCGGTCTCGTGCTCGGCTGCGGCGCGAACGGGTCCCCCGCGGTCCTCGAACTCACCGACCAGGCCCCGCTGCCGCTGCGCGAACGCGTCCGCGCTCTGGTCTGGCTGCGTGGCTGGGCGCACGCCGTGCCCGCGCACGCCCAGCGCGCGCTGGCCGGCGCGGTCGCCGCCGACCATCCGCATCCGGACCTGCTCGACGTCGGCCACACCGCCGTCCTGCTGCGGCTGGTCATCGACTCCGCGGTGGTGGCCGACACCGCCGGCGCCGACTCGGTCGACCGCGAGCAGCTGCGCGACGCCCGGCCCGATCCGTTCTGCGCGCTGGAAGCCGGTTGGCTGCAACACCTTCAGGCCGATCACCCCGATGTGGTGGACCGCCTGGCCCGCCGGCTGCCGCACGCGCTGCGCCGCGGCGCCCTCATCCATCCGCTGGCCATCGACCGCTACGGCGTCACCCTGCGCGTCGAGGCCATCGAGGCCGACCACGACATCCGCATCCCGTTCGAGGCCCCGGCGCACGACATCGAATCCCTCAGCCGCGCGGTGCACGCCTTGGCGGGCAACCCCTTCCACGGCGGCCTGCACCGCATCTGACGAGTTCGCAGGGCGCCCGCCTAGATTGGCGGGCATGGTTTCGGCTGATCCCGCACCCGTGTGGCCCGCACCCGAATCGTCCGAATCGGGCCGGCGGGCGATCAAACTCGAGATCGCGGTGGTGCTGGTCGTCACCTTCGGGCTGAGCGGGGCCAATGCGGCACTGTCTCTGCTCGAGAGCGCCCTCGCGCCCGGCGGGGTGGGCGGGCAGACCGTCGCGCTGAATGCGCCACGGGCCACCCGGTCGACCATCGACCTGCTCTTCCAGCTGCTGAGCGTGGCCCGTCTGCTCGGCTGGGCGGCGCTGGGCCTCTATCTGTTGTGGCGCAGCGGGATCGCGCCGCGGGCGATCGGACTGGCGCGGCGGCTGCGCTGGCGGGCGGACGTGCTCCCGGGACTCGCGCTCACGGCCGTGATCGGAATCCCCGGGCTGGGACTGTATCTCGCGGCACACGCACTGGGTGTGAGCGTCACCATCGTGCCCAGTTCGCTCGCGCACTGGTGGCGGCTGCCGGTGCTGGTGCTGTCCGCGTGGGCGAACTCGGCGGCCGAGGAGGTGCTGGTCGTCGCCTACCTGATCTCGCGATTACGGGCGCTGGGGTGGACGGAGAATCGATCGCTGCTGGCGTCGGCGATCCTGCGCGGCAGCTACCACCTCTACCAGGGCCTGGGCGGCGGGCTCGGAAACCTGGTGATGGGATTGATCTTCGGACGCTACTGGCAGCGCACCAACCGGCTCTGGCCGCTGCTGCTGGCGCACGCGCTCATCGACTCGATCGCCTACATCGGGTACACCTTCCTGCACGGACACGTCTCCTGGCTGCCGTAATCCGATCGGAACGAGCCACGCGGGCGCCGCGGTCGGTACTGTTTTCAGTGATGAACGGCGACGACCCCCAGCACTTTGCACGGATACGCCGGGAGCCGCCGCCGGGACGCCCGGGCGAGCCCCCGGCGTACCCGCCTCGACCCGCGGCGAATCCCGGGCAATCGCAGAGACCTTCGTCTCACCGGCCGCCCGCGGACGGCCGGCCCGTTAACGACGGCAGGCCGCGGATAGAACCAACTCAGGTGATCCGACGCCATGAATCCGGTCCGGACCTGGCCTATTCGCAGGTCCCGCCCGGGAACCCGACCCCGCGGCAGCGGCCGCCGGGGAATCGCGTTCCGACGCAGCACAATCGCGGGCCCGGGGACAATCGGATGCCGCCGCCGGGCAATCGGGTGCCGCCCCCGCGGGAGCGTGCCGCCGCGCCCATGGGTCACGCGCCGACCCAGCGGCCGGTCCCCTTCCGGGAAGAGCCGCCGCACACTCCCCCGCCACCACCGCCCGGCCGGCGCCGCGGCGGCGAAGGCCGGCCGCCGCGCGGCTCCCGGCCCCGCGGGAAGCGGCACTGGTTCCGCTGGATCTTGTCGCTGCTGCTGGTGCTCCTGCTGCTGCCGATCGCGGCGGCCGTCTATGTCGACACCCACCTCACCCGGATCGACGCCCTCGCGAACTATTCGGGCCGGATCGGCGACACGCCCGGGACGAATTGGCTTCTGGTGGGTTCCGACAGCCGCTCGGGACTGTCCAAGGATCAGGAGCAGCAGCTGTCCACCGGCGACTCCTCCGATGTCGAGGGCGAGCGCACCGACACCGTCATCCTGGTGCACATTCCGAAGTCGGGGCGGCCGACGCTGGTGAGCCTGCCGCGCGACTCGTATGTGAGCATCCCGGGCGTCGGCAAGGACAAGCTCAATGCCTCCTTCGCCGCCGGCGGCGCATCGCTGCTGGTCAAGACGGTGGAGGGCGCGACCGGCGTGCACATCGACCACTATGTGCAGATCGGCTTCGGCGGCTTCGCCAATGTCGTGGACGCGGTCGGCGGCATCCAGATGTGCCTGGACACGCCCATGAAGGATCCGCTGGCCGGTATCGACCTGCCCGCGGGCTGCCAGACGCTCAACGGACCCGAGGCACTGGGCTTCGTGCGTTCCCGCGCCACCCCGCGCGCGGACCTGGATCGCATGCTCAACCAGCGGAAATTCCTCAGCGCCCTGCTGAAGAAGGCGGCGAGCCCGGGCACGCTGGCCAATCCGTTCCGGTCCTGGCCGCTGGTGCGGGATCTGACCTCGGCGCTGAAGGTCGACAAGGGCGCGCACATCTGGGATCTGGCGAGCCTGGGCAATGCGCTGACCAGCGATCCCATCACCACGACGGTCCCGGTCGGTGGATTCGAGGACGTGGCCGGCAGTGGCAATGTCCTGCTCTGGGACAAGACGAAGGCGAGTGCTTTCTTCGACGCTCTGGCCAAGGACCAGCAGATCCCGCAGGACTTGATCACCACCGTCGGCAGCTAGGCCGAATTAGGCAATACTTGCCTCAATAAGGCTGTACTCAATAAGGCTGTACTTGGATGACACGCGGTTTGACCAGGGATTAATGTCATCCGCATGTCCACCCGAACCCAGACGAAGCGCAGCAAGTTCCAGGCCCTGCTCCAGGATCAGATCCGCAACGAATTCAATGCCGAACACCAGTACATCGCGGTGGCGATGTGGTTCGACAATGCCGATCTGCCGGTCCTGGCCAAGTATTTCTACAAGCAGGCCGTCGAAGAGCGTAACCACGCGATGATGATCGCGCAGTACCTGATCGATCACGACATCGCCGTCGAGATGCCCGGAACCGAGGCCGCTACTACGCAATTCGCGAATGCGAAGGAGCCCATCGCGCTGGCGCTCGCACAGGAGCAGACCGTCACCGAGCAGATCATCCAGCTCGCCAAGACCGCCCGGGAAGAGGGCGATTACCAGGGCGAGCAGTTCATGCAGTGGTTCCTGAAGGAACAGGTCGAAGAAGTCGCGACCATGAATACCCTGCTCACCGTCGCCGAGCGGGCCAGCGCGAATCTTTTCGACCTGGAGAATTTCGTGCAGCGGGAAATGAGCGGTCCGAAGGACGCGTCCGGCGCGCCGCACGCCGCGGGCGGCTCGCTGTAATTACTCCGCGGGCCGCAGGTAATTCGGTTCCCGCCCGGTGGATTCACACAGCAGGCCCGGTCCCTTGCGCTGGACCGGGCCTGTTGCATGTGCTCGGCGCTCGTGCGATACGTACCCGCCCTTTCCTTACTTCTGCGGCACTGTGACGGTGCCGGTGGCGTTGGCGGACAACGTACCGAACAGCGACTTGACCACGGCCAGAATGGCATCCATGGTTTTCTCCTCATCTGATATCCGGTGTGATGATCACCGGATCCCCTGAACTTCCGGGGTGAGGAGAACTTAACCGAGCACTCGGAGCGAAACAGGCATTTTTCAGAAAAATCCCGCAAAAAATCCGGGCCGTTCACCGAGTGAATCCAGTTCACCGGAGAACGGCCCGGACCGTGCCGGTTCCGCGGGTACTCAGCCCGACGGGGTCAGCGCAGCGTGACCTGGCGCGACCGCAGGCCGTCGCGGGAGCGGCGCTCCTCGGAGGTCAGCGGGGCATCCGACTGCAGCGCGGTCGCCAGCTTCGCACCGAACTCGCGGGCCGGGCCCTCCCACTCGCTCGCGTGCCGCTCCGGATCCAGGTCGAAGACCGGCACCAGCAGGCCGTGGGTGCGGAACGAGCCCGCGAAGCGCGAACCCTCACCCAGGTGCAGATCACCGGCCGCGTGCAGCCGCGCCAGCGCCAGCATCAGCTGGTCCTCGTCCTCCGGCCGCACCCAGCGGATGTGCGCCTTCTCGCCGGCGTCCACCCACCAGGCCGCGCCGACGGCGTCCGCGCCCAGCTCCAGGCGGGCCGACGGCATGATGGCCTGATTGGCCTGCTCGATGGTGGCGGCCACCTGGGGATCCGGGGTGACACCCGCCGGCACCCACCAGTTGAAGTCCTGGTGCACGGTCAGATCCAGGGCCGCACCCGGATCCAGCACCTCGGTGAGCCGCGGCGTGCCATCCACGGTCGCGGCACTCAGCGACTCGCCGGGGGTGGCGGACTGGGTCCACAGCACGGCGGCGGCCAGATCCGCGGCCGGATCGGCGGACTGGAACTGCACCTGCGTGCCGACGAAACCGATCGGCTCGTCACCGGCCCGCACCAGCGCGGCGACCGCGCCCGGCAGCACGGTGGCGAGGGTGACGGCCCGCTCCGCGGCGACATTCGGCGACAGCTTCAAGATCGCGGTCGCCGACGGCACGAACTCCCGTAGCGCCACCAGATCGCATTCGGCGGCCAAGCCCTGGAAGGGCCGCGTCACGGCCTGCGCCGCCGCCTCCTGTTCGGCGCGGCGGGCGGCCAGCTTCTGCGCCCGATTGGAGTCCGGCTTGGGACTGTTGCGCTTGCTCTTACCCATGACTGGCAAACCTACTGGGTCTTTGGCCCTACGCTTCGCTCCGGGCGGGGTTCGCGGCCCCGAAGTCTCGATTCTTCGCTCCTCCGCTCCTCCGCTTCGCTCCCCCGCTCCGTCAGTCCAGAATCGAGACGGCCGCGAACCATTGGGAAATCCTTTGAAGCGGTTGTGGGTGCGGGGGCGTGACTTGTTGATGGCGTGCTCGGGCGCAGGGGGCCGGGCGGATTCAGGCGTTGGCCAGCACAGCTTTCGTCCGGGCGGGGTAGTTGGTAGCTATCCAATCCACGCCCAGGTCGGCGCAGAGCTGGACATCCTCCGGATCGTCGCAGGTCCAGACGTAGGTGGCGCGGCCCGCGGCGGCGGCCTTGTCGACCAGGTCCGGGTGTTCGCGCAGGGTGCGCACGGACGGGCCGATGGCGGTCGCGCCGACGGTGTGGGCGGCGCCGCCGGACAGGTACAGGGAGGACTCGCCCAGTAGGACGGTCGGGAGCAGCGGGGCCGCACGGCGGATCCGCCACACCGCGGTGGCGGCGAACGACATGACCACCGCGCGTGAGTGATCCGCCGAGGCGGGTGCGCCGATGCCGTAGCGGGTGAGCTCGGTCAGCAGCGTGGTCTCCACCAGCGCCCCGTAGCGGACCGGGTGCTTGGTCTCGATGAAAAGCTTGGTGGGACGGCTCTTCCAGTCCAGCACCAGCTCGATCAGCTCGGACAGCGTGAGCACGCCCTCCGGTTCCTCCGCGGTACCGACGTTGAGCGCCTTCAGCTCTTCGAGCGTCATCTCGCTGACCGCGCCCGATCCGTTCGAGGTGCGATCCACGGTGCGGTCGTGCACGCAGACCAGGTGCCCGTCGCGGGTCAGGCGGATATCGCATTCGACGCCGTCGGCGCCCTCCTGCAGGGCGAGATCGTAGGCGGCGAGGGTGTGTTCGGGTCGCGCCGCCGACGCCCCCCGGTGCGCGACCACGAACGGCGCACGACTGGCCCGGCTCACTTCGCCACTACCTCCTGTTGCTCCGCGGCCGGGGATGCCTCTGCGTCATCCCCGGAAGCTGCGTCATCCCCGACCACTGCATCATTCCCGACCACGGCGGCGGGCGCGCGTCGCACGGGTTCGATCACCGGCCGCGCGGGCCCGGTGGCGATCACCCAGCGCCGCAGCGGCTTCGGGCGGCCCCGCAGATCCAGGCCCGCGAAGGCGTGCACCAGCCCGAGCGAGGCCACCGCGACACCGGCCGCGACCAGATCGGTCCACATGCTCGCCAGCACGCCGTCGGCCTGCACCTGCAGCGAGGACGCGAACCGGTACAGGAACGCCACCAGCACCAGCACCGCATCGAGAAGCCAAGCCGCCCACCAGATCCGGACCGCCCGCAGCAGCCGCGGATCCGCACCGCCCGCCGACCGCAGCCGGGCCGCCTCGGTCAGGAAGATGCCCGGCCACACCAGATTCACGATCGGCACCAGACAGCCCAGCACCAGGGCGCGCAGCGACCGCGGATCCGACTCTCCCACACTCGCGTACGCGGCGCGGCGGGTTTCGGTGAGCCAGCCGACCAGCGCCGCCGCCGACACCAGCGCCAGCACCAGGGCCAGCACCGCGGAAACCGTCACGGCCGCATCGGAAATCCACAGCAGCCAGGGCGGGATGAGGCGGGTGCGGTTGCGCAGCAAGACGCCGTACCGGCCGAGTTCGGCCAGGGCGGAGAACACGAACACACCGGCGGTGGCCGGCAGCAGCACGGTGATGCGGTCACTCAGCGCGGCCAGCGGGCGATGCGGTGCGGCGGCCGCCACCGGGGGCCGATCCTGCAGGCCCCACTGCGGAATCCGGTGGTATCGCGGGGTCTGCAGCGGACCCGGACGCCGGACCGGCTGCGCGCCATGGGTTCTGCGGCCGGGCGGGCGGGCCACCCAGCGGTAGTTGCGGCGGTCGGCGGGCGCGTCCACCGGTGCGGGGGAGAGCAGGACACCGTGGCAGCGCGGGCACCAGTGCAGCGGCTTGCCCTGTACCGCCCAGCGCGCGCCGCAGCGGGCGCACGGCTGTACGACGGCGGATCGCGATCGGCCCACCTGTCCCCCGTTCATCGCTCCACCTCTCCGCGCCTAGTAGATCTTCGCCTCGGGACCGTCACCGGTGAGCGGCCTGCCGATCTGCTGCCAGGCCACCATGCCACCCGAGACCATGACGGCCTCGTAGCCGATCTGGTTCAGGTACTCCACCACCGGTACCGACCGGCCGCCCTGCCGGCAGATCACGTAGATCTCGGCGTCGATGTCGAGTTCGTCGAGCCGGGCGGGCACGTCGGTCATGGGGATGTGGATGGCGCCGGGCGCGCGGCCGAGCTGCCATTCGTCCTCCTCGCGGACGTCGAGGAGCTGGGCGGGCGCGGGCGCGGCCGAACCCCAGCCGTTCGCGGCGTCGAATTCCGCGGGAACCGCGTCGATCGGCACCGTGGGCACGTGCACGTGGGGGTTCGTCACGGTTCCGATCCTGCCACGCGCGCGCGAGGGCTGTGGAGTTCCGTACCTGCGCAGGGTTGGTTTCGGGAGTTATCCACATAATCCACAACCTGATCCACAGGTTGATAGACGACCGATTCGTCCTGGTCGGCCGATCCGGAAGTCCCCTCCCCGTTCCGGAGCGACCGACCTCGGGCCTCTGTCCCAGAAGGCCCCATCCAGTCTGACGCCGCGGGTGAGCGCGCGGTTCCTTTCGCACTCGAAAAAAACGACAACACTACCGAATAACGGAAATCCTGGGTCCGGCCAGGCAAGATCGGTAGCCTGGCGCTATGACTGTGAGCAGGGGGCTACTCGACGGCCTGGACATCGACGGACTCAACCGCGCGCTGTCGGAGGCGACATGCCTCGGCATCGACGTCGACACGGCGCGCGCCACACTACGGCTGGAACTCGACGTGCTGACCCTGCCCGAGGAAGGTCCCCCGCCGGCAGACTGCGATATCTATCTGACCCTCACCGGGGTCAGCCGGGTCGCCGCCTCGCTACGCCGGCAGCGCTGGGACGACAACGAGCCCATTGTGCTCCCGCTCACCCTCGACGGCCTGCACGACGCCGTCCAGAGCTTCGGCGGCGGCGCGCTGCACGGCTGGGACTTCCTCGACCTCGCCGACAGCTCCTGGAGCCAGTGGCGCAAACTGCTGAGCTTCGACACCACACTGAGCGACACGCCCGGCGCCCACATGATGGAGTTCTCCCAGGAGGAGGGCGTCGACCCGCGCGAACTCGACGTGCGCGTGTGGTTCGAGGGCGTGGAGGTCACCGACCGGCAGGGCAACCCGATCCCGTTGCCGCACTTCATCGCCGGCGGCGTCCGCTGGTGGCAGGCGCACGACGCAGGCGACCCGCGCACCATGCGGCCGGATGTCGTCCCGCCGCTGTAGCGAGCGGCGGACACGCCCGAGGGGTTCGGGGACCAAGTCCCGGAACCCCTGTCGAGGTGGTCTGCCGGCGTGCCTCCGCGATGGTCCGCCGAAGTGCTTACGCACCAAGCCCGATCGCGCAGCTCACGCCGGTGCCGTGGTCCGGGCAGTAGCCGCCGGGGTTCTTGGCCAGGTACTGCTGGTGATAGCCCTCGGCGTAGAAGAAGGCGGAAAGGTCCGGCAGCGGGGCGATCTCGGTGGTGATCTCGCCGAATCCGGCCGCCGTCAACCGTTCCTGATAGCCGGCCCTGGTCGCCTCGGCCACCGCGCGCTGCTCGTCGCCGAGGGTGTAGATCGCCGAACGGTATTGGGTGCCACGGTCGTTGCCCTGCCGCATGCCCTGCGTCGGATCGTGGTTCTCCCAGAACTGCTTCAGAATCGCGGCGTAGCCGATCACCTGCGGGTCGAAGACCACCAGCACCGCTTCGGTGTGCCCGGTCCGGCCGGAACACGCCTCCTCGTAGGTGGGGTTCGGAGTGAATCCGCCCGCGTAGCCGACGGCGGTGCTGTACACGCCGTCCAGCTCCCAAAAGCCCTGCTCCGCACCCCAGAAGCAACCCATGGCCAGCACCGCGAGCTGCGTGCCCGCCGGAAACGGAGGTTTGAGGGAATGCCCGCTGACATAGTGTTTGTCCGGTACCACCAGCGGCTCGGAGCGGCCGGGCAACGCTTGCCCGGCTGTCACCATGATCGGTTCCGGTAGTCGCACCCGCCCGACGAATTCGTCGTACCACGACATGACTCGATGTTACGGGACCCGGCGCGACCGGCGACGATGTTGCGTTCAGGCGAATTCCAAAGGTTGGGAAAGATATACATCGGGTGGAATGTGGGGGCGCGCAACCCGGTTGGAGACGAGCGGGTGTACGAATGATGGTTGGGTGCGCCTCGGCACCTGCCGAGGGCACACGGCCCCGACACGGAAAGGGACATCGTGGCTGTTTACACGCTGCCAGACCTCGATTACGACTACAGCGCCCTGGAGCCCTTCATCTCCGGGCAGATCAACGAGATCCACCACACCAAGCACCACGCGGCCTACGTCGCGGGTGTCAACGCGGCCCTCGAGAAGCTGGAGGAGGCGCGTGCCAAGGACGACCACGCCGCCATCTTCCTGAACGAGAAGAACCTCGCGTTCCACCTCGGCGGCCACGTCAACCACACCCTCTGGTGGAAGAGCCTGTCCAAGGAAGGCGGCGACAAGCCGGTCGGTGACCTGGCCTCGGCCGTCGACGAGGAGTTCGGTTCCTTCGACAAGTTCGTCGCGCAGTTCTCGGCGGCCGCCAACGGCCTGCAGGGCTCCGGCTGGGCCTGGCTGGGCTACGACACCCTGGGCAACAAGCTGCTCACCTTCCAGCTGACCGACCAGCAGGGCAACGTGCCGCTCGGCATCATCCCGCTGCTCGGCCTGGACATGTGGGAGCACGCCTTCTACCTGCAGTACAAGAACGTCAAGGCCGACTACGTGAAGGCGTTCTGGAACGTCGTGAACTGGGCCGAGATTCAGGACCGCTACTCCAAGGCGGTCAACCAGGGCAAGGGTCTGATCTTCGGCTGATGCCCGTCGGGCTCCGGCCCGCTCGTACGCCTGAGGCCCGCGAACCGCATCGGTTCGCGGGCCTTTCGCATTTGCCGGGTCCGGGTGCTAGCACTCTCTGGTACTTGTGTGCCAGTTCTGTTCGGGTACAACCTGGTGTTCCCAACAGCAGTACCGGGCACCGTCGCCCCCGGGAGGTTCGGGAGGCACATCATGAATGGTCAGGTCGGCGTCATGCCGTTCCATGCGCATGGTTCGCTGCAGGGTTTCGTGATCTCCGGACGCTGGCCGGACTCCACCAAGGAATGGGCGCAATTGCTGGTGCTCGCGGTGCGGGTGGCCGGCCTGCCGGGGTTGTTGCCGACCTCGACGGTGTTCGGGGCGCGCGAGGAACTCCCCGAGGACCCGGATCCCGCGATGGTCGGGCTGGTGATCGCCGAGGGCACGGTGCTGGGGACGGAAGGCTTGCAGCCGGGCATGTTTGCCGGTCATGTGCCACCGGCGCTGATCATGTTGCACCCGCCGCGCGAGACGCGGCCCTCGCTGCCCGAGTGCACGGGCGCGGCCTCGGGGTGCCTGCTGCTGCCGGGGCTGCCGCATCTGGGACTCGAACATCGGGCGGCCTGGGTGGAGACCGACAGCGACGGCACGGTGACCTCGATGGTCTCGCGGGTGGGGGTGGATCCGATCAGTGATCCCGACACCGCGGTTCTGGCCATGCTGCTGGCCGCGTAAGGGTAACCGAAACCTTTCGGCAGCATCGCCAAACTTATTGTGCGCATTGCGATTTGGGTAACGGCCATTTGCCCGCCCGCGGTTTGCCGGAGTAGCATGGCGGCCGAGCGAAGGGGAGTAGCCCCCAATCACGCCGTCGACATACTGATCCTCCCGGATCCGGCGCGTGAACCGGATTCTCTCCGGTGGGCGAGACCTTCGGCCGACGAGAAACCAAACCGATTGACCGGTGCGGTGTCGGCTGAAGCGTCCCCGCATTTCAGCCGACAGGCCGGAGACCTGGGAGCTGACCTTCATGATCGCCACGATATTGCTGAGTTTCGGCGTACTGTTCCTCGCCGAACTGGGCGATAAATCCCAACTCATGGCCCTGACCTTCGCGCTGCGCTACCACTGGTGGGTGGTGCTGTCGGGCATCACCGTCGCGAGCGTGCTGGTGAATCTGATCGCCGTCGGTGTCGGCCACTTCCTGGGCGCGGCGCTGCCGACCGGAGTCATTTCCCTGTGTGCCGCAGCAACTCTCATCGTGGTCGGCCTGTGGACCCTGCGCGAGACGCTGCCGTCGAACTCCGGCGCGGACGAGGGAGAGATCGCGCCGCAGCCGAAGTCGCGTTCGGCGTTCCTGGTGGTGCTGTCGGCCTTCCTGCTGGCCGAGCTCGGTGACCGCACCATGTTCGCCACCATGGCCCTGGCCACCAAGAACGGCTGGGTCGCGGTGTGGATCGGGTCGGTCGCGGGCATGGTGGCCGCGGGCGCGCTCGCCATCCTGATCGGCGTGACCGTCGGCAGGCACATTCCGGAGCGGTTCATCGCCGGCTGCTCGGGCCTGCTGTTCCTCTACTTCGGTGCGCTGACCCTGCTGGAGGCCTTCGCCCATGGCCTGGGCACCCCGGCCATCGCGGTGCTGTCGCTGGCCCTGCCGGCCCTCGCCGGCGGCGCGCTGTGGCTGCTGCACCGCCGGGCCGCGACCATCCCGGCGAGCTCAGTCACCGAGCACGGTATTGCCGAACAGGTCCCCGCTGCGCCGCACGAGGTCCAGTAGCGGTTCCCGCAATTCCCGCAGCCCGTCCAGGTCGCCCACCGCGATCCGGGCGGTGACCATGGCGCTCAGGGCCGCGACC
Source organism: Nocardia sp. NPDC004860 (assembly GCF_040609015.1). Lineage (NCBI taxonomy): Bacteria > Bacillati > Actinomycetota > Actinomycetes > Mycobacteriales > Nocardiaceae > Nocardia > Nocardia sp. NPDC004860. Next base: position 62,034 of record NZ_JBEXJI010000032.1, on the reverse strand, counting down.
AGGGTCTGACAGGCGAAGCGCTGCTCCTCGGTGTCCGCGCCGAGCACATCGGCGACCATGGCCACGAAGGTCTCCTGCAGCTGGGTGCGGCGCGCGATGGCCTCGGGGCCGACGGCGTAGACCTCGACGAGAAACAAACGGGCGTAAGCGGGTTGGCCCGCGAGCGCATCCAGGTACGCGCCGAGTACGCGTTCGATGCGCTCGGTGCGGGTCTCGCCGTCGAATTCCGAGCCGGTGGCGGTCAGGATGCCGGTCAGCATGAGTTCGGCGGCGCGCTCGTAGGCGGCCTCGAAACAGTCCTCCTTGGAACGGAATTGCTCGTAGAAGGTCTCGCGGGAGACGCCGGCCCGCTTGATCACCGCGGCCACCGGCGTTCCGACATAACCGTTCTCGGCCATCGCCTCGGCCAGGGCGAGCAGGATGCGGTCGCGCTGGGCGGCCACCACGGTTTCGCGGGGCAGGCCGTGGCGGCCGCGGGGCAGTTGGCGGGTTGCCGATTCGGGCATGTGCAGGACTCCGTTGGCGTCGAGCGATTCAGGCGAGCTTTCTCATTCTGCTGGGGCGAGCCGGTTGATCGGTGGTGAAATCCGCCGGTTCGGTGCGGGCGATCTCGAGTCCGCCCGCCACGCCCCCGCGTAGTGAATAGTCCACCAGGCGCTGGGCGAGCGGACGACACCACAGCACCATGCTCACCCAGTACGGCGAGACGATGTGACGGGAGCGGCGGGCCAGGGCGCGTTCACAGGCGTCGATGGCCGGGCCCAGGGGGGCGATGCCGGAGACGGTGGAGCGACCCAGAATGCTGCGCGCGGCCTCGGTGCCGAAACCGCGGCTGGTCATCTCGGTGTCGAGTTCGGCGAAGTAGGCCATGCCGACCCGGGCGCCGGTGTGGCGCAATTCGATCCGCAGGGTGTCGCCGAGCGCCTCGACCGCGGCCTTGGAGGCGCTGTAGGCGCCGGCCAGGGGCAGGTGGATGGCCGCGGCGAGCGAGGAGATGAGCAGGACGTAGCCGCCGGGGTGCGCGAGGTGGGGGCCGGCGGCGCGCAGCGTGTAGTAGGCGCCGAGCACATTGACCGTGAGGGTCTCCTCGAGCACGCCGGGGTCGCCGTCGAGCAGGGACAGTTGCCGGGCGATCCCGGCATTGCACACCACCGCGTCCAGGCCGCCCAGTTCGGCGGTGAGGGAGTTGACGACCCGCTCCACCTGCGCCGGGTCACCGACGTCGCAGTAGCGCCAGGGCGCGTCCCCGCATTCGGCCGCGACGTGGGCCAGCAGTGACTCCTCGATGCCGAGCAGGGCCACGTGCGCCCCGTGCACGTGCAGCTGGCGGGCCAGGGCGGCCCCGATGCCACGGGCCGCGCCGGTGATCAGGATGCGTTTGCCGGCCACTCGCGGGGCCGGACGGCGGAATCCACGGCGAAGACCGGCCGTGCTGACGTTCATGTCTGCGAAACTACCACTTATACGAACACCCGTGTTCGCAAATCTTGCGAGCCTCTTGCGTAAGCGTGCGCACAGCCCGGCTATGGTGCCTATTGACGGAGGGCCAGTGAGAGGGCCGTCCACAGTCGAGAGGACCAATCACCGTGGAGATTTCGGGCTCCGCCGCCATTGTCACCGGAGGTGCGTCCGGGCTGGGCGCCGCCACCGCCAAGCGCTTCGCCGACGCGGGCGCGACCGTGTTCGGCCTGGATCTGGCTCAGTCCATCGAGCGCGCGGGCGACAGCGTCCCCGCCGGTGTCACCCTCATCCCGACCGACGTCACCAGCGGCGACGAGGTGGCTGCCGCGGTCGCCACGGTCGTGGAGTCCGGTGTGCCGCTGCGCATTGTCGTCAACTGCGCCGGTGTGGGCTGGGCGGGACGCATCCTGTCCAAGAACGGCCCGCACGACCTGGAGCTGTTCCGCACGGTGATCACCGTGAACCTGCTCGGCTCCTTCAACGTGATGCGCCTGGCCGCCGACGCCATCGCCAAGACCGACCCGGTCGACGAGTACGGCTCGCGCGGTGTGATCATCAACACCGCCTCGGTCGCGGCCTTCGAAGGCCAGATCGGCCAGATCGCCTACTCCGCCTCCAAGGGCGGCGTCGCCGGCATGACCGTCCCGGCCGCGCGTGACCTGGCGCAGTTCGGCATCCGCGTCAACACCATCGCCCCCGGCATCATCGACACCCCGATGCTGGCCGGCGTCACCGAGGAGTACCGCAAGGGCCTCGAGTCGGGCGTGCCGTTCCCGTCCCGCCTGGGCCGCCCGGACGAGTACGCGCAGCTCGCGCAGTACATCACCGAGCACGACTACCTCAACGGCGAAACCATCCGCATGGATGGCGCGCTGCGCATGGCGCCGCGCTAATCGCGTGAACGGGCAAGGCCCCGCACCGAATTCGGTGCGGGGCCTTGCTGTTTGTTATCTCAACCGCGACAACTGATCTCGTCAGGATCCGGGTAACTCACCGGGTACCCCCGAAATCGGTTCGGCACCTGACCGCCGGCACGCGTGCTCGGCGGTCGACGGAATTCAACCGTGCGCTGAAGTCGCGGGGAGGCGGATCAGTGCGGGCGGACGGCCGCGGCCTGGGGGCCCTTCTTGCCCTCGGTGATCTCGAAGGAGACCGCCTGGCCCTCCTCGAGCTGGCGGTAGCCGTTGCCCTCGATCTCCGAGTAGTGGACGAAAACGTCGGGGCCGTCTTCGCGGGCGATGAAGCCGTAGCCCTTCTCCGCGTTGAACCACTTGACGGTGCCCTGAACCATTACCTTCTCCTGACGAGGTGTTTCTTTTAGTGCGTGGGTACCGCGGCCGCGGTACCCGGGGTCGATCAGAAGGCGGCTTACAACTTGCCTGGCAAGGTGAAGCGACGCCCGCACACTGTTCCGCGCGAGCATGTTGAACACGAACACGAAAACTTACGACCAAGACGTACAACGTACGCGTTCGCGGCTGGTTCCCGAAATCACCGGGAGATGCGGATCGTCACACTTGCCACAAACCGGGCATGACCAATTCCCGCTTGCTATGGGTCGGGCTCCTGCGGAAACACCGCAGGAGCCCGATCCGTGAACGACCCTCAGAGGGTGCGGGTGAGGCGGTCGGCGAGGATGCGGGCGAAGTGCGCCGGATCCTTCAGCTCGCCGCCCTCGGCGAGAACCGCGGTGCCGTAGAGCAATTCGGCGGTCTCGGTGAGCTCCACCGGCTTCTCGTCCGCGCCGGACACCGCCGCGTACGCCTCGCGCAGACCCGTGACCAGTGGATGCGCCGGATTCAGCTCGAGGATGCGCTTGCTGTGCGGCAGCTCCTGCCCGGAGGCGCGGTACATGCGCTCCAGCATCGGGGTGAAATCGAACACATCACCCACGATGCAGGCCGGGGAGGTGGTGAGCCGGTTGGTCAGGCGCACCTCCTTCACGTCCGCGTCCAGCGTCTGCTGCAGCCAGCCGAGAATGCCGGCGAAGTCCTTCTCCTGCTGCTCGCGCAGCTGCTCGGAGGCCTTCTTCTCGTCCTCGGTCTCCAGATCGACCTCGCCCTTGGCGATGGAGACGATGGGCTTGCCCTCGAACTCGGTGACCGAGCCGACCCACATCTCGTCGACCGGATCGGTCAGCACCAGCACCTCGAGGCCCTTGGCCCGGAAGGCCTCCATGTGCGGGGAGTTCTCGATCTGCTGGCGGGTCTCGCCGGTCATGTAGTAGATGGCCGACTGGGTCTCCGGCATGCGCTCGACGTACTGCGCCAGCGAGGTCAGCTCGCTGTCCGAATGCGTGGACGCGAAAGACGAGACGCCCAGGATGGTTTCGCGATTGTCGTGGTCGGAGAGCAGGCCCTCCTTGAGCACCCGGCCGAACTCGCGCCAGAAGTCCTGGTATTTGGCCTGGTCCTCGGCGTTCTTCAGATCCTTGACCGTGGACAGCACCTTCTTCACCAGGCGCTTGCGGATCATCTGGATCTGCCGGTCCTGCTGCAGGATCTCGCGGGACACATTGAGCGACAGGTCCTGCGCGTCCACCACGCCCTTGACGAAGCGCAGATACTCCGGCATCAGCTCTTCGCAGTTGTCCATGATGAACACCCGGCGCACATAGAGCTGCACGCCGCGTTTGTGCTCGCGGGTGAACAGATCGAACGGCGCGTGCGAGGGAATGAACAGCAGCGCTTGGTATTCGAAGGTGCCCTCGGCCCGCATGGGGATGATCTCGAGCGGATCGTCCCAGGCGTGCGCGACGTGCTTGTAGAACTCCGTGTACTCCTCGTCGGAGACCTCGCTGCGCGGGCGGGTCCACAGCGCCTTCTGGGAGTTCAGGGTCTGGGTCTCGACCAGGGTCTTCTCGGTCTTGTCCTCGCCCTCGCCGTCGAGCACGGTGCGCTCGACATCCATGCGGATGGGCCAGGCGATGAAATCCGAGTACTTCTTGACGATCTCGCGGAGCTTCCACTCCTGCGTGTAGTCGAAGAGGTGATCGTCCTCATCGGCCGGCTTCAGGTGCAGCGACACCGTGGTGCCCTGCGGGGCGTCGTCCAGTTCCTCGATCGAGTAGGTGGAGCTGCCCGCTGCGGATTCCCAACGGGTGCCGGTGTTCTCGCCCGCCCTGCGGGTGGTCAGGGTGACCTTGTCGGCCACCATGAAGGTCGAGTAGAAGCCGATGCCGAACTGGCCGATCAGCTCCTCGGCCTGCTGGTCACCGGCCTTGGCCTCCAGCAGCTGCTTGCGCAGCTGCGCGGTGCCGGACTTGGCGAGGGTGCCGATCAGGTCCACGACCTCGGCGCGGGACATGCCGATGCCATTGTCGCGGACGGTCAGCACGCGGTTGTCGCGATCGATCTCGAGCTCGATGTGCAGGTCGGAGGTGTCGGCGTGCAGGTCCTTGTCGCGGAAGGTCTCCAGGCGCAGCTTGTCCAGTGCGTCGGAGGCATTGGAGACCAGCTCCCGCAGAAAGGTGTCCTTGTTCGAATACACCGAGTGGATCATCAGCTCCAGCAGCTGATGGGTCTCGGCCTGAAACTCCAGGTGTTCGACGTGTTCGGTCACGACGCGATATTACGTCGGGCGAAGTCGGCGATGGCCGGAACCTCGGCGTCGGCCCGGTCGGTCATCCAGTCCCGCAGCACCTGGGTGGCCTGCACGTCGTCCTCGTTGTATTCCAGGATGCGGGTGCGCTGGGACAGGTCCGGCTCGCCGCCCTCGTACCCGACGGCCAGGCGGTACCAGGCCATCGACGCCTCTCCCCCGGCCTCGGCGTCGCGCCAGTGGAAGCCCGCGACCGGCGCGATCTTCTTGAGCCCCTTGCCGTTCGGGCAGATGAACTGCTCGGACACGGCCTGGAACATGTCCACCCACTGCGGGCCGTCCACGAACCGCTGCACCTCGCGCTCGGTGGGGATGCCCGGGCGGCCGGCGAAGCGGCGGGCCGACTCGTAGAGCCACTTGTCCTCGGCGGTGCGCGAATAGCAGTAGGCGGCAAAGGATTTGCCATCCGCGGCGGCCTGGGCGCGCACCTCCATGAGCCAGGTCCAGAACTCGGCGAAGGAGCGGCCCTCGTCCTCGGTCGGCAGCGGGTCCCAGGTGACGAACGGGCGGTACACGCCGTCCAGCAGGGTGCCCCACAGGTAGGCGCCGTGCTCCTGGAAGCTCTCCAGGTCCACATCCACCTCGACGTCGGCGCGGGTGACCCGCACCCGGTCGACCCGGCGAACCAGGGGCGCGCCGGTGGCCCAGGCGCGGGCGGTGACCACGGCCTCGGTGAACGGCTCGTACTGCCAGTCGTCGGGATCGTCGCCGCTCCAGGACGCCAGATCGTCGATGGTCTCGACGCCGTGGCGGCGCAGCACCTCCGCGCGCGAGCCCGGCGCCACCAGGCTCACATCGCGGTGCTCGGACAGCCACTGCTCACAGCTGCGCCCGCCCTCTTCGGGCGAGCGGCTCCACCAGGGGCACTGGCGGCACTCGGGGACTTTCGAAGGGACGGTGGGGAGTTCGCCGCGCACCACCGCGATGCGGTCGGCGTAGCGGATGTCGTAATCGGCCAGGACGGGGCCCAGGTCGTGGACCAGGACCCGGTCGAAGTGATAGCCGATGGCGCCGCCGACCAGGGCCGGGCTGGCCAGCCCGTGCCGCTGCAGCATGCGGTAGAGGTGCGCGAGGCGCTGCAGGTCCCGCGGTTGCGGCCGGGTCCGGACGTGCCGGTCCGGCTGCGGATTCCAGTGGTACAGATCGCTGGTCGTCGGGTGGTAGTCGGCCGGGTCCGGCTGCCGCGGATCGGTCACCTTGTGATTCACCACGATGACCGGGATGTATCCGCCGCGATCGCTGTCGCGCCACAGGATTTCGCAACCGCCGCGGCGGCCGGTGTCGGGCTCCTGCGGCAGCAGCGCGCCCCAGATCCGGTCCGCCCCCGCCGCCATGGCGGCCATGGTGGCCGCGGCCCGCTGCGGCGCGGGCTGCTTCGGATCGATGACCGTCCAGCTGCCGGGCGCCGCGGCGACCAGCGTGTCCCGCACGTGAGATCGGTGCGCCGCGGCGGCTTCTCGTCGCTGCTGCACGCCCGCGTCCTCGGCGACCCCGGTCAACACGCCCGGGTTACTCGCGTCCAGATGCAGCCGGTGCCGACAGCCGATCAGCGCACGCGCATCCAGGAATGCCGCACGCTCACCATGGTCACCGATGCCCGAATACACGCCAGTCAGTATGGCCTCAACCCCCGACATCCCTACGAACTGGCACCGAAACCCCAAGGCGCTCGCTGCGCGGCGAACCCACCCGTTAGGGTGATTCGCAAACTGTGTTTCATGGGCGGACAGGCATTTCCCCCGGCCCTGTGCTGCCATGGCGAACCAGCATGACGGAGGCCATCAATGGGGTTGTTCGGCAAGCGCAAGAAGCGGGTCAGCCGCCGGGCCGAGGCGAAAGCCCTCAAACACAAGGCCGGCATGGAGGCCAAGCTCGGCGCGCGCAACGAGCGCAAGAGGAATCGGGCGGAAGCGCGCACGCAGAAGCAGGTCGCCAAGGCGGAGATCGCCAAACTGCACGCCGAGGAGAAGGCCGCGCAGAAGATCGCCGCCCGGGCCGAACGGGATCCGTTCAGCGCGGCCTCGATCCGCAAGTACCTGGGCGTGGCCCGGGTGCTGGTGCCGGTGCTCGCCCCGCTCGCCTACCGCGGCGCGACCTTCGTGCGCGGGCAACTCGACACCCGCCGCGCCCAGCAGCTGGGCATCGGGCTCGATCAGCTCAGCGAGTTCTCCGGCCCGGGCGCGAAGCTGCAGGCGCGCATCGCGGGCGTGGAGTCCACGCTGTCGGAGATCGAGTCCAAGAACTCCGACACCGAGACCAAGAAGTTCGTGACCGCCAGCCGCGACCGGCTCGACAGCCTGACCGCGGCTGTGCGCACCGCCGCCCAGATGCCGGTGCCGCGCCGCCGCGCCGTGCACGCCTCCATCTCCAACGAGCTCTCCGGCATCGAGGCCGACGTGCTCGCCCGCCTCGGCGTGAACTGAGACACCCATGAGCCCGATGCGCGGTGGACTGGCAGGCGTCGCCATGGCGACCCTGGCGGTCGGCGCGCACGGGTTCGCGGGCGGCGGCTACCCCGGCTCCTCCGGGCTCATGCTGCTGATGCTGGCGGCGGCCGTCATCGGCGCGCTCGCCGCCGCGCTGCGACCCCCCGCCGCGCTGCCGATCCTCATGGTGGCCGGCCAGCCCGTCTGCCACCTCGCCCTCAGCGGCCTCGTGCAGCACGGGCATGCCGCGGGGGCAATGGAATTCACCGCGCACGGGCCGATGCTGCTCGCACACGCGGTGGCGGCGGCCGGCTGCGCGATCCTGATCCTGGCCGCCGAGCGGCTCTACGGGCTGATCTCGAGCGCCGTCCGGGTGATCCTCACCCGGCCCGGCGGACGTCCGGCACGGGCCGCGCAGGCGCGCCGCCCGCGATCGGTCCCGACCCCGAAAACCCTTCTCGCCCTGGGCGCGAGCGGACCGCGCGCGCCACCGGTTACGGCGTAACCCCCGTTCCTATCTACCCGTAACCATTGTCAGAGAAGGCAATACAGTCATGCACACCTCCCTTTCGCGCACCCTCGTCACGTCGGTGGCCGCCGCCGGCCTGCTGCTGTCCGGCGCGGGCATCGCCGCCGCGCACGTAGTGGTCGACGCCCCCGGCGCCAGCCAGGGCGGCTACGCCGTCGCCACCTTCCGGGTGCCGACGGAGTCCGACACCGCCGCCACCACCAAACTCACCGTGACGCTGCCGAATCTGAAGAGCGCACGCACCGAGCCCATCGCGGGCTGGACCGCCAAGGTCGACAAGAACGCCCAGGGCGAAGCCGTGGCGGTCACCTGGACCGCCGATCCGGGCAACCCGGGCGTCGGCCCGGGCCAGTTCCAGCGTTTCGCACTCTCCGTGGGCCCGCTGCCCAAGCAGGAGAAGGTCAGCTTCAACACGTCCCAGACCTACAGCGACGGCAAGGTCGTCGACTGGAACCAGCCCATGAACCCCGACGGCAGCGAGCCCGATCACCCGGCCCCCAGCCTCACCCTGGCCAAGAGCACCGGCGGCGATGACGACGCCCCGGCCGCCACGGATGCCGCCGCGAGCGACAAGAGCAGCGACAACACTGCCCGCTGGCTCGGCGGCGCCGGTCTGGCACTCGGCGCGCTGGGCGCCGCCCTCGGCCTCGGCAGCGTGATCCGGGGACGGCGGTCGTGAACCGCAAGCTGCTGGCCGGACTGGTCACCGGACTGCTGGTCATCGGATTCGCGCTGCTGGGCGGCGGTGTCGCCGATGCGCACTCCGCGCCCATCTCCTCCAGCCCGGACAATGGTGCGCAGATCGACACCTCCCCCGCGTCGGTGAGTATCACCTTCAACGAGAACCTGCAGCCGGCCTACCCGTCCATGACGGTCACCGGGCCCGACCGCAACCTGTGGTCGAAGGGGCAGCCGAAGGTGGAGGGGCCGACCATCAGCATCGAGGTCGGTGAGCTGGGACCGGCCGGTGAATACACGATCGCTTACCGGGTCACCTCCGCGGACGGGCACCCCGTCAGCGGCAAGCGGACGTTCACACTCACCAAGCCCGGCAATGGAACTCCCGGTCCCAAGGCCGACAGCGCCGCCAAGTCCGGCGGCTCCGACGGCGGCGGTGTGCCGCTGTGGATCTTCATCGTGGGCGCGGTGGTGCTGTTCGGTGGCGGCCTGGCCTTCGCCCTGTTCGGCGGACGGGGCAAGCAGCGCAGGTGAATCGGCCCGACCGCACCGATCGTCGCCGGGAGCGCGGGACGAACGGCGGTAGCAGCTCACCGAGATGGCTACTGGCGCTGGTCATCCCGATCGCCCTGGCCGGTGCGGCCCTGGCCTGGGCGCTGGCCGCCACCGACCCCGTGCAGACCGAGGCCCCGGTCCGGGTCCTCGCCGACTGCGCGGGGGCGACGGTGCTGGGCCTGGCCGCGCTGCCGCGGCTCTCGGACCGGCTGACTCCGCAGTGGCGGCCGCTCACCGTGCTCGCCGCGCTCTGGGCGGCAATGGAATTCGCCATGCTCGCGCTGGAAGCCGCGGAGGTGCAGGGCATTGCGGCGCGGCGGCTGAGCGCCGCGCAGTTCGGCGACTACCTCGCGCACGTGAGCGGCGGGCAGATCGGTATCGCGCTGCTGATCGGCAGCGGCACGGTGGCGATCTACAGCGCCTTCGGATTCCGGCGGCCCGACCGGGCCACCGGCGACCTGGTGCTGGTGTTCACCGCCGTCACGCTGGCATTGCGGCCGATCACCGGGCACATGTCGCAGCAGCCGCTCGGTTCGGTGCTGGCGGCGCTGCACGCGCTGGCGGCCGGCGCCTGGTTCGGCCTGCTGCTGGCGCTGGCGCTGACCGTGCGCACCCGGGGCGAGTGGGCGGTGCTGCTGCCGCGGTACTCGGCGTGGGCGATGCCGCTGGTGGTGACGGTGATGGTGACCGGGGTGATCAACGGGCTGGTGCGGATCGGCGGGGTGAGCCCGCTGTTCACCAGCGGGTACGGGCGGATCCTGCTGGCGAAGACGGTGCTGCTGGCCGTGCTGCTCGGGCTGGGCTGGTGGTGGCGGCGCAGCTGGGTGCCGAAGGTCGCCGATCACCGCATGACCGCGGACGACTCGCTGCGGCGCGCGATTGCCGAAGTGCTGGTGATGGCGCTAGTGTTCGGGCTGGCCGGTACGCTGGCCGTCACCGCGTGAGGTGGTCCGCGGTTCTCGAATTCGGGTGTGCCGGTTCATAGATGGCATGCATCACAAGACCTGCGGGGAAAACTAGAACACGTTACAGTTGCGCCCATGACCGAAGTCAAGATCGTCGCGGACTGCGCCGCCTCGGCCGAATCGGCCTTCGCCTACGTCAACGACTACCGGCACCTGCCGAAATTCATCAATGAGATCAGTGCCTTCACCCCGCTGACCGACCAGGTCGAAGGCGTGGACGCCACCTTCGACGGCACCATTCAGCTGGGCCCGATCACCCTGCACTCCACCATCAAGATCGTCCGGCACGAGCCCGGCTCTGCCATCGCGGTGAAGTCCATCAAGGGCTTCGAGATCGAATCCACCTTCCTCTTCCACGACAAGGGCGAGGAATCCTGCACCATCGACGCCATCGTCGACTACCGGGTCCCCGGCGGCATCGCGGGCAAGATCCTCGGCAAGACCATCGAGCCGTTCGTGAAGCTCGCGGTGAAGGGCTCCACCCACAATCTGGTCACCCAGGTCGCCGCGTTCCACACCACCCGCACGTCCGCCTAGTCACCCGGGGTCGCCAGAGCCGCCGACCCCCGCGAAGGCCCGCAGATCGGCCTCGGTCCGGCGGAACAGCCAATAGTCGCCGAGGAACCCGAGCACACCCACCGCGCACAGCGCGTAGATGGAGATCAGCTCCAGCGAAACCTCTTCGGCGGTCAGGAACGTCAGACTCGCGATCACTCCGATCAACGGAATCGCCACCGCCACCGCGAGATACCGGGTGCAGCGACGGCTCAGGTCCCGCAGGGCATCGTGATCGCGCGCCGTCTCACCGTGGGTGAGCAACCGCGGATAGAAGCAGCGCACCACGAAGAACGTCACCACGAAGAACGGGTACGCGACCGCGATCGCACCCGAAACCAGCATCGTCGCAACCAGATTCACAATGCGCCCCGGCGGCAGACCGGTGTACACGACCAGCGCGATGGCGGTTATCGCGGCCGACACCACCCACCAGCCGAAGGCCAGCAGCGCCACCCGGTCGCCGTCGATCAGGGTGTCGCGCCGCGCCCGGGCCAGGGTCTCCGGATCGTAGGTCCGGCCCCGCCGCAGTCCGCGCCACACGATGAACGCCCGGCGGCACAGGTAATTGGTGAGCGCGATAGCGGCCGGCGTGGTGACCAGGAACAGCACATTGCCCACCAACCGCAGCCGCGTCTGCTCCCCCGCCGAGAACCAGAGCGCGAACAGCGGATGATTGTGCAGGTTGGCGTAGGCGATGCCGAGCCCGTCGCCGAACATGCTCGCCGCCGTGATGAGCGCGACCAGCGACCACGGGCCGACCCGGGACCGCCAGCTGCTCGCCGGCGGATCCACCAGATCCCGGGCCCGCTGATCCAGGCACAGATCCAGCTGCTGGGCCAGCGCCGCACCCGTGGCCCAGCGGTCCTCGCGATCGGGGGCCAGGCACTTCAGCAGCACCCGCCGCAGCGTGGCCGGGCAGTCCGGCGGCAGGTCGCCGAGGCGGGCGGGCTCGATCTCGCGGCGGCGCAGCCGGAGCATGCGTTCGAGCGAGGATTCCGAATCGCCCGCGCGGGTTTCGTCGTCGAAGGGGCGGCGGCCGGTGAGCAGCTCCCACAGCACCACCCCCAGTGCGTAGATGTCGCTGCGACCGTCCAGCTCCGCGGCGGTCTCGGGCAGCTGCGGGTGACAGGCCGCCAGCTGCTCGGGCGACATGTACGCCAGCGAGCCGCCGAAGTAGGCCAGCGGGCTGGTCCCCGCTATATGCGCGCTGAAACTGATATTGAAATCCGCCAGTTTCGGGCTGCCATCGGCGGTGAGCAGCACATTGGCGGGCTTGATATCGCGGTGCAGCACCCCGTTCCGGGCCGCGTGGTCGAGTGCGCGCGCCAGCCGGCTGCCCAGCCACGCGACGGTTTCCGGCCAGCTGCGCTCCGGCATCGCTGCACGCGTGGGTGATTCGCCGGGCACCAGGCCGCCCCGGTCCCGCATGGCCGCGTCCACCGCCTCCAGCAGCAGCCCGCCGTCCCGATCCGCCGGCTCGCGAGAACGCACCAGTGCCAGCACCTTCGACAGCGTGCCGCCCGGAAGATATTGCATGTACAGCAGTTTCAGCTCCCGGTCGCCGAGCAGCCGCTGGTCGAAGACGCGCACGATGTGCTCGTGATCCAGCCGCGCCAGGGTCTCGGATTCGGTGCCGTGGTTCTGCGAGACCTTCACCGCCACCAGTCGCTGCATGGACCGCTGCCGGGCCAGGAAGACCCGGGCGAAGGCGCCGCTGCCCAGTTCCACCAGCAGATCGAAATCGTCCAGCCGATCGCCGACCTCGATGCCCTCCAGGGCGTGCTGCGCCTGCGGCCGGGCGATGAGGGTACTGCGGTAGTCGTGCTCGGCCCATTCGGTGGCGGCGACCTCGGTCGGATGGCAGCCGCCATCCACCGCCGCACCGTGCCCATTCCCGTGCGGCCCGGAGCGACCATTCCCGTGCAGCCCGGAGCGCCGCAGCGCATGGAACTCCTCGTAGGCCAGATCGGGCGGCAGTGGACCGGAACGCAATTCGTGGAACTCGGCCCGGTAGTCGGCCAGGCGCTTGGGGAAGTCGTAGCGGATCCAGCGGTATTCCAGGTCGACCTTGATCAGTTCGATCAGCACCAGGCGGCGCAGGTGCGGTGTGCGTGGCAGGAATTCGGCCAGGCGGGGCGGCGCCGCGGCCGCCTCCCAGGCGGCCTGGAATCCGGCGAGCACGGACGCCAGCAGGGAGCGGGTCTCGTCGACAGCACCCGAGTCGATCGCCTGTTCTACGTTCATGCCTCTCCCGACCTGGACTCATCGGGTGCCGCCAGTATGCGCCCGAGAATCCGACTGCACGGTTGATTAACTCTTGTGGATAGATCGTTCGGCAGCCGCATAGCGCATCGCGACGGCACAACATCGCCGGTCACGGGCCACTAGAGTCGCGGTATGAGTGAGCAGTTTCCCGAGCGGATCTGGGGTTCCCGCACCAATCTGCTGTCCCGCCTGGCCAGTCCGTTCGCCGCCACCAAGGTCGGCTCGCTGGTCATCCGCAAACTGACGCCGCTGGATCGCAAGCTGCTCGAACGCACCGGCGGCAAGTACACCGTGCTCGGCCCGATCGGCGCGCCCGTCATCCTGCTCACCACCGTCGGCCGCAAATCCGGGCAGCCGCGCACCACCCCCCTGCTCTACGTGCACGAGGGCGACACGCTCTACGTGATCGGGTCCAACTTCGGCCAGTCCCACCACCCGGCGTGGACCGCCAACCTGCTCGCCAGTCCGGCCGCCGAGGTCGCGATCGCCGGGCAGCACATTCCGGTCACCGCCGCCCTGGTCACCGACGAGGACCGCCTGCAGGCGATCTTCGAACGCTTCGAGGAGACCACCCAGGCGTACACCGCCTACCGCAATCGCACCGCTCGTGACTTGCGCATATTCGCCCTGACAAGATAGTTCCCGTGACCGAATCAGCGAACGCCATTGCCACCGCCGACCTCGCCGACGAGATCGGCCCCGAGATCCGCAGCTGCGACACCCAGTTCCTCCAGTTCGGCGGCCACGAAGTCTTCGCCGGCCGCATCGTGACCATCCGGACCTTCCAGGACAACCTGCTCGTCAAGCAGACCCTCGGCGAACCCGGCGAGGGCCGCGTGCTCGTCGTGGACGGCGGCGCGAGCGTGCACACCGCGCTGGTCGGCGACATCATCGCGGGCCGTGGCGTCGACAACGGCTGGGCCGGGGTCGTCGTCAACGGCGCGGTCCGGGACTCGGCCATCCTGCGCACCCTGCCCATCGGCATCAAGGCGCTGGGCACCAACCCGCGCAAGAGTACCCAGACCGGCGCGAATGCAGAGAAGGATGTCACCGTCGAATTCGGCGGCGTCACCTTCGTTCCCGGCGACATGCTCTACAGCGACCATGACGGTGTTGTCGTTCGCAGCGAGGATTGACCCAACTCTCGGGAAGCTCTCAGGGGTAACGGCCTCCGTACCCCCGAGAATGGGGAGCCGGGGGCCCAGCCCCCGAGCCCCCGCGGGAGTCACGCCGCCGGCAACCCGCAGGGAACGCGGTGAGCCCGGCCGCGCGGGGCGCAGACCGAACCCCTACGGATCCGGGAGTACCTTGCCCGCGAAGCGCGCTCAGCCGCTGATGACCCGGGCCTTGTGCCCGGCCAGTGCCACCACATCGCCCGCATGTAGCTGGCGACCCCGTCGCAGCTCCACCTCGTCGTTGACACGAACCAGGCCCTGGGCGATAACCATCTTGGCTTCCGAACCGGAATCGATGAGGTTCGCCAGCTTCAGGAACTGGCCGAGTCGAATGACATCGTCTTCGATCGGGACATCGACTGGATCCGACATGGGGTACATCCTCACCCGCGGCCGTCTCCACACCAAACGCCGCCCCCACCACCAGCCGCCACGCGGCGGCCACGAGACACGAACCAGGTTCTGAGTGCATATGGGCATCGGCAACATTCACACTGGTGCAGTGACTTCGACGCAGGACCGGCTGCCCCACGACTCCGACCAGAGACCGGAGCCGCGATCGCCCGAGGTGCCACACCGCGGGCACGGCCGGCTGCGCGAGGTGCCGCATATCGCGGGCACCACGCTCGGCGTCTTCTCGGTCCTCTGCTTCGCCTGGAGCATCTCGCCCGGGCTGCGGTTCCTGACCTCGCACCTACGCCACTTCGTCGACACCTACTACTTCGACGCCCCCGACACCTCACTGGTGTGGGCACTGGTGGTGGGCCTGCTGGCGGGCGCCACCGCCAGCCGGAAACGGATCGCCTGGTGGCTGCTGGTCGGGTACATGGCGGCCTTCGCGCTCGCCAACGCCCTCGACTTCGCCGCCGAGGGCGACATCAATGCCCTGGTGGCGTTGATCGTTCACGTCGTGGTCATCGGCGTGCTCATCGCCGCGTGGTCCGAGTTCTACACGCACGTGCAGCGTGGCGCGGTCTGGCGCGCGCTCGGCGTGCTGGCCGGCGGGCTCGCGCTGGGCTGCCTGGTCGGCTGGGGACTGGTCGAACTGTTCCCCGGCAGCCTGCCCGACCACACCGAACGCGCCCTGTGGGCGGTGTCCCGGGTCACCGGCGCGATCCTGGTCTCCAACGAGGACTTCGACGGGCACCCGCCGCACCTGGTCAACCTGCTGCTCGGCCTGTTCGGCGCCATCGCGCTGCTGGCCGCCGTCATCACCCTGTTCCGATCGCAGCGCTCCTCCAACGCGCTGACGGGGCTGGACGAATCCGCGATTCGCGGGCTCATCGAGCGCTCCGATGTCGAGGACTCGCTCGGCTACTTCGCCACCCGCCGCGACAAGGCCGTCGTCTTCGCGCCCAGCGGCAAGGCCGCCGTCACCTACCGCGTCGAACTCGGCGTGTGCTTGGCCTCGGGCGACCCCATCGGGCAGAAGGAGTCCTGGGGCCACGCCATCGACGCCTGGCTGCGACTGGCCGACCAGTACGGGTGGGCCCCGGCGGTGATGGGCGCCAGCGAGATCGGCGCGACCGCCTATCGGCGGGCCGGGCTGTCCGCGCTGCGGCTGGGCGACGAGGCCATCCTCGAGACCCGCAACTTCTCCCTCGCCGGACCCGATATGAAGCCCGTCCGCCAGGCCGCCAATCGTCTTGCCAAGCAGGGCATCACGGTGCGGGTGCGGCGGCACCGGGAGGTCCCGCCCGAGGAGATGGCCGACGTCATGCGGCGCGCCAACGCCTGGCGCGACACCGAGACCGAACGCGGCTTCTCCATGGCCCTCGACCGGCTCGGGGATCCGCTGGACGGCGACTGCCTGCTGGTCGAGTCCGTCGCCCCCAACGGCCAGGTGCTCGGCATGCTGTCGTTCGTGCCGTGGGGCCGCACCGGCGTCTCCCTCGACCTCATGCGCCGCGACCGCACCGGGCCCAACGGGCTGATGGAACTCATGATCTCGCGGCTCGCCCTCACCTCCGAGCAGTACGGCATCACCCGAATCTCGTTGAACTTCGCGGTCTTCCGCGCGGTCTTCGAGGAGGGCGGCCGCATCGGCGCCGGCCCGGTGCTGCGTCTGTGGCGCGGCGTGCTCATGTTCTTCTCCCGCTGGTACCAGCTGGAGGCGCTCTACCGCTCCAATGTGAAGTACCAGCCGGAATGGGTGCCGCGGTTCTCGCTGTTCGAGGAACGCCGGCACCTGGTGCGCGTCGCCACGGCCAGCGCGCTCGCCGAAGGCTTCCTGCCCCGCATCGGCCGCGAACACGATGCCTCCGCGCACACCGGTCTGCGGCCCTCGGTGCCGCCCGCCATCACCGGGCTGCACGCCGACGGCAGCCCGCCCGACCTGCCGCCGGAGGAGCTCGAGGAGCACGGCCCGCGCCGCCCCGAACAGGTGCGGGTGCGCATGGACAAGCTGGAGAAGCTCCAGGAATCCGGCGTCGAGGCCTACCCGGTCGCCTACCCGCCCACCCACACCGTGTCCGCCGCCCGCGGCTGCCCGCAGGGCACCACGGTGCGAGTCTGCGGGCGGCTGTTGCGGATTCGCGACTACGGCGGCGTCATCTTCGCCGTGCTGCGCGACTGGTCCGGCGACATCCAGCTGCTCATCGACCGCGCCCGGGTGGGCGCCGACCGCAGCGAGTCGTTCACCGAATTCTTCGACCTGGGCGACCTGGTCGAGGTGAGCGGGCAGATCGGCCGCAGCCGCCGCGGCGAACTCTCGCTGCTCGCCCAGGACTGGCGGATGATCGGCAAATGCCTGCACCCGCTGCCGGACAAGTGGAAGGGTCTGTCCGACCCGGAAGCCCGCGTGCGGCAACGCTATGTCGACATGGCCATCAACACCGATATCCGCGAGGTGCTGGCCAAGCGCAGCGCGGTGGTGCGGTCGCTGCGAGACACCCTGCACGGCTGGGGATTCCTCGAAGTCGAGACCCCCGTCCTGCAGCAGGTGCACGGCGGCGCCAACGCCACCCCGTTCACCACCCACATCAACGCCTACGACCTCGGCCTGTACCTGCGCATCGCCCCCGAGCTGTACCTCAAGCGACTGTGTGTGGGCGGCATGGAGAAGGTGTTCGAACTCGGCCGCGTCTTCCGCAACGAGGGCGTGGACTACAGCCACAACCCCGAGTTCACCATCCTGGAAGCCTATGAGGCGCACAGCGATTACGAACGCATGATGCACGCCTGCCGCCAGCTCATCCAGGAGGCCGCGGTGGCCGCCAACGGCAAGATGGTGGCGCTGCGCCCCGGACCCGACGGCGCGGTCACCGAGGTGGACATCTCCGGCGACTGGCCGGTCAAGACCGTGCACGGGGCCGTCTCCGAGGCGATCGGCGAGACCATCACCCCCGACACCGACGAGGAGCGGCTGCGGCTGCTCTGCGAGAAGGCGGGCGTGCCCTTCCAATTGGGCTGGGACGCCGGGCAACTCGTGCTCGAGATGTACGAGCACCTGGTGGAATCGGCCACCGGGGAACCCACCTTCTACATCGACTTCCCCACCTCCGTCTCCCCGCTCACCCGCGCGCACCGGCACATTCCGGGCGTCACCGAGCGCTGGGACCTGGTGGCCTGGGGCGTCGAATTGGCCACCGCCTACAGCGAATTGACCGATCCGGTGGAACAGCGCCGCCGCCTCACCGAACAGTCCATGCTGGCCGCCGGCGGCGACCCGGAGGCCATGGAACTCGACGAGGAATTCCTGCAGGCCCTCGAACACGCCATGCCCCCCACCGGCGGTCTCGGCGTCGGCGTGGACCGGGTGGTCATGCTGCTGATCGGCCGCAGCATCCGCGAAACACTGCCGTTCCCGCTCGTGAAACCCCGCACCGCACAGGCCGAATCCCGATAGGCGTACCTCTGCATTCGCTCCGGCCATGCGCGAGGCTGAGGACGGCTACACCGACAGCGCCCATTGGGACCAGGGAAAACCCTGATTCCCCCGGCCGGATCCCCGGTTAATCTGGGATTCGGCCCGGGGCGGGCCCACCGGCCACACGGATTGGGGTACCCATGCACTACCTAGATCTCATGACCCAGACGACCCTGCTGGACCACCACGTGTGGACCCACCCGGACACCTGGAACGCCGCCCTCGAGAACACCGCCGCCCGCCGCACCAGCAGCCGGCGCGGCACCAGCTTCTGGGGCTTCCTCGCGGTCTGCTGCATCGGCATCGTGGTGCTGGTGCTGGGCATCGTCTACCTGATGAGCCGCCGCAAGAATCGCTAGCCCCCGCGGCGCGTAGCGGGCGGGGTGCGGCAGAGTGGTGGGCGTGCAGTTGATCCTCGTCCGCCACGCCCAGCCGCAACGAGTCCTGGCCGAATCCGGCCACGCCGACCCGGATCTCACCGCGATCGGCCTCGAACAGGCGGGCCGGGTCCCGGCCGCACTCGCCCACCACCGCATCGCCCGCGTGGTCAGCAGCCCGCAACTGCGGGCCCGCGAAACCGCCCGGCCCACCGCGGAGAAGCTCGGACTCGACATCGATGTCCTCGACGGGCTCGCCGAGTACGACCGCGACCTGCCGATATACGTCCCGATCGAGGACGCCCAGCAGGAATTCCGGGAAACCTACGCGCGCATCAAGGCCGGGCACCTGCCCGAGCAGATCGACGGCGACGCCTTCATCGGCCGCGTGCGCGAGAGCATCGCGAGCATCGTGGCGGCCGCCGAGCACACCGACACCGTGGTCGTCTTCGCGCACGGCGGCGTGATCAACGTACTGCTGCAGGAGGTGCTGGGCCTGGCCCGCCCGCTCACCTTCCCCATCGACTACTGCTCGATCACCCGGATCCTGTACTCGCGCACCGGCGCCCGCACCGCGGCCACCGTCAACGAGAACGGCCACGTCTGGGACCTGTTGCCGCGCATGCAGCGTCCGCGCCCCTAGACGCTCAGCGGACTCCCAGCCCGGTCCCACACCCTTCCAAGGGCCGGCGCCTTCGATGGGAATTCGAGAGCCGCTCCCCCCGCGGCCCACGATCCCGACAGAAAGGCACCACGATGTCCACCATCAAGCCCCGCCGCCGTCTCGCCCTGCGCCTCGCCGCGGCCGGTGCCCTGGCCGCCATCCCGCTCGCCGTCGTCGCCCTCCCCGCGAATGCCGCGACCCCCGACGACGCCGCCACCCCGGTCGTCGCCCAGCAGATCGACGACCACGGCCCCTGGGATCACGACCGTGACCACCACCGCCACGACCACGACAACGACGGCGGCTGGAACAACGGCGACAACGGCTGGAACAACGGCGGCTGGAACAACAACGGCGACAACGGCTGGAACAACAACCCGGCTCCGGCCCCCGCCTGGCTGCCGCCCACCGGCTCCTTCGGCATGTAACCCGGCCGGCGACGACCTCATCGGCTCGGACACCGAAAAGGCCGCTCCCAGTGTGGGAGCGGCCTTTTCAGGTTTCGCGGGCCCGGCGCACCGCCGGGCCGTCCGCTACGCGTTGGTCGCGATCCAGTTGTGCATCCAGGTCAGCGCGGTCTGGCCGCCGCCGACGCCGTAGCTGCCGTAGCTGGTGTGCTTGCCGCTGCGGTAGAACTGCTCGAGCTGGTGGGCGTACTCGCTGTCCGGACCGTCGGCCAGCTGGGCCTGCAGCGTCGGCAGACCGCCCTGCGCCATCAGGTCGTTGAGGATGGACCCGAGTTCGAGCTGGGTCTGCCACAGGTTGAAGTTGTTCGGGTTGGACGACTGCGCCAGGAAACCCGCGAAGCGGGTGAGGAAGTCGGTCTCCTCGGTGGAGCAGTACAGGTCGCCGATGGCGCACACGGTGCGCACCTTGTCGCTGATCCAGCCGAAGCCGCCGACCCGCGGCCCGCCCGCACCCGAACCGGGGGCGATCGGGCCGATCTGGGCGTCGGTGGGCGAGCGGCGCGGATCGGAGATCAGCGCGACCGCCGCGATGCGATCCGGCGGCACCACGCCGTGGCCGCTGCCGATCTCGGCGGCGAGATCGCCGGCCGCGTCGGCGCCCTGGCTGTAGCCGGTGATGGCGATCCTGGTGCCCGGGCAGCGCGCGCCCATGTCCTGCACCAGACCGCGGGCATTGTCGACGGCTTCCTTCTTGGAGGCGGCGTAGACGTCGCCCTCCCAGGGGAAGGCGGTGGCCGCGTAGGTCACATAGTCGACCTCACCGGGCAATCCGTTGGTCACCCCGGCCAGCATGCCGGGCTTGGGGTCCTTGTCGTGGCCGGTCTCCCAGGTGCCGGGCACGGCGACCGTGTAGAGACTCGGGCAGCCCGCGCCGGGGGCGGCCGTAGCGGGACCGCTGCCCAGGACGATTCCCGACATGAGCACGCTCGCCGCTGCCCCCGCAGCCGCGACAACATTCTTCAACCGCATACTGCTCCAGTTCCCGCTTGTGCCGGGACAGGTTGCGCGTCCCGATTCCGGATCATGGTGCGGTCGCCGGATGACAGTCCGGTGCACTGAGGGTTAACCCAAGTAACCGCCCCGTATGAGTGACTGGAACAGACCGAATGACGAGATCGGCGACACACCGCCGACAAGCATAAAGGGGCCTATTCGACCATGCCAGGCGAGACGCCGAAGACGTCCGATTTCCGGCCGAAAGTTGTGCCGGAAGCCACATTTCGGGCCTCAGCCCTGTAATGCCGCCTCGAGCATCGGCCACGACCGGTGCAGCGCGTCCTGCCAATAGCGCCAGGAATGCGTTCCGGCAGGGCTGAATTCGACCTGCGCGGGGATCCCCAACTGGCCGAGGCGATCTGCGAGCTGGTGCGTGCACCCGTTGGTCGCGGCCTCGATCACGCCACCCAGGATGATCTGGTTGGCCAGCGTCGCCGGACGCCCGCCGATCGAGGGTGAATCGAGGGTGTCCATGGGCCCGGGCAGACCGGTCGAACTCGAGATGAACAGCGCCTTCCCACGCAGGGCGGCGGCATTGAGCACGGCGTCGTGCTGCTGCCAGTCCGGATCGCCGGGCTCGCCCCACATATTGCGGGAATCGGCGTCACCGCGGTCGAGGACCAGCTGGATGTACCGGCGGCTGTTCTCGTCGGCGGTGGAGGCGCAGCCACTGTAGGAGGCGACCGCCCGGTACCGATCGGGGGCCGCGATGGCCAGATTCAACGCGGAGGTCGCCGACATCGACACGCCCGCCACCGCGTTCGCGCCGGAGGCGTGCAGCGCCGAATCCAGGATCGGCGGCAGTTCCGCGGTCAGAAAGGTCTCCCATTTCTGGCGGCCCAGACTCGGGTCGTCTTTCTGCCAGTCGGTGTAATAGGAGAATTTGCCACCGATCGGGGAAACAACATTCACGTTCTTGTCCGCGAAGAATTGCACGACATCGGTTTGGCGATACCAGGTCGCGGCATCCTCACCACCGCCCGCGCCATTCAGCAGATACAGCGTGGGCCGCGGCACACTGTTGTCGAACGGGGTAATCACCTGAAGCGTGATCACCCGGTCCATCGCGGCCGAATAGACCGAGATCTCCTCTTGCCGCTGGCCGGGCCGATCGATCGAAACCAGATGGGATCCGGTGGAATCATCCGCCGTGGCCGTACCAATGGTCCCGGGCGCGGACGACAATGCCAGGGAGAGTGCAATTGCCGAGACCGCGGCGAGCGCCGAGAGCTTACCGGTGAGCATCGGTACGGTTTTCCTATCGATCGAATCGGCCCGGAACGGGAATCAGCTGCCGATGTACTTGCGGATCGCGTCCGACAGGATGGTGCTGAGCGAACCGGTCGAGCTGAGCTGGCCGTCGGCCGAGCCGAGGCCGTTGTTGTTGAGGCTGCCCAGCGCGCTCTCGCCGACGGTGTTGGCCCGGGCGGTGAAGCACGCGGTCAGGTTGGGGAGCTCGTTGCTGACACCGACGGTGCCGGCGACGCCGATGCCACCGCTGGTGACCTGCTGACCGGCCGAGAGGTTGGTCGGAACCGGGTAGGTGATGTCGAGGGTCACCGGGTTACCGGAGTTCACGAACCAGCCCGTGCTGGTCACCTTCCAGCCGCCGCCGTTCGGCTCCGGGGTGACGTCCTCGGTGCGCTGACCGCCCGCCAGGTGGTAGGCGGTGATGCTGGCCTTGACCGGCGCGCCGAAGCCCGACGGCGGGAAGTCGGTGATGGTGTTGACGTACGGGTTACCGATACCGGTGGTGCCGACGACGACCTTGTAGGTCACCGTGGTGCCGACACCGATCGAGTCGAGGTTGGCGCTCTTGTCGTACGTCATGGTGATGCCGAGCGTGCTGATGTCATTCTTGGTGGCATGCGAGCTCAGGGCACAGGTCGTATCCGCTGACGCGGCGCCCGTCTCCAGCGTGGTCATGCTCAGGCCCGCGAAAACCATTGCGGCAGAGGTCGCGATCGCGGCCGCACGGCGATTACGGAACATATTTTCCTCCAAGTGTCCCGAGATCCTCCGGGACCGATCCATACTTACCGAGCGCTGCGGACGACTCGGAGGGTGGACTCCACACGGGGAGTAAGTAAACAGGTGTAACTGGTCCCCTGTCCAGGGTTTGACAAAACTGCTCCCAGTTACTGACTAGTACACATTTCAGATCGTTTCCCTGCATAACAAAAAGCGCTCCCGGACCGAAGTCCGGGAGCGCTCCACAGGGTTTCAGCTCAGCGCTGGATCACCGCTGGGCGACCATGGTCGGGGTGATCGGGGACGGCAGCGCCGTCTCACCCTCCAGGTACTTGTCCACCGCGGACGCGCACGCGCGGCCCTCGGCGATGGCCCACACGATCAGCGACTGACCGCGGCCCATGTCACCGGCGACGAAGACGCCGGGCACTGTGGTGGCCCAATCCTTGTCGCGCATGACATTTCCGCGCTGGTCGTAGCCCACGCCCAGGCCCTCGAGCAGACCGTTCTTCTGCGGTCCGACGAAGCCCATGGCCAGCAGCACCAGGTCGGCCTCGAGGGTGAAGTCGGTGCCCTCGACCTTCTCGAAGCGGCCGTTGACCATCGACACCTCGTGCGCCTGCAGCCCGGTGACCTTGCCGTCGGCGCCGATGAAACGCTCGGTGTTGACGGAGAACACGCGCTCGCCGCCCTCCTCGTGCGCCGAGGAGACGCGGTACATCAGCGGGTAGGTCGGCCACGGGGTCGAGTCGGCCCGCTGCTCCGGCGGACGCGGCATGATCTCGAACTGGTGGATCGTCTCCGCACCCTGCCGGTGCGAGGTCCCCAGGCAGTCCGCGCCGGTGTCACCGCCACCGATGATGACGACCTTCTTGCCGCGCGCGTTGATGCGCGGCAGGCCGTCCTCGTCGGCGATCGGGTCGCCCAGCTGCACCCGGTTGGCCAGCGGCAGGAACTCCATGGCCTGGTGGATGCCGTCCAGGTCGCGGCCCGGGATCGGCAGGTCACGCGCGATGGTGGCGCCACCGGCGAGCACGACCGCGTCGAACTGCTCACGCAGCTGCTGGGCCGTGATGTCCACGCCCACGTTCACGCCGGTCTTGAAGATGGTGCCCTCGGCCTCCATCTGCGCGATGCGGCGGTCGATGAAGCGCTTCTCCATCTTGAATTCCGGGATGCCGTAGCGCAGCAGGCCGCCGATGCGGTCGTCGCGCTCGAACACGGTCACGGTGTGGCCGGCCCGGGTCAGCTGCTGGGCGGTGGCCAGGCCCGCGGGGCCGGAGCCGACGACCGCGATGCGCTTGCCGGTCAGGCGGGTCGGGTAGACCGGGGTCACCCAGCCCTCGTCGAAACCGTTCTCGATGATCTCGACCTCGACCTGCTTGATGGTCACCGGATCCTGGTTGATGCCCAGGACGCAGGACGCCTCGCACGGAGCCGGGCACAGGCGGCCGGTGAACTCCGGGAAGTTGTTGGTCGCGTGCAGCCGATCGAACGACTCCTTCCACGCGCCCTTGTACACCAGGTCGTTCCACTCGGGAATCAGGTTCCCGAGCGGACAGCCGTTGTGGCAGAACGGGATACCGCAGTCCATGCAGCGGCTGGCCTGCTTCTGCAGGGTCTCGTGGGAGAACTTCTCCTCGTAGACCTCTTTCCAGTCCAGCAGTCGCAGCGGAACCGGACGGCGCTTGGGCAGTTCCCGGGAAGTGTGCTTCAGGAAGCCTTGTGCGTCACCCATTTACGAACTCCTGACTAATGCGCAGCGCGCACGGAACAACGACGGTGGTGCTGCGTTGCACCGCCAGAGTGAGGTCAGCCACGTGCCGCCTTGAATGGTTACAGCGCCTCGTCGACATGAGTGCGAAGTTACCCACGCGCCGCCTCCATGATCGCCTCGTCGACATTCCGGCCGGCCTTCTCGGCCTCGGAGATGGCGAGCAGGACCTTCTTGTAGTCGCGCGGCATGACCTTCGCGAACTTCGTCACCTGCTGCGACCAGTCGCCCAGGATCTTGTCGGCGACAGCGGATCCGGTCTCGTCGCGATGCTGGACCACGATGTCGTGCAGCATCTGCGCGTCCTCGGCCGACAGCTGCTCGAGGTCGACCAGCTCGGTGTTGAGGTTGGCCTCGAAGGTGCCGTTCGGGTTGTAGACGTAGGCGATACCGCCCGACATGCCGGCGCCGAAGTTGCGGCCGGTCTCGCCGAGGATGACCACGCGGCCACCGGTCATGTACTCGCAGGCGTGGTCGCCCACACCCTCGACGACCGCGGTGGCGCCCGAGTTGCGGACGGCGAAGCGCTCGCCGGCCACACCGCGCAGGAAGGCCTGGCCGCTGGTGGCGCCGAACAGGATCACGTTGCCCGCGATGATGTTCTGCTCCGCGACGAACGCCTCCGGCGCGTCATCCGACGGGCGCACCGTGATGCGGCCACCCGAAAGACCCTTGCCGACATAGTCGTTGGCGTCGCCGACCACCCGCAGGGTGATACCGGCCGGGACGAACGCACCGAACGAGTTACCGGCGGAACCGGTGAACGTGATGTCGATGGTGTTGTCCGGCAGGCCGACTCCGCCGTAGAGCTTGGTGACCTCGTGGCCGAGCATGGTGCCGACGGTCCGGTTCACGTTCGTGATCTTGGATTCGAACTTGACCGGCTTGCCGCGCTCCAGCGCGTCCGCGGACTGCGCGATGAGCTCGTTGTCCAGCGCCTTGTCCAGACCGTGGTCCTGGTCCTTGGTGCGACGGCGGTCCTGGAACATGAACGCCGTCTCGACGTCGTCCAGGATCGGCGACAGGTCCAGCTTGGCGGCCTTCCAGTGCGCCTTGGCGGCGGTGGTGTCGAGCAGGTCGACCCGGCCGATGGCCTCGTCCAGGGTCCGCAGACCCAGCGACGCCAGCAGCTCCCGCACCTCTTCGGCGATGTAGAGCATGAAGTTCTCGACGAACTCCGGCTTGCCGGTGAAACGCTCACGGAGAACCGGGTTCTGGGTGGCGACGCCGACCGGGCAGGTGTCGAGGTGGCAGACGCGCATCATGATGCAGCCCGAGACCACCAGCGGAGCGGTCGCGAAACCGTACTCCTCGGCGCCCAGCAGCGCGGCGATCATGACGTCGCGGCCGGTCTTCATCTGACCGTCCACCTGCACCACGATGCGGTCGCGCAGACCGTTGAGCAGCAGGGTCTGCTGGGTCTCGGCCAGGCCGAGCTCCCAGGGGCCACCCGCGTGCTTCAGCGAGGTCAGCGGCGAGGCACCGGTGCCACCGTCGTGGCCGGAGATGAGCACCACGTCGGCGTGCGCCTTGGAGACACCCGCGGCGACGGTGCCGACGCCCGGCTCCGCGACCAGCTTCACGTGAATCCGCGCCTGCGGGTTCGCGTTCTTCAGGTCGTGGATCAGCTGCGCCAGATCCTCGATCGAGTAGATGTCGTGGTGCGGGGGCGGCGAGATCAGGCCGACGCCCGGCGTCGAGTGCCGGACCTCGGCGACCCACGGGTACACCTTGTGGGCCGGCAGCTGGCCGCCCTCACCGGGCTTCGCGCCCTGCGCCATCTTGATCTGGATGTCGGTGCAGTTGGTCAGATAGTGCGCGGTCACACCGAAGCGACCCGAAGCCACCTGCTTGATCGCGGACCGGCGCCAGTCGCCGCCCTCCTCCGGCTCGAAGCGCGCCGGGTGCTCGCCGCCCTCACCGGAGTTGGAGCGGCCGCCGAGACGGTTCATGGCGATGGCCAGGGTCTCGTGGGCCTCGGCCGAGATGGAGCCGTAGCTCATCGCACCGGTCGAGAAGCGCTTCACGATCTCCGACGCCGGCTCGACCTCGTCGATCGAGATCGGGTGCCGGTGCCCGGACTTGAACTTGAACAGACCACGCAGCGAGGCGAGACGCTCCGACTGGTCGTCGACCAGCTTCGTGTACTCCTTGAAGACCTTGTACTGGCCCGAGCGGGTGGCGTGCTGCAGCTTGAACACCGTGTCCGGGTTGAACAGGTGGTACTCGCCCTCCCGGCGCCACTGGTACTCGCCGCCGACCTCGAGCTCGCGGTGCGCGCGCTCGTTGCGGTTCTCCAGGAACGCGACCCGGTGCCGCTGCGCGACCTCGTCCGCGATGTCGTCCAGGCCGATGCCGTCCAGCGGCGACTTCAGACCGGTGAAGTACTCGTTCACCAGCTCCTGTGCCAGGCCGACGACCTGGAACAGCTGCGCGCCACGGTAGGAGGCGATGGTGGAGATGCCCATCTTGGACATCACCTTCAGCACGCCCTTGCCGGCCGCCTTGTTGTAGTTGTAGACGGCCTTCTTGTAGTCGGCCGCGAGGTCGCCGGTGCTGCCCGGCATCCGCAGCGCGCCGCGCTCGAGCATGTCCTCGATGGACTCGAAGGCCATGTACGGGTTGATGGCCGCCGCGCCGAAACCGACCAGCATGGCCATGTGGTGCACCTCGCGGGCGTCACCGGCCTCGATGACCAGGCCGACCTTGGTGCGGGTGCGTTCCCGGACCAGGTGGTGATGCACCGCGGCGGTCAGCAGCAGCGACGGGATCGGGGCCAGCTTCTCGTTGGACTCGCGGTCGGACAGCACGATGATGCGTGCGCCGCCGTCGATGGCCGCAGAAACCTGACGCTGCACGGCCTCGAGAGCCTTGCGCAGCCCCTTGCCGCCCTTCTTGACCGGGTACAGGCCGTGGACCACCACGGACCGCAGGTGCGGGCGCGAACCGTCGTCGTTGATGTGGACCAGCTTGGACAGCTCGTCGTTGTCCAAGATCGGCTGGGTCAGGGTGATCTGGCCGCAGGACTCCGGTCCCGGGTTCAGCAGGTCGGCCTCCGGGCCGATCATGCTGCGCAGCGAGGTGACGACCTCTTCGCGGATGGCGTCCAGCGGCGGGTTGGTGACCTGCGCGAACAGCTGCGAGAAGTAGTCGAACAGCAGGCGCGGCCGCGCCGACAGCACCGCGATCGGGGTGTCGGTGCCCATCGAGCCGAGCGCCTCGCCACCGGTCTGCGCCATCGGCGAGACCAGCAGGTTCAGCTCCTCGGTGGTGTAGCCGAAGATCTGCTGACGGATCAGCACGCGGTCGTGCGACATGTGCACGTGCGGGCGGTCGGGCAGGTCGCTCAGCTTGGTCGGGCCCTCGTCCAGCCACTGCTGGTACGGGAACTCGGCGGCCAGCGAGGACTTGACCTCGTCGTCGCTGATGATGCGGCCCTGCGAGGTGTCGACCAGGAACATGTGGCCGGGCTGCAGGCGCTTCTTGTAGACGACCTTGGCCGGGTCGATGTCGAGCACGCCGACCTCGGAGGCCAGCACGACCAGGCCGTCCTCGGTGACCCAGATGCGGCCGGGGCGCAGACCGTTGCGGTCCAGCACCGCGCCGACGACCGTGCCGTCGGTGAAGCACACCGAGGCCGGGCCGTCCCAGGGCTCCATGAGGAAGGAGTGGTAGCGGTAGAAGGCGCGCTGCTCCGGGGTCATGGACTCGTGGCGCTCCCACGCCTCCGGAATCATCATGAGCACGGCGTGCGGCAGGCTGCGGCCGCCCAGGTGCAGCAGTTCGAGCACCTCGTCGAAGCGCGCGGTGTCCGAGGCGCCGGGGGTGCAGACCGGGAAGATCTTCTCCAGGCGGTTGTTGCCCGCGTGGTCGGTGCCGAACACGTTGGAGTTCAGCAGCGCCTCACGCGCCCGCATCCAGTTCTCGTTGCCGGAGACGGTATTGATCTCACCGTTGTGGGCGACGCGCCGGAACGGGTGCGCCAGCGGCCACGACGGGAAGGTGTTGGTGGAGAAGCGCGAGTGCACGATGCCCAGCGCCGACTCGACCCGGTCGTCCTGCAGGTCCAGGTAGAACGCCCGCAGCTGCGGGGTGGTGAACATGCCCTTGTAGACGAAGGTCTCGCCGGACAGGCTCGGGAAGTAGACCGACTCCTTGCCGGTCGCGCCCTCGCCGGCACCCGACTTGCCGAGCTCGTGCTCGATGCGCTTGCGGATGACGTAGGCGCGACGCTCCAGGTCCATGCCGGACAGCTGCTCGGCGCCACCCTTGGGCGAGGCGATGAAGATCTGCCGGAAGGTCGGCATGGCGTCACGCGACAGCGCGCCCAGCGACGACCCGTCGATCGGGACCTCGCGCCAGCCGAGGACCTCGAGGCCCTCCTCGCGCACGATCTTCTCGACGCCGTACCCGGCGCGGGCGGCCTCGCGGCGGGCCTGCGGCAGGAAAGCGATACCGGTGGCGTACGAACCTTCGGCGGGGAGCTCGAAGTCGACGACAGCACGGAAGAACTTGTCCGGGAGCTGGATCAGGATGCCCGCGCCGTCACCCGAGTTGGGTTCGGCACCGGCGGCACCACGGTGCTCCAGGTTCAGCAATGCCGTAATAGCCTTGTCGACGATGTCGCGGCTGCGGCGGCCGTGCATGTCGACGACGAATGCGACACCACACGCGTCGTGTTCATTCGCCGGGTCATAGAGCCCGATGGGTCCAGGGGACCTGTGGCCGGGAAGTTGCGTCATGCCTCTGCCTTCACAAAAAACAGGCCTTCGAAGAATGCGGCCTTCGTCGAACGCCTCCGGTCTGGACTGCGTCCGGACGTTCGGAGACCAGCGGCGCTGATGGTCACTCCGTGCAGTCAACTTTGCAGTTGTCCACCCGCTTCGATTACCTAGTCGGGTGCTCGGTGGTAACGGAACCCTTACGTCTTCGCTACACACCGCGCAGGTCTCGCCCGCTAGGCTGAGCACCGATCGGGCCTCTGACCGTATGGGGAGATATGCCGAATTGTGTAGTTCGGCGTAAGAGCAAACGATAAGTCAGGACTTGAGCCCAACCAACTTAGGTTGTACTAATTCCAGGTTCTAGCTGGGCTTCTTCATCGGTCCTCCAACACACGCGCGTTCTCCAGTGTAAGGCAGGGGTGCACGTGCGTTTCAGTTGAGTTCACCACTGCATCGCACGCACGCGAGGACTCTGGCCGGGCGGTCCAGCGCAGCTCCAGACTGCCTCTCACCTGCAATGAATCAGATTTCCCCACAATGGGATCCGGCAAACCGGGCATTGGCGGGCTAACTTTCCGGACAAGTTCCGTCGCCGCGGCGGCCGTCCGGGAGACATGGGCAGGTAACCTGCGGACCGTACGGAATTTTTCCTGAATGTGGGATTCAGCACACATTCAGCAAACCGCAAATCCGCCTCCCGGCCGCGTTTTCCGTGCTATCCGAGCCGGTCCGCAAGTGATCAACACCACGTCACCCGCCCGAAACGTGGCATTGTGAGCCTGGCCACATCCCAGCCGCCGCGGTCGATGGAACAGGTGTACGCCTGTCACGCTGAGACAACGAATCAGCGACGGTTTCGAGAAGCCGAATCACCCGGGACTCAGAGGATGTGAACTCCCATGACCGTTCACCATGTCCCCAGGTCCGCCGGGCTCGGCGCCTTGCTGGTCTGGCTGGGCGGCGCACAACCGCAGCTCACCGACGGGCCCGAGCGCGGCGGCTACACCGTCACCGGCGCCGTGGTGGCGCTGTTCGCGGGCACCGCCGGCGCCGTCACGGCCGCCGCGACGGGAGCGGCGCGCTGGCCGGTCATCGCCATCGTGGCGGCCGCGCTCATCGCGACGGTCCTGATGGGGGCCATCGCCCGGGCGCTGGCCACCGCCGCCACACCCGATCGCCGGGAGAATCGCCGGGCGGTAGCCGAATTCGGCGGCCGCATCGCGGTGGCGGTGCTCGCCGGGGTGGTGATCGCCGAATTGGCCTGCACCATCCTGTTCTCCGGCACCGTGAACCGGCTGCTCGACGAATCCGCCCAGCACGCAGTGGAATCCGCGCCCGCCGTGGTCACCGCGCGCACCGAGCTGGAGCAGGCCAGGACCGATCGCACCGCGCTGGACCAGCAGATCACCAAGGCGCAGAACGACGTCACCAACGCGCTGATCATCGCGCGCTGCGAATTCAACCCGGGGGCGGACTGCCCGCAGAACATGATCACCCGCGTGCCCGGGCGCGGTCCCGAGGAGCGCACCGCCAACCAGATGCTCGACGACGCCCGCAACCAGCTCAGCGCCGCGCAGGGCAAGGTCGACGGGCTCGACGCCAAGGTCACCGAGAAGGACAGGGCCCTCGCGACGGCCCGCAAGGCCGCCTACACCGACGGCGACCGCGGGCTCGGGGCGCGCTGGGTGGCCATGAACGACTACACCACCGGACACTTCGGGCCGTTCGTGTTGCGGCTCGCCGTGTCCGTGCTCATGATCGTGCTGGCCCTGCTGCCGCTGCTGCTGCGGTGGTGGCGGGGTGAGACGGCGTTCGACCGCACCGTCGCGGTCCGTACCGCCACCGACCGCATCGACCAGGTCGCCGCCACCGCCATCGCCGTCAAACAGGCCGAGGTGCGCGTGGAGACCGAGAGCCTGCGCGCCGAACAACAACTCACCGCCGCGCGGCTGGCCGCACATGCCGACACCGCCATCGACCGGGAACGGCAGCGCACCCGCATCATCGCCGCCATCGGCAATTTCGAGATCGGCATCACCGAACCCGCCCAGCGCGCGATCGCCGAATTCGACAATGCCACCAGACATGAACTCCCCGCCGGCCCGGCCGGGGATCGAAAGGACCGCACCGTGTCCCAGGAGGGGATCGTGACACAGTCGCCGAACCTGCCCGCCCAGCTCACCTCCGGGGCCCTGGCCCCCGCGCCGCAGGGTGGGGCACTCGTCCCCGCCGTGCCGGTCGCGCAGCCCGCGAACAAGGGCGGGGGGCTGGAACTTCCGATCATCGGGACGGTGCCGTTCACCGACACCGCCGCCCGCTGGATCCGTCCGCTGGTGCCGTCCTTCGTGGCCAATGCCATCGACACGGCCACCCACCCGCTGCGCACCGTGCGTCAGGCGTTCGAGGAGGCGGAGGAGATCACCTTCACGCTGCGCCGCACGCGCAAGGTGACGGTGGATTCCCAGGATTCGGCGCAGCCGCAGCACCAGCAGGCCTACGCACAGCCGCAGTACGGCTACCTCCCGCAGGGCGCCCCGCAGCAGGTGCATGCCCAGCGGGTGGCCGCGAGCGTGGTGGATCAGCCCTACGCCCAGTACCCGTCCTACTCGGCCCTCCCCCAGGGCCAGGTGGTGGACCCCGGTTATCCCCTGCCCTCGGGTGCGCAGCACGATGCGCTGGCGGCACGCCGCAACCCCGAACTCGACTACCGCAGCCCGCGCGAACTGCCGCCGGGCAGGGGCCGGGAGTAGCCTTCCGAAACCTGCTGTGGCCCGGAATGTTTCACGTTGAACACGGAAACATCCGGGCCACAGCCTTTTCGATGCCACAGCCTTTCGATCACGCCGGCGGCGACTTCCGCGTCGCCGAGCGGTAGGCGACGACGGCGGTCAGGACCAGGATGGCCGCCGTGGAGGTGGCCGCCAGGTGGATGCCGCTGACGAAGGCGGAGTGCGCCGAGTTCAGCAGTTCCCCGGCCGCGGGTTGCGGTAGGGCGCGGGCGGTTTCGATCGCGCCGCCCAGCGACTCGCGGGCCGCGTCCGCCTGGCCGGACGGGACGTGCGTCAGGTCCAGACCGTGGCGGAAGGCCGCCATGACGGCACTGCCCAGCACGGCGACGCCGAGGGCGATGCCCATCTCCATGGCCGTCTCCGAGATGGCGGCGGCATTACCGGCGCGCGCCTCGGGCGCGGTGCTGACGATCATGTCGGCCGAGACCGTCAGGGCCACACCCTCGCCCAGGCCGATCAGCAGGAAGCCGACGATGAACGGGGTCACCGAGCCCGAGGGATCGGTGGGCAGCAGCCAGTAGAGGCCCGCGCCGATCGCGACGGTCACCAGCGAGCCCGCGAGCACCGTCGCCGCACGCCAGTAGCGGACCAGCCAGGCCGCGGCCAGCGCACCCAGCATGGACCCGATGGTGCCCGGAATGAGCAGCAGACCGGCCGCCAGCGGCGACTTGCCGAGCACCAGCTGCAGGTACTGCGAGCCGAAGAACAGCACGCCGGCCAGCGCGAACACCGACAGCAGGTTGGTGAACACCGCGGCCCGGAAAGCCGGTAGCCGGAACAGGTCCAGGTCGATGAGCGGGGCGGACAGGCCGCGCTGCCGGCGCACGAACACCACACCCGCGACCACGCCGACGCCGGCGCTGATCAGCAGGTTCAGGCTCGGGCCGTGGGCCGCGAACTCCTTGACCGCGTACACGATCGGAATCAGGGCCAGCATGGACAGGCCGGCGCTGATCAGATCGAAGCGGCCGGGGTCGGGGTCGCGCGACTCCGGTACCAGGACCGGGGCCAGGACCAGCAGCAGCGCCATGACCGGCAGGTTCACCAGGAAGACCGAGCCCCACCAGAAGTGCTCGAGCATCCAGCCACCCAGCAGCGGGCCGAAGGCCGCGCCGGAGGCGGCCATGGCGCCCCAGACCGAGATGGCGAGGGTGCGCTGGCGGGCGTCGGCGAACATGGACCGGATCAGGCCCAGCGTGGCGGGCATCAGGGTCGCACCGGCGACACCCTGCAGAACGCGTGCGGCAATGAGCATCTCGGGGCTGACCGCCCAGGCCGCGACGGCCGAGGCCAGGGCGAAGCCGGCCGCGCCGATGAGCAGCAGGCGGCGGCGGCCGATGCGGTCGCCGACGGTGCCCATGGTGACCAGCAGGCCCGCGAGCACGAACGAGTAGACGTCGATGATCCACAGCAGCTGCGGCGTGGTGGGCGCGAGGTGCGCGCTGATGGCCGGGACCGCCAGGTCGAGCACGGTGGCGTCGACGGAGATCAGCAGCAGCGCGAGCGCGAGAACGCCGAGCCCGGCCCAATCCCTGGGCCGGGCCTTCGGCGGCACGGCGGCGGGCTGCCGGTCGGTGGTCACGGGAGTTCCGGAGCGTGCGGTCGCGTGGGTGCTCATGAGCTTTCTCTCTCGATGGTAAACCGTCCAGACGGTACAGTAGCATCCTGAACCGTCCAGACGGTACAGTCAATTGTCGTGACCACACGCGATCCCGCCGGCACCCGCGACCGGATCCTCGACGCGCTCGAAACCCTGCTGCTCGACAAGGGCCTGTCCCAGGTGACCCTGGACAATGTGGCCGCCACCGCGGGCGTCTCCAAGGGCGGGCTGCTCTATCACTTCAAGAGCAAGGACGCACTGCTCGCCGGACTGCTCCGCCGGGTCACCGACCGGGCCGATCAGCAGGTGAGAGCCGCGGTGGCACAGGGGCGCTCGGTGGCCGAGTGGTATCTGCAGGCTCCGCATCCCGAGGACGACGCCGACGCCGTGGAGCTCGCCCTGTACCGATCGATGCTGGCCGCCATGCGGAGCGTCGACGCGCCGCAGGACGCCGCGCAGGCGGAGACCGACCGGGCCCTCACCGAGGTGATGGGGTCCTGGAAGACGGCCCTGGACAACGAGATCGAGGATCCGGTCCGGGCCGAGATCGTCCGCCTGGTCGGCGACGGCGTCTATCTGCGCGCCCTGCTGGGCCTGCCGCCGATCGAACCCGGGCTCTACCGCCGGGTCGTGGCCCGGCTGCTGGAGACCGGCACACCCACCGCCTGACACCCGGGTGCGAAGTTCGCCGCCCGGACGCGCATCGGGCGACCGAAGACGCTGGTCCGGATAGACTCGGCCGCGTGTTGCCGACCGCCGCCGACTCCGTCGGTTCGCCGACCGGCTCGGTGGGGGAACCGACTTCTACCGAACCGGTGGTTGTGCCGATTCGCCCGATGCAGTTCCGCGAACTGCTCGACCTCCCCTTCGCGCTGATCCAGGCGCGGATCAAGACCCTGGCGGGCCTGCTCGGCGTCGCCGTGCTGGTCGCCTCGGCGGTGGCTGTGGCGGGCACGGTGCTCGCGGCCGTCGCCAGCGGGAATTCCGACCGCGGCACCCTCTGGGGCGCGGTGCTGGTCACCCTGCTGTGTGCCTGGTCGGTCCGCTTGTTCGTCCGCGGGGTGACCGTGCCGATCGGGTTGGCGGTCGTGTACCGCAGGCCGGCGACCTGGCGCGGGGCGCTGCGGCGGCTGGCCGCGGAAGCCGGTCCGCTGCTCGGCTATCAGGTGATGTACACGCTCATCGGTATCGGCGTGCTGGCGGTCGGCACTCCCCTGCTGTTCACCGTGCCGCCCGCGGTGATCTGGCTGGCCTGGCTGCGCGGGCGGCGATTCACGCTGGTGCCCACCATCTTCGATCAGTCGGCCACCTACGGCGTGGCGGCGCGACGCGCGAAACTGCTTGCGGGCGGGACGGAATGGCAGCTGGTCGGGCTGTGGCTGTACCTGCGCGGGCTGTTGCTCGTGCTGGTGGTGCCGCTGCTGGCGCTGCCGCAGTTCACCGCACAGTTCTCCGGCACCCGGCGCTGGACGGTGACGGTGCTGATCATCACCGCCGCCCTGCTCGTCGTGGCGGTGGCGGAGCTGGTCGAGTCCGCGACGCAGGTCGTCACCTATGTCGACCGGCGTTGCCGCCGCGAGGCCTGGGACATCCGGGTGCCCGGCGGGAGCGGCCGATGACCGGAACCGACCGGGCGCCCGGGCCGGAGATCGCCGGCGCCGCGCCGAATCTCGCCGGCGCGGCACCGCCCGAGCCCGCCCTGGGTCCGGCCGCCGCGCACCTGGCCGCGGCCGAGGAGGCCGCCCGGCGCGGCGATTTCGGTGCCGCGCTGCGCGAGCGGTACCGCGCCGTCACCCGCGGGCTGGAGCAGCGCGGCATCCTCGACGAGGAGCGGGCGCGCACGGCACGGGAAACCGCGCGGGCCGCCACCGCGGCGGTCCCGGACGCGGGCGAACTGCCCTCGGCGGCACACAGTTTCGACGAGGTCGTCTACGGCGGCCGCTACGCCACCGAGGCGGAGTACCGGCAGCTGGAACAGGCCGACCGGTACTCGATCGCGCCGCCGCCCAAGACCGGCCCGGCCGAGATCACCGAGCGGCGACGGACCCGTAAGACCAAGGTCGCCAAGGAGAAGAAGGACCGCGGGCGCGCGGAACTGCCTCAGCTGCTGAAGGATTGGCGCTTCTGGGCCGCGGTCGTGGCCGTGCTGGCGGTCGTGGTGCTGGTGTACGTGCTCACCCATGCCGGGTCCGGGCCGTCGACCCCGCCGTCGCCACCGTCGAATCCGCCGAGCCCGTCGCCCAACCGGCCGGACATGCCGCCGCCGAACTTCGGCGCGGGCAGCGACTCCATCTTCCAGCAGCTCCCGGGCCGGCTGGCTTTCGGCGGTCTGCAGTTCCTCATCGCCTGGGTCGCCGTGCTGTGGTGGCGCGGCCGCCGCCGCGGCGCCATCGTGCGCGAACCGCTGCCGGTGGAGGCCCCGGCCCACGAGCTGCTCGCCGGACAGGCCGGGCTGTACCGGAAATCCCGCGATCACGAGCACGTGGCCGCCAAACTGCGGGCGGCGTCGCTGCGCCGGCTGCGGCCCGCGCTCGGCGGCACCGCCGACACCCCGGCGGAACTGGTGGTCGGGTCCATCACGGCCCGCACCGGCGCGGACCCGGCCGTCATCCGTGCCGCCCTGTACGACCCGGTCGCCGATCGGGTCGCACTGGAACTCGTGGCCGCACAACTCGAATGGATCGAAGCGGAGGTCTTGTGACCGAACTCTCCCAGGACGTCGTGGCCACCAACCACGCGCCCACCGCCCAGGACGCCCAGCAAGCGCTGCTGGCGCTGCGCGCCGAGATCGGCAAGGCGGTGGTCGGCAACGACCACGCCGTCATGTTCCTGGTGCTGGCGCTGCTGTGCCGCGGCCACGTACTGCTGGAAGGCGTTCCGGGCGTGGCCAAGACGCTGCTGGTGCGCGCCCTGGCCACGGCCCTGGATCTGGAGCACTCCCGCATCCAGTTCACCCCCGACCTGATGCCGGGCGATGTGACCGGATCGCAGATCTACGATCCGCACTCGGCCGAGTTCACCTTCCGCCGCGGCCCGGTGTTCACCAACCTGCTGCTGGCCGACGAGATCAACCGCACCCCGCCGAAGACGCAGTCGGCGCTGCTGGAATCCATGGAGGAGCGCCAGGTTTCGGTGGACGGCGTGCCGCAGCCGCTGCCGGATCCGTTCGTGGTGGTCGCCACCCAGAACCCGATCGAGCAGGAGGGTACCTATCCGCTGCCGGAGGCGCAGCTGGACCGGTTCCTGTTCAAGGTGGACGTCCAATTGCCCGGCCGCGATGACGAATTCCGCATCCTGCAGCGGCACGCGGCGGGCTTCGACCCGCGCGATCTGAACGCCGCCGGGCTGCGCCCGGTGGCCGGCCCCGCGCACCTCGCGGCCGCCCGGGCCGCCGTCGCGCAGGTGGCCATCAGCCCCGAGGTGCTGGCGTACACCGTGGACCTGTGCCGGGCCACTCGCACCTCCCCGGCCGTGGCGCACGGCGCGTCCACCCGCGGCGCGACCGCGCTGATGGCGGCCGCGCGGGCCTTCGCCTGGCTGAACGGGCGCGCCTTCGTGACGCCCGACGATGTGAAAGCCGTTGCGACGACGGTGCTCCGGCACCGGCTGCACCTGCGGCCCGAGCACGAGGTGGAGGGCGTCACCGCCGAGGGCGTGCTGGCCTCGCTGCTGATGTCCGTCCCCGTCCCGGTGTAGGCCGTGGTCGTCACCGGCCGGCTGGCCGCCGCGGCGGTGCTCGCGGCCCTGTTCGTCACGCTGGCGCTGCCCTCGTGGCTCGGTGTGCTGCTCGCCACCCTGGCGCTGGTCGCGCTGATCGCGGCCGACCTGCTGCTGCTGGGATCGCCGGGCGCGCTGGAGCTTTCGCGGGCCCCCGTCACGACGGTGCGCACCGGTCGCAGCATCGACGTGGAGCTGGCGGTGCTCAACGGCGGCGCCCGGCCGGTGCGCGGCACCCTGTGGGACGACTGGCCGCCCAGTGCGCACGCCCGCCATCGCACCCACGCCCTGAACCTGCCGCCCAACACCAGGATTCGGCTGCACACCGAGCTGACGCCGGACTATCACGGCGACCGGATGGCCGGCCCGGTGACGCTGCGTCTGCTGGGCCCGCTGGGCATGGCCGGCCGCCAGGTGCGGCGCGAGGTCCCGGCCCGGCTGCGCGCGCTGCCGCCGTTCCGCAGTGAGCGGCTGCTGGCCTCCAAGGTCCGGCAGCTGCAGCATCTGGAGGGCCGCAACACCACCACGATTCGCGGGCAGGGCACCGAATTCGATTCGTTCCGTGAGTATGTCGCGGGCGACGACGTGCGCACCATCGACTGGCGCGCCACCGCCCGCGCCCATGACGTGCTGGTGCGCACCTGGCGTCCGGAACGCAACCGGCATGTGGTCATGCTGCTGGACACCGGGCGGATGAGCGCCGGCCGGGTCGGCGACGGCACCCGCCTGGACGCCACCATCGAGGCGGCCCTGCTGCTGGGCGGGCTGGCCGCCTCGGGCGGCGACTCGGTGGATCTGCTGGCCTACGACCGCCGGCTGCGCACCGAGGTGCGCGGCATCGGCGGAAAGCGCTTGCAGATCAAGCTGATGCACGCGCTCGCCGGGCTCGGGCCCGAACTGGTCGATACCGACTATCAGGGCGTGCTGCGCGCGACGCTGCAGCGCGCCCGCCGCCGCAGCCTGGTGGTGTGGTTCACCCATCTCGACGCCGCCACCGTGCAGGAGGGCCTGCTACCGGTGCTGCCGGTGCTGACCGAGCGGCATCGGGTGCTGGTGGTCGCGGTGACCGATCCGGAGGTGGCTTCCGCCGCCACCCGCCGCTCCGGCCTGGACGACCTCTATGCCGCTGCCGCCGCCGAGAATGTCATCGCCGAGCACGCGGTGGCCCGGGAGACGCTGCGCCGCATGGGCGTTCGTGTCATCGCCGATGCACCCGACCGGCTGCCGGAGGCGCTGGCCGACGAATACCTGGAACTCAAGCGGACCGGAGCGCTGTAACCGGCACGGCCGGCGGGTACTGCCGCACGAAGGGCGGCGGCGGAATGGCCCGCCGCTGCCGCTCGGCCAGCACCGCGCCCAGAATCTGCAGCGGCGGATAGCCGTTCGGCGGCGGCGTGCGCAGGCTCGTGCACACCGCGATGACCAGGGTGCGGCCCAACCGGTCCTGGACCTCCGGGGTCAGGGTGCGGAACCGCAGCAGGTACTGACGGGTCGACAGCGCCAATTCATCGGAGAGACCGGACAAATCGAGCTGCCGCGCCCAGCCCGCCAGCCAGGGCGGCGGCGC
This sequence comes from Nocardia sp. NPDC004860, assembly GCF_040609015.1. Classification (NCBI taxonomy): domain Bacteria; kingdom Bacillati; phylum Actinomycetota; class Actinomycetes; order Mycobacteriales; family Nocardiaceae; genus Nocardia; species Nocardia sp. NPDC004860. Next base: position 23,308 of record NZ_JBEXJI010000032.1, on the reverse strand, counting down.
GGCCAGCGCGGCGAAGGGCAGCCGGCTGCGGTCGTGCACCACGACGGTGCCCGCCAGCACGTCCCCGACCCGCCGGGCCTGGGGTGAGCACAGCGACACCACGACGGCGATCAGCCCGGTGCCCATGATCCAGAAGTCGACGATCCCCGCCAGTCCGCGGGTGACCGCGTGCCGGAAGTCGATGGGCCCGCCGTCGGCGCGCACCACACGCAGCCCGACCGCCATCTTCCCCACCGAGCGCCCGCGCGAAAACGTCTCGAACAGCACCGGATACCCGATCAGCGCGCTCACCATGGCCACCAGCACGGCGGCGTCGCGCCACGCGGAATCGGCGCCGACCCACAACAGCAGCGCCTCGAACAGCAGCGCCAGCATCGTTCCGATCACGGCCTGCAGCAGCAGGTCGAGCAGGAAGGCCGCGGCCCGCGTGGGGATCCGCGCGATCGGCAGCTCGACGGCCACGGCTTCGCCGGTGGTGAACAGTGCCATGAGGGTCGTCTTCCTCCGCCCCGTGGGATCGCGATGGATAGCATTCTGTCAGCGTCGGCGCAGGAGGGGTACTCATGGATCTGGACGCCTACACCTTTGTGCACAGGCCCTCCTGGGATCGGCTGGATCAACTGGCCTCCCGGAGCAGGCGGCTCACCGGCGCGGAGGCCGACGAGCTGGTGCGGCTGTATCGCCTGGCGTCGCAGCAACTGGCCCGCCTGCAGACCCGCGAGGCGGATCCGGACCTCATTGCCGGGCTGTCGGCGGTGCTGACCCGGGCGCGGGGCCGGATACTGAGCGCCCGCTTCGACACGCCGCGGGAGATCGCCCACTTCTTCACGCACCGGTTCCCGGCCGCCGTGTACCGGGCTTGGCCCTGGTGGCTGTCGGTCGCGACGGTGTTCCTGCTCGGGTCGGCCGGGCTGGCCGCGTGGGTGGCCAGGTCGGAGGCCGCGCGCCGGCATCTCGGCCTGGACACGGATACAGATGCCTTGACGCGCCCCGGTGGCGAATTCGAGACCTACTACTACGAGCACTCGCACGACGCCTTCGCCGCCAAGGTGTGGACCAACAACGCGTGGGTGTCGGCCATGGCGCTCTTTCTCGGGGTGCTCATCCTGCCCGCCGTCTACCTGTTGTCCATGAACGCCTTGAACCTCGGCATCAGTGCCGGGCTGATGGCGGGGGCGGGGCGGCTGGGCCCGTTCTTCGGCTGGATCCTGCCGCACGGAATGCTGGAGCTCACAGCCATTTTCGTGGCCGGCGGGGCGGGTCTGCAGCTGGGCTGGACGCTGATCGATCCGGGCCGGGAGAGCCGCCCGCAGGCGCTGGCGCGGCAGGGCCGGGCGACCGCGGTGATCGCGCTCGGGCTGGTGGGCGTGCTGCTGGTGTCGGGTTTCCTCGAGGGCTTCGTCACACCCAGCGGACTGCCCACGGCGGCCCGGGTCGGCATCGGCGCTTTGGCCGAACTCGGTTTCCTGGCTTATGTATTCGGGCGTGGCCGCGGTGTGGTGCGGGAGCGGGAGCGCCCGCGGTCGGGGCGGGCAGCGAGCAATCACCCGGAGCACATCACGGGCTATTCGATCGAGAAGGGTCCGGAACCGGTTGCAGGAGTGGCGACTTCGTAGTCGCGGTACCGTTCGGATTGATTTCCACTGGCCGCAGCGAGTCCGGCTCAGCTGCGGCCAGCGTTGCCGACGACTCTACACAATCGTTATGGCTACGCAACCTCCGACTTGCCCACCGGACGTATAAGGCGACCAGGCGAAACACCCTTTCCCAGTAGGGAACCCGACAAGATCGCTAATTCCCGGCATACGCTTTGCGGGCGGTCTGCGGAGGGGTCCGAAACTATCCCCGCGGTCGCGTTTCGAGACCCCTTTCGAACCCTGGCGCGCCATGCCTTTCGCACCCCGTCAGTTGGTTTGCCAAAAACTCGCAAATTTTCCGCTCACCATCGGTTCAACCCGCGTTAAGCTGGCGTTTCAACCCAGCTCAGGCCGATTGCCCACCGATCGCCCAGGATCAAACAAACCTCAAGTTTGTTTCGAATGGCTTTCGCTAAATGATCATCAGGCATAACTGGACTGTAATCGGGCGCATACCCAAGTTGACATCTTCTGGCAAACGATTTTCGCCCCCGCGAAGGCCCCGGAACGCCCTCTGGCAACGCCTCCGGCGGGTAACCCCGAACAGGGTGTGCGATCTTCGTCACATCCGTTGTGACCAGCGGCTTTTCGAGTCTCGCTGAGCGGAACCCACACCATGCGGATTCGCGCCGCGACCCCGCCCGCGCGAGCCGGCGCCGGGCGCCACGCTCATGCCGATCCGACATCACATTCCGGCCCGGACACCGCACCCGGGCAGCAGTACGCCGAACCCGGACATAGAAGAACCCCGGACATGGAAGAAGGCCCCCGATCCGATTCGGATCGAGGGCCTTCCTCGTGGTGGGCGAGGGGGGACTTGAACCCCCACGTCCTTACGGACACTGGCACCTGAAGCCAGCGCGTCTGCCATTCCGCCACTCGCCCTGAGCGACGGGAAGAAACGTATCACGGGGTCTGCACCAAAACGAAATCGCCTGGTTATCGGGGGTGCGGAGGGGTGATCACGATCCACGTTCGACCCGGGAACCTCGGCTCGCCGCCAAGAGTTACAGGTGTGGACGATCGTGGATATCATGCAATCACCGTGTCCTTGCGGCGACACGCCATGTCCGCGTGTTGCTATTCAAGGACACATCGCGCACGTCACGGCCGATCGGACAGATGACACGACGCACGCTCCCGCACCGGAGCGGCAGGACCCGAGAAGGGAGGGGGCATGGGAATTGTTTCCCGATTCGAGCGCCGTCTCCAGGGGGCTGTCGGCGATGTCTTCGCCCGCGCCTTCGGCGGGAGCGTCGTGCCCCAGGAGGTCGAGGCCGCACTGCAGCGCGAGGCCGCCGACCACATCCAGGATCTCGGTGGTGGACATCTGCTGGCTCCGAACAGCTATGCCATCACCGTCAACGAGTCGGATCTACGGCAGCTCGTCCAGGGCGAGGGACAGCCGGATCGCGATCTCGCCACGCAGGATTACGAGCTCACCAAGCGTGCTTTCGCCAAGCATCTGCAGGACTACATCCGCGAGCAAGGGTGGCAGACCTACGGTGAAGTACACGTGGAGTTCGAGGCATCCCCTACGCTGCACACCGGACAGTTCAGGACACGCGGCCGGGTCGATCCGGACGCGGGTGGGCGGGCAGGCCCGTCACCGGGACCTGGACGCCCACAACGACCCAACCCGCAACCAGGAGCTGGCCCCATGACGCAGAACTCAGGCTACGACCCAAGCCGTGAGCCCGCGGAGTCCGATCCGCGGAACCGCGGGTACGCGCCCCCGCCTGCGGGCCGTCAAGGTCAGCAGGGTTACGGCGAATACGGCCGCGGTGGTCAGCAGGGCTATGAGCAGGGCGGCTACGGCCAGTCCGAGCAGGCCTACGGCGACTACCAGAACGGCTACGACTACAACCAGCAGCAGGGCGGCGGTTACGGCCAGCAGGGCGGCTACGCCGAGCAGGGCTACGGCCAGCAGCAGGGCTACGGCCAGTCCGAGCAGGCCTACGGCCAGCAGGGCTACGCCGACCAGGGCTACGGCCAGCAGCAGCACGGCTACGACCAGGCCTACAGCGAGCAGGGCGGCGGTTACGGCCAGCAGGGCGGCTACGCCGAGCAGGGCTACGGCCAGCAGCAAGGCTACGGCCAGCAGGGCTACGACCAGGGCGGCTACGGTCAGCAGGGCTACGCCGACCAGGGGTACGGGCAGCAGCAAGGCTACGGCCAGCAAGGCTACGACCAGTACCAGGAGCAGGCCGGCTACGGCGACGAGCAGGGGTACGGCCAGCAGCCGGGCTACGGCCAGCAGCAGGCCGGCTACGGCGCGGCGCCGGCGCGTGGCGGCTCGGGCTACTCGGCCACGCTGCAGCTGGACGACGGCTCCGGCCGCACCTACCAGTTGCGCGAGGGCAGCAACATCATCGGCCGCGGGCAGGACGCGCACTTCCGGTTGCCGGATACGGGAGTTTCCCGGCGCCACATCGAGGTTCGCTGGGACGGCCAGACCGCGATGCTCTCGGACCTCGGTTCGACCAATGGCACGCTGGTCAACGGGTCTCCCGTCCAGGATTGGCAGCTCGCCGACGGGGATGTCATCCGCGCCGGACATTCCGAGATCCTGATCCGGATCGTCTGATCCCGTAAGCTCGCGGTGCAGGTCACGATATGGCGGGGAATTCCTCGGTCGTATCGTGATCGCAACCGGTCGACGGCCCTATGATGCTGCCAATGCTCGCGGCGGACTCTGGCCGCGCTGACCAGCAACACACCGGTTGGGGGTCACGGAGCCACACCTCCGTAACTGCCCCGTACTTACGACACGGTCGAACAGGAGGTGGAGCACCGTGCAGGGATTGATCCTGCAATTGACCCGTGCGGGGTTCCTGCTGTTGTTGTGGCTGTTCGTGTGGGCGGTGCTCCGGACCTTGCGCAGCGATATCTACGCGGCTTCCGGCCTCCGGGTCGCGCCTCGGGCCGCAGGCGGTTCCGCGGTGCTCCCATCATTTCGCCGGGGCCAGAAGGGCGCCAAATATCTCGTGGTGACTCAGGGTTCTCTCGCCGGCACCCGCATCTCGCTCGGCACTCAGCCGGTGCTGATCGGGCGGGCCGACGACTCCACACTGGTTCTCACCGACGACTACGCCTCCACCCGCCACGCGCGACTGTCTCCGCGCGGTGAGGACTGGTACGTCGAGGATCTCGGTTCCACCAACGGGACCTACCTCGACCGGTCGAAGGTCACCACTCCGGTCCGAGTTCCACTCGGCACCCCTGTCCGTGTCGGCAAGACAGTGATCGAGCTGCGATCGTGACACTTGTTCTCCGCTACGCAGCGCGCAGCGACCGTGGTCTCGTCAGAGCCAACAACGAGGATTCCGTCTACGCAGGTGCGCGACTGCTCGCGCTGGCGGACGGCATGGGCGGCCACGCCGCCGGTGAGGTCGCCTCGCAGCTGATGATCGCCGCCCTGGCGCACCTGGACGACGACGAGCCCGGCGACGATCTGCTCGGCAAGCTGAATCGTGCTGTGCACGAGGGCAATGCGGCCATCGCCGACCAGGTCGAGGAGGAGCCGGAACTCGACGGCATGGGCACCACGCTCACCGCCATCCTGTTCGCCGGGCGCAAACTCGGCCTCGCCCACATCGGCGACTCCCGCGCCTACATGCTCAGGGGCGGTGAGCTGGCCCAGATCACCCGCGACGACACCTTCGTGCAGTCGCTGGTGGACGAGGGACGGATCACCCCGGAGCAGGCCCACACTCATCCCCAGCGCTCACTGATCATGCGGGCGCTCACCGGCAACGAGATCGACCCCACCCTGGTGGTGCGGGAGGCGCGCGCCGGGGACCGCTATCTGCTCTGCTCGGACGGCCTCTCGGACGTGGTGAGCGACGAGACCATCGCCAACACGCTGCGCGAGGGCACCACCGACGAGTCGGCGGACCGGCTCATCGAATTGGCGTTGCGCAGTGGCGGTCCCGACAACGTGACCGTGGTGGTCGCCGACGTCATCGACCTGGACTACGGCCAGAGCCACCCGATCGTGGCGGGCGCGGCCTCCGGCGAGGACGAGGACACTCCCCCGCCGAACACCGCCGCCGGCCGCGCCGCCGCCATGCGCCCGCCGCGCGCCACGCCGCGCCGCGCGGTGCCGCAGCCCGAACCCGAACCACCCAAGAAGAGCCACAAGCTGCGCTGGCTGGCGCTGTCGCTGGCCCTGCTGGTGGCGGTGGGCGCGGGACTCACCGTGGGCTACAACATGATTCGCAGCAACTACTACGTCGGCGTGGACGGCGAGAAGGTGGTCGTGCTGCGCGGCCTGCCCGGTTCGGTGCTGGGCTACTCGATCCGCGATGTCGACCAGGTCGGCTGCGTCACGCGCGGCGGCGAATTGACGCTCACCGCGCCCGGCGACAAGTTTCCCTCCGGCTGTGCCCAGCTGACCCGCAACGATCTCCGCCCCAGCGGCCGCGATTCGGTCGACAAGGGCCTGCCGCCCGGTTCCCGCGACGACGCCGTCAAGCAGATCCGGAACCTGGTGCAGGGCGAACTGCTGCCCCCGTGCGAAAAGCAGCAGCAGGCGCCGGTCACTCCGTCGACCACGCCGGTTCCGCCGCCCGCCGACCCCAACCAGCCGGGCACACCCGTCACCACCACCCCGGCCGCTCCGGCGCCCGGCAACCTCACCGGCGGTGAGCGCACCGGCGAGAACCACCCGCTGGAACCCCGCAAGACCGACCAGCCGACCACTCCTGTCACCACCACCACGGCACCGCAGACTCCGGGGCAGAACTGCAGGACGGCGGACTGATGTCCGCACCGGCACCGCCGTCCACTGGGGCTTTTCCCAGTCCACCGGGCGGATTCGCTCCTGCGCCGCCGCCCGCCACCCGGCGCAATGTCGAGCTGCTGCTCCTGGGGCTGGCGGCCGTCATCACGACGGTGTCGCTGGTGCTGGTGGAGGCCAGTCAGGAGCAGGCGATCACCTGGGAGATCGCCAAACTCGGTGCCGCGTACATGGCATTGTTCGGCGTCGCGCATCTGGCGGTGCGGCGGTTCGCGGCCTTCGCGGATCCGGTCCTACTACCGATCGTGGCCCTGCTGAACGGGTTGGGCCTGGTGGTGATCCACCGCATCGACCTGGCGCAGGCACAGGACGCCGCATTCGCCTCCCTGCCCATCCCCTCCCCCGACGCCAACCAGCAGGTGCTGTGGACGGGGCTGGGGATGGTGGTTTTCACGGGGTTGTTGATCGCGCTGCGTGACTACCGCAGCCTGGCCCGCTACGCCTACACCCTCGGCCTGATCGGGGTCATCGCCCTCGCCCTGCCCGCGGTGCTGCCGGACCGGTACTCGCAGGTGAACGGTGCGAAGATCTGGATTCGCCTGCCGGGCTTCAGTGTTCAGCCCGGTGAGTTCGCCAAGATCGCCCTCATCGTGTTCTTCGCCGGTGTGCTGGTGTCCAAGCGTGACCTGTTCACCGGCGCGGGCAAGCACGTGTTCGGCATGGAGCTGCCGCGCATGCGCGACATGGGCCCGATCCTGCTGGTCTGGGTGCTGTCGGTGGGTGTGCTGGTGGTGGAGAAGGATCTGGGCACCTCGCTGCTCATCTTCGCCACCGTGCTGACCATGCTCTACATCGCGACCGAGCGGGTGGGCTGGGTGGCGGTCGGGCTGGTGCTGCTCACCATCGGGGTCGTGTTCGCCTACTTCGCCTTCGGGCATGTGCGGGTGCGGTTCTCGACCTGGCTGCATCCGTTCGCCGACTACTCCAATACCGGCTACCAGATCTCGCAGTCGCTGTTCGGCCTGGCCACCGGCGGCCTGGCCGGGACCGGGCTGGGCAGCGGGCGGCCCTCGCAGGTGCCGTTCGCCAAGACCGACTTCATCATCTCCGCCATCGGCGAGGAGCTCGGCCTGATCGGGCTGACCGCCATCCTGATGCTGTTCTGCGTGTTCACCGTTCGCGGGATCCGCACCGCGCTGGCCATTCGCGACAGCTTCGGCAAGCTGCTGGCCGCGGGCCTGTCCTTCACGATCGCCATCCAGGTGTTCGTGGTGGTCGGCGGGGTCACCAAGCTGATTCCGCTGACCGGTCTCACCACGCCGTACATGTCCTACGGCGGTTCGTCCCTGCTGGCCAACTATGTGCTGCTGGGCCTGCTGATCAAGGTGTCCGATGCCGCCCGCCGGCCGGCCCCCGCCCGGAAGCGGGCGGAGCCGATCGCGGACGCGTCGACTCAACTGTTGCGCAAGGTCGAGGGGGGTGGCGCGTGAACACGCCTCTGCGCCGGGTGGCGCTGGCGGTCATGGTGATGATCGTCGCGCTGCTCGCCAATGCGACCTATGTGCAGGTGTTCAAGGCCGACAGCCTGCGCAACGATCCGCGCAATGTGCGAGTTCTGCTGGACGAGTACGCGCGTCAGCGCGGCCAGATCTCCGCGGCGGGCACGGTGCTGGCCTCGTCGGTCGCCACCGACGACCGCTACAAGTACCTGCGCACCTACCCGACCGATCCGCTGGCCTACGCGCCCGCCACCGGCTACTACTCGATGCAGTACGGCAGCAACCAACTCGAGCACGCCGAGGACTCGGTGCTCAACGGCTCCGACAACAGCCTGTTCGGGCGCCGGCTCATCGACATGATCTCCGGCCGGGATCCGCGCGGCGGCAATGTGGTGACCACGCTCAACCCGGTCATGCAGAAGGTGGCCTACGACCAGCTCACCGCCAAGAACCTGACCGGTTCGGTGGTGGCCGTCGAGCCCAGCACCGGCCGCATCCTGACCATGGTCTCCACGCCGTCCTACGACCCGAACCTGCTGGCCGGGCACGACGGCGCCGCCACCCAGAAGACCTGGGAGCAGCTGCAGCAGGATCCGCGCCAGCCGATGCTGAATCGCGCTGTCTCGCAGACCTATCCGCCGGGCTCCACCTTCAAGGTGATCGTGACCGCGGCCGCGCTGTCCAACGGCATCGCCAAGCCCGAGGATCAGTTCACCGCGGCGCCGCGGATCACGCTGCCCGACACCACCACCACGCTGGAGAACTACAACGGCAGCCACTGCGGTCCCGGCGACGCCCAAACCGCTTCTCTCACCGACGCTTTCAAGTACTCCTGTAACACCGCCTTCGCCGAGCTCGGTATGAAGGTCGGAGCCGCGAAACTCAAGGACGAGGCCAGCGCGTTCGGAATCGGAACCCAGCACCCCAATATTCCGATCCCCTGGGCGGACAGCACGGTCGGAACGATTCCCGACAATGCGGCCATGGCCCAGTCCAGCATCGGCCAGCGCGACGTCGCGCTCACCCCGCTGGACAATGCGGTCATCGCGGCCACCATCGCCAATGGCGGCGTGCGGATGAAGCCGTATCTGGTGGACCAGCTGCAGGCGCCCGATCTGAGCACGCTGGAGACCACCAAGCCGACCTCGGTGGGCCAGGCGGTGACACCGCAGGTGGCCACCCAGATCACCAATCTGATGCTGGAGTCGGAGAAGAACACGCAGGGAGGGACGCAGCCGCGCTCGTATCAGATCGCGTCGAAGACCGGCACGGCCGAGCACGGCAACGATCCGCGCAACACGCCGCCGCACGCCTGGTATATCGCCTTCGCGCCGGCGCAGAACCCGAAGATCGCGATCGCGGTGATCGTCGAGAACGGCGGCGACCGGGCACTGGCGGCCACCGGCGGCTCCGTGGCCGCACCGATCGCGCGAGCGGTGCTGGATGCCGGACTGGGGGGCTGAACGACATGAAAGTGCAAGGTAGACAGGGTCACGAATGCTGAACAACGGTGCGATGATCGCGGACCGGTACCGGCTGCAGCGGCTGATCGCGACCGGCGGCATGGGTCAGGTCTGGGAAGCGCTGGACACCCGGCTGGACCGCCGGGTCGCCGTGAAGGTGCTCAAGGCGGAGTTCTCCGCCGATCCGACCTTCCGGCAGCGCTTCCGTACCGAGGCGCGGACCACCGCGCAGCTGAACCACCCGGGCATCGCGAGCATCTACGACTACGGCGAGACGCAGGACGGGTCGGGCGGTGAGATCGCCTACCTGGTCATGGAGTACGTGCAGGGTGAACCGCTCAACGCGGTGCTGTCGCGGTTGAACCGGCTCTCGGTGGCGCAGGGTCTGGACATGCTCGAGCAGACCGGGCGCGCGCTCCAGGTCGCGCACCTGGCGGGCGTGGTGCACCGGGATGTGAAGCCGGGCAATATCCTCGTGACCCCGACCGGTCAGGTGAAGATCACCGACTTCGGCATCGCCAAGGCGGTGGACGCCTCCCCGGTCACCAAGACCGGCATGGTGATGGGCACCGCTCAGTACATCGCGCCGGAGCAGGCCACCGGCGAGGACGCCACCGCCGCCTCCGACGTGTACTCCCTGGGCGTGGTCGGTTACGAGGCGCTCTCGGGCGCCCGGCCGTTCACCGGCGACGGCGCGCTGACCGTGGCCATGAAGCATGTGCGGGAGGCCCCCCCGCCGCTGCCCGCCGATCTGCCGCCGAATGTGCGGGAGCTCATCGAGATCACCATGGCCAAGGATCCGGGCCAGCGCTACACCAATGGCGGCGAGTTCGCCGACGCGGTGGCCGCGGTGCGCTCGGGTCGCCGGCCCACGCCGCCCGGCGGCATACCTGCCGTGCCGCCGATGACCGGCGCCACCCGGGTGCTGCCGCCCGGACCGACCATGATCATTCCGGGCGCCCGGGCCGACCAGGCCACCACCCGGTACGCGCCGCCGCCGCAGCCCATGCGCGGCATCGCCGAGCCGCCCGCCTCCGCGACCACCGTGATGCCCGGACCGCGCACCCCGGCGGGCCCGATGACCTTCACCGGCGCCGAAGACCTCGGAACCGGGCGATTCACCGCCGGCCAGAAGGCCATCGCCGGGCTCGGCGTGGGCGCGCTCATTCTGGGCGCGGCCGCCGCCATCGTGCTGATGAGCAGCTCCTCGCACGACTCCACGCCGCCCGCCCGCACCAGCGCGGTGGTGGCACCCCCGGTGATCACGCCGACCACCACCACGCCACCGCCGACCACGACCACCCGGGAACGGCCGGTGCCGCCGCCCGCGGTGACCACCTACGAGCCGCCGCCGACCACCACACCCGAGCCGACGACCACGCCACCGCCCACCACGACCGCGCCGCCGACCACCACGGTGCCGAAGACCACCACCTCGGCACGGCCGACCACCACCGGCCGCTGGCCCTGGCCGAACAACGACATACCATCATTGCCAGCGAATCCGGGCGGAGTGAGTCCCGGCGGCGGGAATCCCGGCGGGGTGACTCCCGGCGTAGTAAGTCCCGGCAGTAACCGCGGTCCTGTCTACGAGTCCGACCCCTATTCATCCACAGTCCCGCAGCAAGGATTGCCATGACGACCCCGAAGAACCTCTCCTCCCGCTACGAGCTGGGCGAGATCATCGGGTTCGGTGGCATGTCCGAGGTCCACAAGGCCCGGGATCTGCGGCTGGGCCGGGATGTGGCCATCAAGGTGCTGCGCGCCGACCTCGCTCGCGACCCCACGTTCTACCTGCGCTTCAAGCGGGAGGCGCAGAACGCGGCCGCGCTCAACCATCCGGCCATCGTGGCGGTGTACGACACCGGCGAGGCCGAGGTGGACGGCGGCCCGCTGCCCTACATCGTCATGGAGTACGTCGACGGCGACACGCTGCGCGACCTGGTGCGCGGCAAGGGCCCGCTGCCGCCCCGGCGCGCCATGGAGGTCATCGCGGATGTGTGTGCGGCGCTGGACTTCTCGCACCGCAACGGCATCGTGCACCGGGACATGAAGCCCGCCAACATCATGATCAACCGTGCCGGCGCGGTGAAGGTGATGGACTTCGGCATCGCCCGGGCCCTCGCCGACAGCTCCAACCCCATGACCCAGACGGCCGCCGTCATCGGCACCGCCCAGTACCTCTCGCCCGAGCAGGCCCGCGGCGAACAGGTGGACGCCCGCTCGGACGTGTACTCGGTGGGCTGTGTGCTCTACGAGATCCTCACCGGCGAACCGCCTTTCACCGGCGACTCGCCGGTCGCGGTGGCCTACCAGCACGTCCGGGAGGATCCGCGGCTGCCGTCGCAGGTGCATCCGGGCGTGCCGCGCGAACTCGACTCGGTCGTGCTCAAGGCCATGAGCAAGAACCCGGCCAACCGGTACCAGACCGCCGCCGAGATGCGCGCCGACCTGATCCGGGTGCTGGGCGGGCAGAAACCCACCGCGCCCATGGTGATGACCGACGAGGACCGCAGCTTCGACGACGAACTGCCGCCGCCGCGCAGCTACCGCACCGTCGAACGCCGCGACGACACCACCGAGCAGGAGATCGTCGAGGCGAGCCCGCGCCGGCGCACGGCGCTGATCGCGGTGCTCGCGGTGGCGGCGATCGCCGCGGTCGGCGGTCTGCTGTGGATGCTGATCGGACCCGGCTCGCATCCGGACCAGGTCGCGGTGCCGGATGTGGCCAATCAGAACTACCAACTGGCGCAACGGGATCTGGAGCGAGCCGGTTTCACGGTCGCCATCCAGCAGAAGAACGATCCCAAGGTGGCACAGGGCAATGTGATCGCCACCCAGCCGCTGGGCGGTTCGCGGGTCGACAAGGGCAGCACCGTCACCCTGCAGGTGTCGGCCGGCCCGCAGCAGGTGCCGGTGCCGAAACTGGCCGGGCTCACCCAGCAGCAGGCCGAACAGCAGCTGAATTCCCAGGGGCTGCGGCTGAATCCGGATGTGAAGCGGGAAGCGTCCAGCACCGAGGACAAGGACAAGATCGTCGGGCAGACCCCCGACGCGGGGCAGAAGATCGATTCCGACGGGCAGGTCACCATCACGCTGGGCTCCGGCCCGGACAAGGTGCGGGTGCCCGACGTGGTCGGCCAGTCCATCGACGTCGCGCAGTCGACGCTGTCGGACACCGCCGGTTTCAAGGTGACCGTGCAGGAGGTGCCGAACAACCAGCCCAAGGGCACGGTGATCGCCACCAATCCGCCCGCGGGCACCCAGGCCGACAAGGGTTCCAGCATCACCGTGCAGGTCTCCAGCGGCGACCAGCTGACCATGCCCGACCTGCGTGGCATGACCCCGGCCCAGGCCGTGGACATGCTGCGGCAGAAGGGCTGGAACGGGCAGGTCAGCCAGAACAACATGAGCACCCTGAACGCGGGTGAGGTGGGGCGCATCCTGGCCCAGCAGCCGACCGCGGGCTCGCCGCTGGGCAAGAGCCAGACGGTGACCATCACGACCGGCGTGCTCTCGCTCGGCCCGCCGTGATGCCGATTCCACTGTGAGAACAGGGGGTTCGCGGACTGTCCGCGAGCCCCCTGTGTTTCATGTGAAACCTTCGGCGCGCGAAACCTACAGTCGCAGATGACGGTTCATCGACATGGCCTCTTCGGCCAGATCCGGCAGCTCGATCACCTCGACGCCGTGCTCGCGCAGCTTCTCCACCCCGACGCAGTGGTCCACGAAGGTGCCGGGCTCCCGCCAGGCGATGACCACGCGCCGGATGCCGGCCCGGAGAATGCGGTCCGTGCAGGGCAGCCGATCCTGACTCGCCCGCTGCGAGCACGGTTCCAGCGTGCTGTACAGCGTGGACGACGGCAGCCGCGGATCGTCCGGCTCCAGCTTGTTCAGCGCCGACTCCTCGGCGTGCACCTTGTCGTCGGTCTCCCGCGACCAGCCGTGCGCGATCTCCACCCCGTCCACACCCACGATCACCGCGCCCACCGCGAAGGCGGTGTCGCTGTGCGGGCACAACCGCGCCAGGCCGATGGCGTGCCGCATCCACCCGCGATCCAGCCGTGCCTCATCCGACATCGGAATCCTCCTTCGGCAGATAGCGCAGCAGCGCGATATCGCCGATCCGGCCCACATCGGCCAGCTGCATGCGGTGATTGGGGCCGCCCGGGAAGGCGGCGGGCCCGAGAAAGCGCGGGGCGGCCGGATCCCCGACCACGACCGGCGCCACGGCCATCCAGATCTCGTCGGCCAGACCGGCGGACAGGAAGCCGGTGTGAATGGCACCGCCGCCCTCGACCATGAGCCGCTCCAGGCCGCGTTTGCCCAGGTCATCGAGCAGGGCATCGAATTCGATCAACGCGCCGAGGGAGACGACCTCGGCCAGCCCGGCCAAACGGTCACCGATGCGGGTGGCGCCGGAATCGGTGGTGTAGACCAGTCTTTCGCCGCCGCAGTGCCAGAACCGCAGTTCCGGGTCGAGATCGCCACCGGCGGTGACGATCACGCGTACCGGATACTCCGGCTTGCCCGCGGCGACCCGATGCAGGCGCCGATCCGCACTGTTGACCAGCAGCCGGGGATTGTCGCGCCGCAGGGTTTCCGCGCCGATCAGGATGGCGTCCGAGTCCGCGCGCAGCGCGTCCACCCGATCGAAATCGGCTGCATTGGACAGTAGCAGCCGGTCGGGGCCGGTGTCGTCGATGTAGCCGTCGATGCTGACGGCCACCGACAGCATGACGTGCGGCCTCATGACGCGAGTGCCGCGACCTCCGCCTCCAGGGTCTGCACCAGTCCCTCCGCCGGCCGCTCGCCGCACACGCCCAGCCAGTTGGCGAGCATGCGGTGCCCGCCCTGGGTGAGCACGGATTCGGGATGGAACTGCACACCGTGGATGGGCAGATCGCGATGCCGCAGAGCCATGACGATGCCGGATTCGGTGCGGCCCAGCACCTCCAGCTCCGGCGGCATGGTCTCCTCGAGGACGGTCAGCGAGTGGTAGCGGGTGGCGATGAACGGATCCGGCAGACCGGCCAGCACGCCCGCGCCGATGTGGAAGACCTCGCTGGTCTTGCCGTGCAGCAGTTCGGGGGCACGGGTCACGGTGGCGCCGAACGCTTCTCCGATGGCCTGATGACCCAGGCAGACGCCGAGCAGCGGCGTGGCGTGCCGGGCGGCGGCGTGCACCAGGGCGATGCTGGCGCCGGCGCGATCGGGGGTGCCGGGCCCGGGGCTGATCAGCACCCCGTCGTAGTCCTGCACAACCTTGTCCACATCCGCGAGCCGATCATCGTCGTTGCGCCAGACCTCGGCATCCACACCCAGCTGTCCGAGATACTGAACCAGGTTGAACACGAAGCTGTCGTAGTTGTCGACGACCAGTACACGCATGATTCGAGAGTAGTGGGCGCGGTGCGCGCCGTCGCACGCAATACCGCCGAACCGTGTCGCCACAATCGACCGGGCACTCCCCAACGACACTTTCCACAGGGTTGCCGGGATAATGTCTATGCAGACAGAACGCCGAATACGAGGACGTCATGCCTAAGTCAAAGGTCCGGAAGAAGACCGACTACACGATCAACCCGGCCAGCCGCACGCCCGTACGCGTGAAATCGGCAGGTCCGTCGCCGGTCTGGTATGTCGCCATCATGCTGGGCTTCATGCTGGCCGGGCTGGCCTGGCTGCTCGTCTACTACCTGGCGAACGAGCACATCGGCTGGATGAGCGACCTGGGCGCGTGGAACTTCCTGATCGGGTTCGGCCTGATGGTCGTCGGCCTGATCATGACCATGCGCTGGCGCTGAGTCCAGCACATGTGTGGCTTACACCATTGTTATTCATACACACCTGTGGATGAGCCTGTGGACAACTCGAGGAGGGAGTGGGGACAGTGACAGCCCCCGATCCCTCCTCCCATCTCGCCTGGTCCACACCCCCGGCCGCGCTCGCGGCCTGCGGCGTCGGCGGCATCGCGCTGGTCGTGGCCGCCTTCGTGACGAACGATGCGCCCGGCCGCCTGCTCATCGGAGCGGCCGCGGTGGGACTGCTCTTCCTCACCGGCATGGGGTTGCGGCAGCGGCCGCGCCTGGCGATCGAGCCCGGTGACCCTGTGCATATCGTGGTGCGCGGCCTGACCGGGCAGCAGCGCTACACGCCCCAGCAGATCCTGCGCGTCCGCGTGGTGTACTACCGGCGACTCGGCCGGCGGATGCCCATGCTCGAGATGGATGTGGATCACCACGGCGAGGAGAAGCTGCTGATCCTGGGCCGCTGGGATCTGGGCGCGCACCCCGAGGACGTCCTCGAGGTGCTGCGTATTCACCTGGCGCGCTAGAGGCTCGGCGCGGCCAGCACCGTCGCGAGTACCGCGAGCAGAGACACCACCGCCACCGCCGCCCAGCCGATGTTCAGCGCCGTGCGGGTCTCCCGAATCCCCAGCCAGCGCGGCACATAGAGGATGCCGGTGGTGGCGACCGTGCCCGCCAGCAGTCCGCCCAGGTGCGCCCAGATCGAGATGCCGGGCACCGAGAAGGTGATGATCAGGTTGATCGCCAGCAGCACCGCGATCTGGGTGAGGTTCTGCCGGGTGCGCAGCATGATCACGGCGACCGCGCCGAAGATGCCGAAGATCGCGCCCGACGCGCCCGCCGAGGCGGTGAGCGGATCCGACAGCGCGGTCACCGCCGCCGAACCGCCGAGCAGCGAGGCCAGGTAGACGGCCACGAATCGCCCACGGCCCAGCGCCACTTCGCAGTACGGGCCGAGCACGTAGAGCGCGAACATATTGGCCAGCAGGTGAATCGGCCCGTAATGCAAGAAGCCCGAACCCAGCACCCGAGCCCAGCCGCCGTCGCCGACGAAAGCGGGCACCAGCACCCAGTCGTAGAACAACCGCGACCGCTGGTTGTCCATCAGGCTGTGTGCCTGCAGCGCGGTGACCGCGTAGACGACCACATTGATCGCGATCAGCGAGTAGGTGACGTACGGGTTGGGTATCCGCGACACCGCGGTCCCGGCGGCGTTGCGGACCGGCCGGACGTCGTTGCGGCCCTGCTGGACACACTCCACGCAGTGCTGTCCGACCGCGGCCGGGGTGAGGCATTCGGGACAGGCCGAGCGCCCGCACCGGGTGCAGGCCAGACCGGTGGGCCGGTCGGGGTGGCGGTAGCAGGTCGGCGCGGGCGGCTGGGGTTGCATGTGAATTCTCTTCGGCTCTGGCCTGATTCGGCCGTGTCAGGAGATGGTGATGCTGTTGATCACGACGTCGCCGTCCCTGGGACGGTCGTCGTCATCGGTCGGCAGGCCGGCGATGGCGTCGACCACCTTGCGGGATGCGGGGTCGAGGACCTCACCGAAGATGGTGTGCTTGCGGTTCAGGCCCGGCTGCGGGCCCAGGGTGATGAAGAACTGGGAGCCGTTGGTGCCCGGCCCGGCATTGGCCATGGCCAGCAGATAGCCGCGGGTGAAGCGCAGTTCCGGGTGGAATTCGTCCTTGAACTCGTAGCCGGGACCCCCGCGGCCGGTGCCGGTGGGGTCGCCGCCCTGAATCACGAATCCGTCGATCACGCGGTGGAAGATGGCGCCGTCGTAGAACGGTCCGGAGTCGGTGCCGGAGGCGTTCTTCGTGGTGTACCGCGCGGAACCGTCGGCCAGGCCGAGGAAGTTGCGGACCGTGGCGGGGGCGTGGTTACCGAAGAGCGAGATCTTGATGTCACCGTGGCTGGTGTGCAGCGTCGCCACAGCGGTCTGATTCGGTGAGGTCACGCCCGCCAGCCTAGGCGCAGGCCCGGAACCCATTCCGAATCGGCACACTGTGCACTCGGAAAATGACCTAGTCATGTGATTCCCTGCCCGAATCCGGGCACAAAAGTGGCGGAAAGGGCCGCGGCATGGCAAGTTCTGTCGGGTGAATGACGGGGTTCCGGTCGATCTGGTGCGCCATGTAGCGGCCTCCACCGGCCTGCCGCCCGCCGTCGCGGCCCGCGTGGTCGCCGACGTCGTCGGATACTTCGACGAGACCGCCGAGCAGTTCGTGCGCCGCAGACATGCCGAACTGCAGGGTCGTCAGGTCCGCAATGCCGAGATCTGGCAGCGCCTGGCGGCGGAGCTCGCGCAGCGCCCGGTGGCCGCCCCCGACTTCACCGAACGACAACTGCGTCGCATCGTCTACGGGTGAGGAGTCCGTCGCGCAATGTGTGGAATCGTCGGTTACATCGGGCACCGTGAGGCCGTCCCGGTCCTGCTGGAGGGCCTGCACCGGCTCGAGTACCGGGGCTACGACTCCGCGGGACTGGCCGTGCCGCACCGCGGCCGGCTGCGGGTCACCAAGACCCAGGGCCGGGTCCAGGACCTGCGTGACCGGGCCGACGCCGAGGGCGCCCGGCTGCGCGGCAATGTGGGCATCGCGCACACCCGCTGGGCCACCCACGGCGAGCCCTCCGACGCGAACGCGCACCCGCACACCGACGGCTCCGGCCGAATCGCGGTCGTGCACAACGGCATCGTGGAGAACGCCGAGGAACTGCGCGCCGCGCTGACCGCCGACGGGGTGGAATTCGTCTCCGACACCGATACCGAGGCCATCGCGCACCTGGTGGCCGCCGCCCTGGACGGGGCCGAAACGCTCGAGGACGCGGTCCGCACCGCGCTGCACCGGGTCGAGGGCACCTACGGCCTGCTGGTGCTCGACGCCCGCCGGCCCGACGAGCTGGTGGTGGCCCGCAACGGCTCCCCCATCGTGCTCGGAGTCGGCGACGGCGAGATGTTCGTGGCCTCCGATGTGGCCGCGCTGGTGCACCACACGCAGCGCGTGGTGTTCCTCGACGACGGCGAGCTGGCCACCGTGCGCGCGGGCGAATTCCGCACCAGCACACTCGGTCTCGAGGCGCGCCGCACCGACAAGATCCCCACCACCATCGACATGGCGGCCGAGGACTACGCGCTGGGCGGGTACCCGGACTTCATGCGCAAGGAAATGGCCGAACAGCCCGACGCGGTGCGCCGGGCGCTCCGCGGCCGCCTGGACGAACGATTCGCCACCGCCCACCTGGGTGGCCTCAATATGGACGCGCGCGAGCTGCGCGGCATCAGCAAGGTGGTGTTCCTGGGCTGCGGCTCGGCCTACTACGCGGGCCAGCTGGGCGCGCAGCTGGTCGAGGAGCTGGCCCGGATTCCGGCCACCGCCGAGCCCGCCTCGGAGTTCCGCTACCGCAATCCGGTGGTGGACCCGGACGCCCTGTACGTGGCCATCAGCCAGTCCGGCGAGACCCTGGATACCCTTGCGGCCGTTCAGGAATTGCAGCGCAAGGGCGGCCGGGTGATCGGCGCGGTGAACGTGGTGGGCAGCGCCATCGCCCGGGAGTGCGGTGCGGGCGTGTTCCTGCACGCGGGCCCGGAGGTGTCGGTGGCCTCCACCAAGGCGCTCACCAATATGACGGTGTCGTTCGCCATGCTGGCGCTGCTGCTGGGCCGGGTGCGGGATCTGTCCGCGGCCGGCGGTGAGCGCATCGTCAGCGGACTGCGCGCGCTGCCCGACGCGATCGACGCGGTGCTGGCCGCCGACGAGGAGATCGCCGATATCGCGTCCCGATTCGCCAAGGCGCGCAGCATGTTCTTCATCGGCCGGGTGCGCGCCTGGCCGGTGGCGCGCGAGGGCGCGCAGAAGCTCAAGGAGATCTCCTACATTCACGCCGAGGCGTACCAGGGCTCCGAGCTCAAGCACGGCCCGCTGGCGCTGATCGACCCGGAGATGCCGAGCATCGTGCTGGTCCCCGGCGACGAGCTGCTGGCCAAGAACATCACCACCATCGAGCAGATCAAGGCGCGCGGCGGGCCGGTCATCGCGGTCACCAATACCGATCTGCCGGATGGCCTGGCGGACGCGGTGATCCGGGTCCCGGCGGTGTGCCCGGAGCTGGACGCGATCATCCTGACCATCCCGCTGCAGCTGCTGGCCTATCACACGGCCATGGCGCTGGGCCGGGACGTGGACAAGCCTCGCAATCTGGCCAAGAGCGTTACCGTCGAGTAACCGCGTTCGCTCCCCCGTTCGTGCACGAATTCCATTGCTGTGCCAGCATGGTCGGATGGAGCTGGGGAGCGTTCGTAACAAGGTCATTGTGGCCGCCCTCGTCGCGATTGCGGGCGGCGTCATCGCGTTCTTCGTGAGCAAGCGCCCGCAGCCGCAGGCGCCGGCCGCGGAGCCGCCGCGCCTGGGCTACTCGCGCAACGGCTCGGCGCCGACTCCGGACCTGACGCCGACCCACTGACAGGCCGGCGGCATCGGCCGACAGGTCAGCGGCTCACCGACCGTTTGTACTGATTCAGCGCCAGCGGCACGAAGATCGCGAGAATCACCACGACCCACATCAGGGTGGTCGCGACCGGGTGCCGCATGGGCCAGACATCCGCGCTCAGCCCCATCGGGCTGGTGTTGCCGAACAGGTCGCGGGTCGCCTGCGTCACCGCCGACACCGGATTCCACTCCGCCACCACACGAAGCACCGTGGGCAGGTTGGCGGTGGGCACGAAGGTGTTGGCGATGAAGGTGAGCGGGAAGATCACCATGAAGTTGGCATTGTTGTACACCTCCGGCGCCCGCACGATCAGGCCGATGGTGGCCAGGATCCACGACATCGCGTAGGCGAACAGCAGCAGCAGGACATACGCGAGCACGGCGTCGAGGAGGGAGCCGCGGATCCGCCATCCCACCACCAGGCCGGTCAGCGACATGACGATCAGGCTGAGCACATTCATCACCATGTCCGCCACGGTGCGGCCGATCAGCACCGCGGACGGCGCCATGGGCAGCGAGCGGAAGCGGTCGATGATGCCCTTCTGCATATCCTCGGCCAGGCTCAGACCGGTATAGGTGGCCCCGAACACCACGGTCTGGGCGAAGATGCCGGCGATGAGGAATTCCCGGTAGGACGTGCCCTGCACGGTGATCGCCGAGCCGAAGATGTAGGCGAACAACAGCACGAACATGATCGGCGCCAAGGTCGAGAACACCAGCACGTCCGGCACGCGCCGGATCTTGATGACATTGCGCTTGGTGATGGTCAGGCTGTCGCTGACGACCATGGCGAATCGCTGTGCGAGCGAGGGCTTCTCGGCGACGGCGAGGATGGCGCTCATCGGGCACCACCCCCCAGGTTCTCGTCGGCGGAACGATTTCCGTTGACCAGCTCCTCGGCCTCGTGCCCGGTCAGCGAGAGGAACACGTCATCGAGTGAGGGGCGGCGTAGACCCACATCATGAATGCGCACTTCATGTTTCGTGAGTTGCCCGATGGCGTCCACCAGGGCCTGCGAGCCGTCCTCGACCGGCACGATGATGCGTCGCAGGCCGGGTTCGAGGCGAATCTCCCCGTGCGCCAAGCCTTCCAGCGCCTGCTGTGCGATGGCCAGATTGTCGGCATGGTCGACGACGAGCTCGATGCGGTCGCCGCCCACCATGGCCTTGAGTTCGTCGGAGGTGCCCTTGGCGATGACCCGGCCGTGGTCGATGACGGCGATGGAATCGGCCAGCCGGTCGGCCTCCTCCAGGTGCTGGGTGGTCAGCAGCAACGTGGTGCCGCCCGCCACCAGCTCCTCGATGACATCCCAGAGATCCAGGCGCGCACGGGGATCCAGCCCCGTGGTGGGTTCGTCCAGGAACAGCACCGGCGGATTCGCCACCAGCGCGCCGGCCAGGTCGAGCCGGCGCCGCATGCCGCCGGAGTAGCCCTTCACCGGCCGGTCGGCCGCGTCGGCGAGCCGGAAGCGGTCCAGCAGCTCGCGGGCGCGCTCCTTACTGCGCTGCACGCCCATGTGGTACAGCCGCCCGACCATCTCCAGATTCTCGAAGCCGGTGAGGTATTCGTCGACGGCCGCGTATTGCCCGGAGGTGCCGATACGGGAGCGCAGCAGCTGTGGATCCTTCAGCACGTCCACCCCGGCGACGGTGGCCTGGCCCGCGTCCGGGATCAGCAGGGTGGTGAGCACGCGCACGGTGGTGGTCTTGCCAGCGCCGTTGGGACCGAGCAAGGCGGTCACGGTGCCTTCGGGAACGGACAGGTCCAGGCCGTCGAGGGCGACCAGATGGCCGTACCTCTTGACCAGACCCTCGGCGACTATCGCGTCGGGCATGATTCTCCTGGTGTCTCGTGGTGGGACTGCCGCAACGACTCTCAACTGCCATTACACCAAAGAGGCCGCATCCCGTTGGGGGTCCGGCGGTGCTCGGGGTTGCCGGTACGGGATGCGACCGATTCGATGATCCGCCGACACACCGGCCACGATCGCGAGTAGTGCACTACTCGAATCGATTTCGGCGAAGGGCGCAATTCGGTCACGCCGTCATGGTCTCACCCGGGTACGACACTTTTTCCGCGAAAAAAACTTCGAACGCGGGCCCCCGATAGCCACACAATCCGAATTCGTCGCGTAGGATCGTTCCCGTCGGCCCCTCCCCCCCGGGCCGACCTTACGCGGGCCTCGGCTAACTCCCCCCCTTCGCCGAGGCCCGCCCCCATTCCCGCAGTCGGTTCGCCCGGCGGCGGAATCACCGCCCGGCAGTGGAACCGCTCAGACCAACGGCCGAATCTCATTGCGGCGCAGCACATGCCCGTACAACCGGTTGATGCCCTTCACCCGCACGGTGGCCAGATGCCGCAGCATGAATTCCGGGTCGGTCTCGATCGCCGCCGCCGCGCCGTCGTCGACCAGCACCGTGCCCGGCCGGGCCACACCGGTGAGCCGGGCGGCGGTATTCACCACGGAGCCGTAGAGGTCGCCGAAGCGTTGCAGGACCTCGCCGTAGGCCAGCCCCACCCGCAGTTCCTGGGTGACGCCGTGCGAGGCGATGGCGGCCTCCTGCACGGCCAGCGCGATACGCGCGCCCTGGGCGGCGGTGTTCGCCGCGAACATGACTTCGTCACCGACGTTCTTGATCACCCAGCCCCCATTGGCCACGATCGCAGTGCTGGTGGCCGTCTCGAAGGCCTCCAGCAGCGCCGACAGCTCATCGGCCTCCAGGTGACGGGTCAGGCGGGTGTAACCGACCATGTCGGCGAATCCGACGGCCAATTCGCGCAGCGTGTCCCCGGCCACCGCTCCCCCGTCCAGCGACCGCGCCAGCGCGGCGTCCAGGTGCCGGCGGAAGGCATAGCGCTGCAATGTCTCGAACTCGGTGACCACCTCGTCGGTGGCGATGCGCGCGGCCTCCGTCGGATCGATGTCCGGCCGCTCGCGGGTGATGGTGGCGAGGCGATCCAGGATCTCCTCGGTCACCAGATCGACCTGCCACTCGGCCAGCCGGGCCATGGACCGGCCCAGCGTGCGCGCCGCGGTGGTCTGCCGGTGCACGTCCGCGGAGGCCAGCACGTGCAGTTTGGCGAAGGTCCGGGCGGCCTCGACATCGGAGTCGCCGTACTCCACGGCCTCGTCGTCCGGGTCGGCCGGGAATCCGAGCGCCACCCACAGCCGCCGGGTGACGCTGTTGGGCAGCCCGGTCAGGTCCGACACCTGGTGCCGGTTGTACTTGCGCGGCCCGCTGAGCAGATAGGGCTCCACCACGGACTGCACCAGTTCGGACATCTCAGTGGGCGCCATACTTCGACCTTACGGCGTGAATCGAGCGGAAAACCCCGGCTTGTTTCGTGTCACAGCCCCGAACTTCCCGGGCGGTTTCACCGCCCCGCCACCGCGTGAAACCGCGGCTGCTCGGACCGAACGGCGCGGGCGGGACGACCCCTGTGCGGATCCTGTCCGACGGTGACCGGCGTGCGATACGCGGGCAGCCCCCGCCAGATCGCCTGCGCGGGTGTGTCTTTCGGCGGCCGACGTGGCGAAAGCAGCCAAGGGTGTGGCGGTTTTGTTATAAGGGTTTAGTAAAAAGGACAACCAGCCGGGGTTTTATGGGGGGGTGTGGGAGGGGGAGAGGTGCGCGGGATTTTGGGGTCGGCGCGTTGTGTTTAAGAAGAAA
>NZ_JBEXJI010000031.1:0-110291 GCF_040609015.1 Nocardia sp. NPDC004860 | reverse complement strand
GCGCAACCAACACCTTCGGCAGAACCCACCTCGACCACACCCGAACCACCAAGACCAGCAACAAGATACACGATCATTGAGGAACGCAGCACTAGTAGGACTTTGTTAGGTCGGCGTGTTGTGCTCGAGTGCCAGGGTGATTCTCGATCTCTGCCATCGCCGGGTTGCTCTCGACGACAAGGACCTTGCTGGGCCGAACCGCAGGGGTCGGCGGCAGCGTGAATTCTGTTGCAGAGCACGGGAATTGGCTAATGGTGAATCCCTCGCAGACGGGTCCCCGACCGTCGAATCCGCAGCGTCATGGAGCTGAATGGAGGCGATCCTGCGCTCGCAATGTCAGTACCGCGATCGACTGACTACGAGACCATGTCAAACCGCAATCTCTCAGCAATGCATCTGTGAACTGCTTTCATGACGTTCACATGATCAGGGCTACTCCCTGGCATGCCATTGCCGGTGGCGTGCTCTGCCAATGTCCGATATTCGGCAATTCTGCGTACAGCTGGCAGGCGCAGTCGGGGTGAGATGATCTCAGCCCGTTGATCTTCGGATGTGGCAATGCATGTTGTGCAATACAACGATCCTCGCGCCGATGGACGGACCGGCTACGGGACTTGGAGAATGATCTTTTGGTGGACCTGTCCGCCGGCGAGAGCCCGATGGGCTCCCGACGCGGCTTCCAAGGGGCAGCCTTCGACGTCCCGTCGAACGTGACCGGTCTGAAAGACAAGGGGTAGTTCATGAAGCAGCTTCCCGAGCCCTCGCCATTGCCCGAGTCGGTCCCGATCCCGAAGGCCGACCCACCGGCCGAGATGGACCTCGTCGCGGTGCCGACCGGCGTGAACCACCGAACCGCCGCATACGCCTACGCCGGCGGGTCGGTCTTCGACAGGCGCGACTTCTACATCGGCGCCGCGCTCATCAAACACCCGCAGGGTGATCTCCTGGTCGACTCCGGTTTCGGACGCGACATCGCCAAGCAGTTGACCACGATGCCCCGCCTGTTCCGGAAGCTGACCAAATACGACGTCTGGAAGCCCGCGGTCGAGCAGCTGGAAACGGCCGGATACGACTTCAGCCGACTGTCCGGGATTCTGCTGACCCACGCGCACTGGGATCATATGAGCGGCATCCCCGATTTCCCCGACCTGCCGGTTCTGATCTCCCGGCGCGACCGCGCCGCCTTCTACAGTCGAGAAATGTTCGGCAACTTCCGCGGATTCTTCCAGGAATTCCCATTCAACTGGCAGGAGTTGAGCTTCCCGAGCGGACCCTACCTCGGCTTCCCCCGGCACCATGATGTGTACGGTGACGGCTCGATCGTCTGCGTCCAGGCTCCCGGGCACACGCCCGGCAGCATCATCGTCTTCGTGACACTGCCGAATCAGGTTCGCTATGCCCTGGTCGGAGATCTGGTGTGGCAACGTGAGGGACTCACCCGCCGCGTAGAGCGCCCATTCCCGGTCAGGCGACTAGCCGACTTCGACGCCGAGGGGAACAGGCAAAACCTCCTCCGCATGATTTCGATCATGCGGCGCATCCCCGACCTGATCGTCGTGCCGGCCCATGATCAGCGCGCCTTCGCCGAGATGAGCCAACTGCCGAACGTCACCACCAAGGGCCTGATCCTTTCCGCTTGATGAACCAACCCGGCCAGCCCCAGCGGACCAGAAGCCGGGTGAGGGCTCGGACAGGACCGGGGTGAACCCCTCTCGTCCTGTTGTCTGCCTGGCGCACACCCCAGCACCACAACCACGGACCAGGCCCGCTGGCTGCGTAGGCCAAGCACCACGATCGCGCGCCGCACCCGCTCCGGGTGCCAGCTGGTCCAGATGATCTGCTGCAGGCGCTCGGTCATCGGTATCACAGTGCGTTTGCCCGATGTCGGCTTACTGGGTCGGTGGATCTCAATGTCGCTCACCCGGTGAACAAGGCTACGGACAGCGGCTTGGGTGCCGCTCCGATCGGTGGAACGGCGTCACCGATCGGGCAGATCGTAGCGCATTCGAAACCGCGTGGACCGCAAACGAACTCGGTGGGAACCCCATCCCATCCGCCACCCATATCGCTGGCGTGTTCGGAAAATGATCAGCAACGACTGGGGCGACATGGGTAGGCCCGGGTGGCCTGACCTGCTGCGGGGCCCAGGCGTCGAGCTCACTCGTCCCTACTCTGGAACAGCAGATTGTAATGCCCGTAACATGGCCCCGTGAGAGATGTAACCCAGTCCGGCGGGTGGTTGCTGATCAGCGTGTCGACCGCTGGTTCTGCCGGCACCCTGCGTGTGCAGGTGTGGCGCAAGCTGAAGTCGCTGGGCGCGCTGTATCTGCAGCAGTCGGTGTGCCTGTTGCCGGACCGGTCCGAGGTGCACCGTGAGGTACGGCGACTGGCCGCTCGGGTGCGTGATCACGGCGGCACCGCGCGCGTGCTGGCGATGACGTTCACCGATCCGGTCGAGGAACACGGCGTGATCGCCGAGTTCAACGACGCCCGCGACAGCGAATACGCCGAGATCCTGGAACGGATCCCGGAACTGCACACCGAGCTCGAAGGCGAACTGGCACGCGGGAACGCGACCTACGCCGAGGTCGAGGAATCCGAAGCCGACCTCGAACGCTTCCGATCCTGGCTGGCCAAGATCGCCGCCCGCGACTATTTCGCCGCACCCGGCGGTCAGGCCGCCCGTGACGCCGTCGACCAGGCCGGTGCCGCGCTGGCCGCCTTCGAGGAAGCCGCTCTCACCACCGAGGGCGCGAATCCCGAAGCCGCCGAACGTTTCCGACTTCAGATTGTGGAACGACAGTGACCGACCCGATGATCGACATTGCCCTCGGCCTGGCCGCAGCGCTGCTGCTGACCTGGCTGGCGTTCGTCGTCGCGTTGGTGATCGTGCGCCCCCGCGGCAGTCTGCTGCGTGAATCGCTGCGCATCCTGCCCGACACCATGCGCCTGATCCGGCGACTGGCCGCGGACCGCAGCCTGCCACGCGGCATCCGAGTTCGGTTGTGGTTACTGCTGGCCTACCTCGCCTCCCCGATCGACCTGATCCCCGACTTCCTGCCCGTGATCGGGTACGCCGACGACGCCATCATCATCACCGCCGTACTCCGCAGCATCGTCCGCCGCGCCGGCATCGAACCCGTCCGGCAACACTGGCCCGGCACCGAGGACGGATTCAGCGCCCTGACCCGGCTCACCGGACTCGACCGCACCGAACCCCGGAAACCCTGACTCTGCGTCACAACTCGCAGATCATCCGCTTCTGCGCGGTGTACATGTTCGGAAAACGATGGGGCTCTTGATGCAGTAGGCAGGCCGAAGCCATATCAGGACTGAGGCGGGGTTGTCGCTGTGTGCCGGTCGAGCCGGTTCTGGTCATGTGGGTGTGGGTGGCTCGGCGGCGGGGTGCATGACGGCGTGCCACCACGATTCGAGCCGACTCGGCTCCGGCCAGTGCACTACCGGCACGTCGTCGTCGGAATCGGGGGTGATGGCGGGTGTGACCGTAGGCCGTTTTCCCGGTCGGCGGACGGGGCTGTCACTGCGTGGTTCGTGTGGGGTTGCTGTCATGGCGCGCCTCCGAAATCCCTTGCCCGGCGCCCGGTCTCACCGGGGCGGGCTGGATTCTCAACTCGCGGCGGCGGTGTACGCCGAGGTCGACCGCGCGCGAGGAATGCCACGAACACCCAAGGGGCCATGCCGAAGGGGTCTGCGCCGCCGCAGAGGAGGCCGACGTAGGCGAGGGTAGGCGTTCAAGGTCAACGGCAGGCTACGTTCGACCCGATTGATGATCACCCGATGGCGGGGCGGCCCCGCCGCCGGCAACACCATCCCTCGCCCCGCGCACGGGCGTGGCGGGTGGCTTGCGGGGGGCGCTTCATGCAGGGTTTATGAAAAAGCCTGGTCACTCGCGGCTGTGCAGGGCGCTGACCGCGAACGGCGTTTCAGCCCTCGCGCCCCGAAACCAGGTGATGGTGATGTATCACCAGACCGATCCTGTTCTCATGTCCACCTCGGCCACGACCGCGCTCGACCACACCCGCGTCTGCACCGTCTGCGGCGAGATCGATGTTCTGACCCCCCACATTCGAGCAGGCGTTGCGCGACAGCCTCGGCAGCGGCGAATCGACCCGCGTCGACATGACGGGGGTGACGTTCTTCGGTGTGTCCGGCATCCGAGCCCCGCTCGCGGCCCGTGATGTCGCCGCCCGGCGGCACTGCACGCTGTGTATCGAGGGCTCCTACTGCGTCAGACGGGTCCTCGAAGTGGTAGGTCTGGCAACGGAATTCGGCATCCACGAATAGCGCCAACCCGTCGATGCCCGACAGCGATGATCTCCGGTCGCGGTCAGCGCGCGTCCGCATGCTGCTCGACTTCGCACGAACGGCCCACCCGGGCGGCTGGGCATCGCGCCCAAGGGCCGGTGATTGACAGGCCCCTCAGCGGGTAGACC
This sequence comes from Nocardia sp. NPDC004860, assembly GCF_040609015.1. Lineage (NCBI taxonomy): Bacteria > Bacillati > Actinomycetota > Actinomycetes > Mycobacteriales > Nocardiaceae > Nocardia > Nocardia sp. NPDC004860. The sequence continues at coordinate 105,837 of NZ_JBEXJI010000031.1, read as the reverse complement.
GATGGTCGGTGCTCATCGGACGCGAGCCGAGAACACCGCGTGTTGCCCGTCCACCCTGCCCGGACCTGCGCGCTCGACGTGCACGCCGGGGGCGGGCAACACCCGCCGACAACTCCCGAACAACTCGCAGGTTTCCGCGCCCCTCGGTCGCTTCGGAAAACGACCGCAAGATCCCCAATCGATAATCGAGGCATACGGATTGACCTTCGGCTGCCTCTCAGGTGCAGATGACCGGCGCAGTACTCAGCGCTGTGCTCGCGGGCTCCGCGAGCCGGTGCCGGCCACCGTCCGCGGGTGCCACCACGGCAGGAAGCACGACCGTGGGCGCGTCTAGCAGAACGCGCGGAAGGTCGCTACCGCGTCAGATCAGCGCGGCGATCGAGGCCGCAGACCGGGTCGGCGGGACTCTCCGACGCTGACTTCGCCGCGACCGCGCGGAGGTCGTTCCTGGACAGGACGCAGAGGGCGCGGGCGTCGCGCTGGCCGGGGCCCTGTTGGCGCTGCAGTTCCTCCCCGGGCGGGACTCCGCGCGATCCTGAGACGTTCTGGCCGATCACCACGGCGGCTCTCCGCTGAGCGGGTCGTCGCCGGGGGGACCGGCCGGCAGGGCGCGAGGGACGACTTCGCGGAGCGGGGCCGGTAGCTGTGGGAGCAGCCTGTCATCGATCCAAAGCTCGGTGAGGGCGCTGAGATTCCTCATCGAATCGGGCAGCGCCACCAGGTGGTTGCCGTTGATCTGGAGAAAGGTGAGCCCGGCGAGGTCCCCGATCGAGTCCGGAAGCTTTGTGAGCAGATTGTCGGACGCCTCGAGCACGGTGAGCGCGGTGAGACGGCCAAGCGAGTCCGGGAGCTCGGTGAGCTGGTTGCTGCTCACGATGAGTTCGGTGAGCGCGGTGAGATCGCCGAGCGAATCCGGGAGCGTGGTGAGCGGATTGGCGAACAGGTTGAGCGAAGTGAGCGCGCTGAGGTCGCCTATCCAGTCTGGGAGCTCCGCGAGGAGGTTGACACCCAGGTCGAGTTCGGTGAGCATGCTGAGTCGCCGCAGGGAATCCGGGAGGCTGCGCAGCTCCAGATCTGACAGATCCAATGATTGCGCGCCGGTGTGCAGCGCGTCAGCGATACGCGTCTCGGCCTCTGATGCCATCGAATCCCGCCCGTCTCGTCCGTTGCTTTCGCAGCCTGAGTCTGCCCCTCCGACCGACATTGGAGCATCGCGAGCACGGGCTACGGGCGAAGTCGGAACGAGCCGTCTCCGCCGGAACAGCCGAAGGGCGTCGTGTCTCCGCGATCGGTGCCGCGGTACTGCGGCGGACGGTCAGGTCCGGAGCAACGCCTCGTATTCATCGCCATCGCCTCGGCACGTCGAAGCGGCCGGCCAAACTTTCCTGGCTGTACAGCGAGAGTTCCCTGGTGCAGCTCGAATCGCGCTCGACGAGATCACCAGTCTGCCCTGACCCCCGCGCAATGTGTGACCACCATGAGCCAATTCCCGCGCTCTGCAACAGCATCCACGATGGCGCCGACCCCTGCGGTTTGGCCCAGCAAGGTCCTCGTCGTCGAGAGCAACCCGGCGATGGCAGAGATCGAGGTACTCGTGCTGGCCAACGCCGGCCACGAGGTGATGTCCGCCCCCAACGCGCAGCGCGCTTTGACCCTCGCTCGGCGATGGAATCCGGACCTGGTGCTGCTCGACCACATCCGTGTCCATCTCACAGCACCGCAGGCGGCCTGAAGCATCTCCAATTCGGCCGTGGCGCCAATTTGGTCTGCACCCCGTACGTGGTAGAAGGCCGTGAGGGCGGGCACCGACTTGTCGGTCGCGATCGAGGTCCTCCCGCGATCTTCACCGCTGCCCGCCCCGCGGTCATCCGCAGGACACCGCATGTGGGTCCATGTTCGGAAAACGATGGTGGGCCGAACGCGAACCCTCCGTCGACGGGCCGGACGTTCTCGCAGGACAGGGTGGTTCGGCAACCTGTTCGTTCGAGGTACGGCCGGCCTCCGCCGAGAATGATTGTGCTCCAATCGCATTCGCGCAGGCGGGAGAGGTTATGCGGTGGCGGGGTCGGGTCGTCGCCGGTGCGCGGGGCGAGGGCGCGTGAGGTGCCGGGCAGGCGGGTGTGTTCGGCTTTGTTGAGTGGCACGACGCGGCCGAAGCGGGCGTGGCCGCGTTTGAAGAACACGAAGTCACCGGTGTCGAACTGGCGGACCCGGTCAGGGTCGACCAGCCACTTCTCCCCCAGCGACACCTGGCCCTCGTCGCCGTGGCGCTGGCCCTTGATTAGGTGCCGCGAGGGCAACATGACCGGGATGGATCCGGCGTGTTTGCACAGCTCGCCCGCGTTTTCCAGGTAGCCCAACAGGACTCCGCCAGCGCAGGTTTTGAGGAGTCGTCCCAGCGACCAGGCGTCGGGGGCCACCGATTCCGGGGACTGGCCGCAGAAGACCATGGCGATCTTCTGGGAGCGGCCACGCTCGGCGATGTCCTCGACCCCGATCGATCCCTTCTTCGTGGTCAACGCCGAGAGTTCGTTGATGAACAGGATCACGCTGCGCCGCAGGTCTTTCGCGGTACGCCCGGCCCGTTCCAGCAGCAGCTGCAAGGTGGTGGCGACCTGGGCGCGGGCGGCGTCTTTGTCCAACGCGGGGACGGTCATGAACAGCACGTCGAGGTCGTTGATGTCGCGGCCGCCGTCGAACACCATCCGCCCGCTGGTGTCCTCGAGGTTCCCGAACAGGTTGGTGCACTTGATCAGTGCGTCGTCGAGCTGCGGGACTTCGCCCACTGCGACGACAAAGACGTCCTCGACCGCGTCGGGCTCCGCGTCCGGGATATGTGGGACCGGCTACCCGAACGCAGCCCGCACCAGGGCGAGCAGCGTGAACAGCGGCGCCCGCCGTCGGGTGCCGCGCGGGCGCATCAGCAGCGGGTGTCGTTGGTGGACAAGGCGATCGACTACACGCGGTTGCCGATCCCGTCCAAACCCGATCTCGGAGAAGCGATCGGGCCCACGGAGACCGTGTGCACCTACGTCTACTGCCGCGGATGATGGGTATGTCGAAGGCGGGCCGCAATATCGACGCGGGCCTGCGCGGCGAGCACGCCCATCGCTTCGACCTCGCCGCGCGATCGCCGTCGCTGAGCGTGGCGACACGGTCGCGGTGCCCTGTCGGCTCCGGAGACAGCGCTGAGCGCGACATCGATGGCCGGGTGCGACAGGCTGGTCATAGGGTCCGACCGATCCTTTCCGCCGGATGGCTATCAGCATTCCAGTTCGGGTCTCGGCGAATCACCCTCTACCAGGGCACATCCCGAACTTCGTTGGATTTTCGGCGATTACTACCGGGACCCCGAACCGGTCGATGCGCAGACCATGGCTTCGGCGGCGCCCGGTCGATCCAGGTGTCGGGTCAGTGGAGTTCCTCCGTGTGGCGGCCGTCGGTCCCAGGGGCCCAAGCCGTCCGGCGGCGGGATTCGTCCTCCTGGGCCAGGCGCCGCAGGACCGCCAGGACCGGTTCGAGCAGCAGTACGACGATCGCGGCGTGCTCGGCGAGTCGCAGGCGGTCCTCGATGTGTTCGAGTCGGTCGAGGTCGAGTCGTGCTGCGGCGGCGGCGAGTTCGGCGTAGGGCAGGAGTTCCTCGGTGCTGTACTCCATGCCGAGGCGGTTGAGGTCCATCAGGCTTGCGGCGAGTGCGTTGCGGTGCGGGGATGCGTCGGAGATGTCCCAGCCCATGGCCCGCAACAACGCGTCGACCCGCGGAGCCTGTTCGTCGACCGCGCCGGTCTCGGCGGCGTCGACCGGGGTGGGCAGGGCGTAGTGGACGACGCGGAGCGTGTCCAGTGGTTCCAGTGGCTGGTCGATCGCGGTGAGGACGTCGCGGGTGGCGGCGATGGACAGGCCGCCACGGGCGGTCAGGGCGCGGATCAGGCGCAGGCGCTGGACGTGTTCGTCGCCGTACAGGGTGAGGGTGGCGCCGAGGGATTGGCCGGGCGGCAGCAGGCCTTCCCGCAGGTAGTACTTGATGGTTCCGACCGGCGTCCCGGTCAGGCGGCTCAGGTCAGAGATCCTCATACACTCACTCGCTCGGACGGTTCGGTGTGGCCAGTCTCTCAGACACCTAAATGGACGCACACGTTCAATAGTGTCACTATCTAGCTAGAAAGTTAAGATTTCCAAGCGGCTCGGTTGACCAGCCGCGATGACAGGAACCCTCATTCCCGCACTCCGACGCCTTCTCGGCGCACATCGAAACTGGAGCACCATGCCAGCGCCACGCCTCACCAGAACCAGGTGCCACAAGCAGGCCCCTGTCGCCGCACTCAGCTGCGGGAGCCGCCATGTCTGAGCACGCACTTCGGGCCAGCGCCCGCGGGCTGCTGCGCAGTAAGAGCCTGTGGCTGCCGTCGGCGCTTATCCTCGGACTGCTGTCGTTGGTCCTGTCCCTGCTGTACCTGGGCGCCAACAACGACCCGGTCGGCTCGATGAAGAACCTGCCGATCGCCCTGGTCAACGCCGACCAAGGCACCCAAGTCGCCGGCAAACAGATCAACCTGGGCGCGCAGATCACTCCGCAGATCAGCGGCGCCGCCGATCTGAAAGGCAAGGTCGCCTGGAAGCTGGTCGACCGCCACACCGCCGACGACCTCCTCGCCAAGGATGAGGCGTTCGGCGCGCTCGTCATCCCAGAGGATTTCTCCGCCTCCGTGGCCGCCCTCGCCGGCCCGGCCCACCACGAGGCACACCCGCCGACCATGACAGTGCTGACCAACCCCGCCGCGGGAAGCTTCGGCTCCTCCATGGCCGCCGAGATCAACCGCAAGGTCGTGCAGAGTACCTCTGCCCAGGTGGGTCTGCAGCTTGCGCAGGTGCTGAGCCAGCAGGCCGCACACCAGGCCGCCACCGGCTCCGCCGAGCAGCCCACCGCACCGGGTGCCGCCGCGCAGCTGATGATCGCCGACCCCGTCAAGGCCACCGTCGAGGAGGGCTACCCGCTCGGCCACCACAGCGGCCTCGGGCTGAGCGCGTTCTTCTACACCCTCGTCCTCGTCCTCGGTGGCATGTTGGGCGCCAACGTGATCCACGCCCAGGTGGACACCGCCCTCGGCTACCTCGCCAACGACAAGGGCCCGTTCCGCACCGTCAAGCCCGTGCAGCACATCAGCCGGGTGCGCCACTTCGCGGTGGGCTCGGTCCTCATGCTCATCCTGTCGATGCTGACCTCCGCACTGGCGATGGCCGCCGCCGTCGGCATCATCGGCATCGACGCCTCCCACCTGCCCATGTTGTGGATCTTCGGAACCTGCGCCACCGCCGCGATGGGCATCACCGCCCTGGCGCTGCTCGCCGCCTTGGGCACCCCGGGACCCATTGTCTCGATGCTCGTGCTGATCGGCCTGGCCATCCCGTCCGCCGGTGCCACCATCCCGCTGCAGGCCCTGCCGGGTTTCTACCGGTTCCTCGCGGACTTCGAGCCCTTCCGGCAGGTCGTCGACGGCGTCCGCGCCATCCTCTACTTCGACGCGCAGGCCGCCGCCGGACTCGGCCGCGCCTGGACCATGGTCGGCATCGGCTTCGCCGTGGCCCTGATCCTCGGCGTCGCAGTCACCCACCTCTACGACCGCAAGGGCCTGCACCGAACCGCGCCCCCACGAACCGGGATCACTGCTTGCCCCGCGGAGCCGACGCGCGCATGAACGCGGGTCCTACGCCGGCCTTGGCCGAGGACCCGGCGCTGCGGCCACTCGGCCGCCTCTACCGCATCACCGCCCTCTGGAAGGCCCAACTGGCGCCTGTTCTCAAGGAGCGCGGGCTCAACGCCGCCACCTTCCACGTACTCGTGACGCTGCGTCAGACCGACGCCTCCCATAGGTTGACCACCAGCCAACTGGCCGCCCTCGACAGGGTCACCTGCTCCGTGATGACCGTGCGCGCGGACAAGCTGGAGAGGGAGGGGCTGATCACCCGGGAACGCGACGAACAGGACCGCCGCATCATCCACCTCCGGCTGACCGAGTACGGCCTGGACCTGACCGACCGCCTCCTCGCCCACCACCACGCAACCGAACAGCAGCTGCTGGCAACGCTCGACGCCGACGAACACCTGGTCCTCGCGAAACTTGTCAGCAGCCTGGAACGCTCGATTGGCCGCCCGGCCGAGCCGCATCGGTCGAAACGGAATGCGACCCAGACATAGTCACGCGCCCGCGTCAAAGCGACGAGTGTCCGCCGGGCCAGGAGTTCCGCTCTATCACGGGCGGCTCCGGTGAGCTCACGCAACGGGGCCGGCGGTTTACCGGCGAGATGGAATACGGCCAGGAAGTCCATGCCCGTCCGCGAGGCTCCGCTGAGCCCCCATCCGGTGTCCGGGTGGGGGCTCAGTCGTTTCCGTTGGCGCCGCGGGCTGGCCGGTTCGGTCAGCGTGGTACGCGGCATAGACAGGGCGTTCAGATTTTCGTTGCGGGTTCGGTGTGGGTGGCCGTGAGGATCATCGTGACGAGGAAGTTCGTGAAGGCGGTGCGTTCGGTGGTGAGGTCGCCGCGTAGCCACATGGCGAGGACTTCCAGGCAGCCGCTGACGAGGGTCAGGGCGGTCAGTTCGAAGTCGGAATCTGTTGCGGGGCCGGTGATGTGCTGGCGTCGGGCTTCGCTCACGACGAGCACAGCGACGAGTTTGGTCAGCTGCTGGCGGCCGGTGCGCAGGGTCGCGGTGGCTTGGGATTCGATGAACAGCCGCGCGCGGCGGGGGTCTTCGGTGAGGAAGTCGAGTGCGGTGTTCACCACGAGCCGGGTCTGTTCGGCGGGAGTGTCACCTTGGCCGGCCGCTTCGGTCAGGGTGGTCAGCGCCAACGCGATGTGATGCTCCATGACCGCGCCCATCAGATCGTCGATGTCGGCGAAGCTTTCCCGGAAGTAGCGGTCGTTGAGCTTTGCGGCCGCGCACACCTTGCGCACCGTCACAGCCGTAACCCCTTCGGCGGCAAGCAGATCGAGGGCAGCGTCGAGCAGGGCGGCGCGGCGTTGGGCGCGGCGGTCGGCGGCGGGGGTGCCGCCGTAGGGCCGCCGCACGATCCTCGGGGCAGGCTGGTTCATGGCCTGTCCAGACTGCCATGTCGTGGTGGCGGCCGGCATGGTGGTCACACCGCGTGCACTCGCCGGGCGCGGGTGTCGGCGAGCCGGTCGTGGCGGTTATAGGTGCGGTCGCCGTGGTTCAGGGTTCGCATGCGGTCGGCGAGGCGGGCCAGGTTGCGGTGCCCGAGGCGGGCGTGCAGACCGTCGAGGCCGGGGACGATTCGGCGCGGGTACTCGAGCAGGCGGTTGGAGACGGCGACGGCCACGACGAGGGCCTGGAACGATTTGTTGTCGGGCAGTCCGAGGTCAAGGGCGACACCGATAACCGGGCGAACCCGGACCACCCGAGAAGGAGCACACCATCGCGACCACACGCCCTCGCAACTGGATGGACGCCCCGCATTCGGGCATAGGAAGGTTCAAAGCACCTGCGACTGTGGCCCCGGGCCGCAGGGTGTTCGAACGTCCCATCATCATCTGCAGGTTGGGGGTGATTAACAAGAAAAGCTGATCAAACACCGAAGATTTGCTGTTTCAGAAATCGGGTTTCCGACCCTACCGTTGCTCCTCGACCGGCCCCGCCGGGAGTGGCCCGGGTCGCTGCTCATCAGTGGCGCCGATCAATCGGATTGGTCTCGCGATGATGAGGATTCGGAATGAGAAAGTTAGCCACGGTGCTGCTCTTGCTCGGAACATTGGTGGTTCCGTTCATGCACAGCACCGCTCCCGCAACAGCTGATCCCGGCGGCATGAAGGGCCCGCTGAGTACGAGCGGGCGTTACATCGTCGACGCCAACGGCAATCGGGTGAAGCTGAAGTCCGGCAACTGGCACGGCTCGAGCGGCACCTGGAACGGCAGTGGCGACGACGAGCTCGCCGCGAACAACTTCGCCGAGGAGATCGGGCACCGGGCCCCGCTGGGCCTGGACCGGGTGCCGATGGCCAAACTGATCGCGGACTTCAAGGCGCTGGGGCTCAACAGCATTCGCCTGCCGTTCTCGAATGAGATGATCACCGACGCCCGGGCGGTGCAGGGACTGACGGCCAATCCGGAACTCAACGGACTGCGCCCGATCGAGGTGTACGACCGAGCTGTGGCCGCCCTCACCTCGGCCGGACTCGGCGTCATCCTCAACAATCACACCACCACCACACGCTGGTGCTGTGGTGTGGACGGCAACGAGCGCTGGAACTCGGGCCAGTCTTGGGAGAAATGGATCGACGACTGGGTGTTCATGACCGCCCGGTATCGCAACGATCCCGGCGTCATCGGCGCGGACCTGCGCAACGAGGTGCGCCGCGACACCTGGGACAACCCCAACTGGGGGCAGGGCGACAGCCACGACTGGGCCGACGCCGCACAGGAGGCCGGCGACGCCATTCTCACCAAGGGCAATCCGGATCTGCTCATCATGGTCGAGGGCGTCAACTGGATGGGCATCCCCACCGACCTGACCTGGCACGAGCGTCCGATGCTCGAGCCGATGAAGCGGTTGTCCACCACCTTGGTGAAATCCCACAAGGTCGTGTACGCGGTCCACTTCTACGGCTACATCGGGCCCAACCACACCGGCGGCACAGGTCTCGGCGGCGGTGAGACGCACGACCCGCGCTTCCGCGATATGTCGCGCGCCGATCTGTTCAAGTCGATGGACGAACGCGCCGGTTACGTCGCCACGACCGCCGACAAGCACTTCACCGCCCCGGTCTGGGTCAGCGAATTCGGTGTCGGCAAAACCGATGCCAACGACCTGGACAAGGCGTGGTTCAAGAACATGGTCGACTACCTCATCGACCGCGATCTCGACTTCGCCTATTGGCCGATCATCGGCTTCCAGCAGAACGACAAGGGCAACTCCTGGGGTCTGCTGCGCTATGACACCACGGGCGGGCTGCGCAAAATCATCGACGCCGACGACTGGCGCGGTGCGCATTTCACTCGTCTGATGGACGCGAACGGCTTCACCGGCAAGGTCACCCCGACCCGCACCTGGTCCATGCTCCAGGGCATCCACGAGGACGACAACCGCTCGATCCGCGCCGCCGACGACTGGGACAACGGCGCGCACAAGATGGTGTGCCCCGACGGCCAGCGACTGTTCGGTGTCACCGACCGCGGCCAGGGCGGGCTCTGCGGTGACGCCACCTTGGGCGATTTGTGGCAGTCCGGCACCGGCGCGGTCAAAGTCAGCTCCGAGAAGGTCAGCACCGACTGGGCGAACGGTTTTACCAAGTATCAGTGTGCCGAAGGACAGTTCATGATCGGCTACAGCCTGCGCGGTGACGCCATGTCGGGAATCCTGTGCGCACCCGGCCGGGTCCCCCTGGCGGGTGCGGGCCGCACCCTGTGGTTCGACCGCGGCGACAACCGTCCCGCCTCCGGTGAGGGCGGCGACTGGGCCAACAGCTACTACAAGGGCCAGTGCAACGCCAACGAGTACGTCGCCGGAATCGCCTTCTCCGGCAACAACAACCGCGGCAACCGGCCGCAAGCGCTCTACTGCCGCACCCTCCCCTGAGCCACGGCTGCACAGCAGCCGGGCCCGAAGTTCCACGGTGTGGGCCTGACTCCCCTGCCTTGGAATTCGGGCCCCACCGCCGGCCCGATCGGTTTCCCGGTCGTCTCACCCGTACTCCCCGAGACGGCCGGGAACCCGAACACGGACGCGGTGGATGCGTGGTTGTGAGACAACGCGCACGCTCGGCCGCAGAACGCCACGGTCAGATCCTTCACGGCGTGGACTTCGAGGCCTGATTCAAAGTCGGCCAACGCTTTTGCGCCGCTGAAGCGGCGTCTTCCTGCCTCGATCTCAGCGCCTCGGCTGTGTCACTGATCTTCTGGTCGGTCTGTTGGAGGTCGCGTTGTATCTCGTTGACCGCGTCGAGTAGGCGGTCAACCTTCTCATCGATGATCGAGTAAAGAGGGGAAGCCGGAACTCGATAGGAGCTCCAATTGTGGGGTGATATCGCCCGGCGGGATTCGCCCACATGGATGTGGATCAAGAGGATGCTGCGGTGGCGGTGTGTACCTGTTTCCGGTCGCCGCGACGGGGTGTCTGGAGCCGGGCGAGCAGGCCGGGATTCGCGTCGCGGACCCGGCGCGCGACGTCGATGAAGGATCGCACCAGAGCGCTCTCGTGCCCGGCGCGCCAGCTCACGGCGACCTCGTTCGGGGCCGCGTCGGTCACCGGCACCAGCCGCACGCCGGGGAACTTGATCCAGGCGGCGCACGGCACTGTCATCGCGATGGCGGCCCCGGTGGCCACCTGGTGCAATTGCTCCAGCAGTGTCTTCGAACGGCCGGCTATCGGCGCTGGTCGGCCGCCGCGATGGGAGTCCAACTGCCAGAAGGCGTTCCAGATCGGGTCGGTGGCGGCGGACGACAGGATCGGCTCATCCAGCAATTCCGCCGCCGCGACCTGCTCGCGGTCCGCCAGGTGATGGTTCGCGGGCAGCATCACCATCAGCGGTTGCCGGAACAGCCGTTCGAACCGCAGCCCGGCGTCCTCGAACGGTCTGCGCACGATCGCAACATCTACCTGTCCGTTCGCCAAGCCCGCCGAAGGGGTTTCGTAAGTGGAGTGGTTCAGCTCCAGGCTGACCTCGGGATGGCGTTCCCGGAACGTGGCCAGGATCGGCTCGGTCAAGGTCAGCGCCGCTCCCTCGAGGCAGCCCAGCACCAGCCGGTCGTGTTCACCGCGATGGATTGCCCGGGCCTCCTCGAGCCCGGAAGCCAAACTGGCCAACGTGTCTCGTGCATGTCGCAGAAATGCCGCTCCGGCCGCCGTCAGCTCCACCTGCCGGGTGGTCCGCGAGAACAACGTGACGTCCATCTTGTGTTCGAGCAGTTTGATCTGGGCGCTCAGGCCCTGCTGTGACAGGTGCAGCCGCTGGGCGGCCCGGGTGAAGCTCAATTCCTCCGCGACCGCGATGAAGTACTGCAACTGTCGAGAATGAACTTCCATGCGGGGCATGCCTATGCAGGTCAGGAGTCCGAAATGGGTTGTTTACCAGGCTCTTCTGTGAACGATCAGCAATTTGTAGCAGTCCACCGGTAAGCCGCCGACGCTAGCAGCACAGCGGGGCCGGAATCGCCCGCTACGGTGGGCGTCGCCTGCGACATTGTTGTTTCCTGCTGAATTGCTGGAAGTGGTGCTTGCGCGTGGGGGCTGGTTGCCGCCTGGGCCGGACACCCCCTGACCGATCACGGACGCAGGCCGGTGGTTGGTCCGGCCCGCGGCGGGATGTCGGTGTCAGGCGAGGGCTTTGGCGACGAAGGGGATCGAGTCGGCCTGGGAGGCGAGGACGGTGCCGTTGTGGTCGGTGGGGTAGGTGTGCAGGATCAGGGGTTGGTGGTCGGCGGTGAGGGTGGCCGCGTAGCGCAGGGTATTGGGCATGATGATGTTGGTGTCGCGCAGGCCTTGGCCGATGAATACCGGTTTGTCGAAACCTGTTTCGGGCAGGGCGAGGTCGTTGTGCAACATCCCGGGCGGTAGTTCGCTCAGCGGGCGGGCCAGCAGGTCTTTGAGCGAGACTCCGGCGTCGGTGAGTTCGGTGTACATGTCGTCTCCGCAGATCTGCTGGGCACGGGTGAACCAGTAGCGGCCGGCGTCGGTCAGGTAGGAGTCGATGTCGAGGTCGGGGTGGCTGGTTTTCAGGCCGTTGAGGACGTAGAGAGTGGCGCGGGTGTTGTAGCCGCTGAGTTTCACCGGCGGGAATGCGGGTCCGGCCGCGCCGATGAGTTCTTCGTTGTAGGCGGGGACTCCGGTGCCGACCGCGCCGCGGTAGTCCAGTTCACGGCCGCCGAATTCGGTGGCGTAGCGGGCGGTGAACATGGCGGCTTCGCCGCCTTGGGATTGACCGACGACGACCCATTTCCGCGACAGATTGGGGTAGTGGCGGGTGGCGGCTTTGACGCCGTCGACGATGTTGGCGGCTTCGACTTTGCCGTTGAGGTAGGGCTGCTCGCCGGGGGTGCCGAGGCCGGCGTAGTCGGAGGCGACGACGGCGTAGCCCTGATCGAGCCAGGTGTCGAGGTAGGCCCAGTCCCGCTCGACTTCGGCGGGTCCGCGGAGAGAGTAGGCGCATTGGTCGGCCAGGCCGAGGGTGCCGTGGGCCCAGGCGATGATCGGCCAGCCACCGGGCGGTGGCGGGCCGGGCGGGAAGTAGACTGCGCCGCTGGAGGTGGCCGGGGCTCCGCCCGCGGTGGTGGTCGTGTAGATGATTCGGGCGGAGTCGACCGAACCGGGCAGCGTTGCTGCCGGGGCGAGAGGCTCGACGGATTCGACGACGCCGGTTTCGGGTGCCGGGACGGGCGCGGCGACGGCGGGTACGGCAGGCAGCGCGGCCAGGGTGGCGAGCACGGTCGCGGTGCGCGGCCAGGATGCGGACATGAGGATCGGGTCTCCAGGTGTCGGGGATCAGGCGTGGATCCGGATGCGGGACAAGGTGTTCAGAGGTGGCGCGCGCTGGCTCCGGGTGGTCAGTGGCTGGTGGGTGCGAAAGCGGTGATGGCGGCGGCGACGCTGTCGGGGTCTTCGATGGGCAGGAAGTGGCCGATGTCGGGGATTTCGGTGAACCGGGCGCGGGGGGCCAGTTCGGACAGGGCGATGCCCATGGCGATCACGGCGATCGGGTCGGCGGAGCCCCACACGAATTGCACGGGCGCGGACTCCGATTCGGTGATCAGCGCATCGAGCCAGCGTTGCTGGTGCAGGTAGCGTTCGCGCACGTAGGCGTAGACGTGCGGCAGCCGGTGGTGGCCGTGACGGTAGGCGAGCAATTCGGTCATGACCCGCGCGTCCTGGTCGGACAGGCGGTGGGGGCGGGCCATCAACCGGCGCAGACCGGGCACGTAGCCGGGCAGCACGCCCGCGCACACGCGCGCGGCTTCGGGCAGGCGTGAGGGTGTTTCGAGCATGCGCTGGAAGTCGGTGAGCTGGGCGTGGGTTTTGAGGATGCTGCCGTTGAGGAAGGTGGAGCCGGCCAGGGTGAACGGCAGGTTCCCGGCGTGTTTGCGCGCGAGGAGTTCGGTGTGCAGGCTCGTGCCCATGTCGTGGGAGATCACGTGGGCGGCGGTGATGTCGAGGGCGGTGGTGACGGCTTCGGCGACATCGGCCTGCTGGAACAGCGAGTAGCTGTAGTCGAGGGGTTTGTCGGAGAGCCCGAACCCTGGCAGATCGACTGCGACACAGTGGAAGTCGTCGGCGAGCAGCTCCATGGTGTCGCGCCAGTCGAAGCTGGAGGTGGGAAACCCGTGGATGAACAGCAGCGTTGGTGCGCCGCGGTGGCCGCGTTCGGTGACGAACACCTCCATGCCGAAAGCATCGAGGTGGCGGCCGCACGCGCTCCAGTCCCTCGCGGCGGCAGACAGATTGGTCGACATTGCTTTTCCTACTGAGGTCGTAGTGGTGTCGGGTCGGAGCGGTTGCTCGTGCGGTGTCCGGGATAGTCGAGGACCTGAGCGAGCGCCCCCGCAGTCCGCCAACGCCGGTGCGGCAAGGGTTTCGGTCACTCGGTCGCGGGCGTGCGGTGCAGTTCCTTGCGGTCGTAGTAGGAGGTGACCGCGGCGCCGAGCACCAGCCCGATGACGAGTCCGAACAGGGTCATCAAGACTCCGCGGGTCAGTCCGGCGGCGCCGTCGGCGTCGAAATAGAGGATGGCGCGAATGCCGAGATACACCTGGTGCATCGGTTCGAAATCAGCCAGGCGCGCAACGGTTTTCGGGAGTGCTTCGATCGGGATGGTGCCGCCCGAGGACGGCAGGCCCAACACGATGAACAGGACCAGGTTGATCAAAAGCCCGGCGGTGCCCAGGGCGGACACGATCGACAGGGCGGTGACACCGACCGCGAGGATGGCGACGCTGCTGTAGAGGAACAACGCCGGCGGCCGGTCGATGGGCATGCCCAGCGCGTACCCGACGGCCATGAAGATCGCCGAGACGATCGGGGCGGTGCCCGCGATGATGCCCCATTTCAGCAGCAGGGTGCGCAGCCGGGAGATGGGTGTGGGCGGGTAGTGCACGTACCAGGGACCGAATTCGGTGGGCGCGAACCCGAGAGAGGCGTCGACCATGGCGTTGATGACCATGGCGCCGGTGAACCCGGCCAGCAGCACCATCATCGTGTAGAAGAACGCGGTCAGCCCGCCACCGGTGCCGTCGGGCAACGGGTGATAGGCGGTGACGGCCACGGTGATCGGTGCGGCGAGCATCAACCGGGTCAGCCCGCCCACCTCCGGTGCCGGTGCGCCGGCGGTGGGTTGGAGTTGGGCGTTGACGGTGGTGGTGAGTTGCTGTCCGATGCGCTGATTGGCTTGTGCGAGTGCGGTTCCGGCGACGGACTGGACGACACCGGCGGCGAACGACCCGGTGCGGGGGTTGGTGTAGACGGTGACGGCCGGTTGGGTGACCTGGGTGGGGGTGACGCTGGCGGCGGCGAACGCGGCGAGGCTGGTGGTGAAGTCGGCGGGGATGACGATCGCGCCGTAGAGCGTGCCGTCGTCGAGTTGGGCTCGGGCGTCGTCGATCCCGAGCACCCGCAGGTCGATCCCGTTGCCGGGCAGCGTCTGGGTGAGGCTGTCGCTGATCTGGGAACCGATGTTGACCGGTTGCCCGCCCAGCACATCGCCGCTGTCCTGGTTCACCACCGCGATCGGGAAGTCGTGCAGGTGTTTGGCCGGGTTCACCACATACGCGAGGTACATGGTGGCCAGCAGCGTCATCAGCAGCGACACCACCACCACGGGCCCGAGCCATACCCGTACACGGGATCGCCGAGCCGAGCTGTGATCGCCTGATTGCGGGTTCGTCATGACGGCACCGGGTTCCTGGTAGAAGGGATCGACGAGGGGTGTGGGCCTGCTCAGGTGTCGGGCAGGACTCGGGTGTGGGGCAGGGTTAGCTGTCGGGCAGCCCGCCGCGGCCACGGCCGCCACCGCGGACCCACACCCAGGTGCCGGCGAACGCGGCGAGCAGTGCGGGTTTGTTGAGGATCAGCGCGAGGGTCCCCAGCAGCACGACGTTGTTGGCCAGATACACCGGAGCCATGATCAGAACGTGCACGGCGCAGAACGCGGCCCACGCGGCGGTCAGCCGCCGATGCAGCCGCACCCGCGCGGCCGGGTCGGAGACCTCGGCGGGTTCGAAGCGGATCTTGCGGCAGATCGGCAGGGTCAGCGGGGTGGCGGTGGCCAGGCTGAGCGCGAACGCGACCGCGAGGGCGGCGTAGAGGATCAGCGGCGGCAGGAAGAAGTCACGGCCTTCGCCGGTGGTGGCGGCCATGGCGGAGAACACCAGCACGATCGCGGTGGACACGGCCACGACCTTGGGGCGGTCGCCGTGCCGCAGCCGCACCACTCCGACTGCCAGCGCGGTCAGGACCGCGGCGACGATACCGACGACTATCCCGGCCAGCGAGAAGCCGACCACGTAGCCCAGAATCGGGGCGGCGCCGTCGATGAGGTGGCGGGCACCGCCCATCTCGCGGATCTTCGCCCACAACGCCCGAACTCCCGGAACCGGAGCGGGCGTGATACCGGGGCCGGCCGGGGGCGGAGTCCGGGGTGAGGGTGGGGTGTTCGGTGCGGGGGGAATTGTCATGTGAGTCAACGCCTTCGGTGCGCCGGGGCGGGCGGGGTCGGAGGGGCGTGCAGGGCGCGGACGGCGCGGCCCGTCGGGTGAACACGGTCCCTGCGCGCCGCGCTGGGCGGGCTGCCCGGCGCGGCGGGGAGGGGTCAGTCGACGATCGGGGGCGGGGTTTCGCCGGGGGTGCCCATGGTGGCGGCGGCTTCGGGTCCGCCGAAGCGGGCCACCAGCGCGGCCTGATCGGCCTTGGCGTGCTTGTCGACGCCCTCGGTGGTGTCGGGGTCGAGCAGCGTGATCAGTTCCGCGGTCAGCTCGGCGAGGACACTGGCGTGGGCGGGGTCGGCGGCCAGGTCACGGGTCTGGTCGGGGTCGTCGACCACGTTGAACAGCTCGGGGTCGTAGCCGACATAGTGGTGCAGTACGTAGTCGCCCTTGCGGAGCAGGAACGCCGCGCTGGGGGCGCCCATGGCGTGGTATTCGCTGAACACCACCCGCTGCGCGTCGGTGGGGCAGGTGGCGAGTTCGCGCAGCGACCGGCCCGGGCGAGCCGGCCCTGTGGGGATGACTCCGGCGGCGTCGAGGATCGTCGGATACAGATCGACCAGGCTGGCCGGGGTGTCACACACCTGCCCGGCGGGCACGCCGGGTCCGGCCACGATCAGCGGGACGCCGGAGGATTCGGTGTACATCAGCGATTTGCCCCACAGGCCGCGGCTGCCGACCATGTCACCGTGGTCGCTGGTGTATACGACCAGCGTGTTGCCGGCCTGGCCGGAGGCGTCGAGCGCGGCGAGGATGCGGCCCAGGTTGTGGTCGAGGTAGGACACCAGCCCGTAGTAGGCGGCCGCGGCGCGGCGACGTTCCTCCTCGGTGTTCGCGTTATCGAGGCCCGGCAGGACACCGGCGAACGTCTCGACCCACGGGTGGCGAGTGTGGCCGTGCTCGGGCCGCATCGTCGGAACCGGCATCGCCGCGGGGTCGTACATCTCGAAATACTCCGGCGGCGCGAGGTAGGGGAAGTGCGGCGCGAGCAGCCCGGTGTAGAGCACCCACGGCTCGCTGCTGTCCGCGTTGCGGATGAGCCAGTCGCAGGTGCGGTCGGTGACCGCGGCGTCGTAGCGGGTGTAATCCGATTCCGCGCCACCGGAGATCGACACCATCAGTGGGGCGTTGTCGCGGCGCGGCAGCGGATCGCGCACCGACCCCCACACCTGCCCGATCCCGTCCTTCAAGTGCATCGGCAGATGCTGGACGTCGAACCCGGTGGGATCGGAAGCGTTGCGGTAGTGCAGTTTCCCGATCGATTCGACGCGGCGGCCTGCGCGTTGGAGCTGGTGGCCCCAGCCCTCGACAGCGCCGTCGTAGCCCATCGCGTTGTCCCAGTACCCGGTCTGATGCGGATACAGCCCGGTCGCGAACGATGCCCGCGACGGCACGCAGATCGGGCTGGGGCAATAGGCATTGGCAAAGCGGGTTCCACGCGCGGCGAGCGCGTCCATGTTCGGGGTGTGGATGAGCGGATTGCCGGCGGCGCCGAGGATTTTCGGGTTGTGCTGGTCGGACATGACGACCAGCACGTTCATCGGCTGTTCGGACATGGTGTGTCCCTTTCGGTGAAGCGGGGGCCGCGCGGGTCACGCTCGGCCGGATGGATGGGTGAGTCAGGCGGCGACGCGGAAACCGGTGTTGCCGCTGGAGGAATCGGGTGAGTTGTGGATGCGCGCGGCGACGCGGTAGCGGTTGCAGTAGCTGTCGTGGCACAGATACGACCCGCCGCGCAGCACCCGGGTCTCGCCGTCGGCGGGACCGCGCGGATCCACGGCCAGGCCCAGGAGATGGTCGGTGGACCAGTGGTCGGCGCACCATTCCCACACGTTGCCGACCATCTGATACAGCCCGAAAGCGTTGGGGGCGAACGCCTCGACCGGCGCGGTGCCGGAGTAGCCGTCGGCGGCGGTGTTGTGGGTGGGGAAGCGGCCGCGGAAGATGTTGGCGCGGTAGCAGCCTTCGTCCTCGGGTTCGTCACCCCACGGGTAGCGGGCGTGCTCGACACCGCCGCGGGCGGCGTACTCCCATTCGGCCTCACTCGGCAGCCGCACACCCGCCCACGCGCAGTAGGCCTGCGCGTCACGCCAGGAGACGTGCACGACCGGGTGATCGGCGCGGGCGTCGATGTCGCTGCCGGGGCCTTCCGGCGCCCACCAGGTCGCCCCCGGCACTGCGCACCACCATGGTGTCGGGTCGGGGCGGTGAGCGTTGCGGCGCAACGCCGCGGGCAGGAATCCGGCGAACACATACGACCAGCCGTAGCGTTCTGCATCGGTGAGATATCCTGTGGCGGAAGCGAATTGGGCGAATTCGGCATTGGTGACGGTGTGGGAGGCGATCGCGAACCGCGACACCCGCACCGGCCGCACGGGGCCCTCCCCATCGGCCGGATAGCAATCGCGGTCCTCGCTGCCCATCCAGAACTGCCCACCCGGCAGCCGAACCAGCGCCGATGTCATACCGGCAACCGGGGACGCGGTGAGCGGCGCGGGAGCGGGCTGGGCGGTGTCGGAGCGCGACGGGGCGCAGCAGGATCCGCCGGTCGGCTCGCGGTCGGGGTTGTGGTGGCGTGTGGGTGAGTGCATGGCGGGTTCTCCTTCCCGAGAGCTGGTGTTCACTGGCCGAGGCCGAGGGTGGCGGTGGTCGCGGCGAGGGTGAGAGCGGCCGCGACGGTCGCGATCACTGGTCCGATCCGGCGCGGGCGCCGCGCCCGCAACGCGAGGTTGCGGCGGTAGCAGCAGATCGCGGTGACAGCGAGCGCGGCTACCGCCGCCGCGGTCGTCACGGTGAGTGCGAGCGTGGCGGCGTTGACCGCGGCGTGGGCCAGCACCGCGGCCGCCGGCACCGACGACAGCGCGGTGCGCCGCCACGCCAGCGCGGTCCGTTCGACCGCCAGCCCGGCGTCCGCCGGCCACGGCCCCGCCGCGCTCACGACGCCAGCACCGCGACGCCCGCGGCCAGCGTGACCACGCTGACCCCGACCGCGAGCACCGGCACCAGCACCGATCCCGGCAGATGCTCGCCGCGGGTCATGGCGGCCTCGACGCGTTTCCACTGCCGGTGCGCGCACGCCGCGATCGCCACCGCCAGCCCGGCGCACGCCGCGGCGACCGCGCGCCGGAACCCCGAGGTCGAGAACTGCTCGGCCAGGGTCTGGACCGCCACCCCACCGGCCAGCAACCCCAGCGCCGTGCGGATCCACGCTAGGAAGGTGCGCTCGTTGGCCAGGCTGAACCGGTAATCGATCGGCCCGGCCACCTCGCCCCCGCCGCTCTCGGCGGCCGGGTGGGGGCCTGGGATCTCGGTGGCCTGCTCGCTGGTGGGGCTGTGCACGTCGTTCGTTCCTCGCTCGGTCGCGATCCAACATTCAACCCCCTGATTGACATCATGCCTACAAATCGACAGCGTGTCTAGAAACATGTGAATGTTCACAGAATCGGCGGGTGCTGCGGACGAGCAGAAACCGCACGTGGCGGCCATCGCAGGCGGCGATTCGGCGATGAACCCATTGCCGGCGCAGCCGCCGCGGTGCCCGGTCACCTCGGGCGGGCGTGAAAGGGGCGGCGGAGTCTCATCCCGCGCATCAGCTGCGCGCGTCGTGGGCAGCCAGGGCTCACACGGGTGCAGGAACATCATCGAGGCGAAGGCGAGTCCCGGCCCGAGGCCCAATCGGCGGCCGCACAGCGACAACGCCACCAGCTATTCGACGACGTCCTCGGCGCTGATCACACAGCCCGATTCCAGCCACCACGACAGGATCGGCACCACCTGGCCCACCCCGGGCACGGGTGGACAACTGCGGATCGATGCGCACACACCCGAGTCATGCGCTGCACCGACCCGACGCCACATCTACCCGCATCCGACTCGGACACAGACAGCTGACATTGCGCGAATGCAGTGTCCGGGCTCGGGCATTAGGGCGAGTCGATGATCACGGAGCGACCAGCCGCCGCGCGCGTCCGCCTCCCGCACCTCTGCGGAGCCTTCTCCCGCTGCAGGCCGGGGGTTCAGGGACATTGCGACCCTGCACGGAGGAGTCTGGCGGCGACTCGCGGTCCGAGTCCGGCCGCCGAGCCGGCCAAGGGGATAAACCCCCGTCTGCAGCGAACCGGCGCTCTGCGCTCCCTGCCCGCGGATCAGGTCACGGGCGCGCGGGGGGAACGTCGTCGAAGCCCGAGGCCCAGTAACGGCCGCGCAGGGACAGGGTGAGCAGTTCTTCGGTGATCTCTTCGGCGGACTGGGGCATGCCCTGTTCGAGCCACCATGCCATCACCTGCACCATTTCCCCGACCCAGGCACGGGCGAGCATGTCGGCGGGTATCCGTAGCCGCGCACCCGCGGCGGCGGCGCGGTCGGCGAATATGCCCGCAGTGGCGGCGACGCGGTCCTCGACGAAGCGTCGCAGCGCGCGCCCGTCGCCTTCCCCGCGCAGCACGACCCGGTAGGCGTCGCGTTCTTCGGCGGCATGGCGGAACAGCTCCAGGACCGGTTTGCCGGTAAACCCCTTCACCGAGTTCGCGACCAGCGGCTGCAGCCGTCGCTGCATCTCCTCGATCAGCTCGGTGACAACCGCGTCGAGCAGGGCGTCCTTGTCGGTGTAGTGGCCATAGAAGGTGGCCCGGCTCAAATCGGCGCGTTCGGTGATGTCCTCCACGGTCACCGACGCGAAGCCGTGCTCGAGCACCAGCGCCACGAACGCCTCCCGCAACAGGCGGCGGCTGCGACGGCTGCGGCGATCTTCAGATACCACCAGGACCCCTTCCGGCTGCCCAACAATGATTGACATCGTATCGGAAATGGACACCGAGGATGAAGGCAGACGGCGTGTCCAATAACGGTTCCGGCGGCAGCCACAATGGACGGGCCGGGGCGGGCTGCCTTGGCGCGCACCGGAATCCGCGCACAAGCCCTCGAACTGCGCCACGGCCCACTTCTCCCGAATGCCCGCAGCCATGGTCTCCGGCTACCGGGGTCACCGCCGTCCCCAGCCGGGGTCGCGCCGGGGCCCCAGCGGTCCGCCGGGCCGCCCGCTCGGCGACTCCCGGGCGCCCGCGGATGCTGCTCCGCCAGTACGGCTTTCGAATCAACAGGGTCGCCGCAGCTTGCCCAGGTGGTGTCAGTGACCGAGAGCTGGCGGCGATCACCGGAAATCGTCATGGGTTCGAGGCCCGAACCCATAGATAGTCGACGTGTGCGTTAGAAGACCTACCATCTACTAGTAGACACAATGTAGAGAAACGTGTAGTTTCGAGTCCGTTCTGAGATCCACATCACTCCCTCGGATGGTTGTGACTCAGGACATTCAGCGGGGCAGGAGGATGCGGGCGCTGTGCTCGGGCAGCTCGCAGAGCCGCTTCCTCCGACGCCCCTGCGGGCCCCGACGGCCCTCGTCGCTTCCCTCGCGAGTGCCGTCGGGCCCGCCCCAGCACCGTGAATGAGGAATCCGATGAGAACCAGCCGATACGCCCTGACCGCGCTGATGGCCGCCGCGAGCATCGAACTCGCCACCGCCACCGTCGTCCACGCCGACCCCACACCCGCACCCGCGCCGGCGCCAGTGCACTACCACGCGGGCGTGGACGGCACCGACATCGTCGTGACGCTGGATCAGGGCAGCTTCACCGACTCCGGTGACGGGCACGTCGTGACGGTGCGCGACGCCGCCGCGCAGACCCTCGACAGCATCCCGTTGTCCTATACCCTCGCCGACGCCGCCCATGCGATCCGCCACCAGATCTCGCCCGACGGACGCACCCTGCGGCTGACTCCGGACACCAGCGGTATCGACGCGACCGCGCTCGAGCCGGTCACCCCACCGGTGGAGAACCAGCTCGCGATGAAGCCGGTCGCCTCGCCGGTGGAGAACCAGCTCGCGATGAACGACCTGATCAACAGCGTCAGCATCGGCACCTCCATCGGCAGCCTCGTCGGCACCGTCATCGGCGCCACCGTCGGTATCGGTGTCGGCTTCGCCCTGGCCGGGGCGTCATGCCTGGTGCTGTCGCTGGGCTGCGTCGTCGCGGTCCTGCCCATCGTGGCCCTGGTCGGTGGCATCGGCGGCATCGCCGGGCTCGCGATCGGCGGCGGCCCCACCGCCGCCTACTCCCTCTACCAGTACGTGCAAACCCTGCAGGCCCCGCCGGGCACCTCCCAGTACGGCGACTACTACAAGAACCGTCAGCAACAGATCCCCGCCGCTGACGCGCCCCGCTAGATCGCACCACCTTCCCAGGAGACCCTCGTGAAGATCGGCCCTCTCGGCCTCGCCGGCACCGCCGTCGCCTCCCTCGTGCTGACCAGCACCGCCACCGCCCACGCCCAACCCGCCGAACCGACCTACAACGCCACCATCGCCGACGGCGCGGTCATCTTCACCGTCGACCAGGCCACCATCACCCCCGGCCCCGACCGGACCCTGCAGATCAGCGACCGCTCCGGCACCCCGCTGGCCGCCCTGCCCCTGGAATTCCTGCTCGACGACCAGCATGGCGAGCTCGGCTACACCCTCTCCACTGACGCGCGCACCGTGACCCTCACCCCCGATCTGGCCAGCCTGCGCCCGGCCACCGCCACCGAGATCGCGTCCCCGCTGGAAGAACAACGCGCCCTCGACGACCTCGCCAGCGGCCTGACCCGCAACACCCTCGCCGGGCTGGTCATCGGCACCGTCGCCGGAGCCCTCGTCGGCGGCGCCATCGGCCTGGCCTCCTGCGTCGTCGTCGGACCCGGCTGCCTGGCAACCGTGCCCGCCGCCGTCACCGCCTTCGCCGCCGGCGGCGGCATCACCGGCACCATCTTGGGCGGCGGCACCGCCGCGGCCAGCGGACTATGGAAATACATCACCACCCGCAACGCCGCCCCCGGCCAAAGCCCCTACGCCAATGGAGATCTCAACGACCCCAACGGCACCGGCATCCCCGACGCCCACCTGCGCCTACCCAGCGGATCGGCCTCCGGCCTCAAATCCGGATCCTCCGGCGGCTCCTCCCACCACTGAACCCGGCAAAACACCGATCCCCGCGGGGCCAGCCGATCGGCTGGCCGCCGTGATGCGTGACCTTGTCTCCTCATCGATCGCAGCGTGGTCGAGGGCTCCCATCCTGTCCCCTACTCCATCGATGAGAATCCGGAAGAACCTGCCGAATCGGAGCACACGCTCATCAAAGACGATGCGGTTGGCAGCGAGGGGAATCACCCTCGCGTTGCTGTTGTGGCTCGACAGCCTGATCGAAACGTCTCCGTCACCGAAGGGCGCCAATCCTATTCCGCTCCTGGACATTTGGCCGGCGGACATGACCCTGTCCCAGCGGATGGGCCTTTCGGATGCTCGACGCGCGAAGCAACAGCGATGCGGAGACTGCGAGAGCGCTCTGGTCCGAAGCGACAAAGGATTCCGACTACTTCGCCGACCAGTCGGTCATCGCGTGCGCCGTCATCTCGGTGCCGTTGTCCATCCGAATGTGGACCGGTCTCCGGCCGGTAGCCGCGATAGTCTCGTCGAGCACCTTCACCAGACGGTCGGCGGTGCACGGACGAAATGCTCTGGTAGCCAGGGCTTCTCGGGTGAACTCGTTGACGATATTGAGCAACCGCAGCTGCCGGCCATCGACGGTGACGTCGACTTGGAAGTCCAACGCCCACATCTGATCCGGAAACGACGCCCTCATGCGCGGGTTGCGGCCGGTCCCGACGCGCCGCTTCTTGCGCGCCCGGCTCAGCCTGTTCAAACCCTCCTCGCGCCAGAGTCGTCGCGTCCGTTCATGGTTGGTGACCAGCCCTTCGCCACGACACAGCGCGTGTGCTTTGCGCCAACCGCGGATGCTTGCGCGAGATCACGCGCAGGCGAGCACGCAGCGTTCGTTCGATCTCGGCGACCGCCGGCGGGCGGCGTTGCACCGACCGCGACTGTCCAGCCACCCGGCATGCCCGGCGTTGTGATACCCGAAACCGTTGCTGCACAACCACTACGGCCCTGCGGCGACGATCCGGGTTCAGTAGTTTGCCCGGTTCAGTTCCTCGAGCATGTCGATGTCGAGGGCCTGCTCGGCGACCATCTTCTTCAGCCGCGCGTTCTCGCGTTCGAGCTCATTCAACCGTTTGGCGTCGTCGGACTTCATGCCGCCGTACTGGGACTGCCAGCGATGCCAAGAGGCCTCGGAGATCTCGAGGTGTTTGCACACCTCCTCGATCGAGAACTTCTCACCGAGCAGCTTCTCGCCCTCGCGGAGCTTGCGGATGATCTGTTCGGGGGTGTGTCGTCGTCACGTCATGTCGTGATCTCGTCCTCCTGCACCCATTCTGGTGCATCAGAACTCTCACAACCGCTGGACCTGCTCAAAGGGCTCCAGCCACTTGGACGTGCGACCAGTGTTTATTGTTCGCACACAATTAACGAGACGTAACGGTCGATCAAGACCATGACGTGTCAGCTGACACTACACTCGCAGTCACCCCTCCAGATCGAGGGCTTCACCGTTCGAGCCTGTCAGCGCCGACACGGTGTCGCGCTCCGTGCCGCGATGCACGGAAATCACCAGACGTCCGGGACCGACGCCCCGAGCTGTTGGCATCCCCTACCCGCCAGCGGCCGCGTCCGGCACCGACACGACCCGGGAGGAATCCGTGGGCCAGCAGCACACCCCTGACGACATCTCGACCGCACGCGCCATTGGCACTGTGAGACAGCTTGATTCGCTCGATCTGCACCTGCTCGATACCGAAACGTCCACTACGCCACTACACATTGGCGCGATCACGCTGCTCGACTCCGCGTCAGCGCCGAACGGACCGCTCGATTCCGAAGCACTGCGACGGCTTTTCGCACAGCGGCTGCCCTTCCTCGCGCCGCTACGGCGCCGGGTGCGCACAGTCCCGTTCGGATTGGACCTGCCCTACTGGGAGGACTGTGCGGAGATCGACCTGAAATACCACGTCCGCGATATCCGGCTGCCCGACGGCGCCGATGATCGAGAACTCGCCGACTACGTCGCGCGCCGCCACGGTCAGCCGCTCGACAGGTCGCGCCCGCTGTGGGAATGCCACCTCGTGTCCGGACTCTCGGGCGGGCGGCAGGCCGTCTACACGAAAGTGCACCACGCGGTGATCGACGGCGTATCCGCCGCCGAGATCATGGCCGCCATAATGGATATCTGCGAAACACCCTCCGCCACACTATCGTCGACTCCGGAGGTACGTCGCGACCGGACACCGTCGACCGTCGAAATGCTCGCGCGCAGCCTCCCGAACGCGATCACCCGACCGGCAACCCGATTCCGCGCCGCCCTGCGCGCCGTGCCGACGCTGCTGGCTTCCGCCGATGATCTACGCACCAAACACCCCGACGTACCGTTCAACGGTCCCCTCACCAGCGCCCGTAGCGTCGCCTACACATCGCTGCCCCTCGACGCGGTGAAAACCATCAAGAACAGCGTCGGCGGGACGGTCAACGATGTCGTGATGGCCTTGTGCACCACCGCGTTACGGACCTGGATGCACAACCGGGGCCTCGCCACCGACCGACCGCTACTGGCCGCCATACCCGTATCGGTGCGCACACCCGAACAGTTCGGTACCGCGGGAAACCAGTTCTCACTCATGCTCACCACGCTGCCGATCTCCGAAACCGACCCCCGCCATCGAGTGAAACTCTTGCGGGACAATCTGCTTGTCGCCAAACAACGATTCGGCGCCCAGTCATCGAAGCTGCTGCACGAGGTCACCACACTGGCGACACCACTGCTGCACGGCATGCCCACCCGAGTTGTGATGCGAGCGGCCGCGTCCACTCTCCCTCTGGTCAACCTGCTCGTCTCGAATGTGCCCGGGCCGCAGATACCGCTGTACCTCAATGGAATTCGCGTGCTCTCGAGCCACCCAGTCTCAGTGCTCACCGAGCTGTCAGGCTGCCTGAACATCACTGTCATGTCCTACGACGGACACCTCGACTTCGGAATTCTCGCCTGCCCCGACACCGTTCCCGACGTCTGGGACATCGCTCGCAATCTCGAGGACGCACTGGCCGAACTCCAGGCCTGACCGACCTAACGGAGCAGGAAATGACCGCCGAACCCATCGAATACGAGCCGACGATACCGTCGCGGCAGTCCGCCAAATTCGTCGTACGTGCCAGGCGTGCGCTGCGGCGACGGCGCGCCCTGGCAGCAGCGACCGAGGTCTTCGTCGCACGCGGCTTTCACGCGGCCACGATGGATGAGATCGCGCATCGCGCAGGCTGGAGCAAACCGATTCTGTACAAGGAATTCTCGGGAAAGCTCGAGCTTTATCTGGCGGTGTTGCAGCACCACATCGACGCATTGACCGACGGGGTGCGGCGGGCACTGCACTCGACCACCGCGAATCGGGACCGGGTCCGCGCCGCGATCCAGGCCTACTTCGACTTTGTCGACCATGAAACGCAAGGGTTTCGGCTGGTCTTCGATTCCAACGTACCGAGTGAGCCCTCGATACGATGGCGAGTCGGACGCGCAACAGACGACTGCGTGACAGCCGTCTCCACCGCCGTCGCGCACGATTCCGGATTGAGCCCGAACCGATCTCGCATGCTCGCCGCCGGGCTGGTCGGCGCCAGCCAATTCGCCGCGCAGCACTGGCTCGACACCGGCCGCGCTGTCCCGAAGGCCGACGCCATCGCGGCGGTGATCACCCTGTGCTGGGGCGGACTGTCGTCCGTACCGCTGCAGTCGACCGAGTGACTCCGCGCCTGCAAAGCGCTACGCCGACGGGCATGGCGATCTCGCCGCGCGAGCGCGCACTCGCGCGCCGCAGAGACCGTAAAGCCACACCCCATAACCACCTGGACACGACCTGAAGAGTGGTCGGCCCTTCGTGACCGTAATCGCAAGGAGGCCGTCGATGCTCTGGTGGAGGCTCTGACCGCGACAATGAACGTTTGGGACCTTGTGGAGATCAAGCAGGCAATTCTGTGGGACTTTGCTGAGGGCGCTGCGTGACCGACTGGCCATCAGTTCGAGCGAGCAACGAGTGCTATGGCCACCTCCGCTCTGAAGCTAGAGCTTCTCGGGCTTGCGGGGGTACCGGCAATGGAAGAGGTCCGAGGCGAGTTGCAGGACCTGAGCGACGATCTCGAGAGGCAAGTTCGGCAACTCGAACCAGCAACCTGCCGACTCGCTGGACGGATGACTACCACACACAATCGGCAGTGTCCCAAGGGTATCGAAAGATGTTGCAGCGCTTGGAACAACGATCAGGATTGGCACGCAAACGTCGAGATCAGCGACCTTGAAAACCGTCGTGGTTCACGCCACCGTGGGTTCAAATCCCACACCCACCGCAGGTCGGGCGCGGTCTCTACGATCATCGCCCCCTCGACGAGGCTCCGTCCGCAGCGGTACATGAAGCCGCGTTCGGCCTGGTCAACGGTGCGCGGCGGGGTTCTCGCCGCAGGTCGTGGCGTCCAGGGGGTTGCCGAGTCCGGCCGTAGGACAGACGGGCAAGCCCGATGTCGGGGCACACGCCGCAACCCTCTGACCTGAGATGGCTCATTTGGTTAGTCACCGGCTTGTGTGGGCGATCGATCGGACCACGCCGGTGAATCGACCTAACCGGGCATTTGCCGCGTGATCGGCTACGGTTCGGCGTCGAGGGTTCCTTGTAAGACAGCCACGCATTTTCACCGTGACGATAGCGAGGATCTGTGACGAACCGCGCTCGTTTCACCCGATGCATAGTGGCATCCATGATGGTGGCCGCGGCTGTGGCTTGCGGCGCCGCGCCCGCCACGGCTCAGCCGTCGGATGAGGCGACCGGGGGAACGCCTGCCCCGGTCTGGACCCCGTGCCCCGACCACCCGGATTTCGAATGCACCACCGTGCCGGCACCATTGGACTACCAGCATCCCGAGAGTCGCACGATCGAGCTGGCGGTCATCCGGCACCGGGCAACCGACCCCGCGCATCGGATCGGCAGCCTGCTGTTCAACCCGGGCGGGCCGGCAGGAGCAGGCACCACAGTCCTCCCAATCGCATATCCGCTCTTCCCACTCCAGATCCAGGAACGGTTCGACATCGTCAGCTGGGATCCGCGCGGGGTCGGTGAATCGACCTCCGTCCAATGCTTCGACGATCAGGCGGAGTACGACGCCTGGTTCGCGCAGTTGCCTGTGGGTTTTCCGGTCGGCCACGAGCAGGAGCAGCGGTGGATCGACCTGTACGCCGAGCTCGGCCGGGGTTGCGAGCGGCGCGACCCGGCCCTGTTGCGGTTCGTCTCCACCACCGACTCGGCCTACGACATTGATCTGCTGCGCAGAGTCCTCGGCGAACAGCTGGTGACCTACTTCGGGGTCTCCTACGGGACGCTGCTGGGCGCCACCTACGCCAACCTTTTCCCCGACCGGGTCCGGGCGATGGTGCTGGACGGCAATATCGATCCGTCTGCGTGGTACGACTGGAACCCGGCGTTGTCGACCTTCCTACGGCAGGCATCCGACCTGGGAACGGCCAAGACGCTGGAACAGTTCTTGAACCTGTGCAGCCAAGCAGGCCCGATCCGCTGCCCGTTCTCGGCCGGCAGTGCGGTGGCGACCCGAGCGAAGTACGAGGCACTGCTGCACCGCCTGCTCATCCACCCGCAGGACGGGTTCACCTACGCCGCCACCGCCAACGCCGTGCGCGCCAATCTGTATACCGTCCATGACACCGCCGGTTCCCCAGCGAACTGGACGGCGCTGGCCGAGCTGCTGCAGCAGCTGTGGCTGGGCGCACCGCCGCAGATGCCCGCCCCGGGCGAGAATCGCCTGGTGGACTGGTCCTCGACAGCGCTGAGCGACTCCTCCCGGGAAGGTTCGGCCCAACAGCAAAAGTACACAGGCGTCGAGCAGCCCTTGGCGATCATATGCGGCGAGAGTCCCAACCCGCGCGATCCGCACAGCTACGGCGCCATGGCGAAGTTCAGTACCGTTCGAGCCGGTACGGTCGGGCCCTTCTGGGCGTGGGTGACCGAGGCGTGCTCCACCTGGCCCGCCAAGGCCGCCCATCGCTACACCGGCCCGTGGGGCCGCTCCGCGACGCCGATCCTCACCGTCAACGCCATCTACGATCCCGCCACCCCGTACCACAACGCCCTGGCCATGACCGCCCAACTGCACAACGCCAGACTGCTTACCGTCGCTGGATACGGGCACACCACGCTGTTCAACCCGAGCAGCTGCGCGAAAGCCTACGAGAGCGACTACGTCATCCGTGGCGCGCTGCCCCCACCCGGCACGGTCTGCAAGCAGGACGTCCCACCGTTCACGTGACACCACCTCCAGCAGATCCACCCCGACAGGCTGGCGACCAACGGCGCCGATCACAATCGCGGCGGTGGCCATCCGGGTGGCCGCACGGCGTGCGCGCCACCGAACAATGCCTGGTCGCAAGGACGCTGGGCGAACATGCCCCACCTGTGTGACGTGCACAAATGATCCGTATGCGAATCTGGGGGTCAAGTGGTCGCAGGTTCAAAGTCCTGTCAGCCCGACCAAGAAAACCCCTTCCGACCTGGGTCGGAAGGGGTTTTTGCCACTTGGCCAAGTGGGTAGCGACAGCCGCCGGTGAAAGCTGCAGGAGACGCGCGGGCAAGAGCGCATTACCTCTGTTCAGCAACGGTTGGCCGCGACCTCGACTGTCGCAGCTCCATGCCCATGATCTTCTCGATCGCGCGCCGAGATCGACAGCGCTGCCGAATCCCGCTGGGGCACAGGTCTACTGCGATGCACCCGCAAACCGGCCGCCCGGCCGTCTGTGGCGTGATCACCGGCAGACGTCGCGGGACAGGGCGACCGGCCGACCCGAACCCGGTTCGGTTCATTCAGCATTTGACGGCATGGCTCACGGCGGCTGCTGTGTCGGCGACCGCGCGCGTTCAGGCCAGGGCGGCCTGCATGGCGACCCCGTCGACGTAGGAGTGTTTCTCCTTGACTGCGCCGTCTTCGACCAGGACATAATCCGCGAGGTCGACGCACATGCGATTGCCGGTTGCCGTGGTCCCGGTCATCTGCATTTGGGCCACCCAGAAATCCTCTCCGGCGCGCAGCGAGATCAGGTGGAATGTCAGGTCGGGAACCAGGGCGAACGTCCCTGCGGCGACCTCGCGGATGGCGGCCCGGCCTCGGGCGGGTTCCTGGCCCGAGTGCATGTGGAACACCGAGTCGTCGGTGTGGAACTCGACGATTCGGCCTGGGTCGCGGTCCACCCAGCACGCGTGGTAGCGCTCGAACAGTTCGCCAGTGGCAGTGGTCATGATGGGCAACTCCGATCGTTGTACAAGTGGTTGTCGTCGATGTGACTTGGGAAGTGTTCTGCCAGAATCACTTCGAGTGAGATAACCGTGTCGTTGGCCTTCTCCTTTCGCTGGTGTGTGGCCGCCATCCGGGCCGTCGAGCACCGAACGCGGAGGCGATGATGCCGGGCAGCCGCAGCCAACTGGGTTGGCCCGCATAGTCAGTCAGCCGCTGGGAGGTTCGTGCAGCGCTTTCGGCGGTGACGAACCAACGGCGAGCTCGGCATCGCCCAGAACCTCGTCGGGGTGGGTGTGGTGGTGTGGGGCTGTGGTCACGGCGTGCTCCCTCCGCATCGATCAGGGAAATTCAGTGTCGCGGAAGGGCATTCACCGTGGCGACGGGCGCACGCCGCCACTTCGGACACCTCCGTTGTGCGCACGCACAAGGAACGCTAAGTTGACGACGGTGACCCAGGACACCCACATCGGGCACCCGCACCTCCTGCGAGAACTGCGGGCGGATCTGGCTGCGATCTCCGAGACGGTGACCGCCAAGATCGAACAGGACGAGACGGACTACGACGAAGCCGCACTCGGTCACCACGAATTGAGCACTCTGGTCTCCGACAGCCTCGCCGCATTGCTGGAGGCCATCTCCGGCACTCCGTACTCGCTCGAGCCCGCGCGCAGAGCCGGACGCCTCGAGGCCGAGCGGGGCATCCCGCTGGAGAGTTTGCTGCACGCATTCCGCGTCGCGGGATTGGCGTTCTGGGAGGTCGTCGTCGAACGCGCGGAACAGGACGACCAACCCGCGCTGCCCCAGCTGTCCACGCTGGTGTGGTCCACCATCGACGCCTATTCGGTCGCGGCGGCCGACACCTACCGGCGCATAGTCTTCGCCGGGGGTGAACAAACCGATCAACGGTTGCTGCGGGCGCTGTTCGATCCCGACCTCCCACCGGCGCAGCGCGCGGACTTGTGCAGCAGGATGCGCTTGCCCCTCCCCGGCATTTTCGTCGTCCTGGTCGGCGATCTCCGCCTCGCTGCGGCCGGAGTGACCACGGTCCGTACCGTTCTCGCCGACGATCGGGTGACCCTCGCCGCAGCGGGCTCCCCGGGGACGCTCGACCACGCCCTACGCGCCGTGACGGCGCGGGCCGGGGCCAGCAAACCCTTCACCGACCTCGTGTCCGCTCCTGCCGCGCTCGAGCAGGCGCGGCTCGCGTTCCGGTGTCTCAGCCCGGCCGACACCGGAGTCCACACCTATGCCTCGTCGCCGGCCCGTGCCTTGATCGCGGCCCACCCCGAACTCGCCGCGGACGTCCTCTCCGATGCGCTCGCCGCGTTCGACCGGCTCGACCCCGACGACGCCGACGCTCTCGCACAGACAGCCCTGGCTTGGTATGAACTCCGCGGCTCGACCTCGGCGATCGGAGAGCGGCTTCATCTGCACCGCAATACGGTGTTGCACCGTCTCAAGCGCATAGAACACCTCACCGGTTCAGCGTTCGCGGTGCCAGCAGACGCGGCGGTGCTGTATTTGGTGCTGCAGACACGGCTGCTCCAGGCTCCCGCCACCCCCGAATGATCCCGGCCCCACGCGGCCGTAGGGAAAAACGTGGGCCCCTGTTCAGTGCCCTGTCATCGGCTCCTCAACCAGGGCCCGAGGCCCGTTCGGAAAACGATGGTCAGCCGACCATCCTCGCGTATTCGGCCGTTCTCATTCTTCGCGCTGCAGTAGTGAGGCAAGGATCCTCTGAGCTTCATCGCGGACACCGGGGTCGTCGTCTGATGTCAGCTTTCGCAGCTGCTTGATCAGTCGGTCGGCACCCTCAGCCGTCATCCAGTCCGGGTAGCAGTCAAGAGCAGCCTGGATCTCTTCCGCGGTCGAGGTCTCGGCGGCGTAGCTCCTGGCCAGCAGTACACAGCGCAGGCCAACGATGTCTTTGCGTGCAAGCAGGGCCACGGCAGTCTCTTGCGTGACTGCGGTGTCCTGGTCCAGGAGAAGACGATGGAGGACGTCCGCCACCTCGTCCACCCTGGCTGATATCGCGAGCCGCCGTCCAGCTGCGGCGCGAACCGACCAGGCCGGGGAATCGGCGTCCCTGATCGCGATGCTCTGCTCTTGCCCACCGGAAGACTTCATACGCCCAGCTTGCCAGCGTGCACCTACTGGCCGAGAGCGGTTTGTACGGCCACAGCGGTTTCTGCGGCCCCGGCCCGGAAGTAGCAGCCTGCGGTTCCAGCAGCCCATGCCCCACAACAGGACCTGGACCTGGGTCACGTCCGCACCGCCTTGGCGCAGCAACGCACTGAAACGCCCGTCGATCATGCAGCGTCCCAGGATGTCCTCCATGAGGGAGTCGTCCCTCGCCGGCGTCGAGCCAGGGGAATAGCTTGATCCACTCGCTGAGCTTTGCGGGATCCCGCAGTTCCTCGACCTGGGCGTGCTGGTGCGGGCCCGCGTCGGCAGTCAGAACTCCTCCGGCGGGCTCCATTTCGACAGGAGCTGCGCGAAGCGTCAGCCTCGGCAACTTCGTCATTCCGCCCCTTGTCACTGGCCCAGTGTCACGCCCTCCTGTCACATCGACGGGGCTTCTCGGACCGGTCCCTCATTTTCGTGTGCAAAACCGGACCCTGTACGCGCCCGGCGGCTGTCGGCCTGGGGTACAGCCCAGTCCGACAGTCGTTCGGAGGACGATGCGATGCAGGGCGAAACCCCATGCGAGCGTGGCAGAATGGCCTACCGGGGGATCTCCGGTCAATCAGGCCGAGCAGGAAAGTTCCATATGCGTGAAGACATACGCCGACGTGTCGCCAAGCTCTTTGCGCAGGGTGTCGAGCACAATCGAGCGGTGCTCGTGTGGGTGAGGAAGCGCAACAAGGCAATTGGTCGCTTCGCCGGACGAATCGGCTTGTTCCACGCAGTCTTCCCAGCACCGTGCGGCGGACTGGTCGTCGCGTTCGCCGCCCACCGATTCCTGCGCTGGATCACCCCCATCGAAACCGCGGGTGACATCGATGTCACCCGCATCGACACCAGCCCCGGCATCGATAGATACCTCTGAAACCCGATACCCGGAATCGGGCCGCAGCGACCCGCTCATGGCGTGCAGCGTGTCCCGATGAAATACCCCGGTATCCGCAGTTCAGCGCTATAGCCTCGTGTGTGCCTGGACGAACAAGACGATGACCGAGTCGGCTGAGGTGAACCGACAGCCGGGTGCTGGCTCCCATCGTGATTCGCTGCAGGGCCGAATGTTCTGGCTCAGCGTCGGGATCGCCATGGTCGGCTCCGCCCCCGCAGAGTGTGGCCGCACGGCCTGGATACAGGGAGGTATTCACATGAAGGCGATCGTGGTGACGGACCAGGCCGCCGGAACGGCCGGAATGACGTTGGTGGAGCGGCCCGATCCGGATGTGGCGAGGTTCGCTAGCCTCTCGGGCGCGAGCTACGGCGATGTCATCGTCGAGGTTCATGCGTCGGGATTCACCGGGGATGAGTTGGAGTGGCCCTCGACCTGGATCGATCGGCTCGGCCGGGACCGGACGCCGTCGATCCCCGGGCACGAGCTGGCCGGGGTGGTCAGTGCTCTCGGCTATGGCACAACCGGCGTGTCGGTGGGGCAGCGGGTGTTCGGGCTCACCGACTGGACTCGCGACGGAACACTGGCGGAGTACGTAGTCGTCGAGGCACGTAATCTCGCGCCGCTGCCGGGCGACATCGACTTCACGGTGGGCGCGGGCGCCACGATGGCGGGCTTGACCGCCTGGCAGGGGCTGTTCGAGCACGGCCGTCTTCAGGCGGGGCAGAGCGTCCTCGTGCACGGTGCGGCCGGGGTAGTCGGGTCGATGGCAACCCAGCTCGCACGTGAGGCCGGCGCCTACGTCATCGGCACCGGGCGCACGGCCGGCCGGCAGACCGCGCTCGACTTCGGGGCGCACGAGTTCGTCGACCTTCAGAACGACTCTCTGGAAGACATCGGCGGAGTCGATCTGGTCTTCGATGTCATCGGCGGAGACATCCAGAAGCGGTCCGCGGATCTCGTTCGAGCCGGAGGAACGCTGGTGACCGTCACCGGGCCGCCCGAGGCTCGGCCCGCCCACGGACTGGCGATCGACTTCGTCGTCGTATCCGATCGCGCCCAACTCGGTGAGATCGCCCAGCGTGTGCGCGACGGACGAGTGCGGACGAACATCGGCACAGTCGCCACCCTCGACGACGCCGTCGCCGCCTTCAACCCGACCCAGCGACGCAAGGGGAAGACGGTCATCCGCGTTCGTCCGTGAGGAAGCGATAACTACCTACAGCCTTCTGTGAGGAGAAGCGTCCGCGGGTGCCCCCGCGTTCGGAAAACGATGCGCGGGCCGGCAGGAGCCGTGGTCGATACCGAGATCTGGCAGACCGACGAACCCGTACTGGACGCTGTGCTCACCCCGCAGACAACGTCGTCGTGCTGGAGGTCCTT
Organism: Nocardia sp. NPDC004860; assembly: GCF_040609015.1. Lineage (NCBI taxonomy): Bacteria > Bacillati > Actinomycetota > Actinomycetes > Mycobacteriales > Nocardiaceae > Nocardia > Nocardia sp. NPDC004860. Next base: position 71,422 of record NZ_JBEXJI010000031.1, on the reverse strand, counting down.
GAAGAGGCCTCCCCTGGTACGACCGAAGGCCGGGGTCGACCCGTTCTAGCTCGCGCACTGCGGGCCCGAAGCTCGCGGTGGTGTGACCTCTCCTAGAATCAAGATCACCTGGTGACCGGCGGTTCGGCAGCCTGTGACCGGGCGATGTTGCACGCTGTCACGGGTGCGTGATGGGAGATTCCTTCTTCGTTTTCCGACGTGAGAGGAGTTCGATCATGGCTGGCAACAACATTCCCTCAGATCAGTGGAAACTCCGAGGCGGCACCGCCTGGGTGTATCCGGCCAACGGTGTGGCGCGGGTCGTCGATCCGGTGATCGTGGTCGCCGAACCCGGCCCAGGACCCACCGACCTCGACGCGTTCGCGGACCGGGTGGACGGCCCGGACTACCCGCTGCGGACCAAACTGGCCCAACACGGCAAGGACGTGATCCTGGTGGGCTACGACGACAAATCCGACTGGGACACCGCCGAGCAGGTGATCGAAGAGGCTGCGCTGCGCACGTGTGCGATGCGCTTCGGCAGCAAGCCCATGGCCGTCGTCGGTGCCGGCCGGGCCGCGCTGCTGGCCCGCTACGCCCTGGCCCGTCTCGAGGACAAGCGGATGTCTCATGAGGTGGGTGCCTTCTTCAGCCTCGACAGCACGACACCGACCGCGGCCGAGCAGGACGCGCTCAACACTGTCGGAGCCATGCCCCAGCTGCCGCGGTTGGGGAAGATCACCAGCGCGGGGACCCGCGACCTCGAAGGCCTCGGCCCCCGCGACGATCCGGCCAGTTCCCAGTTCGACGATGCCCTCTACGCATCCGGCCCGGCCTCGAAAACCTCGCTGGTCAACGAGGAAGAGGGCAACTGGCTACTCGAACGACTGCCCTGACCGCCTGGGCGGCCCGACCGCCCACCCTGTCGAAACCCCGAGGGCCCCTGCGTCACAGCAGGGGCCCTCTGCTGGTCGGGGTGTCACCCCGCAGGGGTTGGAGCCGACCCCGCCACTCCCACACCGCCGCCGACGTTGCGATGCGCCTGCACGCATGTCCGGATTGCGGTGCCCGAAGGATGGGCGCGAGCAGGCGCATCGACCCCACAAGTGATGGAGCTGCCAGGTATTCGGCTCCCCGGCGGGGCCCGGACAGTGACGACATAGGGCGTGGTCCTGACCGATCGTGCCGACTACCTGGGCTACCAGGAGTTTTCGCCGGAGATCGGGCGGATATGCCCTAATCCTTTGGATGGCAACCGATATCGCGGCCCAACTGGCGTGTACGAGCGTCGGGCGGCCATGGACGGTGCCGCGGCGACACAGGTCCGGCGGGCCGCGCGCCAGAATCCGGACGATTCGGCCGCGAGGCCATCACCTAGCTACTGCACGCCGAACGACACCACGCGGCCGCCGGTGCTGCCGGTCTGAAAGCCGTTCAGGATCGTTTCGATCGGGTTCGGGATGACGGAGCTTCCGGTGGTGCCGTTGGACCTGAAGTCGGTGGACTGCTGGCTGGTCGTGCCATCGGCATTCTTCTGCGAGGCGACGATGTGCTGGTCGCCGGCTGCCAGGCTGAGTTCGACGGTGACGACGTAATTGGCGCCGTTGGTTGGTTTCAGCGCAAATGGGCTGCCCCCCAGCGTGACTCCGTTGACCACAATCGTCACCGGAGTCGAGGTCGTCGCTTCCACAGTGATGTATGCCCCCTGGAACCCGCTGTCGGTGCGGGTAAACGCCTGGACGGAGACGATGTCGGCCGATGCGGGGGCTGCTCCCGTAATGAGCGCGGCTGCTGCGGCGGCCGCTACGGCGATGGTGCTGAGTCCTTTGCGGGACAGCGCCTTGACGTCCAGGAATGGTGCGCGGGCTGTCAGTCCGGGCCGGACCGTGGGGTTCTCGGTGTTCACGGGCCGAAGATATGTGAAATATATTTGTTTTAAACGGGATTGAGCGCCCCCCGTTTCTTGGGCAGCGCTTCCGGGGGCTCGAGCCCGACGTGCGGACGCGGCGAGCCGAACCGAGGCGTTCGGAAGACGATGGCCCGGCCAGCGGCGCTACGAGATTTCGGACTCATGTCCTCCCGCATGGCAACCAGGAGAAGGCGGGAGGATGCACGCGAGGAGATTGCCGATGAACTGCAGGGCCGAGTCCATCCCGGCCGACCCCGTGGAGGAGCCGGTCTGCGCGACCGGGGTCGCTGGTGCGTCGAGGACGGGGAGCGGCGCGGCCACCGCCTGTCCGGCTCCGACGGTCAATGCCGTGGCAATGCCAACTGCCGCAATGAGAGTGCGCATGCAGGAACCCTTCGATCGAGCGTGCGGCCGAATCTCTCGACCCGCTGCCGAAGAGTTAATCATCTCCATTTCAAAACATCTGCCGGATTCCGCGCACCTGAGAGCCCCGAATTCCATGGGCCTAGGTATCCCGGATTCGGGTGGATGTCCGGCCCCGCTGCGGCGCAACGCCGGACGTGGTGATCTAACGACCAACTTCGTTATCAGTGGCCGTCTTCAACCCCTTCCCAGGCCTTCATCAAGGACATTGCGCAGGATCTGTTGCAGCGCTGCATCGTTGAGCAGGCTGCCGCCGAAGCTGACCGAACCTGCCGAGAAAACCAGCCCGCCGCCGGGGTCATGGATGTAGGCAACCATGTCGGCGCCGCAGCCCGGCGGGGGGGTTGATACCGGTCGCGAGTACCACCGTTCCCGGCGGCGGAGCACCACGATCGTTCGAGGCCGGTTCCACCGGACCGGTGACCACTTGCCCGTCCGGGGCCGTACCCGCGATGGAAATGTCCACCTCCCACCCGCTCGCGCCGTCGCCGCTGATGCCGTCCGGAGCGGTGCCCACGGCGCCGAGGCTGGTCATGCCGATCAAGTCGCCTTGGGCGGACGAGCAGCCGGCGCCGAGCACGTTGTGGCACAACTCTTTATGATCTTCACGGGGTGGTTCTTCCCCGAAGTCCGCAGGACCTCTCACATGTTCGGAAAACGATGGCGGGCTCAAACGGTCAGTGCGTCAACGCTGTTCAGGTTGGTCGCTTCGCTGGACGGATCGGCCTGTTCCCGGCAGTCTTCCCAGCACTGTGCGGCGGACGGGGCCAACCACCAGAGCAAGCTGGCCCTCGAACACCGACCAAACCCGACCGATCAGCGGAGGTCGGGTGTCCGATTCCCTGCCGATATCGGTCATCCCTCGGATTTAGTCCGCCAATCACGCACGGCATCACGAATCCGATCGAACAATGCCAACGGCGGCCCGAACACCACGTTGGCTGTCGCGGACTCCCCCGCCTGCGGATGCGGACGAGTCGGCGCAACGGCCTCGGCGACCCGCACCGCGGTCGCCAGACGCGCGCTGTCGCGCTCGGAGAGACTCCTGCGCAACTGATCGAATTCCTCCTTCTCCTCCATCTCGGCGTGCTCGATCACCGCCCCGGCGAAGTCGCGGAACTTGCCCGCGAACTGGTCATGGGTGACACCGAGCTCATAGAGTTCGGCCAGCACGTGCTTGGCCTCATCCTCCTCATGGAGCCGATCATCGATGACCTCCCCGGCGACCTCGGCGCGCCGCGACGCCGGATGCACGACCTGTTCCTCAGCGCTCTCGTGCACGGCCAGCAACCGCACCAGATCCTCGAAAGGCTGCCGCTTGGCCTCCCCCGAGGCCGTCTCCACCCGCCGCAACAGATCCTTGATCTGTGTGTGCTGTCCCTCCAGCAGCGTGATGACATCGCCCTGCTCAGTCGACATGTGGCCCTCCTCCGATTCCGCGGCTGACCGGGCCTGCGCGCCCATTCGACCGGCCTCACGGGGGTCGGCGGCATTGGCTTCACCGAAACTGCCGCTGCTGGCTCTGCCACCCTTGCTCGCTTGCTGCTCGGTATCGGGGCGGTTGCCGAACTGACCGGGATTATTGGGATCTGGCATCGCGATTCCTCCTTCGACTCATATTGCGGGCGGTCCTGTCGCCGCCCACATCCCTCGCCTACCCGAGTTGCCCTGCCGCAATCGGTTCCCGAGCACGCGACCGAACCGGATCTCTGCCAGCGCGGCATCAGGCCCAATGTCTGTCACCTCGGCCAGAATCGGCCCGGAGAACCGCGAATTCGCAAACCTGGCGACACATCCACTCGTCTATCCCGCATGATCGGGTCTTCACCGCATGGCCGTGTGATCGCGGAAAGACCGGGTATGGCACGAACGGAACGAAGATCACCACGGAGAGGAGTCCCCCATGCACGTCGTCGTGGTCGGCGCAACCGGCAATGTCGGGATCTCGGTGGTCCAAGCCCTCTCGGCCGACCCCGCCGTGGCCTCCATCTCGGGATTGGCACGCAGGCAACCACATCTTCGAATCGAGAAGACGGACTGGGCCGGAGTCGACATCCGTGTCCACGACCTGGTGCCGCTGTTCCGTGGCGCGGACGCGGTCGTTCATCTGGCGTGGTCGATCCAGCCGATGCGACGGGCGGCCGAGACCTGGCGTTCCAATATCACCGGAATGTCGCGAATCCTCGATGCCGTTGCAGCGGCCGAGGTTCCGGCCCTGATCTACGCCTCGTCGGTCGGCGCGTACTCGCCACGGCGCGATGAGCGACCGGTATCCGAGGACTGGCCGACCGACGGCTGGCCGGAGGCCGGCTACACCCGGGAGAAGGCCTACGCCGAACGGATGCTCGACGAGTTCGTGAGCACCAATCCACGCTGCCGGGTAGTGCGCATGCGACCGGCATTCATCTTCCAGCGTGGCGCCGCCAGCGAGCAACGACGCCTCTTCGCGGGTCCGCTGCTGCCGAACAAGTTGATGCGTCCCGGACTGATCCCGGTCGTTCCCGACACACCGGAACTCCTGCTGCAGGCCGTGCACGCCACCGACGTGGCCGAGGCGTATCGGCTCGCCGTCTCCCGAGACGTCTCTGGCCCGTTCAACCTCGCCGCCGACCCCGTTCTCGACTCCCAGGGCCTCGCGGAACTGCTCGATGCCCGGAAGATCCGCATGCCGGCCCAGCTTTTGCGGACCGCGGCGGCCACGGCCTGGCATCTGCGCCTCATACCGGTCCAGCCCCAACTCGTGGATGCCTTCCTGCGGCTACCCGTCATGGACGCCACTCGTGCCCACGACGTGCTGGGATGGAGCCCCCGCTACAGCTCCGTAGAAGCATTGCTCGAAGTGCTCGACGGAATACGCACCGCCGCCGACATCGACACTCCGCCACTGTCGCGAACCGCGGGCGGACCACTACGGATTCACGAATTCACCTCCGGCATAGGCGCATCCGACCCGGTCGATCGCACGCCCGCCCCGAGGATCAGCAATGCGGTTGCGACGCAGTGATATTCACGCACCGGGAATCGTCAGACGACGCTGCGGACGTGGATTCTCCTACACCACCGCCCAGGGAAAGCCCGTCATCGACGGCTCGACCTTGGAACGAATCCGGGCGCTGGCCATTCCACCGGCGTGGCGGAGGGTCTGGATCTGTCCGCATCCCAACGGACACATTCAGGCCACAGGCCGCGACAGTGCCGGACGTCGCCAATACCTCTACCACGACCAGTGGCGCACAGAACGCGACGAAGAGAAGTTCGACCGGGTCCTCGACCTGGCCGGCCACCTACCGCGCATGCGCGACGCCGTCCGTGCCGATCTCGCACAGCGGGGATTCTCCGAGCATCGTGTACTCGCGGTGGCGATCGCGCTGCTCGACTCCGGTGCCTTCCGCGTCGGGAACGAGGAATACGCCGACACGAACGGCACCTATGGCGTCGCGACCCTGCTGCGCGATCACGTCCAGGTCTCCGGCGAGCAGATCAGCTTCGCATTTCCCGCGAAAGGCGGTGCCCAGCGGCAGGCAACCATCGAAGATATGTTGCTCGCCAAAGCCATTCAGGGCTTAAGGCGTAGCTCCGCCCCGGCCGCTCGTCTCCTCGTGTGCCGCGAGGTCGGCGGTTTCCGCCCGATCCGGGCCGAGGACATCAACGTCCGATTCCGGGAACTGACAGGTCCGGAATTCAGCGTCAAGGACCTGCGCACTTGGCAGGCGACCGTCCTCGCAGCGGTCGATTTCGTCACCTGCGAATGCCCCGAATCGGCTCGTGCGCGGCGAGCTGTCGTCAGACGAGTGATGACCGATGTCTCGCAGGTGCTCGGCAACACCGCCGCGGTCGCACGTGAGTCATACGTCGACCCTCGTGTCGTCCACGCCTTCGAACACGGCGCAACCGTTGCCGCCGCGATGCGCAAAGCCCAGCGCAGCGAGTCCGCTACCGGGCAGCGGACCATGATCGATGCCGCAGTGGCTCGCCTGATACACCGAGCAGAGCGCGGCATTCGAAGCGCCGGGTAGTTGTTCGGTGCGGCGTGGCATTTCCGGCTACGCGCGGCGGACCACTCGTCGCGCACGGCACATACGGCGGGTTGGAGATCATTCGTCGAAGCAACGGCCGCGCACCGCCGAGCAGAAGCCGCCGTGGATCAAACAGGCTTCCAGCCCTCGCAGCCGACCAGCCTGGGTGGCGGTTCAAGATCAGTGATTCGGGTACGCGGTGAATATCTTTCACGGCAATCGGGCTGCGTGCTGCTCGCGGCGCCGATATGGCTCGAAGCTCATGGAGGATGACTTTTCGGCATTTGACGGGTCGCACCGGCGCAGGGCCTGAACAGGAGATATGCGAAGTGACGAAGTCGTTCGGTGCATCGATCGTTCGCTGAACGGAAGGGCAATGATGATGACCCGCGAGTTTTACCGGCGTATCACGGCCAAGGCCGCGCTGGCGGCGGTGGCGGTAGCGACTCCGGTGATGGCGGCGGTTCCGGCTGTGGCCGCGCCGCCCCTGGTGCCCGGTGTCGTGCAGGTCGATCGGCCTTCGGGGTGGGGTAGTAATTCCATCGCGCCCGTGCCGCCGCCGCCTCCGCCGGTCCCGCCCCATGGCTGCAACGGTGATGGCTGCGGCGACAACGGCGGAACTTGTGGCGGGACCGGCGGGAGCGGCGGGAACTGCGACAATAACGGCGGGAACTGCGGCGATAACGGCGGGAACTGCGGCGGCAACGGGGGAACCGGTGGAGGTCCAGCGGTCGCAGACGTCCTCGGAATCGTCTACTTGGACGAGTGGTCCCGATAGCGATTGCGTTACTGCGGCCTTGCCGGTCTTGGAAGGGGACAGCAAACACGCCTCGACGTCGGCCGACCGGCCTCAGTGCCTCGGCCCTGGTCCGGATTCGCGGCTCCCACGCGCGCATATATGACCAGCGGTTCTAACCCTGAAGAGTGGTCGGAAGGGAGCGGTGTATGGAGCAGATTCCGCACTATCCGCTGTTCGTGGTCATCACCCATGGACTGAACATCCTGTTCGTCACCTTGCTCATGCGCTCGGGCGTCGAGGTACTGTCGTCGATGCCCAAGCTGTACTGGAGCGACGGCTGTCCGCCGGGCCGGGAATGGCTTCGGCTGTCCCGCACGAACTTCGGCGCCGATTCGCGTCGGCCATGGGTGTCGTTGGACGAAGAGGAGTCCTGGCATCCGATTATCGCGCTACCGGGTCGTAAGAACTTGGGTCTCGGGCGGCATTGGCACTTCCTGACGATGCAGTTCTGGATTCTCACCGGTGCGGTCTACGTGGTGATGGTCTTCGTCTCCGGATATTGGAGCTATCTGGTGCCCACGCACTGGAGCATCGTGCCGCAGGCCATCCGGGATATCGGCACGTATCTGCATTTCCAGCTGGCGCCCCAGCTTCCCGGACAACCTTTCGACGCCGCCCAGAAACTCACCTATTTCGGCGTGATCTTCGTGCTGGCACCGCTGCAGATCGCCTCCGGAGCAGCGATGTCACCGACGGTGCTGGCCCGATTCCCTTGGTACGGAAGGCTGTTCGGCGGAAAGCAGGGCGCGCGCAGCGTCCACTTCCTCGGGCTGTGCGCGATGGCCGCCTTCGTCTTCGTGCACCTGCTCATGGTCGTCGTGCACGGTATTCCGGGCGAATTCGCCAAGATCTTCCTCGGCTCCGAGGACGGGAACCGGGTTCTCGCGACCGTGGTCGGCTCGCTGACGTTGCTGGCAGTGGTGATCGTTCACGTGGCGGCCACCGTGTACTCCCGGATCAATCCCCGCCGCACCCAGCGTCTGCTGGGCAAGCTCGTGCACCGCTTCGAATACCTGCTCACGCTGCTGGGCCCCTCTCGCCAGCATTACCGGCGACGCGACATCTCCGAATACCACCGCGTCAACGGCTACCCGCCGACCGACCAGGCGTATCAGTGGCTGGCCGCCGACGGATTCCGAGGCTATGTACTGCCCGTGGGCGGTCTGGTCGACCATCCGATGACGCTGTCGTTGCCCGAATTGGCGCAGCTGGGCATGACTCGCCAGATCACCAACCACAACTGCATCCAGGGCTGGAACGGCATCGCCGAATGGGGCGGCGTGCCGCTGTCGGCACTCATCGACCTCGTCCAGCCATCGACATCGGTGACCCACATCGTGTTCTACGCGATGGATGACAAGGCACTCACCGAGGGTCGAGGGCGATATGGCTACTTCTACGAGGCCGTTCCGATCACCATCGCCAGAGGACCACAAGCCCTGCTCGCGCTGGAAATGAACGGCGCGCCGCTCCCCATCGAACACGGAGCTCCGCTACGGCTGCGACTGGAAAACCAGCTCGGCTACAAGATGGTCAAATGGATCAAAGCCATCGAATTCGTCGACGACATCACCGATATCGGCATGGGCCAAGGCGGCTACCGCGAGGACCAACTGTTTTACAGCAACAGCCCCGGAATCTGAGATACCCCACACGAGCGGCAGGAGGGAAGCGCTCATGACCGGACCAATCGAACAAGCATTGGACCCCACCCAGCTCACCGTCGCCCGGGCCCGCGCCGACGTCCTGCAAGGCCGCGGCCGCGACACCGCACCCGCCGAACAGACCGCCGCGCAACAAGATCGCGACCTGCTGGGCGCGCTGCCGGCCCCGCTGGAACGCGAACTCGTTCACCTGGCCACCACACTGATCAGGCAAACACCCCACGGACAGATCTCGGAAACCCTGCGGGCCCAGTTCGACCAGATCTGCACAGCCTGGCAGGTGCCGCAAAACGCGGCAAGCGCGCGACTACACCCGCGAACCGAATAGGACCCAGCGGTCAAAATCCCGTCATCCGACCTGGTGATGCACCGCCCACAAGTGGGCGACTTGAGAAACTATCAGTGTTCGGCTACGAGGTCTCTGGGCATCCTTGCCAGTTCTTTTGAGACGCTTGACATTTCGCATGCGTCCATGGAGACGTTCACTGCCGCTGTGCGCCGCTACGAGGTGCCCTCGGAAGGGTTGAGCAACAACGGAAGTCAGTACACCGGCCGTTGCCGGCGCCGCGTCCCGTCTGAGCGCCCGGGCTCTCGTATGACCGGCCACTGGCCCGCGGTCGCCCGTAGCCCGCGTCACGCGGTTGAGGAACCCTCACCGTCGGTGGGTTCAGAGGGAGCTTCGGTGGTCGGGGACAATCTGGCTGGAGGCAGGTATTCGCCCAGGTAGCGGCGGGTCCACCAGGCCCCGGTGCCGCGGCGCTCGTCCCTGGTCGTGAAGCGGTAGACGTAGAGCAGGGCTCGCACGTACTCCGGCGGACGGCCCGGGAACGGATTACTCGCCAGCAGGCGCAGCGTCGGCGCGTCGCCGCGGAGCAGCTTGACAACCAGCGCCACGAACCAGGCTTGGGCGCGGCGCGGCGATATCGCCGCGAACCACATCAGCCAGTCCAGCCGGAGGTGATAGGGGGCGACCTGCCGTGGACGGCGGGACACGGTCCCGGGTTTGGCTTTGAATTCATAGGCCCTCCATGTCGCCTCCGGGCCCGGTTCGTCATCGGTGCCCTCGATGACCAGTTCGAACCGGTGACGAGTGATGCGACCGAACAGCCCGTAGGTGTTGCCCAGGTACAGCCGGTTGAACGCGGCGTTCATCATCTGGTGCCGGGAGGCCATATTGCGCACCGGCGCCCAGCTCAGAACCACCATGACCAGCGTCAGGATCGTCACCATGATCGTGAACCACCCCGGACCGGGCACGGGGTGCGGCAACCGGACCGGTAGTGCCGCCGCGAGCAGGCGGCCGTCGAGCGCGAGGGTGGCCAGTGCGATCGCGAGCAGGTTCAGCCACGCGAAATTCCCGCTGACCATCAGCCACAGCTGCGTCGCGATGATGATCGCGGCCGATACCGTGGCGATCGGCTGCGGGAACAGCAGCCCGAACGGCACGATCAGCTGCGCGACATGGTTTCCCAGCGCCTCCAGGCGATGAATCGGTGTAGGCAGATGATGGAAGTACCAGCTGAACCGGTTCGGCAGCGGCTGGGTCTCGTGGTGGTAGCACAGTGCGGTGAAGTCACGCCACGCCGGATCGTTGCGGAGCTTGATCAGGCCCGCTCCCACTTCGAGCCGGACCAGCAGCCAACGCATCAGCAACACCACCGCGATCGGTGGGGCCGTTGCCGCATTCCCCAGGAAGGCCGTCAGAAAGCCGGCCTCGAGCAACAGCATCTCCCAGACGAAGCCGTAGAACGCCTGCCCGGCATTGACGAACGACAAGTACAGCGCCCACAGCGCCATCCACACCATCATCGCCACCGGCAGCGGCACGACATCGGCCACACCGAGGACGACTCCGGCTGAGCCCACCGCGCCCAGCGCCGCCAGCCCGCGGGCGAAACGGTCACTGTAGTGGAAGCAGAAGACACTGGGTGCTGCCCGAAAACCGGCGAAACGAAGATACCGCGGCGTCGGCAACAGACCTCGTTCACCGCACAGGGCACGGAATTGGGTGAAGGTCGACAAGAACGCGATCAGGTATACCAGGCCCAGCAGCCGCTCGAAGATCAGCCGGGCGAGTAGATAACCGGAGTCGTAGAACCCGAACATCGCTGGTCACTGTTGGTAGCTGGCTTCCTCCTCACGGGAAGAACGCTCGATTCGACCGCATTCCATCCTGTGTTGCGGTGACGGCGCCGCAACACGGATTGCCGAACAATGGTCGATATCCCCTCCTGGGGACGACCACCACCCTCACCAGACGGATGACCCGACATTGACACGCTCGCAGGATGACTGGATCGCGTCCCCGTGACATCCAATGGCGCTGGCCACGCCGAAGATGTCGACGAAGGCGGTCATCCCCGGACGGACACCGATGTGATCATCGTGGGCGCACGCTTCCCACAGGAACATGCGCTCACCTCTCAGACCGGCGGGATGCTGCGGCGAGCGCCGTACCCTCCGGTTATTCGGTCCGGGTTATCTGGTCCGGGGCATCGTCGTCAGCGCCATCGAGCCCAGGCCGAGTACCAGGGCGATCGTGCCGGTCACCACGTTGCTCCAGATGGTCGCGGTATGGGCGACGTCGCCGCTGATCACCCAGGGAGCGATGATCGTCCACAGCCCGATCAGCGGAGCGACCCAGGTCAGGGTGTGCATCCGGCCGTGCGCCGAGGAGGACCCGAAAGCCAGCACCGCCAGGGCGATTCCGAGTATCAGGTCGTTGCCGGTCAAGGTGGGGAACCGGTTGAATCCGACGACCCACGGAGAGATCGCGAGGTAGAGGCCGGTCAGGAACAACAGGCCCGTGACCAGCTGGGCAACCGGCGCCTCCGCGGCGAGCTCGTATTTGTCGTGCTTGGCCCGCAACGCCACGATATCGGGGTGCAGGCTCATGTTCATGGCCTCACTGGTCATGTCTTCCACCAACTTTCCGACTGAATGCCGAATCGAAGGACACCTCGAGCCGGAGCGGTCGCAATCGTCACGGACAGCGGTTTGGGTTGCGATCACCACCGAACCCCTTGTATCACGTCATGATAATATCGTCTTATGACACAAGAGTCCATGTCGTCTCCGGAACACCTCACCGACCAGGACTACTCGAGGTTGCTGGCGTTCCGCGCCGGACTGCGCCGGTTCCTGCGCTGGAGTGAGCAGCGGGCAGCCGATGCCGGACTCACCGCCGCACAGCACCAACTGCTGCTGGCGATCCGGGGTCATGGCGACCCGGCCGGGCCCAGCATCGGAGAAATCGCGGAATATCTGAGTGCGCGTCACCACAGCGTGGTGCAACTGACCGATCGCGCCGAGCAACTCGGCCTCGTCGCCCGCAACCGGGCAGAAGGCAAGGACCGCCGCGTCGTGCGCCTGGCACTGACCGAAACGGGCAGCCAAACCCTGGCCCGGCTCACCGCCACCCACCTGGAAGAACTGCAACGACTGGCACCCCTGGTCGACGCACTGGCCGACCCGGCTACCGCAACACCGCAGATAGGGTAGACGATCGGCTCGATCAGACGATGGGTCCAGCACCGCGCGTAGCCATCGCGCGACGTCGCGCATAGACCGACCGCGCGCCCTCGTGGCGCCGTACCCGGATCCGGGGAGGGTCGGCTCGATTATTCGGCTGGCCTGGCGGTCCCTCCACCTCAGCCTGGAAGGCCCTACCGCTTCGTGCTCGGCGGAGCTTGGCTCGTCCCGGGACGCTCGATGCACAGCCCCACTCCCGTGCGATCCTTCTGTGACGCCGGCCTGACTGTTTCCTTGATCGTGCACCGTCAGGTCGTGCCGTCGCTGTGGCCGGACAACTGCCAGCGGCCGGGCCTGAAGTCGGTGAGCGCCGCGACGAACTGCTCGGGCGTCGACGTCATCGGCGGCAACTACAGCGACGCGACCGCCAAGTTCGGCGTGGCCAAGGCGCACATGATGGATGTCGCCGATGTCCTCAGCCAGGGCATCATCACCCAGTTCCCGGACAAATTCTGAAATTCCCCGGTCCGGCGGGCAGCTCTTCGTATCGGCACGAGGCGGAGGGATATGACTCAGTCCTCACCCGATATTGACCTGGTCGTATCAGCGGCATCCCTGCATCACCTCCCGCCCGGCCTCGCGTACCGGGCCATCGCCGAAGTCACCCGTGTCGGGACGAGATTCCTCGTCCTCGACGCGATGACGCCGCCAGCCGTCGAACGGTCACTTCACCGGCCGCATGCTTCCGGTGGCCAACCGCCACTGGGTTGCTGTGGAAGTCAGAAAGGCGAGGCCGAGAAGGTGTTCGGATTCGTCAGATGATCGTTTTCCGTTTTCCGAACGACCGGGGAGCGCGGAAACCCCGCGAATTGATTGTCGGTGGGTGTTGCCCGCCCCCGGCGTGTGCGTCGAGCGCGCAGGTCCGGACAGGGCGGGCGGGCAACACGCTATATCGGGTGTTTTCGGCTTGGGGCCGAATGAACACCGACATCGGTCGGCTACCCGCTGAGGGGCCCGTCAATCGCTGGCTCGCGGCCGGGATGTCCAACCGCGCGGGCGGGCCGTTCGTGCAAGGCCCGGTATATGGTCGAACGGGCGGTGACCGGCGATCATCGTTGTCGGGCATCGGCCGGTTGGCATTCTTCGCGGATACCGAATTCTGTTGCCAGTCCTACTGCTTCGAGTATCCGTGTGACGCAGTAGGAGCCCTGGATGCATATCGCGCAGTGCCGCCGGTCGGCGAAGTCGCGGGCTGCGAGCAGGGCGCAGATGCCGGCCACGCCGAAGAACGTCACCGCCCTCATGTCGACGCGGGTCGATTCGGCGATGTCGACACTGTCGCACAGCGCCTGCTGGAACGTGGGGGCGGTCAGCACGTCGATCTCGCCGCAGACGGTGCAGACGTGGGTGTTGTCGAGAGTGGTCGTGGCCGAGGTGGTCATGAGGACAGGTTCGGTTTGGTGATTCATCACCATCACCTGGTTTCGGGGCGCGCAGGCTAAAAGCCGTTCGCGGTCAGCGCCCTGCACAGCCGCGAGTGACCAGGCTTTTTTATGAACCCGAATCAATAGTACCCCCGCAAGCCACCCGCTACGCCCTTGCGCACGGCAGCCAACCGGACTCACCAATCCTGATCATCGGGTGTAACCAGGCGGAGCATCCGCAGTAGGTAGCGGATGGTGTTGTCGGCGATGGTGTTTCACACTGAAGGCGAGACCGGCCGCGGCGCACGCGGCCATCGTCCGGGCCCAGGCACGGACGCCCATCCCACAGCGTCCGGGCCGCCCAGCTTCACCCCTCATCGGGGGATCATCGGCCGGCTCGAACCTAGCCTGCCGTTGGCTTTGAACGCCTACTCTGGCGCACGTCGGCCCCTCTGTGGTGGCGCAGACCCCTCGGCATTGCCCTTGGGCGTTCGTGGCATTGCTCGCGCGCGGGTCGACCTCGGCGTACACCGCCGCCGCGAGTTGAGAATCCAGCCCGCCCCGGTGAGACCGGGCGTCGGGCAAGGGATTTCGGAGGTGCGCCATGACAGCAACCCCACGCGAACCACGCGGTGACAGGCTCGTTCGCCGGCCAGGAAAGCGGCATACGACCGCACCCACCATCACCAGCGGTTCCGATGACGATGTGCCGGTGGTGCGCTGGCCGGAGCCGAGTCGGCTCGAATCGTGGTGGCACGCCGTCATGCACCCTGCCGCCGAGCCACCCACACCTACATGAGCAGGACTCGGTACGACGAACTTCGCGATCCACGCATTCTCGGTGGCCGCCGCCTACGCCGGCAAGGAAGTGCCAGAACCGTTGTGCCACAACGGTGTCGCCGCATGGTGCCGTCGAGCCCAGCGGTTCTGTTCGTTTCGATTCCCAGCCAATCTGGGCGTCCCAGCAAATTATTTGCGTACGCTTATGCGCTGGATCGATGACGAACGAAGGCGTCGCTGAACCAACCGGCAGAGGAGACGGGGATGGACCAGCAGCAGATCATCGCCACCCGGCGGGAGTTCCACGAGATCGATACGGACCACAACGGTTTCATCACCTTCGATGAAGCCATCCAGTGGGGTATGGCCCAGGACCAGGAAGTGCGGGAGGTCATCGAGCGCCAAATTCAGCAAGACCGGGTCTGGGCGGATGGGCAGGTCTCCTTCGAGGAATTCCTGCGCTACAAGAAGCTGACCGGCTACTCATAGCCCGCGTGCGAAACGGCGGTAGCTGCCATGACGGTCCGATTGCTGCTCAGGCCGGGTGGATCAGAAATGTCTGCGGGCCGATACACCAGCCGCCGAGCACGATGCACGTGCGCGCGGGACTGGGCGGCCATCGGCAAACCACTGCTCAGAGACGAAGCCGTCGCCACGGCCGCCGGTCTGTGCCGGGGCGGAATCGCGATGTCCAGCTGGCACGGCATGCCCCGCCCCGAGTGGCCGACCAGCGTCCGTCACCCAGCCTGCGCTGCGACTGGCAGGTGCTCCGCTGAACATCGGACATCCCTGGGCGTTTGAGTTCCTCAGCTGATGCGGCGGTGGATTTTGCAGGTGGCGTCTCGGGACAAGACCCGACACCGCGCGACCCGGCGCAGGTCGGCGTCCAACCGGCCCGCGGTGAATCGATCCGGATCCAGTTTCGTCGTGGAGATGGCGGGTACGCCTCGGCTGTGAGGTGACTGGTTCATGAGCGAGGAAAGGCAACCGTCCTCTTCGGCGACGTTGGGGCAAGCATCGAAAAAGCCGTGGCAGAGAAGACCACGGTGGAGGGCGGAGACCAAACCCGTCAACCTGGCGACGGACCTCCGCACGGTCGGCCTCGACCACAATCGGCTAGCGGCTCGGCGAGGTGAGCGATGGTCCCAGGTCTGCTGACCAGGCTGCCCGAGATGGGGTTCGACCTCGCGCTGGCGGCGCCGGCCGGAGTGTTTCGCCGGGTTCTTCCGACAGCTGGTGCCCCGATCCGGGTGGCCGCTAATGCGGTGAATGTTGGTGTGCGCACGGCTGTGCGTGCAGAGGCGGCGGTCTCCGCGACCGCTGTACGTGTCGGCCGGGTCGGTGTGAATGCGGCGACGCCGAGTCGGGGGTACTGGCGGGCCGGATCGCGGGTGCAGCTGCCGTTGCGGCCCGCCGCGGGGGCCACGGTGCGGAGCATGGAGACGGCGGCCAGACGGGTGGCGACCGCCCTGGCCAAACGTCCGGACGTCCTCGCCGCGTACTGGGATGGCGGGCTGGCCCGGCTGGTCGTGCAGATGACGCAGGACGCGGTCACCGAGCAGGTGGTGGATCGCGCGACCGAGCTGGCGGCCGGGCAGAAGCTGGAACGTCCGGACGAGGATGTTCTCGAAGCCGTCCACCCCGGTCACACCGGAGGCGTCCGCTCCGGGACGCTCGCCTTGGCCTGCGACGCCGTGGGTGTCACCGCGGCGCTGGCCGCCCGGACGGTGCGGCTGCGGAGTGCGCCGCCTCTGATCACAGCCGGGGTGACGCTATTGCGCGAGGATCCGCGCATACGGAGGATGCTGCGGCGCCGGCTGGGACGGTCGGCGACCGATCTGCTGTTGGCCGCGGCCAATGCCGCAGTGCAAGCCATAGGGCAGTCGCCCACCGCTCTGGCACTCGATGCCGCGCTGCGGGCGAGCCAGTTGGCCGAGGCCGTCGCCAGGGCGGCGGCCTTCGACGCTGCGCACGACACGCTCTGCGCGCCGGAGCGATTGAGCCTTGCCGACCAGCAGGCTGCCCGCCCGGCGCTGCGTCGGTATCCGGGCGAATGGTTCCGGGAGCAGGCGGTCACCGGAACCGCATCCGGCGCGGCCGCAGCATTGCTGGTCACCCGAGATGTGCAGGAGGCGGCGGAGGCGCTGCTGGCCGGGAACCCGAAGGCTGCCCGTTACGGCCCGGCGGTCTTCGCCGCCACCGTGTACACCGAGCTGGCCCGGGAAGGCGTCCTGGTGCGCAATCTCGACCGGCTGAGACAACTGGAGCTGGTCGACACCGTGGTGCTGCACCCGGAGGCTCTGCGAAGCACCCGGCGGACGGTGCTCGATGTGAACACGAACGTTCCCGACTGGGAACACGACACGTTGTGGCAGGCCGCGACGGCGGCGTTGCAGGCGGGTGGGGAACTCGACTTGCGGCCGGTACCCGACCAGGGCCGGTTCGCCGAGACCGGTTTGATGATTGCGTCCGATCGCGGCAGAGACATCGGCTCCGTCCTCGTCGGCTGGGAGATCGACCCGCTGGCCGAGGCCGCGCTGGACGCGGCCCGCCGGGCCGGGCTGTACGTCGTGGTTCAGGACGACGGCACGCTCGGTGACTTCGGTGCGCTGGCCGACGAACTCGTGGGCGCCGGACGGCCGTTGGCCGACGTGGTGCGGGAGCTGCAGGGCAGTGGACGGGTCGTTCTGACGGTCGCTCACGTTCCCGCCGGCGAGACCGGGACGCAGCGGCAACTGGGTCCGGAGGGCGCCGATGTGCTGGCAGGCCTGATGCGCAGTGACATCGCCGTCTCGCTCACCGACGAGCGCAGCGCGGTGGTGTGGGGTGCGGACGTGCTGTTGCTGCACGGCCTCACCGGGGCGTGGCGGATTCTGGCGGCGATCCCCGCCGCGCGCAGAGTCGCGAACCACGCCAGGATCTTCGCCGAGGCGGGCGCGGCGCTCGCCGGGCTCATGGTGGTGACCCGGGGAGCCCGTTCCAAACGCCTCACCTTCCCGCTCGGTGTTCGGCTCTCTCCGGTGAATGCGGCGGCCGCCGCCGCTCTCGTCTCGGGCTGGCGCGCCGCGGTCCAGGTCAGTACCGACCGCGCACCACATCCGCCGCCGCGGATCCCGTGGCACTCTCTGCAGCCCCAGGAGGCGCTGGCACGGTTGCGAGTCGTGCGTGCCACTGAGCCTGCCGCGCTGGTTGAGGCACGCAATTTCGTCCGCCGGGTCGCGCGCCTGCCCGTGTTCACCCCGGCGCGCCTGACCATCGGCCTGATCAGCGCGATCCGCTCTGAACTGCACGATCCGCTCACGCCGTTGCTCCTGGTCGGCGCGACTGCCTCGGCACTGTTGGGGTCCACCGTGGACGCGCTGATGGTGCTCGGCGCTTTGGGGGTAACCGCCCTGATCGGCGGGGTGCAGCGGTTCCGGGCCGAGCGGGCGCTGTCCGGGCTGAAGCGGGAGCAGCGTCGGAAGGCCCGCAGAGTGGCTGACTTCGGCCAGGGCGAAACCCGCACGATCGAAGCGGAAAAGCTGACCCCCGGTGAGGTGATCGAGCTCTACACCGGCGACGTGGTACCGGCCGATGCCCGACTGCTGGCGGCCGACGATCTGGAGGTCGACGAGTCCTCGCTGACCGGGGAGTCGCTGCCGACCCCCAAGCAGGTGGACGCCACACCCCAGGTACCGGTAGCCGACCGCCACTGCATGACGTACCAGGGCACCACGGTGGTCGCCGGCCACGGCCGCGCCGTCGTGGTGGGAATCGGCGATCAGACCGAGACCGGCCGGGCCGAGCATCTGGCTTCCCGCACCCCGCCGGCACCCGGCGTGCAGGCCCGCCTGCACAAGCTGACCAGCGCCGTACTTCCGTTCACCCTGCTCGGCGGTGCAGCCGTGACCGGCTTGTCGCTGCTGCGCGGTCGGCCGATTCGCGAAGCCGTCCGGGGCGGGCTGGCAGTCGCGGTGGCTGCCGTCCCGGAGGGCCTGCCGCTGGTCGCGACCGTCGCGCAACTGGCCGCGGCCCGACGCCTCAGCCGTATCGGCATCCTGGTCCGCACCCCGCGCGCGCTGGAGGCGCTCGGCCGGATGGACACCATCTGTTTCGACAAGACCGGCACGCTCACCGAGAACCGCCTGCACGTGGTACGCCTGGCCACCCCGGACGGGATCGAGCACCCAGCCGACTCCACCGACGCGGCCATGCTGCTCCACGCCGCCGCGCTGTCCTGCCGCACCCCCGACCACGAGGCGGGCATCCACGCCCACGCCACCGACGAGGCGATCCTCGCTGCGACCCCGCCCGGATCACCTTGGACGCCCGTGGAGGTCCAGCCCTTCGAAGCCAGCCGCGGATACGCCGCCGCCGTCGCGGTCGATGTGACGGGCGCCCGGATGCTGCTGGCGAAAGGCGCGCCGGAAGTCATCCTGCCCGCCTGTGAAGACACTGCCGACGACACGAAAGCGCAGTCCCTGGCCAGCAGCGGCCTGCGAGTGCTGGCCGTGGCCGGCCGACGGCTGGCGCGCGGCAACGAGGCCGCCGATGTGCTCGCACAACCACTGGCCGACCTGGACCTGCTGGGCTTCCTCGCCCTGGCCGACACCCCGCGCCGCAGCTCCGCACCGCTGGTGACCGATCTGCGCCAGGCAGGCATCCGGCCCGTCATGCTGACCGGCGACCATCCGCAGACCGCCCGCGCGGTCGCGGTCCAGCTCGGCTGGCCAGACGATGTCACGGTGGTCACCGGCGACGAGCTGGCTGCCCAGGACCGGACCGGCCGGGCGCGACTGCTGCGAAACAGCGACGTGGTGGCCCGCGTCGCACCCGAGCAGAAGCTCCACGTGATCGAGGGACTCCGGGAAGCCGGGCGCGTGGTGGCCATGGTCGGCGACGGCGCCAACGACGCCGCCGCCATCCGCACCGCCGACATCGGTATCGGCGTCGCCGTCCACGGCTCTGCGGCGGCGCGGAACGCGGCCGACCTGGTGATCACCAGCGATGAGCTGACCGTGCTGGTCGATGCCGTCGCCGAAGGGCGGGCGCTGTGGCGCAGCGTCGCGGACGCGATCAGTGTGCTGATCGGCGGCAATGCCGGCGAGATCGGCTTCTCCGTGCTCGGCACACTGCTCTCCGGCGCGTCGCCGCTGTCCACCCGCCAGATTCTGCTGGTCAACCTGCTGACCGACATGTTCCCGGCGATGGCGCTCTCGGTCACCCCGAGAGATGAGACAGACCAGGACGAAGTCACCGTCGACAGCGGCCGCGTCGGCATCGCGGAACTCGGCGACCCCTTGACCCGTCAGATCCGCCGCCGCGGGATCACCACGACGCTCGCCGCCACGACGGCCTGGCTGATCGGCACCCTCACCCCGGGCTCTGCGCGTCGAACCAGCACGATGGCACTGTGCGGGGTCGTCGGTGCTCAGCTCATCCAGACCGCGACCGGACGACGACGCAGTCCGCTCGTCCTGATCACGGTCATCGGCTCGGCCACTGTTTTGGCCGCCCTGATCGAGACACCGCTGGTCAGCCAGTTCTTCGGCTGCACGCCGCTCGGCCCGCTCGCCTGGGCCGGGGTCACCGCCGCAATGGGCATCGCCACACTCGGACCGCGCCTGAACCCGATGTTGGAACAGCTGGCACGATCACTCACTCCGCAACAGAGCTGACCTATCGACACCAAGACAACGACCCGCCAGGAGTTCGATGCGCCACACGGATTTCCTGGATCAGGCGTGATCAGGGTTCGGTAGCAGCGGCCCGGAAGCAATGAATCTAGGTTTGACCAGCAGCGATAGTGCAATCCGCTCCGAGTTCGGTTATTACCCGTCTGTCGTTGGTGAGACGAGGGCAGTGTTCATGCAGGCCGCACACCGGTCGTCGTCGCTGCCGCAGCCGGCCGCTGGTTGCGGTTGGGCGATCTGGGCCAGGACACCTTCGATGTGGCACGGCGCGCAGTGGAGGTAGGTGGCGGCGACGGGATGCTGTCCGGGTCGAGTAGTTCCGATTCCTGGTGGCTGCTGGCGTGATCGTCGCTGTGGCCGGTGGCAGCGCTGTGGCTGTGCGCGATCTCTGCCGTCCGGTCCACACGCTCTCCGGCGTGGGCATGGCCGATCGGGAGGAACGGCAGCGGGGTCGGGTCTGCGGGCCGATGGGATTCGATGACACCGAGATAGCGGGTCAGATCGGCCAGGCTGGTGAGCTGGGGGTGCCCATGCCGGGTGCCGACGAGCAGGATTTCGACCTGGCAGTTGGAGACGGCGTCGCTCGGATGGAAGCGGTCCAAGACGACCACGATCGTGGTGGCGGGTTCCAACCCTCGGCTCAGGTTGGCGAGGCCGACTTCGGAGGGTGGGTAGCCGAAGGTGAGTTGGTGCGGGCCGGAGTGTTCCCGGATGAAGCTCCAGCCGCGAGCGCGCAGCAGAATGTCCAATCCCGCGAACGTCCGCATGTCGGCTTCGGGCACCGGATGGCCGTATTCGGTGCCCAGGGCCTGCGTGACGCTGGCTGGTGGGTAGGGGCGGTGCCAGATCTCGGCTTGCAGTGCCGTGGCGAACTCGGTTTGCGCTCCCGGCGTGGTCGGTCGGGCATCTTGCGTGGATCGCCGGACACGCCAGCGTGTCGCCTTCTTGCCTGCCTTCTTCCCTTTCCCCATGGACATGGCTGTCCATGCTCGCAGTCCGAACACACGAGCCGTGGGCTGACACGCCCAGCGGATTTGGTGAAGCTTGGTGACCGGGTGTATCGCACGTGCCACGCCTGCGACCGCCCGGCCCGGTAGGTCCGGTCAGAACTCCTACCTCATGCCGAGCGACCGAGTCCGGCGTGCGGCAGGCGAAGCACGAGGACGTGAGACACCGCAGACCCCTGACCGTCGTTGCGCTCGGCTCACCTCCGATATAGCGGGGGTTGATGCTCGGCGGCCAGCGCGCTCACGACGTCCGCGCCCAGGTGCGTGGTCCTGGGTCTGTCCGGTCGGAACATGAGCGCGGCGAGCGCCTTCCTTGATCGGCACGCCCTCGGCCCGATGCAACCGACGGTTCTCGACATAGCAATCACTCCGTAAAAGTCAACCCACTACGACGTTTCATCGGCAACACATGGGCAAAAGCCATAGGGCAGATTCCGGCAAATGTGAAGGGGTTGGGCACGATGTCACTAGGGACCCTTCTCGCGATCGTCGTCCCCCTGGTCGTGGTGGCGATCCTGATCGCGGCAGCAGCTTTGCTTCTCGTCCGCCGTCATCACCTTCGAGAACGCTTCGGCCCGGAGTACGAACGGACCGTCGAGGGCGCCGACAGCCGATTGGCCGGCGAGCGCGAGCTCAGGACCCGCGAGAAACGCCATGACTCGCTGGATATCCGGCCGCTGCAGAGCAGCGTCCGTGATCGGTACAGCCGGGACTGGACGAACGTGCAAGGGGAATTCGTGGACCGGCCGGAGGATGCCGTGCATGACGCGGACCGGCTGGTGACGTCCCTGATGCGCGAATGCGGCTACCCGACCGAGGGCTTCGAGCAACAGCTCGAGGACCTCTCGGTGGAGCACGGCCGCACGCTCGAGCACTACCGGGCCGCCCATGACATCGAGGCGCTCAGTACCCGACACAAGGCGACCACCGAACAGCTGCGGGGTGCCATGGTGCATTACCGAGCTCTGTTCGACGAGCTGCTCTCGGACGGCGGCCAAGCCCGTCACGCCCGGGCTTGAGCGGCCCAGATCCCCGACATGCCAAGGCAATCAGAGACGGAGGAGACATGCAACGCGACCACGTATCGGACTCGACCGAGGACGGTCTGTCCACCGAAGACCTTGCCCAGCCCCGCGGCCGGGCGACAGACGAAGCGTCCGAACCGCAGTCCGAGGCCCCCGCCTTCCCGGGCGAGAGCGCCCCGACGAGTGGCTCCGCTGAACCCGAATCCCAGGCAGCGGAGACAGCCGCGCCGACCGACGCGCCGACCGAGGAGGAAGCTCCGCAGCTCCTCACGACGGAGGACGAGGAAGGCTTCCGCGTGCGGTGGCAGGAGATCCAGAACAAGTTCGTCGACGACCCCCGTGACGCTGTGCACGCGGCCGACACTCTGGTCGCAAACGTCATGCAGACGCTGGCCACGACGTTCGCCGAACACAAACAAGAGCTCGAAGGGCAATGGAATCGCGGTGAGCAGGCGGACACCGAGGATCTGCGTATGGCCCTGCGTCGCTACCGATCGTTCTTCAACCGCCTGCTCACGACCTGACCCTTTCCGCAGTTCAGGCCACCCGGCCGATCTGCGGGGGAACCCCGGCAGGTCGATGCCCGGATATGGCGAGGACCTCGACCGCCGATACCGAGGCCCGGAGCGTCTATCGGAGGCCGTGGACCTCGGGCCAGGCTTGCAGCGGGTCGCGGGAGTACCAGTGCCCGTCCCATTCGCGCCCTGCGTCGCAGGCGGCGTGGAAGTCCTCATCGTCGGGCAGCTCGGGGAAATAGGCACTCAGCACGGGCCTGTCGGTGTGGAAGCGGCGGGCTCGTTCCACGCACCGTGCGGCTTGCTCGGCCTGATGTGCCCGCTTGAGGATCCGCTCCTCATCGCCGTAACCGTCGTCGAGGGGATAGTGCAGCTGAAAGTAGAACCGAGCGATCTCGGGGTTGCGGTCATGGACCCAGTGGATCCACGCCGGGACCGCCGGCGTCGCCAGGGCCCGTTCGGCGAATCCGCTGCACGTGGTCGAACCCTCCGGGTCCCGCCGCGCGGCCTCGCTGACCCGGGTCACCGAAGCACCGTCCATGGCCACTCGCTTACGCCGATTCCATTTCATAGCGAGCGACTCTAAACAGTCATGGCGTGCATGAAGCGCTGCGACACTACCGCGATGCAACCGTGCGAACACAACCGTGCGATCCTCGGCCTGTTCGTTCAGTTCCGAATCAGGAGAAGCGCCAAGGTCATTCGTCGGTATTGCGTGGTTCCGGACCGGTGAAGTCGCGTATTCGGCTGTCTCCGATTGTGGTGTATCGCCCGGGCCTCAGGAGGCCCGGTCGAGGCTGCCTTCCGAGTTCTGTCCTCGGCAGCCATCCACTCGGCGGTGCCCGATGGCGAGATCGGATCAGCCCGAGAGGTGAGCGGCCGCAGCCTGGGTCAGGGCGTGTCCAAGGCGGTTGCGGGGACGCCGTAGGGCAGGAACCGCACGCGACGGCGTTCATCGGTGTTGTCGCGATGCGCACGCAAGGCCTCGAGCTCACTCGGAAAAACCTGCTCGACCCTGGCCTCGCCGGCGTCGTCGATGCTGTAGATGACCCACACTCCGCTGCCGGTCTCGCCGGTGGTCTCGCCCTCCGGCTGCGGTGGCCGCGTCCGCCCCGGCTGACCGAACTGACCGAGCAGCGACGCCAGCGTATTCACACCTGCGCGATCGATGTACTCGCCGGCCTTTCCGAGCAGGTCGCGGAATTCGATCCCCACCTCCCGTAACGCGCGCTCGAATTCTTCTGGATCGATCCCGAAAGGCCTGTCGGCTGCCATCACATTGCTCCTGGATACGAATTCGGCGGTACGTCTTCAGTGTCCTCGCGCACCCCCGGGTTCGCCACGCCTGGCCCGACGCGGCGAACTCGTCTCACGGGATCGGCTGTGCCAGACCGCGTGTCTGCAGGGGAAGGAATGCACCGCGCCACGACCTCCGTCCAACTGGCCGCGCTCGTGGTGACGAGTGAACGGCCCGGTCGGTCGATCCGCCTGTTTTCGTTCGAATGCGCCGGGTAGGCAGAGATTGGAAGCACCCGAGCGAGGAGGTCCCATGAGCACCGTTACCGCATCGGCCGATGTGCACGTACCGCTGCACACCGCCTACAACCAGTGGACACAATTCGAATCGTTTCCCCAGTTCATGGACGGTGTCGAACGCATCGATCAACTCGACGCCACCCACACCCACTGGAAGGTGAAATTCGGCCCGGTGGAACGAGAATTCGACGCGACCATCACCGAACAACACCCCGACGAGCGCATCGCGTGGCACTCCGACAGCGGCCCGTGCCATGCCGGCGTGGTCACCTTCCACCGCATCGACGACCGCACCACCCGCATCATCACCCAGATGGACCTCGACCCTGAAGGATTCATCGAAAACGTCGGCGACAAAACCGGCCTGCTCGACCACCGAGTCAAAGGAGATTTGCGCCGATTCAAGGAATTCATCGAAAACCAGCCGCACGAGACCGGTGCCTGGCGCGGAGACGTCCCCAGACCCGGGAACTGAAACTTCTTACCGATCGGACATTGCTTCGACCCGGCGCGCGCCGGTGATCGCGGTCGTATTTCCCGGCGCGCTGTACTCGTGCCGGGTGACCTGTCCCAGCCCCAGGCCTGCCACACCGTGATCGACAGTGCGGCACGGGAATTCGGACGTATCGACATCCTCGTCAGCAACGCCGCCTTTCAGACGAACCACACCGACTTGGAAGAGATCAGCGACGAGGAGTTCGACTGCACCTTCAAGCTCAACGTCGGCGCCTACTTCACGCTGGTGAAAGCAGCCTTGCCGCACATGAGTGCGGGCGCCTCGGTCATCGGCAGCTCTTCGGTCAACTCCGATATGCCTTCGCCTACGCTTGCCCCGTACGCCGCGACCAAAGCGGCCATCGCCAATCTCTCCGCCAGCCTGGCCCAGCTGCTCGGACCGCGCGGCATCCGCGTCAACAGCGTTGCCCCGGGGCCGATCTGGACGCCACTGATCCCCTCCACCATGCCGCCGGAAAAGGTCGCCGGATTCGGCGATGACACACCGCTGGGACGTGCCGGCCAGCCGGCCGAACTCGCTCCCGCCTACGTCCTGCTGGCCGGCGACGACGGAAGCTACATCTCCGGCGCCCGCTTGGCCGTGACCGGCGGACGGCCCATCCTCTGACGCCGCGAACCTGGGCGCGCATCGAACGCCGCCTTACCCAGATTGTCTGCGCCACAACGTAACCGGGCGGGGATAGGCCGCGAATAGCCCACGTGCGCTCACCTCGTCCTCACCATCGGTACCAGTGTCTGTGGGCTTCGACGTCATCGGCGCTGGGGAAGACGAACCCGAAGATCCAGAGCACCAGGACGGCGACCGCAACCCACCACAAAGCTTTCATCGCGAAACCTGCTGCGAACAGAAGCAATGCGAGCAGGAGCACAAGCAGTGCAATAACCATTCTTTTGCCACCTCCTGCCGACCGCTTACCCGATTACACCCCTCGCTAACAATCGGGCAATCCGTCCGGGAAGCCTGTGGTCTCGAAGGTGTCACGTCTCGAGCGGCGGCCCTGGCAGACGTCGCACTGGATCTGTCCAGGAAGGTTCAGGTGCAGGTCGAGCGAATCGGATCTGGATGGTTGGCGGCACGGCCGCGCTGAGACCAGAGGATGCCTCGACCGCGGTGGGTGTTCCCGAGGCGACCTCCTGCTGGAACCGGGATCCGCGGTCGGTCGCGGCGTCGACCGGCGCGTGAGCAGGCCGGCTCTGTGTCGTGTCGATCTCGGCGTCGAAGATCGCGTGAACACGATGTGTGTTCAGCCTCAGAAGCGTTGGCATGCAAGCCATCGAGGGCATGCGCCCATAGGGCCGGCCATGGTGGGTGGGCGGAGTCGGTAACAAGTTCGCCATTGGTCGGCCACGATCGGGCACCGACCGGTTATGCCAGTGGCCTGTTGGGTGTGTGCTGAGGTGTCGGCGCAGCACGCGACCCGAGTGTCCGAGCCGATACGAGGGTCGCGCCCCACGTGCACTTCCGCGACGCTGGGGCGAGACCCTTGTCCATCTGATCGCGATGGTTGGTTATGGGGATCGAATCCAGGAGGGCTTCGCTCGTGCGTCGGTGGCGGGCGGTTTCTGGCGGCGTTCGCGTGTTGTTGGCGGCGCCGGACGACAACAGCCGCTGGAACAGCGATCGAGCCGGTCGCCCGGTCCATGACGGATGGACGCGCCGCAGCACGCACCGCCGAGAGCGGTGAGCAGGGGCTGGCGACCGGTCTGCGGGCAGAGAGTCGGTGGCGGTCTGGTCAGCCGAGGTCTCCGGCGGCGGCGCGTTCGGCACGGTAGGCCAGCAGGTGGTCGAGGAATGGGTGTGGGTGTTGTCGCCGTAGTGCTGCCAGGGACGGGGTGTCGGTGGTGTGGTCGGGGGTAGCGGGCAGGGCGAGTTCCTCGAACAGGACTTGTTGGAGTTCGCGTTCGGAGTAGAGGTCGACTTCGTGGCCGGCGAGCTGCCAGGCCGCGTGCTGATGACGGGTGCCGGTCTCGTGCTCGGGCGGTATGGGCGGCCAGGTGGAGGCTGACCGTGTCACGCTGTCGGAATCGGTCATGACCGACATCATGGTCGCGCCCGGGCCTGGCTGGGGTCTGGACACGCCGTGCGGGACCGTTTGTGCTGGTGGTCGGATCCTCGACGGGTCTAGCGTTGGCTCGATGGCGAGCAGGGACATCGTGGTGAGGGTGGGCGAGGACGACTGGCTGGCGCTCGACGATGCGGCCGAGTGTGCGGGGATGAGCGTGGAGGCCTATGTCTGCTGGGGAGTGCGGTTGCTGGCGCTGCAGGCACGGCCCGGCGGCGCGAAGCGGGAGGCCGCTGCCGGTGGCCCGAGAACGGGGCGGCGTGCATCCGTGCATCCCGAGGAATCGGAGTCGGCTGTGTGGGCCGAAAGCTTCGCGCAGCGTTTGTCGGGTCGCGCCGACCGGTGTTCCCCGGACACCGAGTTGTGGCTGTAGCGCCACCGTGCCGATGCCGGTGGTGCGTGCTGTGATCAGCTGTGGTGAGGGGCGTGGTGGGTTGCCTGTGCCAGACGCCAGCCCCGGCTTCGGCAATCGGGTGGCAACGGCGGTAGGCGGTGGCCCTCGACATCGGTGCTGAACCGGTGTCCCCGACCGCAGGCGCATTCGTAGATGCCGCTGACCGGGGTCTTCTGACCGGGGTGAAGGAGCTGCGTTTTCTCGTTCATGATCAGGGCATACCCGGGACGTACCGCTTTTACCGACCCTTGCCGCGCAGGGCTTCCCCCTCCGGGTCGAGGTACAGGGTCAACTCGGACCTACCCGCGAGTTCCCCGACAAAATACGCGCCCGCGACAGCTCGAGCGATTCCAGACCCCGCATCCCGCGCCGCATATCTGCCACGTTTGCCCGCCTCGCGCGACGTGTCGGCAAGATCGCACCGTTCAGGATGAGAGGGTGCGCTTTTCCACCGCGTCGAGCAGCATGGCGAGCGCGACCGCGACGGTGGCCTCCAGCACCGCCGTGGGCTCCCCGCCGAATTGCTCATGGCGGGCCCACTGCCCGGTGCCGGTATCGATCGCCAGCCACACCGACCCTGCCGGTTCGCCGTCCTGGGCGCCGGGACCGCCGACACCGGTCACGGCCACAGCGACGTCGGCTCCGAGCAGCGTCCGCACCGCTCCGGCCATCGCACGTGCAGCGGTCTGCGAGACGGCGGGCACCTCGGGAACTCCGAGCAACTGACGTTTGACCTGTGTGCTGTAGGCCACGACCGCGCCGCGCAACCAGCGCGCGGACTCCGGTGCCGCGCCCAACGTCGACGACAACTTGCCGCAGGTCAACGACTCCGCGATCGCCACCGTGCAGTCCGACCGGGCCGCGGCGGCGGATAGGCGTTGCACGAGGACACCGATCTCAGCCATCACCGCACCAGTTCTCTCGTGTGCAAGGCGGCCGGATCAGCGTCTGGCTCACGACGGTGGCCCAAGCCGTCGATACCGCTCACCGGGCCGCCGTGACGCAGCCTCTGACGGGTATGTTTCGGCATCGGCGCACTCCTCGGCGGCGGAATGTAGCTGTGGATCGGCTACCCGTGCAGCGCGTCGCCATAGCGACCGGCTGGGGATCCGCCGTCATAACCGCCGACGGGGCCGGTCGGTCCGACCGCGGCCTCGTGGTTGACGAGCAACCTCGCCCGTCAATGCCCTTCCGGATCAGTTGGTTTGCAGGTTCCCTGCGTTTGGTGCGCCCGCCGTGCGAACCCGTAATCAGCCGCGCCGATGCGAGCGCCACGCCAACGATGCCGAGGCCGAAAACGAATGAGACCCGGCCAGTTCCGCGAATCCACGATGGATGCACCCGGATAGGAGCGCTGTCAATTCCCCTCTTCGGTGCTTGTTCGGCGCCCTTCGTAGGGCGGTACGGCCGGTTCCGCATCTTCTGGAGGAAGGGTCCCGGTCGAGCCGACGTTTTTTTCCGTCGGGTTGTGGTCGCGTGTTGAAGTGACTTCTTCTTCGTCGATCGTGCCGGCCGGGCGATCTGCCGATCCGCCACCCGGCGTATCCGACCCGGTGTCTCGCGAGCCTTTGACTCCGGGTTCCGATTGGGGCTCTTCAGGTGGATGTTCGCTGGACATAGCTGCATCGTCTCCTTCAATGGATTCAATAGGCCGGCAGCAGAACCAGAAACAATATGGCTATCTCCACTACCTGCTGTCTGCCGCTTACCCACATGCATGAATCCCTAACGGGGCTCACGCACAAGACGGCACCCGGGCCGGTATGCCAACGGGCGTATCGGACTCGCTCTCGCTGACCGCGCCATCGAGATGCGACGCCGTTGGCCGAACGCCTCCGACTGCCCGGATCGACGAACACCGGATCGGCGCACATCACCCGACCCGGCGGGGCAGTTCATCGCCTGCGTGCGGTGGATCGGCAGTCGGGTGAATAACCGGATGGACTCCGGGTACGCGAGCCAAGTCAGGCCGGTTGTTTCGGCGCCGGTGTGATCGACGGAGCACGCGATGTGCGGAGCCGGATCGAGGAGGACGGATGAAAGCCGTGACATGGCAGGGATTTCGCAAGGTATCGGTCGAGAACGTGCCCGATCCGCGTATCGAGGAGCCGACCGACGCCGTCATCCGGGTGACGTCGACCGGTATCTGCGGCTCGGATCTGCACCTGTACGAGGTGCTCGGCAGCTACATGAGTGCCGGCGATGTTCTCGGGCACGAATCGATCGGCATCGTGGAAGAGGTCGGCTCGGCGGTCACGAATCTGGCCGCTGGGGATCGGGTGGTGATTCCTTTCCAGATCAGCTGTGGTCACTGCTTCATGTGTGACCAGGGTCTGTCCACACAGTGTGAGACCACGCAGGTTCGTGAATATGGTTGCGGTGCGGCGCTGTTCGGCTATTCGAAGCTCTACGGCCGGGTTCCCGGCGGGCAGGCCGAGTATCTGCGGGTACCGCATGCCGAGTCCACCCACATCACGGTGCCGCCCGACCCCGACGACTCCCGCTATCTGTATCTGTCGGATGTGCTGCCGACGGCGTGGCAGGCGGTGGAATACGCCGCAGTGCCCGACGGCGGCTCCGTCACCGTGCTGGGGCTGGGTCCCATAGGTGACATGGCCTGCCGGATCGCCTCGCACCGGGGGTACCGGGTGATCGGAGTCGACCGTGTGCCCGAGCGATTACGCCGGGTATCGGAGCGCGGCATCGAATGCATCGATCTCTCGACCGCGGATCGATCGGTCGGCGCGATCATCCGTGACCTCACCGACGGCCGCGGCACTGACTCGGTGATCGACGCGGTCGGTATGGAAGCACACGGGTCGCCGCTGACGGCGCTGGCACAACGTTCAGCAGCGTTCCTGCCGGATTCACTGGCGCAGAAGGTGATCGACACCGCCGGCATCGATCGGCTGGCGGCATTGCAGACCGCGATCGATGTGGTCCGGCGAGGCGGGACTATCTCGCTGGCCGGTGTGTACGGCGGCATGGTCGACCCGATTCCGATGCGGATCCTGTTCGACAAGCAGATCCAGTTGCGCATGGGCCAGGCCAATGTCCGACGCTGGGTACCGGACCTGCTGCCGTTGCTCGATGACGACGATCCGCTCGGAGTCGAAAACTTCGCTACGCATCGGCTTCCGCTGAGCGCCGCGGCCGACGCCTACCAGATGTTCCAGCACAAGTCCGATGGCGCGGTGAAGATCGTGCTCGATCCCACTTCGGCGCTGGTGTCACCTTGAACGCCGACGCGAACCCGTGCCCGCCCGGGCCAGGATCGGCACCGACCATCTCGACGGCAACACCAGGCTGTGCGCCGCGCACTGTAGCGGATAGCCCTGAATCAGTCGTTCGGCTGTGACGACCAGCCGGCTCCTATACCGATATCGCCGGCGTCACAGCCCTCGGCGGTCACGATCCCGCCGAAATCCGGAGTGTGCTCTGCTCACGCATGCTCGACCGGCTCGCCGGATCCAATTCTCCGGCGCTGATCTGGGTCGACCGCGCCTGAAACCGGTCGCGCGGGCGGCCACCGTATATCTCGCGCCGCTGGCCGGCCCGGGACTGTACAAACAAAGGGCCTGACTCACTTCCGGCGGTGACGGAGAGCCTCTGACTGCACGATATTGCGGTGGCTGAGAACCATGGAGGCGCGACCCGCTAGATCGCCTCTACCAGGGGATATTTCCGAACTTCGTTGGATTCTCGCCAATTGCTACGGGCACCCCAGATAAAGTCGGCGATCAATTGCTCGGAAGAATCTGCCGGGGTTATCGTTGTGACGATGCCTGAGCTATTCGCCGTGCCGCGGATGTATCGGCCCGTATTTCCACCGCTGATCGATAGCAGTCGACCGAGTAATCTTCCACGCACGTTGCGCGGGGATAGCCATGGGGCGATCGAGTTGAATGGACCACCAGAAGGATCAGCAATGTTCGCAATGACCAGGCAAACGGTGGCTCGGGCCGTCCTCGCCGGTGCGATCGCGGTGGCTCCGGTCACCGCCGTGACCGTGCCGGCCCAGGCCGATGTGGTCACCAACTACACCCCCACCCCTGTCGATCAGCACTGGGACCACGGCTGGGAGAGTAAGCACTTCTTCCCGCCAGGCTGGGGATTCTTCCCTCCGGGCTGGGGAATCCCTCCGGGATGGTTCCACCATCTACTGCCGTTCGAGTTCTTCGATTGGGACTAGATCGGCGGTATCGAAGGCCGCGCGCACTCGCTCGGCCAGCGGATGTATCGCGGTGGGTTCCCGACGATATCGAAACCGAACCGCGGTGTGCGCTTGTGCGCGGCGGGTGGGCCCGCAAGCATGCTGCTGGGCCCACCCGCCGCCGGAAGGGATCGTGAAAATTCGGGGGTTTTGCCGCCCGGGGTTGGCCCCGGACCGATCGAAGTCAGAGGAGCTTCAGCAGGTGCAGGTCGTCGACGTACTTGTGGACAAGCGCGGGGGAAAGGTGGGGGATGTCGGCGTCGGGGCCGAGATCGGCCTGCTGCACGGCGACACGGAAGAGGCCGGCGGGGAGGACGGAGCCTCGGGTGGGTTCGGCGGGAGTGCGGTAGGCGTCCAGCAGCGGGAGGACGGATTGCTGGCGTTGCTGCTGGGGTAGGGCCAGCAGGGCGCTCTCGAAGCGGGACAGCCATTCGCCGTAGTCGTCGAAGCGCTGGACCGGGTGACCCTCGTCGATGAGCCAGTCGACGAACTGGTCCAGGGAGATGCCGTCGTCATAGGGGTTCAGCACATCGAAGCTCTGATAGCCGCTGGTGGCGCGGCCGCCGAGGGTGACGATCGCGTCGGCGGTGAAGTCGGCGGGCAGGCCGTCGTAGTGCGCCCGCTGCCGATGGCCGCCGGAGTCGGTGCGGTAGAACGACTTCGGCGCCATGCCGGTCACCAGGATGCTGAGCAGCAGCCGGGTGAACATGTCGGTCACGTTGAGCTGCCCGGCGTAATAGCTGTGCGCGAGGATCATGTCGGAGCGGAACACCGCCACCGGCAGCCCGAACCGCTCCTGCGCGTCCCGTAGTAACACCTCGCCGGCCCACTTGCTGTTGCCGTAGCCGTTGGCGTAGCTGTTGTCGAGTATCCGTTCCGGGCTCATCTCGCGGATGTCGCCGTCCTCGGTGAACCTCCCGGGCGGCACCTGGCCGGCCACCGCCACCGAGGACAGGTACGTGACCGGCTTGCGCTTGCCGGTCAGGGCCAGCCGGATCACCTCCGCGGTGCCGACGACGTTGGGGCCGAACAGCTGGTCGTAGGGCAGCACGTGGTTCACCAGCGCGGCGGGATGCACGACCATGTCGGCGGTTTCGGCCAGCCGCTGCCAATCCTGTTCCGTCAGACCGAGATTCGGGTAGCCGATGTCGCCGGGTAGCACCTGCAGCCGGCGTTCGGACAGCTCCTGGTAGTGCCGCAACAGTGCCGGATCGCCCGAGTCGAACACCGAGTCCAGCCGCGCGTGCGCCGCGTCCGCGTCCTTGCCGCGGATGATGCAGATCAGGGAGCCGTCGACGGCGTCCAGCCGCTCCAGCCAGCGCAGGCACAGGAACCGGCCCAGGTATCCGTTGGCGCCGGTGAGCAGCACGGTCCGCGGCGTCGTGGCCGCCGCCGGCAGCGCGGGCGCCGCCTCGAGCGTGCCGGCGTCGATGAACTTCTCCAGTGTGAGGTCGGCGGCGCGGATCCGATCGCCGGTGCCGTGCACCGAGACCGCCGTCGCGCGCCGCCCCGCGGTAATCTGCTCCTCCTCGATGTATCCGGCCAGCTGTTGCAGGTCGACCGCGGGACTGACGATCACGCCGACGGGCACCTGTATCCCGAAGATCTCCTGCAGCAGGTTCGACAGCGACAGTGCCGACAGCGAATCGCCGCCGAGATCGCCGAAGTGCGAGTCGGGCCGGATATCGGCGTCGGCGCAGCCGAGTAGCGCGCGCACCGCCCGGTGCACGATCTCCGGCACCGGCCGGTCACCGATCCCGCTTCGCAACGCGGTCAATTCGTCGGTCTGCTGCCGCTCCAGCTCCCGGTAGAGTTCCTCCAGCCGGTCCCCGTAGCGCTGCTTCAGCTTGGGCCGCAACAGTTTTCCGACACCGGACAGTAGCCCTCCGGCGCGGGTGAACGGGTGCGTCTCGATGATGATGTCGCGCGGTATCTCGTAGGAGGCCAGCCCGGCATTCTGCGCGATCTTCTGCAGCGACTGCAGGACGGCGGCCTTCAGATCGTCCGGATGCGCATGCAGTGCCTCGTCGGTGGGCACCACCACCGCGAGCACGTAGGCGCGCTCGCTGGAGCCGTACACGTAGATCTGCCGGACCAGCGCGCTGATCGCGTATACGGCCTCCAGCTGGGACACGGCGACGAATTCGCCCTGCGAGAGCTTCAGCACGTTGTTCCGCCGGTCCACGTACACCAGTTCGTCGGGGCTGATCTCGGCCATGATGTCGCCGGTGCGGTAGAAGCCATCGGCGTCGAACATCTCCGCGCTGAGCTCGGGCCGCTTGTAGTACCCGGGGAACATCGTCATCGTCTTCACCAGCAACTCGCCGCGCGGATGCGGCCGGTCGTCGTGGTGGTAGCCGAGTTCGGGCACTTCAGCGAGCTTGTAGTCCAGCACCTGGGGTCGGCGAATGTGGTTGTCCCGCATGATGATTCCGGCCTCGGTGGAGCCGTACCCGTCGTGCAGCGGCAGTTCGAACACGGACTCGATGAAGGCCCGTGTCTCCGCGGACAGCGGCGCGGTCCCGCAACTCATCGCCAGCACGCGGCCACCGAACTGCCGCTCCCGCAGGTCGATTCGCACCTCACGCTCGGCGGTGGTGCGATCGGCGCCGTCCGCGACGCGCTGTTCCACGTCGCTGACGAATTCCTGGAACACCAGATCGCACACCCGCGGCACGAAGGACACCTCGGTGGGCCGCACCAGCGCGAAATCGTCGAACAGGGTGGACATGTGGCTACCGGCGGTGAAATACGCGGTGCCACCACGCATCAGCGTGCTGACCACCTGCATCCGCCCCGCCAGGTGGCTCTGCGGCATGTAGTTGAGCTCGATCGCGGGCAGCGAAATGCTATCGGTGCCGATGCGGCTACGCCACATCGCGGCCAGCATCTGCTCGGTATACATCGCGCCTTTCGGGGTGCCGGTGCTGCCGGAGGTATAGATGAGCGTGGACAGCGGATTCTCGCCGGCGGCGGGCACGAACAACGGGGCGGGAGACAGGCTGCCGCCTCGGTCGAGCACGGTGTTCAGCTCGGCCACCACGATGGGACTGCCGGCCTGCGCCAGGCGGTGGCGGGCGCCCTCCATGGCGGCACGGTCGCTGTCGTCCTCGGGGTGGTAGTCGAAGACCAGCAGTTGCTGCGGAGCGGCGGTCCCGGCGAGCACCGCGTCCACGGCCCCGTCGAGCATCTCCACGCTGCTGGCGAGCACCCGCGGGGAGGTCTCGGCGAGGATCGCCGCCCACTGCGCGGGCGTCGCGCTCACCTGCAGTGGCACCGAGACCACGCCCTGCCGGGTGCAGGCGAAGTCGACAGTGATGTAGCCGGGGCTGGTGAACCCGAGGATCGCGACGAAGTCACCGGCACGCACCGGATACTGCGGGTCTCGGTGCCATGCGGCGGCCAGCGCGCCCACCCGCGACCACAACTCCCGGTAAGTCATGGTGTCGAAGCGCGGCAACAGCCGACGGACCCGGCGCCCGGCGGCGTCGGTGCCGAGTTCGGTACCGCGCATGCCCAAGGCCGGCCTCTCGGCATACCCGGCCGCGACGGTGTCGACCATCTGGGCCAGTCGCAGGCCGGGCCACCCGGCGGCGGCGATGACCTCCTCCGACGGCATGGCATCGCGCACCTGCTGGTCGGTGAAGACCTGGTCGATGCGGTGCTGCTGTTCGGTTTCCCACGTATGCGTCGCCATGGCCGGTCTCCCTGGGTCGTTCGACGGACTACAACAAGAGAAAACCTCTGGCAAATTCGAAGTCTAGTTCCGTGCCTCCGGCGCACGCCACGATCACGGTGGACTGGGCGAATACGCGGCGACATCGCGGGCTGGTGGTAACCGATGCAATCACGGGTACGTGGCGACGCCGCACTCCGTCGGCATCACCACCCGACACCTGGGCATCGCGAGCATCAAGGCACGGTTCGCCGACGCAATTTGGGGGTCGGTTACGCAAGGCTCCGTGCGTACCCCGGACCGGACGAGCTTCAACGATCTCCCACTGAATCCGCTGCCCGCCAACGTCTTTCGAAATTGCGTTTATCCGCGGGCAGTGACCCTTGGCGGCCAAATCTATAGCGGTACAAGTCTTTTCGATGTCTCTTGACAGCAGTCCGCAGTGTCGAGCAGCGGTATTTTGTTCCAATCTCGAGGGAGAACGTTTGGTTTGCGTGCCCAACGAGCTGTTGTCTCGTTTGGCCGGGTGTCGTCTGTTGTCGTTCGTGTTCGTCATGGACTCCGTGCAGCTGTGCTTCGACTACTCGTACATCTCCGAGGACAGGCCGATCCTCACGTGCGACGTCTTTCCGATGGTCCACACGGAAAATTGCCCAACTTCTGGAGGGCGAGGTCGGTTACGGGGACGCGCTGCGGTCGTTCATTTCCGAGCAAGTTGTCGCGACGGCCGAAGCGTTCGAAGCCGGTCTGCGAGTGGTATTTCCGCGTGGGGCGATGACGCTGCGGCCGACCTACGACGAACTTGCCGGCCCGGAGATCGCCACTCTATCCGGGTTCGTCGACAGAGCCCGGATGTGTTGGCGACCGGGCGAGGATGCCTTCGAGTACTTTCGCTGAAGCACATGGATTGCCCCAACGGGTGAGTTGAGGGCCCGTCCCCTTCGGAATGGCTTTCGGGTTGCGGAAAGCAGCCACAAGGCGATCGGATCGACAGGCAGACAAGACTTTTCGATCGCGCGTGACAGTGATCCGGAGCGAATCGAACATGCGATCCAGGCATTAGAACAGAGCAGCGCCGACCGACGCAACTGCCGCTACTCGGTCGCCCTGGCTGCGCACCAGGACTAAAATTTGGCAGGAGGCGGAGGGATATGACTCAATACCCACCTGATATCGAGATGATCGCCGCGATGCCTCGTGGCGGTCCGGATGCGTCTTGGCTCGACCGGCGACTACAGACCGGAAGGCTCGAGTACCTCGACAGATATGACGTGCCCGAGCAGCGCAAGCGCAGGATCGTTACGTTCCTCGATCGAGTCGGCAACGTGTTCGGCGACCACGATCACAACGCGCAACTGGTCGTCGGACGGCTCGACGGCCTCCGCAATCCGCGGGTGCTCGAATTGGGCGCCGGCCATGGCGAGCTGGCGGCACGAGTGCTCGACCTGCACGACACCGCGACGGTGACAGTGACCGACCTGGACCCGAAATCGGTTGCCGCGATCGAAGCAGGTCCCCTCGGCACCCACCCTCGTGCCACCGCCAGGGTCGCCGACGCGACCGCCATCGACGCACCCGACCGTAGCTACGACCTGGTCGTGTTGGTGGCTTCCCTGCATCACTTCCCGCCGGGCCTCGCGTACCGGGCCATCGCCGAGGCCACCCGTGTCGGGAGGAGATTCCTCGTCCTGGACGTGATGCGGCCGCCGGCGATTACCTTGGCCGTGGTGCCCGTGCTCACCCTCATCCCCGTGATCTTGATCGTGATGGCCTGCTCCTCGCCGTTCGCGGTCGCCCCGGTCCTGCACGACGCGTACATCAGCCTGTTGCGCTCCTACAGCACCTCGGCGTTCATCGCACTCGGCAGCGCGGCCGACCCCGCGATCACTGTCAAGTTCCTGCCGACGACCAAGGGGCAAGCAGCCGTGCTCTACACCAAGCCGTCGAACCCTCACTTCACCGGCCGCATGCTTCCGGTGACCAACCGCCACCGGCTTGCCGTCGGTGATGGCGCAGGTCCACGCCGTGCCAGGTGATCGTGCGGATTCAGGTGCACGATCGGGCTTCGGACAGCGCAACCAGGGGGCGAACCCGCACAACAATGGTTGCGTCGCGTAATTCGCTGGGAACTGCTGCAGCACATACACTTCCGCGTCCCGACAGAACCAGCAGCGGTTGCGCACCTCCGCTGACCGCGCGCTCAGAGAGGGTGACCTCGGCCTGGGAACCCATGACCTTGCGTGTCGCGCCGGCGCACATGGCGTCGCGTGCAAGTCGGCACGGTCCCGGCCTCGGCGGGTCGTTCGGCGAGCGCGGCAGATCCGCATTGAGACACTCAACCGTTGGTGCACAACATCTTTCACCTTTCGCCCTCGCATTCACGGGTCCGAAGCTGCGGCGACGGTTGTGCGTTCTCCCCGATTCAGTTGCAACCGAACCTTTCTCGCGCCATAGAAGATGGCTGGTTGGAAGGTGACGTTACCGGCCATCCGAGCCGAGATCGGGTGGGGCGTCCGGGGTTACGACGAGTCGGTCGGACATGGCGGTGGCGATGAACTTCGGGATGGCGGGGGCGAAGATCTTGAGGTAGAAGTTCATCCATTCGTGGCGGGAGCTGAGGAATGGGAAGTCGGTGGGGGCCATGTAGCGGATGGCGAGCATGGGGAGGGGGGCGTCCAGGGCGGGGAAGAACGGGTTGTGGAGGCCCGGGACGGTGCAGCCGGGGTAGAACTGGCCGAGCATCAGGCCCTGTTCGACGAATTTGGTTTTCTGGTCGTGCTGGACGGTGTCGATGTCGGTGTATTCGGTGAGGTCGGGGAAGACCGCGATGACGGCTTTGAGTTTGGAATCGGGTTCGGTCCGGGGTGGCAGGGTGGGAAACAGGTCGTAGAGGTCGGCGACCATTGCGGTGATGCGCGAGCGGTCGATGTCACGACCGGGGATGAATGCGGCCCACAGGGATCGCAGTGCGATGGCGTGGCTGGTGTAGGGGCAGACATGGCCGGGCCGGCCCAGGTCGGGGTGGGATTGGCACAGGTATTCGACCATCCACCGGCGCAGTTCGGCAAGGTGAGGTTGCAGGCCGTTACCGGCTGCCACATCAAGGTCGAACAGGTTGACTGGCTCGACGCCGGAACGTGTTCCGACGATTCGGTCGGTGTTCATGATCGGCTTGTCCTTGCTGGGGTTTGTGACTCCGTGGGGGCGGCGTGGATGGACCGGAAGTGCTCGGTGAGAACGAAACCGATGGCGCGGAGCGCATCCTGATCGGTCATCCGTTCGTGCTGGACGGGAATCCGGTGCTCGGTGATACGACCGGTGATGTGGTCGTTCCAGGCATGAGCGGGAGAGGACCCGTCGACGTGGTGGTCGGCGGCGCTGAAGTAGATCAGATCACCGTCGAACAGTCCCGGCCGATGGTTCCAGGTGAGGTCGATGAGCCGGGTGTAGTCGCGTTGCAGGCTCACGAGATGCTCGGAGGTCACCTCGGTGAAAAGTCCGCCTTGCCGGTGCAGCAACTCGGTCGCGGTCTCGACGGTCAGCTCCGTGTCGCCGTCCGGAACGGAGAAACCGCCGAACTCGGCGAGCATCGTCGACACGGAGGGGGTGGGACCCCGGAAGCTGTCGGCCGTGACGACGCGGGTGTCCATCATGGCCAGGGTGGCGACGGAGTCGCCGTCGCGGCGGAGCTGGACCGCGATCGCGTGCGCGATGGTGCCGCCGAGCGAGTAGCCGAGCAGATGGTAGGGGCCGTGCGGTTGGACGGACCGGATCTCCTGCACATAGCGGGCGGCGAGTTCGTCGAGGGTGTCGAAACTGACGGTGGGGTCGGACAGCGCGGGAGATTGCAGCCCTCGGACGGGACGGTCGGGATCGAGGTACTGCACGAGTCCGGTGAAGCCCCAAGCCAATCCGACCGCCGGGTGAATACAGAACAGCGGCGGATCGGTTCCGGCAGCGCGCAGCGGCAGCATCACGGCGAGCGCCCCTGCGAGATCATGTCCGTCGACGTCCTGCCCTGCGAGGCCGTCGCGGCGACCCTCGATGCGGCGGGCCAGCGATTGCGGCGTCGGATCGGTGAACAGCCACGGCAGCGGCACGGTGACACCGGTGGACTCCGCGAGCCGCGCCACCAGTTGGGTGGCGGCCAGCGAGTTGCCGCCGAGAGCGAAGAAGCCATCGTCGACTCCGATTCGCTCGACGCCGAGGGTGTGGCCGAAGGCTTCGCACACGATGGCCTCGAGCGGGGTGGACGGCGCCCGGAACCGGGCCCGACCGCGCAGGTCGGGTGCGGGCAGGGCGTTGTGATCGAGTTTGCCGGTGGTCGTGAGCGGTATCCGGTCGAGCGTCACGATGGCGGTCGGGATCATGTGGGTGGGCAATCGGGTAGCGAGATGCCTGGTCAGCGCCGCGACATCCGGTGTGCTGTGCGGGGCGGGCACCACATAGCCCGTGAGCTGGTCGACACCGTCGGGCCGGGTGTGGACGGCGACGGCGGCACGCGAGACGTCGGGATGGCTGCACAACGCGGTTTCGATGTCGCCTGGTTCGATGCGATGACCGTTGACCTTGATCTGCAGATCGCTACGGCCCAGGTACTGCAGTCTCCGGTCGTCGGTCCAGGTGACCAGATCGCCGGTGCGATACATGCGGGTCCCGGCCGGCCCCCACGGGTCGGGAACGAATCGTGCTGCCGTGAGCGCGGATTGCCCGTGGTAGCCGCGGGCGATGCCCGGT
This sequence comes from Nocardia sp. NPDC004860, assembly GCF_040609015.1. NCBI lineage: Bacteria > Bacillati > Actinomycetota > Actinomycetes > Mycobacteriales > Nocardiaceae > Nocardia > Nocardia sp. NPDC004860. Next base: position 31,603 of record NZ_JBEXJI010000031.1, on the reverse strand, counting down.
CCGGACAGATACAGTTCGCCGACCACTCCGGGCGGGACCGGGCGCAGTCTGCGGTCGAGCACGACGGCGGAGAACCCGCGGGCCGGGCCGCCGATCGGCGGCGGACCGTCGGCGGTCGTGGTCAGGAGGACGTCGGTGCAGCTCTGGATGGTGGTCTCGGTCGTCCCGTAAGCGTTGATCAGCGTGCGGTCCGGGGCCCATCGGGTTGCCAGATCCGGTGAGCATGTCTCGCCGCCGAGGAACAGGGTGCGGAGGGTATCGAGTCCGTCCGGGCGCAGCGATGCGAGCACAGTCGGAGTGACGGCCGCATGGGTGACCTGTGCGGCCTCGATCAGCTCGGCCAGTTCGGCGCCGGCGACCACACGCTCCGGTGCGAGCACCAGGGTGGCTCCGGCGGCGACGGCGCTGAGCCATTCGAGGATCGATACGTCGAAGGTCGGCGAGGCCGCGGCCAGCATTCGAGAGGACGAGGTGAGGCCGAACTGCTCCCGCGCCTCGGCGGCCAGATTCGCAATCCCGGTATGGGTGACCACGACGCCCTTGGGGGTCCCGGTCGAGCCCGAGGTGTAGATCAGGTAGGCGGGATGCTCCGGCCGGAGTGTGGCCGTGCGCTCGGAGTCGTCGATCGCGTTGGCGGACAACGACATTGCCTTCGCGGCGAATCCGGGACTGTCGAGGCTGAGCCACGTGGTGGTGTCCGGCAGCCGATCTCGATGGGTCTCGGCGGTCAGCCCGGCGATGGCACCGGCATCGGCGAGAATGCCGCTGATCCGGTCTTCGGGATGGGTGGGGTCGATCTGCACGAACGCGGCGCCGGTCTTGGCGACCGCCCAGACGGCGATCATGGCGTCGATGGAGCGCGGTAACGCCACGGCCACAAACGATTCCGGTCCTGCTCCGGCGTCGATCAGTATCCGCGCCCACCGGTTCGAGACTTCGTCGAGTTCGCGGTAGGACATCCGTTCACCGTCACAGACCAACGCGTCCGCATCGGACGTCGCTGCGGCCGCGAACACCTGCGGCAACGTCGATGTCGCCACGCTGGGCCCGCCGCGAACGGGTGCGAAGGCGGCCAGTTCATCCGACGACAGCAGTTGGACACGCAGCAGCGAGAGATCGATGTCATCGGTGATGGCGTCGAGCACGCGCAGCACCCGGCCGGCGAGGGCGTCGATCTCGGCTGGCGAGAACAGTCCGGGCTGGTATTCGAAGATCAGCTCCAGCCGGGTGCCGAGATGGACGATCAGGCCGAGCGGGTAGTGCGCGGCGTCTCGTCCCTGCACGTCGAGGACATGCATCCCGGCGATGTCGGTGTCCTCGGACAACCCGGCCGTGTCGACCGGGTAGGACTCGAAGACGGTCACGGTGTCGAAGATCGCGCCGAACCCGGTCACCCGCTGGATCCGGGCGAGTCCGAGGTGGTCGTGGTCGAGCAGCGCGGCTTGTTCGGCCTGGATTCGCCGAAGCAGCTGAGCGAGACTCTCGCCGTAGTCGAGCCGGACCCGGACGGGCACGGTGTTGACGAACAGGCCGATCATCGATTCGATGCCGGGGAGCTGCGGGGGGCGTCCTGAGATGGTGGTCCCGAAGACGACGTCCTCGCGCGCGGTCGCGTTCGCGAGCACGATCGCCCAGGCGGCTTGGACGATGGTGTTGAGGGTGCTCTCCTGCCGGTGAGCCACCGCGACCAGGGCCGCGGTGCGGTGCTCGCTCAGCCCCACCCGGATTTCGCGCGCGGCGGTGTGCTGGCGGCCGCGGTCCGCATGCGCCAGCAGGGTCGGCTCGGTGACGCCCTCGAGTGTCCGTGCCCACGCCGCTTCGGCCGCATCCTGATCCTGGGCCTGCAGCCACATCAGGTAGTCGCGGTAGGGACGCACCGGGGGCAGTGCACCGGGGTCGCTGTCGCCGGCGTAGAGGATCAGCAGGTCCCGGATCAGCAGTGGAGTGGACCAGCCGTCGATCAGAATGTGATGCATGCTCAGCAGCAGCGTGTACCGCTGGGGGGCCGTGCTGATCAGCGTCAGTCGCAGCAGCGGCGCCTCGGTCATGTCGAAGTGCCGGTCGGCGGCCATGAGCTGATCGAGCACCGCCGCGGTGTCGGCGCCTTCCGCGAGGTCGATCCGGGTGAACGGCACGTCGACACGGCGGTGCACCACCTGGACCGGCTCACCGGCACCGTCCTGAACGAACGCGGTCCGCAGGTTCGGATGCCGTCCGATGAGAGTCTGTGCGGCGCGGCGTAACCGGTCCGCGTCGACGCGCCCACCGAGTTCCATCCGGAGTTGCACGATGTAGTCGTCGCGGGCGCCGTCGGCGAGCTGGGCGTGGAACAACAGGCCCGCCTGCAGCGGCGTGAGCGGCCAGATATCGTCCAGCTCCGGGTACCGGGCCTCGATCCGGTCGATCGCGGCCTGGTCGAGGTCGACGAGTCCGACGTCGGAGGGCGTCAGCCCGCCCGCGCCCGGCCGGGACGCGTGGGCCGCGAGCGCCGTCACCGCGTCGCGCCACAGTTCCGCGAGGTCGGTGACCTCGGCGGCGGTGATCAGCCCGGCAGGGTAGTCCCAGGTCGCGGTGAGGGCAGGGCCGTCCGGCGTGTCCTCGGTGGCCGCGTTGATGCCGAGCACGGCTGCCGCGGATGCGTCGGGGTGCTGAGCGCCGCCGGCGGCATCCTCACCGGCGGGCATCCACCCGGTGTCGCGCAATGCGTCGGGAATCGTGTCGAATCGGCCGAGATAGTTGAAACTCACCTGGGGGTCGGGCAGCGCGCCCAGGATGCGGGCGGTATCGGTGTTGAGGTAGCGCAGCAGCCCGTAGCCGATCCCGTGGCCGGGGACCCGCCGGAGTTGTTCCTTGACCGATTTGACGAGCGCCCCCGCGGCGGCGCCGGCGGCGAACGCGTCATCGATGTCGATATCGGACAGGTCGAGCCGCACCGGGGAGGTGGTGGTGAACCATCCGACAGTGCGGGTGAGGTCGGCACCGGGGAGAACCATGTCGTCGCGCCCGTGGCCTTCGAGAGTGAGCAGCGTGTCGGTGACGTCGTCGCCGTGGCGGCGCCGCCACCGGGTCAGCGCCAGTGCGAGCCCCGCGATGAGGGCATCGTCCACACTGCCGCGGAACGCCCGGGGCAGGGTGGTGAGTACAGCGCGGGTCACCACGGTCGGCAGCGTCACCCGGACGGTGGCAACGGTGGCCTGCCGGTCCACGACCGGGTCGAGCGGGCGGGTCCCGATCGGCGGATCAGCGGCGGCGAGTGTGGAACGCCACCGGTCGAGTTCATCGAGGTTCGCGGCAGCGGTCTCGAGAGCGTGCGCCCAGCGACGCATCGACGTACCGACGGGCATGAGCTGCGGCTGTTGACCCGCGCTCACCTGGGCTCCGGCGACCGCGAGGTCGGGAACGAGGATTCGCCACGACACTCCGTCCACCACCAGGTGGTGTGCGACGACCAGCAGCCGGCCCGGCCCGCCGGCGCAGTCGAACCAGACCAGTTGGAGCATGACTCCCGCGGCGGGATCGAGGCGTTCGACGGCCGCGCGTGCCTCGGCGTCGGCAATCGCGGCGAACGCGCTGCTGTCCGGCGCCGCATCGACCGGCACCCGCCGGATCAGTCCGGCGGCGGATAGCCCGGTCGGCTGCACCTGCACTGCCCAGCCCGATGGGTGTGCGGGGTCGGGTTGTAGCCGGGCCCGCAGCATGTCGTGGTGGTCGATCACCGCTTGCACGGTCGCCTCGATGGCAAATTGCTCGATGCCGGCCGGCAGCGTGAGCATCACCCACTGGCAGAAGCGGTCGAATTCGCCACGCTCGAACATCCAGCACATGATCGGCGTCAACGGCATCGGCCCCACGCCCCCGCCGGGCAGTTCTGCCGGGAGGGAGGCTGCCGCGGCGCTGTCGCGGACCGCGATCTGGGCCAGTCCGGCGACCGTTCTGCGCTCGAACACCTCACGCACGGACAGCACCAGACCGGCCGCCTTGGCCCGGGTCACCAGCTGGATCGACATGATGCTGTCGCCGCCGAGGGCGAAGAACGAGTCATCGAGTCCGATCGTGCCGACTCCCAGTACCTCGGCGAACAGGCCCGCGAGCGTCGTCTCCATCTCGGTGACCGGCGCCCTGAATTCGGTTCGGCCCGTGCTGAAGTCGGGTTCGGGCAGCGCGAGGCGGTCGATCTTGCCCGTCTCCGTCGTGGGTAGCGTGTCGAGCACCATCACGGTCGCCGGCACCATGTGCGGGGCCGATCGCTGCCCGGCGAACGCGAGGATCGCGACCGGATCGAGGTCGGCGCCGGGCTCGGGCACCACGTACCCGATCAACCGATCGCTGGTGCCGGAGCCGCGGTGCACGGTCGCCACCGCGGCAGCCACTCCCGGGTAGGCCAGCAGGCCCGCTTCGACCTCGCCGAGTTCGATACGGAAGCCACGGATCTTGACCTGGAAGTCCGTCCGGCCGACATAGTCGAGGGTCAGACCTCCTTCCGGTAGCCGCAGCCATCGCACCAGGTCCCCGGTCCGATACATGCGCTGCCCGCGACCCGCGAACGGGTCGGCGACGAACCGCGACGCTGTCAGACCCGTCCGGTTGCGGTAGCCGCGAGCCAGTCCCGGACCGGTGAGGTACAACTCGCCGACGACGCCGAGCGGCACCGGACGCAACCACGCGTCGAGCACGACCTCACCGACACCGCGGATCGGTCCGCCGATCGTCGCCGTCTCACCCGGCACCATCGGCGCACCGGCATCGGTCTGGATCGTGGCCTCCGCCGGACCGTAGGTGTTGAACAGTTTCCGGCCCGGCGCCCACCGTGACACCAGTTGCGGTGGGGGCTCCTCGCCTCCGATCACGACGGTCCCGAGGTTCCGCAGCCCGGCCGGGTCGACCGTGCTCAGGGCCGTGGGTGTCAGCGCGGCGTGGGTCACCGAGTTCTGCGAAATGATCTGCGCCAGTTCGATTCCGCCGAGAACGGTCGGCGGCGCGATCACCAGCCGCCCGCCGGACGCGAACGCCCAGAGCAGTTCCAGGACCGCCGCGTCGAAACTGGGCGACGCGGCATGCAGCACCCGCGCGCCCGGCCCGAGGTCGAACCGCGTGCACTGCTCGGCCACCAGGTTCGCCAGCCCCCGGTGCGAGACCACCACGCCCTTCGGCACGCCCGTCGAGCCGGACGTGTAGATCACGTACGCGGCGTGATCGACCCGGACCGGCCGAATTCGCTCGGCATCGGTCACCGGCACGGTGGGAGACTCCGCCGCCTCCGCTTCGAGCGCCGGCTCGTCGAGGACCAGCCACCGCACCGATCCGGGCAGTCGATTCCTCCACTCCGACAGCGTGATTCCTGTCGCGACGCCCGAATCGCCGAGCATGTGCTGGATCCGGTCCCCGGGATTGCGCGGATCCACCGGGACGAATGCCGCCCCCGACTTCGCCACCGCCCACACTGCGAGCACCGACTCGTAGGAGCGCGGCAACGCAACCGCGACACTCGTCTCCGGCCCGGCACCTCGGCCGATCAGCAAGCGCGCCAGCCGATTCGACTCGGCATCGAGCTCGCCATAGGTCCACTGCCGGTCCCCGCACACCACCGCCACCGCCCCCGGATCCCGGGCCACCGTCGCCGCGAAGAGCTCCGGCAGTGTCCGCTCCGGCATCGCGGGATCACCTGATACCGGCGCCAATTCGCGGTATTCCTGCGGCGACAGCAGATTCAGCCGGGTCAGCGGCAGATCCGGGTCGGCGGCAATGTCGCCCAGCACGCCCACGAACCGCCGCAGGGTCGCCACGATGGTGTCGTGGTCGAAGAGCTCGGGCAGGTACTTGATCTCGAGGTGCAGTCGCGAGTCGACGCGCCCGACCACGCCCAGCGGATAGTGCGCCGCGTCGGCGCCGGTCACGTCGACCAGCCGCATGCCGGCGATGTCGGTGTCCGCGGTCAACCCGTGACGATCGACCGGGAACGACTCGAACACCGTCACCGTGTCGAATACCGCCCCCGGCCCGGCCGTCCGCTCGATGTCGGCCAGACCGATGAACTGATGATCGAGCAGAGCGGCCTGCTCCGCCTGGATGCGGTCGAGCAGTTGCCCGAGGGTCTCGGTGACGTCGAGGCGGACGCGCACCGGGACCGTGTTGATGAACAGCCCGATCATCGATTCGATACCCGCGATCTGCGGGGTCCGTCCGGAGACCACCGCACCGAACGTCACGTCCTGCCGGGATGTCAACGTGCCCAGCACGATTGCCCATGCCGCCTGGATCATGGTGTTGAGCGTGATTCCGCGGGATCGTGCGCGGCCGGTCAACTCCGCGGTCTGCGCCTCGGTGAGTTCGCCGAGCACCTCACGCGATTCGGTGTAGTGACGGCGAGGATCGGCCGCAGCCACCAGGGTCGGCTCGTCGGCGCCGTCGAACGCCCGGGCCCAGGCGTCGAGCGACGGGGCCGGGTCCTGCCGGGCGACCCAGGTCAGGAAGTCCCGGTAGGGGCGCACCTGCGGCAGCATCGTGGCGTCGCAGTCGATGGCGTAGAGCACCAGCAGCTCCTGCAGGAGCAGCGGCGTCGACCAGCCGTCGAGCAGCAGATGGTGATTGGTCAGCACCAGCCGGTACTGCTCCGGCCCGGTGGTGACCAGCATCCAGCGGAGCAGCGGGGCACGCGCCGGGTCGAACCGGGTGGTGCGGTCCGTGGCCATGAGCCGCGTCCACTCGCGTTCGCGTGCACCGTCATCCAGCCCGGACAGGTCCAGCTCCGTCCACGGCGCCTCGGCGTCGTCGTCGACCACCTGTACCGGTCCGGCGTCGATGACGAAGGCGGCGCGTAGATTCGCATGCCGGTCGAGCAGCACGTGCGCGGCTCGGCGCAGGCGCCGTGGATCGACCCGGCCGCGCAGCTCGAGGACCAGCTGTGTGATGTAGGCATCCACCGACTGCTCGGACACCAGCGCATGGAACAGCAGCCCCTGTTGCAGTGGGGCCAAGAGCCAGACGTCGCTCAAGGCCGGATACCGATCCTCGAGCCGCTCGATCTCGGATTGTCCGAGCCCGGCCAGCGCCAGATCCGACGGCGTCCGTCCCCCGCTCCCGGCACGGCGGACATGCGCCGCCAGCGCGGTCAGTACCGAGCGCCACGACTCCGCCACCTCGCGCACGGCGTCAGCGGTGAGAACCCCGGAGGGATACGACCAGATCGCTTGCAGCCGTGGCCCGTTCGCGTCGTCCATGACGAGGGCATTGATGTCGAGCACCGCCGGCACCGGCATATCCGGAGGCTGTGTACCGGCGAGCTCTGCCGCACCCGAGGCATCGCCGACGTCCACCGGCACCCATCCGACTGCCGGAATCGCTTCGGCGCCAAGATAGTTGAACGCGATCTGCGGCGGCGCGGTGGCGAGGATCGCTCCGGCGTCCTCGTCGAGATACCGCAGCAGGCCGTAGCCGATCCCGTGGTCCGGGACCGCGAGGAGCTGTTCCTTGACGGATTTGACCGCTGCCCCCAGCGCCGGTCCGCCCGCGTACGCATCGTCGAGATCGATGCCCGAAAGATCCAGGCGCATCGGGAAACTCGTGGCGAACCAGCCGACCGTCCGTGCCGGATCCGAGCCCGGGACAATGCCTTCCGCACGGCCGTTTCCTTCGAGACGGATCGTCACGTCCGCGGGAGTCGCCGTCTCGTGCTCGCGCCGCCACCTCGCGATCGTCACCGCCAAGGCGGCCAGCAGCCCGTCGTCCACACTGCCGTGGAAAGCCGCGGGCACCGCGGTCAGCAGGGCCTCGGTCGTCTCGGGATCGACGTCGACCTGGACCGTGCGGGTGGTCGCTACCACGTCGATCGCGGGGTCGAGGGACCGTGACCCGAGCGTCGGATCGTTCCCGGCGGTCATCGCCTGCCACAATTCGAGCTCGGCGGCGCGCTCCGGGCGTCGGGCCGCCTCGACCAGCCCGCGCGCCCAGCTGCGCATCGATGTCCCGGTCGGGACCGAATCGGGTAGCTCGCCGGAGGTGGTCCGCGTCCACGCCTCCGTGAGATCCGGGAGCAGCACGCGCCAGGAGACGCGATCGATCGCCGAACGATGCACCACCACCAGCACCGTGCCCGGCTCCGCGGTGTGCACCGGGTCGAACCAGACCACCTGCGTCACGATCCCGGCTCCAGGGTCGAGCCGGTCCGCGGCGGCATCCAGCTCGGCCGCCGCCAACACGCGGAACTCGCCGCGCCCCGCTTCCATCGGCACCCGCACGAGAACGTCGTCGGCGCGAATCGTTCCGGCCGGCAGCACCTCCCACGTCCACCGCCCGTCGGTGCCCGGGGTCAGTTGCGCACGCAGCATGTCGTGCCGATCGAGTATCGCCTGCACGGCGTCGGCCAGCTGCCGCCGGTCGATCCCCGCCGGCAGGCCCACCATCATCGCCTGCGAGTAGCGGCCGCAGGTCGGCCCCGCCCGCTCGAGCAACTCTCGCATGACCGGTGTCAGCGGTAGCGGGCCCACGCCTGCGCCGGGCGGTTCCGCCGGCAGGGATGTCTCCGCAGCGCCCTCCTGAATGGCGACCTGGGCGAGACCGGCGACCGTTTTGCGCTCGAACACGTCGCGTGGGGAGAACACCACGCCGGCGGCTCTGGCCCGATTCACCAGCTGGATCGACATGATGCTGTCCCCGCCGAGGGCGAAGAAGGAGTCGTCGATACCGATGGTGTCGAGGTGGAGCACACCGGCGAATGCCTCGGCGATGAGGTGCTCGATCGAAGTTCGGGGCGCCCGATACGGTTTGTTGTCGGCGAACACCGGTTCGGGCAGCGCCTTGCGATCGATCTTGCCCGCCGGTGTCAACGGGATCCGGTCCAGCACCACGATCGAGGACGGAACCATATACGACGGCACCCGATCGGCGACATACTCCGCCAAAAGCACGGTATCGATCGAATGCCCCGGCGCGGCAACAACATACGAGACCAGAGACTGAGCTCCCGAATCGGCGCGATAGCCGATCGTGACGGCATGACCAACGCTCTCGTGTGCCGCCAGCGCCGAATCGATCTCACCCAGCTCGATACGAAGACCCCGGATCTTCACCTGGAAATCGGACCGGCCCAGATACTCGATCGCACCGTCGGTCGACCACCGGACCACATCACCGGTCCGATACATGCGCTCACCCGGCAACCACGGACACGCCACGAACCGCTCCGCCGTCAAACCCGCGCGGCGCAGATACCCGCGCGCCAATAGACCACCGGCGATATACAACTCACCCGCCACACCGACCGGCACCGGCTGCAATCGCTGATCCAGTATCCATGTCGAGGCGCCCGGCACCGGTCCACCGATCGTGACCGACTCCTCCGCTACCAGCGAGGAACTCATCGTCGCGGTGATGGTGGTCTCGGTGGGCCCGTAGTCGATCGTCAGCTGACGATTCCCACCCCACCGCTCGACCAGTTCGGTGCGGCAGCTCTCGCCACCGACGATCAGATGCCCCAAATCCGGCAATGGCCAGCGGGTGTGGTCGATCGTGGACAAGACAGAGGGGGTGAGCAGGACGTGGCTGACGTGTTCGCGGTCGAGGAGCCCGGCGAGTTCGTCGCCGCCCACGGCGTCGCCGGGTGCGATGATCAGCGCCGCGCCCGAACCCAACGCCAACAGCAGCTCGAGAACCGCGACATCGAAGCTCGGGGAGGCCAGATGCAGTATGCGGCTATGGGTTTCGATACCGAGGGCGGCGCGACGTTCAGTGGTGGAGTTGTTCAGTCCCCGATGGGTGACAGCGACGCCCTTGGGCAGCCCGGTCGATCCGGAGGTGTAGATGACGTACGCGATATCGTCGACGCGAACCGGACGCACCCGATCACCGTCGGTGACCGGCCGATCATCGCCCTCATCGAGGAAATCCGCTGTCAGCCAATCGATGTCATCCGGTAACCGTGTGCGCGCGGATGCCACGGTCAGGCCGACAGCGGCTCTCGAATCGGTCACCAAATGGGCGACGCGCTCGACGGGATTGCTCGGATCGATCGGCAGGAAAGCGGCTCCTGTTTTGGCGACCGCCCACACCGCCAGCACCGATTCCGCGGAACGCGGCATACCGATCGCGACAACATCTTCCGGACCGATACCCTGGCGAATGAGCTGCCGGGCCCACCGATTCGAACGCTCGTCCACCTCCCGGTAACTCAGCCGCCGCCCCCCGGCCACGATCGCTGTCGCATCAGGATCCAATCCGACTGCGGCGGCGAACAGGTCGGGCATGGTGACGGGCGCGGCCGGAGGTGCACCGTGACGGGCCAGCAAGTCGGCGCGCTCGGCGGGCTCGAGCACGTCGATCGCCCCGACCGGAACCGTCGGATCGGCGGCCACGGACTCCAGAATCCGGATCCACCGACGGGTCAGAGAATCGATCGTCGCGGTATCGAACACATCCATGGCGAAGGTGAGCGCGACGGCCATGTCGCCGCTGTCGTGGTCCTGCGAGAGGATGAATTGCAGGTCGAAGCGGGAGACGTTGTTGGGCAGGTCGACCACCGACAGTTCGAGATCGGGCAGCTTCAGCTTCACCGGTTCCAGGTTCTGGAATGCCAGCATCACCTGGAACAGCGGATGGCGAGCCTGGGATCGGTGCGTGACCAACTGATCCACCACTTGCTCGAACGGGACATCGGCATGGTCGAAGGCATCCAGGTCGACCCGCCGCACCCGGCCGAGCAGATCGGCGAACGACTCCCCCGGATCGATCTGGGTCCGCAGTACCAACGTATTGACGAACATCCCGACCATATCGTCGAGCTCCGCCACACCACGACCCGCAACCGGCGTACCGACCGGAATATCGGCGGACCCGCTCATCCGGGCGATCAACACCGCCAACGCACCATGAATCACCATGAACAGCGAAGAATTGTGCTGCCGCGCAGCATCTTCCAACGCGCGAACCAATCCCGCACGCAACGAGAAGTTCGCCGTGGCACCCTGATTCGACATCACCGCCGGCCGCGGCCTGTCGAACGGCAGACAGAGCTCGTCGGGAACTCCGTCCAGTGCTTCTGTCCAGTATCGAATCTGCCGCGCGCACAGCGATTCCGGTTCATCCGGCGAGCCGAGGGTGGCTCGCTGCCACAGGGCATAGTCCGCGTACTGGACGGGCAGCGGTGTCCACGACGGGGCCTCACCACGGATCCGGGCGGCATACGCGGTCGTCACGTCACGAGCCAGCGGTGCCATCGAGAAGCCGTCCGCGGCAATGTGATGCACCACGACGGCCAGCACGTATTCCGGTTCCTCCGCATCGGCCACGCGGAACAGCCGGGCGCGCACCGGCGCCCGGGTGCTCACGTCGAAGCCTTCGGTCACTAATTCGGTTATCGCCGGGACCAATTGGCTGAACGAGACCGTTGTCAGAGTGGGTTCCCGGTCGACGTGGTCGACGGATTCGATGACCTGGATCAGCATTCCGTCGTGATCCGGGTACCGCGTTCGCAAGGATTCGTGTCTGGCCAGCACGTCGATCAGGGCCAGCCGCAGGGCGTCGACGTTCAATTCGCCACGCAGCCGCAGGGCGATCGGCATGTTGTATGCCCCGGAGGCGGTGTCGTATTGGTTGAAGAACCACATTCGTTGTTGCGCAGGCGCCAACGGCACGAGATCGGGGCGCGGACCGGCGATCAGTGGCGGGCGGGGCCGCCGCCCCGTCAGCGCCTCCTGCTCCATCCGGGTGGCCAGTTCCGCGGTCGTGGACGCATCGAACAGCAGCCGCACCGGAATTTCGATATTCAGTGCGGCTCCCAGGCGCGCGGCGACCCGGGTCGCGACCAAACTGTCTGCGCCCAGGGCGAAGAAGGAGTCGTCGATACCGATGGCGTCCAGGTGGAGCACATCGGCGAGTGTCTCGGCGATGAGGTGCTCGATCGGTGTTCGCGGCGCCCGGTACGGTTTGTTGTCGGTGAACACAGGTTCGGGCAGCGCCTTGCGATCGATCTTGCCTGTGGGTGTCAACGGGATCCGGTCCAGCGCCACGATCGAGGACGGAACCATATACGACGGCACCCGATCGGCGACATACTCCGCCAAAAGCACGGTATCGATCGAATGCCCCGGCGCGGCAACAACATACGAGACCAGAGACTGAGCTCCCGATGCGGCGCGATAGCCGATCGTGGCGGCATGACCGACACTCGCGTGACTCGTGAGCATGGAATCGATCTCACCGAGCTCGATCCGAAGACCGCGAATCTTGACCTGGAAGTCGGACCGGCCGAGATGCTGGATCGCACCATCGGGCGTCCACCGGACCACATCACCGGTCCGATACATGCGCTCACCCGGCAACCACGGACAGGCCACGAACCGCTCCGCCGTCAAACCGGCCCGGCGGTAATACCCACGCGCCAATAGGCCACCGGCGACATACAACTCACCCGCCACACCGACCGGCACCGGCTGCAATCGCTGATCGAGGATCCATGTCGAAACGCCGCGGATCGGGCGGCCGATCGTGACCAGCTCCCCTGCCGCCAGCGAGGTCAGCGTGACCGCGATCGTCGTCTCGGTGGGCCCGTATTCGTTGAACAGTTCACGATCACCACTCCACCGATCGACCAGGTCGGTGCCGACGCCTTCGCCGCCGACGATCAGATGCCCCAAATCCGGTAACAGCCAACGGGTGTGGTCGATGGTCGACAGTGCCGAGGGTGTAATACACACGTGGCTCACATGTTCGCGGTCGAGGAGTTCGGCGAGTTCGTCGCCGCCGAAGCTGTCGCCGGGTGCGACAACCATCGTCGCGCCCGCGCACAGCGACAACAGCAGTTCCAGGACCGAGACATCGAAACCCGGTGAAGCCAGATGCAGTGTGCGGGACAGGTTTCCGACGCTGATGGCATCGCGGTGCGTGGTGGCGCAGTTGTTCAGTCCCCGATGGGTGACAGCAACGCCCTTGGGCAGCCCCGTCGATCCGGAGGTGTAGATGACATACGCGATATCGTCGACACGAACCGGACGCACCCGATCACCGTCGGTGACCGGCCGATCATCGCCCTCATCGAGGAAATCCGCTGTCAGCCAATCGATCTCATCCGGTAACCGTGCACGCACGGAGGCCACCGTCAGGCCGACCGCCGCCCTCGAATCGGTCACCAAATGGGCGACGCGCTCGACCGGATAGCCCGGATCGATCGGCAGGAAGGCAGCCCCCGACTTGGCAACCGCCCACACCGCCAGCACCGAATCCGCGGAACGCGGCATACCGATCGCGACAACATCTTCCGGACCGACACCCCGCTCGATCAGCTGCCGGGCCCACCGATTCGAACGCTCGTCCACCTCCCGGTAACTCAATTCCCGGCCGCCGGACACGATCGCCACCGCATCGGGATCCACACCGACAGCGGTGGCCAGCAGCCCGGGCAGGGTGACCGGTGCCAGCGCAGGCGCGCCATGACGTGCCAGCAGATCGGCGCGCTCGGCGGGCTCGAGCACGTCGATCGCCCCGACCGGAACCGTCGGATCGGCGGCCACCGACTCCAGAATCCGGATCCACCGACGGGTCAGAGAATCGATCGTCGCGGCATCGAACACATCCGTGGCGAACGTGACCGCGGCGGTCATGCCGCCGCCGCTGTGGCCCGACAGGATGAATTGCAGGTCGAAGCAGGATATTTCGCTGGAGAGGCCGGCCGCCGGCAGTTCGAGGTCGAGTTGTTCCGGTTCGACAGGTTTCGGGTTCCGGAATGCCAGCATCACTTGGCACAAGGGACGTCGCGACCGAGACGGCTGGTCCACCCCGTGCTCGAACGGGACATCGGCATGATCGAACGCATCCCGATCGACCTTCCGGACCCGCCCGAGCAGATCGGCGAACGACTCCCCCGGATCGATCTCGGTCCGCAACACCAGGGTATCGGCGAACATCCCGATCGCATCGTCGACCGCTGTGCCGACCGGAATATCGTTGCCACCACTCATCCGCGCGAGCAATACCGCCAGCGCACCGTGAACCACCGTGAACAACGAAGAATCATGCCGCCGCGCATAATCCTCCAACCCCCGAACCAACCCCGCATCCAACGAAAAATCCTCAGTCGCACCACGATTCGACATCACCACCGGCCGGGGCCTGTCGAACGGCAGACCAAGTTCCTCGGGAAGATCCGCGAGGGTGTCGCGCCAGAACGCCAGGTTCTCGCGGCGGCGGCGGATCCCGGCGCTTTCGGCGGCGCTGCCGGGGTGGACCCGTCCGAGCTCGGTGTCCGATGCGGCGGCGGCGAATTCGTCGATGAACTCCGCGAATGCGGTGCTGTGCGCCGACAGTTCGGAGTCGGTGTACAGGTTGGGATTGGCCAGGAACTGGAGGAGCGTCCGCGGCGGATCCCCGGTCCGATACACGTCGACCAGCACATCCTCGACCGGGCCGGAGCTGAGGATATGGAATTCGCCGGTCACCGACCCGAGTTGGAGCTTCTGGTCGAAGAGCATGACATTCACGACCGGGCCCGCGAAGCGGCGCTCGGCGCCGCGCGTCCCGGTGGCGGTGCGAATGTCGGGGAGGCCGCACCGCTGGTGCCGCAACACACCCACCAGATCGGACTGCACCCGCAGCGCCAGTGCCGCGACGGTGTCCCGTGGATCGAGGACGATCGGAAGCGGCGCCACATTGACGAAGACCCCTGCGGATCGCCGCAGCACGGCGGTCGTGCGACCCGATACGGGAATGTTGACCAGAACGTCGTCGCGGCCGGTCTTCCGGCCCAGATAACAGCCGAATGCGGCGATCACCACCGCGGCCGGGCTCGCCCCCACCACTTCCGCCAAGTGTTCGATCCGCTCCACCGTCGCCGCCGGCAGTTCGGTGATTGCCACAACACTGTCCGCGCACGCGGGCGCCTGCCCGGCGGCCAGGCTGGACTCCTCGCCGACATCGGCGAGCCTGTTCACCCAATATGCCTGGTCATCGGTGAACCGCTTCGACTCCCGGTAGCTGCGCTCGGCCTCGTAGAGGGCACGGATGTCTGCCGGCCGATTGGGCTCTGGGGTACGGCCCTGCACCACCGCCGTGTACAACTCGGCAATCCGGTTCACGATCATCATCGCGCCGTAGCCGTCCAGTGCGACGTGATGACTCCGGCAGTACAGCAGATAATGCCGATCCCCCACCTGCACAATCGCCGTTGCGACCAACAGATCCCGGGTCATATCCAGCGGCGCTGTGTACTCCCGGCGCATCCATTCCAAGCCGGCTGCGACGGGATCCGGTGCACCACGGACATCGATCACCGGTCCCGTCATGTTCAGCGACGGGTCGTACCGCTGATACGGCTCACCGTCGATCTCGACCAGTCGCAGATACCCCGACTGGAACTCATGGCCGGCTCGAATCGCCGCCTCGCGCAGCAGGTCACCGTCGAAGTCGCCATGCAACTCGACATACTGCGCCTCGGATATCGGCACATCCGGAGTCAATTTCTGCGCCAGCCACAACCCCTGCTGCCCGGCAGACAGCGGTATCAACTGTGTGGCTGACGCGCCCGGCTCGGCATTTCCGCTCGATCCTCGGCCAGGGTCGGGCTGCGGTCGCGGTGCAGTCATTACATCCCTCTAACCTGGACCGCGCTGTATTCGCGCCTTAATTTCCTGCAACCCCGACCGCGGCCAGTATAAGCCGATCGGTACGTTCGTGTACACCGCCGCACGCTGGGATAGTTTCCATATCCACTAGGAAGGTGCGCAGTGCACTGGGCATTCCCCGAGGACTTCACGGGAACATCCGCTGCGTTCGAACAGCAACGATTCAGTGACTTCTCACGTTCGATTCCATGACCAAATGTCTCTCCATTCCTGCATTTGCGCCGGTCGGCCTTCGAACTTGTCCGACGCGATGCAATGGCTATACCTTTGCCATAAGAATGTCGCCGAAAAGTAATGGCGACGACACGCTCGCGCGGCCCGCCGCGGTCCGGTCTTCAGCGGTTGAACCTGCGTTCCATCAAGCGCTGGACCTGGTCGCGGTGGACGGCGGACCAGGCTTGGACCCGGACTGCCCACCACGGGGCGACGTCGCGGGGTTTGGCGGTGACGGCGTGCGTGACGAGGTCGGAGGCTTCGTCGACGGTCAGGCCGGGCATCCGGCCGAAGTCGGTGGGGGCGCTCATTCTGGTGTGCACCAGTGGCATGTAGACCGAGGTGGTGGTGACGTCGTCACCGGCGATTTCGGCGGCGACGCTGCGCAGCCAGACGTCGAAGGCCGCCTTCGAGGCACCGTAGGCCGACCAGCGCGGACTCGGCGGCATGAGCACCCCCCAGGTGGAGACGTTCACGATGTGCCCCTGCCCGCGTGCGCGCATATCGGGCAGCAGAGTCAGCAGCAGCCGCACCGGGCCGAGATAGTTGATGTCGATGGTGCGGGTGAAATCGTGGAAGCGGTCGTAGGATTCGGCGATAGGACGTCGAATCGACTTGCCGGCGTTGCTGATCACCACATCGATGTGTCCGTACTCGGCCAGTAGCGTCCGGCCGAGCCGGTCGACGGCATCCATGTCGGTCAGGTCGGCCGGGCAGGCGTGGGCTACGCCGCCGGCGGCCGTGATGTCGGCGGCCAGCCGTTCCAATTCGGTCCGGGAACGCGCCACCAGCAGCACCACCGCCCCCGCCGCGGCCAGCTTCCGGGCGCTGGCCTTGCCGATACCGTGCGAGGCCCCGGTCACCAGCACCACCTTGCCCGCGACGGCCTCCCGCAAGGACTCCGCGGTGGGCCGGAATGTCGGGTACAGCAGCCGGATCGCCACCCGCTCGGCGAGCGACCGCCGACGGTGTGCGACCGGAGTCTCGTCCACAGCTCTCGACTGTATCGCTGGACTATTCCACTACCCGCCGGAACGAATGATCTGTTCGATATTGCGCTCGGCCAGCGCGCTGATCGTCAACGCGGGGTTCACGGTTCCGGTGCTCCCGGGTACCGCCGCCCCGTCCATCACATAGAGGTTCCGGTAACCACGCACCCGGCCGTACTCGTCCGTCGCGCGCCCGATCACTGCGCCGCCCAACGGATGGGCGGTGAACGACGCATCCGCATCCAGGCCCGATCGAGCAAAAAGCTGACCGCTCTTACTGATCATGGTGTTGTTGACTTCGCGTGCTCGCGCGAGATATCTGGCGGCGCCGCCGGTTGGCCACAGCAGGTCCACGCGCCCGTCCGCCGGATCGCAGACGAACCGGCCGCGGGTGTCGTCGAGCACGATGCCCAGCGATCCGAGCAGCCCGATGTCGAAAGGCGTCGTGCCGGGGATGAACCAGTTCTCCAGCGTCACGGGTGCGCCCGCCTCGTCCAGAATCCGGCTCGCTGACGGCGCACCCTGCGTGCCCATATCGAGCGCGGTGAGTGGCCGGGCCAGGGCGACGTCACCGTTGCTGCCCCAGCCCTCGCCGATGTGCTCGTTCAGGTTCGGCAGCGCGCCGGTCGCCCTCGCGCGCACCAACAGCTCGGAGGTGCCCAGGGAGCCCGCGGCCAGGAACAGCATGTCGCAGGTCAGGGTCCGGGTGTGGAGCACCTCGCCGGTCGGGGCGAGTTTGGTCACGGCGACGGCATAGCGACCCGGCGCTCCCGGCACCTCGGCGATGGTGTCCACGCGATGGCCCGGGTAGATCCGGGCGCGGCCGGTGGCCTCGGCACCGAGCAGGTAGTTCTGGTTCAGATCGAACTTCGCGCCGTTGGAATTGCCGAGGTCCGAACAGCCCACCGTCGCCGACGCCGTCGATCGCCCGGCCAGCTCGTCGCGGATGACGTCCCACTTCCAGATGCCGTCGATGGGCTGCGGCGTGTATCCGGCCGCGCGGACCTGTTCGTCCCAGGCGCGGGAGTGCGTGAACGCGGAGGAGTTGTAGATGTCGTCCGGTATCGGGCTGAGCCGCAGCATCTTTCGGACGCTGGGGTAGTAGACGTCATGCATCTCGCGATAGTCGACCACCCCGCGGAATACGTGATCGAAGAACCGCTGCTCCGGCTCGATCATCACCCCGGTGAACACGACCGAGCCACCGCCGACACACGCGGCGCGCCACACGTCGATGCCCGGGTAGCTGCAGACATCGAGGACCCCGCCGAACGGATCGAAAGCAAGCGGGATCCTGTTCACCCCGGTGAAGGTGGTGCGATGCCAGAAGCCGCGGCCATCCGGAATCGTGTCGACGGTGAAGATGGTGCGCCACGGATCATTCGGCCAGCGCGATCCGCGCTCGAGCACTGCGACGTCCATCCCGGACTGCGCCAGGCGCAGCGCGGTGACCGACGCCCCGAACCCTGATCCGACGACGATCGCCGGTACATGATCGGCGGGATCCGGCAGGGGTTCGAAGATCTCCGGCACCAGCGTGCGATATTCCGGCGTCTTCGAGCTCTGGTCGAAATCGTCGGCTCGTGCGACAGATTTGGCCGCGCCTGCGCTCGCGAAGCCCAGCGTCGCCGCAGCCGCGCCGACGCCCTGTATGAACCTGCGCCTGTCCATGGTGGGCCCCTCGCCCGATCCGAACGTCACTCCATCACCTTCGAGCAGCTGCGACAGCCCATAGCGAATCACTATCATAGGGAGCGGGTCGGGGGTGAGAGGTGACGATGTTGACTCGCACATGGACTCGGTGGCTGCTCATGCACGGCTTCCTGCGGACCTACCTCCGGTGGTCGGCGCGTCGTGGTGAGCCGCTGGGGAATCTCGCCCTCCACCCGGACAGCTTGCTCGGCTCATCGCCGTATATCGAGGACATCCGGCGGCAGGGCCGGATTCCCCGGATGTCGGGGGTGTACATCACCGCGGATTACGAAATCTGCCGGCTCGTCCTCCGAGACCGGCGCTTCGGCGTGGTCTCGCCCAATCATCCAGCCCTGCCGAAGCCGATCCGCTGGATGCTGGCCAAGACGGATCCGGGACTTCCCAACATCGGAGAACCGCCCTCGATGCTGGTGACCGATCCGCCGGATCACACCCGGTACCGGCGCATGGTCGGGCACGCATTCGGGCCGAAGGCGATCGCGACGCTGGAGGAACGAGTCGCCGCAGTGGCCGATGACCTGATCGACCGCCTGGATTCGAATCCCCGACCCGATCTGATCAGCGATTTTTCCGCGCAGATGCCGGTCACGATCATCGCCGAAATTCTCGGGTTGCCGGAGGACATGCATTCGACCCTGCTGAAATGGGGAGACTCGGGTGCGCCGCTGCTCGAACGAGGCCTGGACTGGGCCACCTATCGCGACGCCGTCAAAGACCTGGCCGAAGTCAAACAGTACTTCGACCAGCACCTCGATCGGCTCACCGCCGAGCCGCGCGATGACGTGCTCAGCATGCTGGTCGCGAATGACGAACTCACCCGCCGCGAGCAGGTGGCCAATGCGGCCCTGCTCCTGGATGCCGGATTCTTGACGACGGTGAACATGCTCGGCAACGGGATCGCCTTGCTGACAAGCCATCCGGACCAGTTGGAACTGCTGGCCGAGAGGCCGGAGCTGTGGCCGAACGCGGTCGAGGAAGTTCTGCGCTACGACGGTCCCGTGCGGATGACCGGCCGGGTCGCGAACTGTGACGTCGATATCGATCAACAGCACATCAGATCGGGTTCCCTGGTCCTGCTGTCATTGGCCGGAGCAAACCACGATCCCACCGTCTTCCCCGACCCCGAGCAATTCGATGTGACCAGGGACAACGCCGCGGAGCATCTCGCGTTCAGCAGCGGGATACACGGCTGTCTGGGAGCCCGGCTCGCCCGGCTGGAAGGCGCCATCGCGCTGCGAGCCCTTTTCGAGCGGTATCCGGATCTGCGCCTGGACGGCCCGCCGATCCCGCATCCCCTGCGAAACCTGCACGCCTACCGCTCCATGCCCGCCAGGGTATCTGCCGCCTAACAAGGCCCCTCCGGCGGGAATGTGGCCCGGGGGGTGAAGGTGGTCTCCACCTTTGGTGGCTATTCGGCGCAACCGCCGACCCGGAAGATTCTTTTCCAAGTGGTGCGACAAATGCCAGCAAATCTGTCGCATCTGGTACACGAATCAAATCCCGGGAGTTCACGAATGCAGTCCACCTTCGTCGCGCACATTCGCGAGCAGGCCGCTACCTATGGCGACACTCGGCGCTACACGTATCTGCGCGAGCAGGGCCGCGAATTGATCGAGCAGCCGGCGAGCTATCGCGAACTCGACCGCGATGCCCGGGCGATGGCGGTCTGGCTGTCACAACGCCCGGAGGCCGACCGGCCGGTGCTGCTGCTTTATCCCCCCGGACTCGAATTCCTGCGGGCCTTCCTCGGCTGCCTCTACGCGGGCGTGATCGCGGTACCTGCCCCGGTTCCGCACGATGCGCGCAGCATGCAGCGCGTGGCGGGGATATTCGCCGACACCGGGACCGGTCTGGTGCTCACGACCGGTGAGATTCGGGATCCGCTCGCCGCCTGGACTCGCGAGGCGGGCGTGCAGGTGTCGGTGGCCGCGACCGACACCGCCGAGCTCGGTGATCCGGAGACCTGGGCGATGCCCGAGATCGATTCCGGCACAGTCGCATTCCTGCAGTACACCTCAGGCTCCACCAGTGAGCCCAAGGGTGTGGTGGTCACCCACCGCAATCTCGTGCACAATGCGGCCGCCACCAGCACGGCCCTCGGCGCCACCGATCTCGACACCACGGTCGGATGGCTGCCGCACTTCCACGACATGGGATTGATCGGCATGCTGCTGCAGCCGATCTACCACGGCGCGAACTTGGCGTTCATGTCACCGATGACGTTCCTCAAGCGACCGGTGAGCATGCTCGAGGCCATCCACCGCTACCGCGCCCGCGCCACTGTCGCGCCGAACTTCGCCTATGACCTGATCGCCCGGCGCGTGAGCGACGCGCAGTTGGCGGAGCTCGACCTGTCGTCGCTGTGGGGGGCGCTCGTCGGTGCCGAACCGATCCGGCCACGGACCCTCGAGACGGTGATCGAGCGGCTGGCTCCGGCGGGATTCGCCGCCGACATCTTCACCCCCGGCTACGGCATGGCCGAGGCGACGCTGATCGGGTCCATCCGCCCGCCCGGGCGCCCGCTCGAGTATCTGACCGTCGATCCAGCTCAGCTCGAAGCCCACCGGCTGGTGCCGGCCGAGCATGGAACCCGCCTGGTCGGTAACGGGCCGGCGGTACCGGGAATGGAGATCCGGATCGTGGATCCGCACACCCTGCAGGCGCTGCCCGATGGTCGGGTCGGCGAGATCTGGATCGCCGGAGACAGTGTGGCACAGGGCTATTGGAACCGACCGGAAGAGACTCGCGAGACGTTCGGTGCGCGCATCGCCGGGCAGGGACCGTACCTGCGCACCGGCGACCTCGGCGCGATCCATGACGGCGAAGTCTTCGTGACCGGCCGGCTGAAGGACGTGATCATCGTCAACGGCCGCAATCTGTACCCCCACGACATCGAGGAAGCCGTCCGCGCGGAGCACCCGGCACTCACCGACTCACTGGGAGTCGCGCTGGCCGTGGAAACCGGCCGGCAGGAGCGGTTGCTGCTGATCCAGGGCGTGCGGACCACCGCATTGGGCGAATCGACCCCCGCCGAACTGGCAACCCGCATCCGCGCCACCGTGGCGGCGGCGTTCGACCTGCCGGCGCCGAATGTGGTGCTGGTGGAGCACCGCAGCGTGCACCGCACGACCAGCGGCAAGGTGCAGCGCAGCTCCATGCGAGCGGCCTTCTTCGACAGCACCATCGACTCGGTGCTGCACGAACAGATCGAACCGTCCGTCCAACAGCTGCGCACCAGCGCCCTGGCCACCCTCGGCTGATCCGACAGCCGAAACCACAAGGGGATCACCACGATGCACACGCACACGGCTGCCGGCGCGGCAGCCCCGATCATCGAGTGGCTCGTCGAGCGGGTCGCCGGCTATCTGGACCAGCCCGCCTACAGCGTCGACACCACGCTGCCGCTGGCCGAACTCGGCCTGGACTCCGTATCCGCGGTGAGCCTGTGCGGCGAGGTCGAGGACGAATGGGATCTCGAACTCGACGCCACCGTCGTGTTCGACCATCCGACGATCGCCGAACTGGCCGGATTCATCGCGAACGAGGCTGTCCTGCACCGTGAGTCGGCGGCATGAGCGGTCAAGGCTCGGAGGCGCCGCTCCGCCTCCCCGCGCTTGCGCAGCGTGACCACGCAGAGCCGCCGCGCATGCCCGATGGACACAGCATGAGCGATATCGCGATCGTCGGCCTCGACTGCCGGTTCCCGCAGGCGCCGAATGCCGAAGCGTTGTGGGCGTTGCTGATGACCGGCGCCGATGCCGTCACCGAGGTGCCCGAGCAACGCTGGCGAGCAGGCGAATTCCACGATCCGGCGGGCGGACCGGGATCGGTCAACAACCTCAATGGCGGATTCCTTTGCGATGCCGACGCATTCGACCTCGAGTTCTTCGGCATCGCGCCGCGCGAGGCGCAGGCGATGGATCCGCAGCAGCGGCTGCTGCTGCAGGCCGCCTGGCGGGCGTTCGAGGACGCCACCCTCGACCCCCGCCGCCAGTCCGGGTCGAATACCGGTGTCTTCGTCGGCGTCATGGCCAACGAATGGGCGACCGTGCACATGCGCGACTACACGCGCATCACGCCCCAAATGGGTTCGGGTAACGGCTATTTCATGACCGCGAATCGGATCTCCTATCAGCTGGACCTGAAGGGCCCGAGTCTGGCCATCGACACCGCCTGCTCGTCCTCGCTGGTCGCGGTGCACCAGGCGTGCGTCGCCCTGTCGGCAGGGGAATGCGATCAGGCTCTCGCCGCCGGGGTGAACATCACCGTCACGCCCGCGCTCAATGTCTTCTACACCCAGGCCGGCCTGTCGGCCCCGGACGGGCGGTGCAAGCCGTTCAGCGGCAAGGCCGACGGCATCGGCCGCGGCGAGGGTGTCGCGGTGGTGGTGCTGCGGCGGCTCGCCGACGCCCTGGCCGAGGGTCTGCCGATCCACGCGGTGATCAAGGGCAGTGCGGTGAACAACGACGGGCGCAGCAACGGCATCACCGCGCCCAATCGCTGGGCACAGCAGCAGGTGATCGCCGAGGCCTACCGGCGCGCCGGCGTGTCCGCGGAGCAGGTCGCCTTCGTCGAGGCACACGGCACGGGAACGGTTCTCGGCGACATGATCGAGGCCAAGGCGCTGGGCACGGTGCACGCGGTCGAGCGGCCGCAGCCGTGCGCGATCGGGTCGATCAAGGGCAACCTCGGCCACACCGAGGGCGCGGCCGGCATCGCGGGCCTGATCAAGGTGGTCCTCAGCCTGCGCCACCGCGTCGTCCCGCCCACCAGGTTCGCCGCCGACGAGAATCCGCGGCTGCGGCTGGCCGCCCACGGGCTGCGACTGCTGCACGAGCCGATGCCGTTGCCGGACGGCCCGATTCACGGCGCCGTCAGCAGCTTCGGCATGGGCGGGACCAATGCGCACATGCTGCTGGCCGGCGCTCCCGCGACCAGCGTTCCGGCGGCGACCGACGGCGGCGGCGTGCTCACCGTCTCCTCGAACGATCGGGATGGTCTGCGGCGCAATGCCGCCCGGCTCGCCGAGCACATCGACCACGATCCCGCCGCCCTGAATCGGCTGTGCTGGTCGAGCAATCTCGTGAAGTCCTCCGGCCGGCATCGGCTGGCGTTCGCGGTCGGCGACCGGACGGAGGCGGTGTCGGCGCTGCGGGCGTTCGCCTCGGGCACGGGACCCGATTCCGGTGTCGCGCAGCCATTGTCGATCGGCTGGCTGTTCACCGGCCAGGGCTCGCAGTATCCCGGGATGTCGCGCGCACTGCACGAGCGCAGTCCTGCCTACCGGCGGGCGCTCGCCGAGGTGGACGCACAGCTGGCACCGCACCTGCACCGTTCGGTGACCGAACTGCTGCTCAGCGGAAGCGATCTCGTGCACCGGACCGAGTTCGCGCAGCCGGCGATCTTCGCGGTCGAGTACGCGCTGGCCCGGGTGCTCACCGACCTCGGCGTCGAGCCGGCCTGGCTGCTCGGCCACAGTGTCGGCGAATACGCGGCCGCCGCGGTCGCCGGAGTCTTCGGCCTGGCCGACGCATGCCGGCTGGTCTGCGCTCGCGGCCGGTTCATGCAGCAGCTGCCCGACGGTGGAACGATGCTCGCGGTCCGCGGCACGACCTCCGAGCTCGCCGAGTTGATCGCCGCCGAGCCCCGTGTCGCGGTGGCCGCGGTGAACGGTCCACGGGAGCTGGTGCTGTCCGGTGCCGCCGACGGCGTCGGACGGATCGGTGCGGTGCTCACCGACCTCGGGATCACCGCGCGTCCGCTCACTGTCTCGCACGGATTCCACTCGCCGCTGATGCAGCCGATGCTCGACGCCTTCGCCGAGGTGGCCGGCGAATGCCACTACCGCCGGCCCGAAATCCCGATCTATTCGAGCGTGCGCGGACGCCTGCTCGACGCCGACGAGCCGATGGACGCCGCCTACTGGGTGGACCACGTCGAGGCCACGGTGCGGTTCGCCGATGCCGCGGCGGCTGCGTTGCGGGCCGAGCCCACCCACCTCGTGGAAGTGGGTCCCCGGCGCACGCTGGCCCCGATGGTCCGGCGCGCCCACGCCGGGCTCGACCTGCCGACCCAGGTGCCCTGCCCGGGACCGGATGCGACCGGTCACGAGCTCGACTCGACGGTCGCGGCGCTGTATCGCGACGGTCTGAACCCGGACTGGGACGTCCTCTACGAGCCCGCCGCCCGGGTGCGGCACCGCATCGGCGGCTACGAGTTCGCCACCAACCACCGCTTCTGGACGCAGGTGGATGCTCCCGCGCCCAGCACCGAAACACCCACTCCGACAACACGACACACGACGGACACCACCATGGATCACCTGATCGAGCTCTTCCGGGAGCAGGCCGCCGTCCTCGCGGCCGCGGCCCGGAACACTTCGGCCACACCGGAAATGCGAGTACAGCCCACCCCCGTGGAGCAGGGTCCGGCCATCTCGGCCGCCGTCCGCGCCGAAGTCGCTCGGGTCAGCGGATTTCCGGCAGACACGGTGAGCACCATCCAAACCCTCAGCGGCGACCTGGGATTCGATTCGATCATGATCGCCGATCTGTTCGGCGGCCTCGCCAGGAAGTTCCCGGGACTGGTCATCGAGCCGAATTGGTACACCCCCGCAACGACTCTCGGCGATGTGGCCGCACTCGTCGCCCGTCACCGTGGAGAGCAATACCTACCCGAACCGGTTGCCGAGCCACGACCGGCCGTCGAACCCCAGCATCGCATCGCGGATTTCCCCGAGGTCAAGGCGATCTCGGAGCGTATCGCGCTGGCCGAGTCCCTGGGCATGTCCAACCCCTACTTCCTCGTCAACGACGGAATCACCCAGGACACGTCGGTGATCGAAGGCCGCGAGGTGCTGAACTTCTCCAGCTACAACTACCTCGGCCTGTCGGGACATCCCGCCGTCGTGTCGGCGGTCCAGGATGCGGTCGCGCGGTACGGCAGCTCGTGCTCGGCCAGCCGGCTGCTGTCCGGCGAGAAACCGATTCATGCCGAACTCGAGCGAGAACTCGCCGCCCTGCTGGGCACCGAGGATGCGCTCGCGATGGTCAGCGGGCACGCCACCAATGTCACGGTGATCGGGCACATCGTCGGGGAGGGTGACCTGATCGTGCACGACAGCCTGGCGCACGACAGTATTCTGCAGGGCTGCAAGCTCTCCGGCGCCACCCGGCGGCCCTTCCCGCACAACGACCACGAGGCACTCGACCGCCTGCTCACCGAGATACGGCATCAATACCGGCGAGTGCTCGTCGTCATCGAGGGCATCTACAGCCAGGACGGTGACATCCCGGATCTGCCCGCGCTCATCGCGGTGAAGAAGAAGCACCGCGCGCTGCTCATGATCGACGAGGCGCACAGCATCGGAGTGCTCGGAGCGACCGGCGCCGGCATCGGCGAGCATTTCGGCGTCGACCGTGCCGATGTGGAGCTGTGGTCGGGCACCATGTCCAAGGCGCTCGCCGGGTGCGGTGGGTACGTGGCGGGTAGCGCCGAGCTCATCCGATTCCTCAAATACACCACGCCCGGCTTCATCTACAGCGTCGGCATCACCCCGCCCAACGCCGCGGCATCGCTGGCGGCGCTTCGGCAGCTGCGGTCCCAGCCCGCACTGCTCGAGCAGCTGCGGAGCCGGTCGGAGCTGTTCCTGAAACTCGCCAGGAAGGCCGGCATCGACACCGGCGACAGCTTCGCCACGCCCGTGATCCCGTGCATCGTCGGTGATTCGATGAAGACGCTGGCACTGTCGAATGCGCTGCTGCGGCGCGGAATCAACGTCAATCCGATCCTGTACCCGGCCGTGCCCGAGAACCTGGCCCGGCTGCGGTTCTTCGTCACGGTGTGCCACACCGAGGCGCAGATCCGGCACACCGTACGGGTACTGGCCGAGGAATTGGCCGCATTGCCATGAGCCGGTATCTGATTCGGCCCGCCGACGAGCAGGGCCTGAGGTTGTTCTGTTTCCATCACGCCGGCGGCGGCGCCTCGCTGTTCCACGGATGGCAGCGCGCGCTGCACCCGCACGCGACGGTCTGGCCGGTGCTGCTGCCCGGCCGCGAGCGCCGCGCCGCAGAAGCCCGCTTCACCGATATCGAGGCACTGCTCGCGGAGCTCGACGATCAGCTGGACGAGTTCCTCACCGAACCGCACCTGTTCTTCGGGCACAGCATGGGCGCTCTGATCGCCTACCGGTTGGCCTGCCGCCGCCGGCACAGCGGGCGAACCACTCCCCGGGCGCTGCTGCTGTCCGGGTATGCCGCTCCCCCGCTGCCGATGGCGTTGTCGCTGACCGACCCCCTCGACGACCCGGCATTGATCCGGCTGCTCACCGACCTCGGCGGCCTGCCCGCAGAACTGCTCGAATTTCCCGCGCTGCTGGGCGATCTGGTCGCGACGACCCGTGACGATCTGCGTCTGTGCGCAAGCGACCCCCAGGCCGCCGGGCCACCGTTGCCCTGCCCGATCCACGTCTTCGGTGGCGACGCCGATCCGCTGGCCGGCGAACTCGACCTGGCCGCCTGGGCAGGATGCACCACCGGCTTCCACGAGGTGCGGATTCTTCCGGGCGATCACTTCTACCTCACCGAACACAAGGAACTTCTGTTCCGGCACCTACGGCAGTTGCTGCGCCGGTACACCCGATCCGAAGCGAGCCTGCCATGTTGAGACGCCTTGCCACCGCCACCGTCGCCCACCCCCGGCTGGTCCTCGCCCTCACCACCGTCGTCCTCGTGCTCGCGGGCCTGATGGGAGCCGGGGTGTCCCAGCATTTGAAGGTCGGCGGATTCGACGATCCGCACTCGGAGTCCGCCCATGTCCAGAACGTCCTCGACACCCGGTTCGGCGGCTCCCCCGATCTGATCCTGCAGGTGACCGCGCGGGACGGCAATGTCGGCAGCCCCGAAGTGGCAACGGCCGCACAGCGATTGACACAGAAGATCGCCGCGGAACCGGACGTGGCGGTCGTGGGCTCGTACTGGTCCACCGGTACGCCGGAGTTGCGCAGCGCGGACGGCCGGTCCGGATTGGTACTGCTGCACCCGAACGGCAGCCCGGAAGCGGCGGCCCAGATCACCAAACGGGTCGTCGACGACCTGCCCGCCGACGACCCGGCGATCGAGGTGCGGGCCGGCGGCAAGCTCGGCCTGACCAACGATATCGAGAGCCGGGTGCACCGCGATCTCGTCCTCTCCGAATCGATCGCACTGCCCGCGACCCTGCTCCTGCTGATCGTGGTGTTCGGCGGTGTGATGGCCGCGCTGCTGCCGCTGACGGTGGGCGTCGTCTCGATCGTGTCCACGACCGGGGTGCTCTTCTGGCTGGCCCACGTCACCGAGGTGTCGGTGTACGCGCTCACCGTCGCCACCGCCTTCGGACTCGGGCTGGCCATCGATTTCGGCCTGCTGACGGTGTCGAGATTCCGCGAGGAACGACAACGCGGTCACGAGCCGGAACAGGCTGTCGTGGAGGCTGTCACGACAGCCGGGCGCACGATCCTGTTCAGCGCGGCCACCGTCACCGTCGCCATGGCCGGGATGCTGGTGTTTCCCACGTCTTTCCTGCGGTCGGTCGGTATCGCCGCGATCGTGGTGGTGCTGCTGGCCGCGCTGGCCGCGGTCGTCGTCCTGCCGGCGCTGATGAGCCTGCTCGGAACCCGCGTCGATGCTCTGGCATTGCGCCGCCGCCGGGATCGGCTGGCGCAGCCGTCGCGATTCTGGCGGCGCACCGCGATGGCCGTCACGCGCCGGCCGCTGCGGGCCGCGCTGGGAGTCATGGCGCTGCTGCTCCTGATGGGAATCCCGTTCGCGCACGCACAGTTCGCGACATCGGACGAGCGGGCGCTGCCGGCCGACTCCGCTGCCCGGCAGGTCACGGCATCGATCCGCGACGACTACCCGGCCGACATGTCCAACGCCGTCACCGTGCTGTCCGAGCACGACCCGCAAGCGCTGGAACCGCTCGCCCGGCAGGTCTCGACCCTGCCCGGCGTCCGCCACGTCGACGGCGCCTTCGGGCGGTACGAGGGTGGCGTGCTGGTGACCGCACCCGGGCCGGCCGCCGCCCGATTCCTTTCAGGGACAACCGGATTCGTAGAGGTGCAGCCGTCGACGACCGTCCAGAGCCCGGCTTCGCAGGCTGTGGTGCGCGCGATTCGCGCACTACCGGGGGACCATTCGGTGGGCGGGCCGACGGCGTCGCTGATCGACAGCCGCGCCGCGATCACCGGCCGGCTGGCTCCGGCGCTGGCCATCATGGCGGGAGCGACGCTGGTGTTGCTGTTCCTGTTCACCGGGAGCATCGTGGTGCCCATCAAGGCGCTGATACTGAACATCTTCATGCTCTCGGCCGTGCTGGGCGCCCTGGTCTGGGTGTTCCAGGACGGTCACCTGGCCGGGCTGCTCGGTTTCACTCCGGCACCGCTCAACATCGCGATGGTGGTGCTGCTGTGCTGCATCGCTTTCAGCCTCTCGGTGGACTACGAGATCTTTCTGCTCGGCCGCATCAAGGAGGCCCACGACGCCGGCGCGGACACCACTACGGCCACCATCGAGGGCCTCGGCCGCGTCGGCCGCATCGTCAGCAGCGCGGCGGCCCTGCTCACCGTGACACTGCTGTCGTTCGCGACCGGCCTGTCGTTCATGCAGATGTTCGGTATCGGCACCGCACTGGCCGTCCTCGTCGACGCCACTTTGATCCGCGGCGTCCTGGTCCCGGCCTTCATGCGCATCGCCGGCGACCTGAACTGGTGGGCGCCACGACCATTGCGCCGGCTGCACGCCCGCATCGGGTGCAAGGAATCGTCGACGGTCCCCAGCCCGCGGGCGCGGACACCGATGGTCGCCGAAGTGATCGTCATCGACAGGCGGTCGAGCGCCGGCACGGCGACTGGTCCGATCGCAGGACAACTCGCGGGATGATGCCCCTTCGCACGGCACTCCGGCAGAGGTCGTGCGGCCGCACTCCCGGCAAGTTGGTGTCGGCGGCCGAAACACCCACGGTTTCGCTCACACTGACGCCGCATCGATCACCGCCCGCGATCATTCGATAGATCTTGCAGCTCAGGCAGATTCCGAAGGCCGCGTTGGTTGGTTCGTCGAGCACCACCGGGCGGCGCGACAACTCGTCGATCACGGCCGGACATCGTGCCGCGCAACCGGATCCGGCACGCGGCGAACGAAGCACGGCGACATGAGGAGACACCGTCCGAGCCCGCTGCTACAAGGAAGTTCGATAGTCAGAGATCGTTCGGATCGTGGTGTTCTGCGCGTCGCGGCACCGCGAAGAATCCCGCGAAGACGGCGGCGAGAATTCCTACGCCCCACCACAGCGTGAGCCCGAACGTGCGGGAGAAGTTCTCGGCGCTGGCCTTTTTGCCTGCGTCGCTGAGGATTTCGGCGACCCGATCGGGCTTTCCGGGCTGGGTGGACGGACCC
The DNA here is from genome assembly GCF_040609015.1 of Nocardia sp. NPDC004860. Lineage (NCBI taxonomy): Bacteria > Bacillati > Actinomycetota > Actinomycetes > Mycobacteriales > Nocardiaceae > Nocardia > Nocardia sp. NPDC004860. Next base: position 1,648 of record NZ_JBEXJI010000031.1, on the reverse strand, counting down.
TGAATCGCCTGGCAGCTCGCAGGGGTCTCGGTGGGGTTGGTACCGGCCGATCTGTCGTGCACGCATGCCCGGAAGCCGGAGAGGACCTGCGCCTGCGCTTGTGTGTTCAGGCCGGCCGCGGTGAATTCGGTGCGGACCCGGGGTGCGACCACGTCGACGCCGCGGCCGGAACCACTGTCGAGCTGGGCGAAGAAGACCACGCCGGCGAGTGCGACCCCGAGTGCGATGCCGAGCTGCTGAGCGGTGTTCAGCAGACCCGACGCCGAACCAGCGTCGTCCTTGGGGACCTCGGCCAGCACGAAATCGATGGTCGGCGAGACGACCAGGCCGAAGCCGAGACCCGAAATGGCCAGCGGCGCAATCATTTCCCACGAGGTGATCGCGGTACCATACTGCCACGCGGCCCACACGTAGCCGGCGAAGCCCGTCGCATTGAGCAGTGCTCCCGCCATCAGCACTCGCCGCCCGTACCGGGGTACGAGCACCTCCACGGAGATGCCTGCCGCCGCCGCAGCGCCGACAGCGAACACGCCGAAGGTCAGACCGGCCCGCAGCGGCGACCAGCCGAGGCCGACCTGCATGTAGAGCGTCCAGACGAGGAAGAAGCCACCGAGCGCGATCCAGAAGATCAGCCAGAGCGCACTGCCGATCGAGAACGACCGCCGCCGGAACAATCCGAGCACGATCAGCGGTGAACCGATCGTCCGGGTTCGCCGGTTCTCGTGGACGACAAGGACCGCAAGCATCGCGACCGCGCCGGCCATCATGACGAAAGTCCAGGCCGGCCAGCCGAATCGGCGCCCCTCGGTGAGCGGGTACACAAGCATCGCGATCGCGGCCGTGGCGAGGGTGGCGCCGACGAGGTTGAGCTTCGGAGCGGTCGCGGACCTCGATTCGCGCACCACGAACAGGGCCGCCACGACGGCCGCGATACCGACCGGGACGTTGACCAGAAAGATCGGCCGCCACTGGAGGTCGAACACATTCCAGTCGACGAGCACACCACCGACGGTCGGCCCGACCACTGCCGCCGATCCGACCACGGCGCCGAAGATGCCCAACACCCGGCCGCGCTCTTCGCGCGGGAATGTGACGTGGATGATGGCGAGGATCTGCGGCACCATCAGCCCCGCGCTTGCGCCCTGGAGAAACCGCGAGACGATGAGCATGCCGGGGCTGACGGCGATGCCGCACAGCGCCGAGGCGATGGTGAACCCCGCAACGCCCGTCAGGAACACCCGGCGGCGGCCGTAGATGTCGCCGAGCCTGCCACCGGTGATGAGGACTGCCGCGAACGCCAGCACATAACCCGCCACGATCCATTCGAGCTGCGCGTATTGCGCCCCGAGGTCACGCTGGATGCTCGGCACCGCGACATTGACGATGGTGGAATCCAGCAGATCGATGAACCCCGCGACGAGGACCACGGCGAGCGCGATCCAACGTCTGCGGTCCGGCGGCGTGCTGGGTGCGGAGTGGTCGTGGTCGGGCGAATCCGCATCGTCACGGTTGTGTTGTATGGCGGCACACCTGCCGTCCGGTCGGGCTTGCGGCATCGCCACGTGGGTTATTTCCGTACGGTGGCGAGACTCATCAGGGACGGGTCGAAATGCCCCACCGGCCCCTTCCCAGCAGGCACCGCACGCCC
>NZ_JBEXJI010000030.1:79252-113107 GCF_040609015.1 Nocardia sp. NPDC004860 | reverse complement strand
GTAACCCCCACGCCCCCCGGGGCCCAGCGATTTTCGCTGGCACCGGGCCGCTTTCGGGTATCCGACGCTCAGTCCGCCAAGTGCAGGCGGCGGTGGAGGGCGTAGACGCGGTCGGTGAGTTCCGGGAAGGGGCCGGAGACCGGGATGCCCGGGGCCACCTCCTGGATGGCGAGGGGGCGGATGGGGCCCGCGGGGACGCCGAACTCGTTGAGCCACTCCGTGAGCTGGGCGGTGGAGGCGGCGTAGACGATGCGGCCCAGGCCGACCCAGGCGTGCGCGGCCGAGCACATGGCGCAGTGCTCGCCGGAGGTGTAGACCGTGGCCGTGGCCCGGTCCTCGGGGGTGAGGTGCTCGGCGGCCCAGCGGGCCAGCTCGAATTCGGGGTGGCGGGTGGCGTCGCCGCCGGACACGCGGTTGCGGTCCTCGGCGAGCACGGTGCCGTCGGCACCGACCAGCAGTGACCCGAACGGCTCGTCGCCCGCGTCCAGGGCTTCGGCGGCCAGCTCCACGCAGCGTTCGAGGTACTGCAGATCGGTGTCGGCGGACATACGGCTCCGTTCTTCGGTTTACGTGCGGTGGTAGGCGGTCTGGGCCGCTTCGATCTTCGCGATATTCGATTCGAGGATCTCGATGAGGCCGACGAGCTGGTCGGCCACCTGCGCGCCGAGGTCGGTGAGGGTGTACTCGACGACCGGCGGGATGGATTGCTGGACTTCGCGATTGACCATGCCGTCGCGTTCCAGGGTCTGCAGGGTCTGGGAGAGCATGCGCTCGGAGATGCCGTCCACGCGGCGGCGCAGCGCCGAGAACCGGTAGGGGCCCTCGCGCAGCGCGGCCAGGGCGAGCACGCCCCAGCGACTGGCGACGTCTTGCAGGACCGGACGCGAGGAGCAGTTGCGGGCGAAGACGTCGGCTTCCAGGGTGGGGTCGTCCGGGTAGGACCGGTCGGGAGGCCGAGCATTCATGAGATCGAGGTTACCTGTGTTTCGGGTAGCGGTTCAGGAATAGCATGTGCTTACTATTAGTTAGTACATGTCAGCAGTGCAGTTCATTCCCTGAAACCTGGAGGTAGTCATGACCGTCGCAGTCACCGGAGCAAGCGGACAGCTGGGTCGCCTGGTCGTCGAGGCGCTGTTGAAGGACGGATCGCAGCCGGTGGTGGCGGTGGTCCGCGATCCCGCGAAGGTGGCCGATCTGGCCGCGCGGGGTGTCGAGGTGCGGGTGGCGAGCTATGACGATCCGGAAGCGCTCGAGCGCGCCTTCCAGGGCGTCGACCGCGTGCTGCTGGTCTCCGGCAACGAGTTCACCAAGCGCGTCGCCCAGCACACCAACGTGCTGCGCGCGGCCGAGCGGGCGGGCGTGAAACTGCTGGCCTACACCAGCATTCCGCAGGCCGGCCGCAATCCGCTGATCCTGGCCCAGGAGCACATCGGCACCGAGGCCGCGCTGGCCGGAGCGAGCATCCCGACCGTGCTGCTGCGCAACGGCTGGTACTGGGAGAACTACACCGGCGGCCTGGCGCACGCCATCGAGACCGGCGTGCTCTACGGCGCGGCGGGCGAGGGCAAGGTATCCGGCGCGGCCCGTGCCGATTACGCCGAGGCCGCCGCCCGCGTCCTCACCACCGACGGTCACGAGGGCAAGGTCTACGAGCTCGGCGGCGACGAGACGCTCTCGTATGCCGAACTGGCGCAGGTGATTTCGGAGGTGGCCGGCAAGCCGGTCCGCTACCAGGACCTGCCGCAGGCCGACTACGCCGCGGCGCTGCGGGGCGCGGGTCTGGACGCCGGCTATGCCGCCGCCCTGGCCGATGCCGACGCCGGTATCGCCGACGGCATCCTGGCCGTCGACTCCGGTGATCTGCAGCGGCTGCTGGACCGCCCGTCGACCCCGGTCGCCGAGGTCTTCCGGGCCGCGCTGAGCTGATCGAGATACGTACCGGGCCGATCGAGATACGTACCGGGGTGATCGAGTTCGGGGACCGGCAGGCTCAGTACCAGTTGTGGGCCTGCCAGAAGGCCCATGCGGCATTCGGGCTGCCGTAGCGCTCGACCATGTAGCGGTAGGCCCAGCGCAGCTGGGTGAGCGGGTTGAACATCCAGTCCGGGCCCTCGCTGAACATCTTGTGCGCGGGGAGGGCCTGGGCCAGCCCGTAGGCGCCCGAGGTCGGGTTGATCGCGAAGACCTGCCAGTCGCTCTCGTGCGTGATGATCTGATTGAACGACCCCCACTGGTCCCCGGGCACGATGAAACGTGACAGTGTCTGCAAGGCCGGTTTGGAGAACCGCTGGGCCGCGCCGGCCAGCTGCAGCAGGGACGCCGGGTCCACCGGCAGGGCGACCGGGAGCGCGGATTGGGCGATGGGGTCGGCGATTTCGGTGCGCGCGTCGGCGGTGCCGACGGCGACGGTGAGCGGGGCGAGGGCCGCCACGAGCAGTCCGAGGACGGTGGCTCGGAGCGGACGCTTGTCGAGAATGGGCAACGCCTGGTCCTTCCGTGTCGTTCACGAAAAAACAGACCCATCTGGCTTCAGCTAGGAACCGACCGTACGCCCTGCCGTTTCCCGGGAGGGGTGAGCGACACGCGGTGAAATGCCTGATCGGAGTGGATTGCCGGTCAGCGCGCCCGGCCGAGCAGCAACTCCCGCTCGATCTCATTGCCGGTCAGATCGGCCGCGCGCCGAAAAGCGGCCCGCGCCTCCGCATCCCGGCCCAGCCGCGCCAGCAGATCCCCGCGGACGGCGTGCAGCAGGTGATAGTCGTCGAGCGCCCCGGCCGCGGCGATAGCGTCGATCAACTCCAGGCCCGCGCCGGGTCCGTGCACCATGGCCACCGCGACCGCCCGGTTCAACTCCACGATCGGTGACGGAAACCGTTGCGCCAGTACGGCGTACAGTCCAGCGATGCGCCGCCAGTCGGTCTCGGCGGCGGTCGGGGCCACGGCGTGCACGGAGGCGATGGCGGCCTGGAGCGCGTAGCGCCCGGGCGGAAGGTCCCGCGTCCGATTCAGCGTGTGCGCGCGGCCCAGCGCGGTCAGGCCGCGTTCGATCGAGAGCCGATTCCACCGGGACCGGTCCTGATCCGGCAGCAGCACCAGCGCGTTGTCCGCGTCACTGCGGGCGGTGGTGCGGGAAGCCTGCAGTTCGAGCAGGGCCGCCAGCCCGTACGCCTCCGGCTCCTCGGGCAGCAGCCCGGTCAGGATGCGCGCCAGGCGCAGTGCGTCCTCGCACAATTCGGCCCGGACCCAGCGCTCGCCGGAGGTGGCGGTATAGCCCTCGTTGAAGATCAGGTAGATGACCTCGAGCACCGAGTCCAGGCGTGCGGCCAGCTCGGCGCCCGCGGGCACCTCGTAGGGAATCCGCTTGGCCGCGATGGTGCGCTTGGCGCGCACGATGCGTTGTGCCACGGTCGATTCCGGGACCAGATGGGCCCGCGCGATCTCGGCCGTGGTCAGGCCGCCCACCATGCGCAGGGTGAGCGCCGCCCGCGCCGGGGGCGAGAGCACCGGATGGCAGGCGGTGAAGATCATGCGCAGCAGGTCGTCCGCGATGGCCGGTTCCGGTTCGCCGGGCGGCTGCTCGGCCGTGAGCGTCTCATGGCCGAGCAGCTCCAGCTTCCGCGCGAAGTTCACATCGCGCCGAATGCGGTCCACCGCGCGGTGTTTCGCCGTCAGCATGAGCCAGCCGCCCGGATTCGGCGGGACGCCGTCGCGCGGCCACTGTTCCAGCGCCGCCACATGGGCGTCCTGCGCGAGCTCCTCGGCGGTCGCGATATCGCCGACCAGGCGGGTCAGGCCCGCCACCAGCCGCGGCCATTCGATGCGCCAGGCCGCCTCCACGGCCCGGCGCGCCCGCTCCTGCCGCGGATTCAGTTCTGGCCGTCCAGCTGTCGCACCTCGATCTCGATGTCCCAGTCCGGCCCGTGCACCCGCAGGAACCGGGACGCCCACTCGGCCGCTTCCTCCTGCGAACGGGTCTGCAGCACCAGGTATCCGCCGATGATCTCCTTGGCTTCGGTGTACGGCCCGTCCATGACGGTCTGCACGCCGCCGGTCTGCCGGATCCGGGTGCCCTCCTCGATCGGGCGCAGGCCCGCGGTGTCGAGCAGCACGCCCGCCTTGGTCATCTCCTCGATGATCTCGTTGACCTTGGCGATCAGGTCGTCGCCGGGCCCTTCCTCGGGCATCTGGGCGGGATCCAGGCGAATCAGTGCCAGGTATCGCATTGCTCAATCCTCTCGCTGGGCGACTGCATAGCGGACATAAAGGGCACCACCGTCGAACGACTTCGATTCCAGCAGGTTCAGATTCAGTTCGGTCTTGTCCCGGAACATAGGGGTGCCGGAGCCGATTGTCACCGGATGGATGACGATGCGGTACTCGTCGATGAGCCCGGCGTCGGCGAACCAGTGCACCAGGGTCGGGCTGCCGTAGATGACCAGCGCGCCGCCGTTCTCCGTCTTCAGCTCCGCGATGCGCGCCGCCCCGTCGCCGTCGATGATCCGGGTGTTCCGCCAGCCGGCCGATTCGAGCGTGGTCGAGAAGACGATCTTGTCGATATTCGTGACCCATTCGGCGTGTTCGAGATCGTGTGCCGTGGCCTCCGGGTTGTCCGGAACGCTCGACCAGTGATCGCGCATGCCCTCGAAGGTCTTGCGGCCGTAGATCGTGGTACCGATATCAGCCCGGATGTGCTCGTCGTGGAAGGCGGCGAGGTCCGGGCTGTAGGCGCCGAATGTCCATTCCAGTCCCAGCTCGGTGTGTGAGGCCGCGAAGCCGTCGAGGGCCATGTGCTCGAAAGCCACCACTTTTCGCATCGGATTCCTCTCGTCGAAGTGCCGGGCCGCTGTTCGACCCCTGACTACTCCTCGAACGGGCCCGGCCGGAATCGACACGTTCGACGGAGGAATCTTTCAGCGGTTTCCGGTCAGACCCACTGGACCAGTTGGATGACGATCCCATTGGGGTCGAGGGCCTGGAAGTAGCGCTCGCCCCACGGCTCGGTCTCGATGGGGGTCACGATCGGCACGCCTTCGCGTTGGACGCGGGCGTATTCGGCGTCGATGTCGTCGACGACGAACACCACCAGCAGGCCCTGGCCCGCGCTGCCCGCGATGCGCTCCGGCTTGAAGCTGCCGAGGCCGGTGCGCAGATAGATGACGTCGAATCCGGCGTCGGGCCGGGTCACGTCGACGAAGCCGTCGGCCGACATCTTCTCGGTGAAACCGAAGTGGTCGATGAGGAACGTCGCCGACGCGATCGGGTCGGGCACGTTCAGGGAGATCGCGGATGCGGTGATGGTCATGGGGCCTCCTGGGTGGTGCCGACAAACTCTGTACTAAGTACGCTGTACTTTGTACAGACATTCCCGACGGCATGCAAAGTGGCGACCGTCACATCGATACGATCGGCGACGGAGGTGACGCGAATGGCCGGACGAAGCGGGGAGCGCAGCAGTGCGGGCGACCCGGTGCGCACGCTGGAACTGCTGTGGCGCGAGCCCGGATCCGGCGGTTCGGCGCGCGGGCCCAAACAGCGCACCACCCTCGACGCCGTCATCGCGGCCGCGCTGGAGATCGCGGACGGCGCGGGGCTGGGCGCGCTCACCATGCGGTCGGTGGCGGCCAAGCTGGGCATCACGCCCATGGCCACCTACACCTACGTGCCGGGCAAGGCCGAGCTGCTCGACCTCATGCTCGACACCGTCTACCAGCGCATGCCGCGTCACGATCTCACCGGAATGCCCTGGCGGGAACGGGTTTCCACGATCGCCGCCGAGAATCGCGCCCTGCTGGCCGAGCATCCGTGGGTGGCCTATCTGCCGACCACGCGGCCGCCGCTGGGTCCCGGCGTGGCCGCGAAATACGACCACGAGCTGCGCGCCTTCGACAGGCTCGGCCTCGGCGACCTGGAGATGGACGCCGCGCTCACCTATGTGCTGGGCTTCGTGACCTCGACCGCGCAGCTGGCCATCGACAGCGCCCGGGCCGCGACCGAGAGCGGGCACTCCGACCGCGAGTGGTGGGAGCGGGCGGCCCCGCTGCTGGCGCGGGTCTTCGACGCCGGCCGCTATCCCCTGGCAGCTCGGATCGGCGCGGTCGCGGGGCAGGCCCACGACAGCGCCTACGGTGCGGACCACGCCTACGAGTTCGGGCTGGCCCGGGTCCTGGACGGATTGGCCGCGCTCATCGAAAACCGCAGGCCCTGAGCGCGTCCGGTCGATTCGGACAATCCGCGCAAGAGAGACTGATCGGGACGATGGTCTCAATTTCGCCGCGCGGACCGGGCGATCGCGGGCAGAATTCCCCCCATGCCGCGATCAACCCCGGCAATCGTCGCCGCCGAAACCTTCAGTCGGGCAGCGCAGCCGGTGCTCCCGATGGGTGACGGGCTGGTGCTGCGGCCGTGGCTGCGCCGGGACGGACCCGAGGTGTACGCGGCCTTCCAGGATCCGGCCATCCGGCGCTGGCACGCGCGCACCGCGGACACCGTGGAGGAGGCCGGGGAATGGGTGGACTCCTGGGCGCGCTCGTGGAGCGGTGGCACCGCGGCCAATTGGGCTGTCGCCGATGGCCGCAGCGGCCGGCTGATGGGCCGGGCCTCGCTGCATCACATGGAACTCGGGCACGGCGAGGCCGAGCTGGCGTACTGGGTGGTCCCGGCGGCGCGCGGCCGCGGCATCGCCCCGCGCGCGGTGGAGGCGCTGGTCGGCTGGGCCTTCGAGGTGGCCGGATTCCACCGTCTGGAATTACGGCATTCCGTGCATAACGCCCAGTCCTGCCGGGTGGCACACAAATCCGGCTTCGTGCTCGAGGGCATCAATCGCAGTGCGGGCCTGCACGACGACGGCTGGCACGACATGCACCTGCACGCCCGCATCCAGCCCGCCCGCCCCGCTGAACCCGCCTACGCGCATCGCGTCCCGCCTGCCGAGACCGTTCCCGAAGCCGCCACCCAGCCGGTCTACCGCCTGCGCCGCTGACGCACGGCCGGATCGTGCGGCTAGTGGTCGGTTTGGATGCGGAGGGCGGTGATGGTGCTGGCCAGGCCCTCGTACTGGTTGGTGAGCAGGACGATTTCGATGAGGCGGCGTTCGTCGTAATGGTCGGCGAGGGATTGCCAGGTGGCGTCGTCGAGGTCGCGGGTGGTGACCAGCTGGTCCACGGCGGTGAGCAGCGCGCGCTCCTTGGCGGACCATCCGGCGGCGGCCGGGCCTTCGCGGAGACGGTCCAGGATTTCGGCGGTGACGCCCGCACGGCGGCCCAGCCGGATGTGATGGTCGGTCTCGTACTCGCATCGGCGCAGATGCGCGACGCGCAGGATGACCAGTTCGGATTCGTACCGGCGCAGCTTGCCGCCCGGCATGAGGCGGCCGGAGAAGTGCAGCCATCCCCGGAACAGGCCGCCGGTCCGGCCCAGCGTGCTGAACAGATGCGCGTCCTCCGTGCCCGCGGCACGGGAAAGCGCCTGCCAGACAACCCAGTTCACCGGACCGAGCTCCCGCAGGCGACCAGGAGCGATGCGTGGCTTCGTCGACACCATCCCCCCAGTCAACACCCTGTCTGAGCCACTCGCCAGACCGGCGGCCCGGCGCGGCGCGGATCGGGTTACTCGCGGACCGCCTGAGCGAGTTTGGTGAGTTCCAGCGCGCGGCGGGCGCGGGTGAGGACGTGCGCTCGGGAGCTGGTGAGGTGGGCGAGGAGGGTGCGCAGAGCGGTGTCCAGATCCCCGGCGAGCAGGTGTTCGGCGATGGCGATATGGTCCTCGGCCATGGCGGCGATCCGGCCGGGGGTGGGCATGTCCAGGGCCCGCACCGGCCGCACCCGCGCGTGCACCGTCGAGAGCGCCTCGGCCAGTGCGGAATTGCCGGCGGCCAGCAGGAGTGTGGTGTGGAACCGCTCGTCGGCGGCGATGAGCTCGGCCCCGGGCTCCGGCGCGTCCTCGCGCACGCGCCGCCAGAGCTCGAGCTCTCGCTCGACCGCGCCCGAGTCGTGCGGCGTGACCGAGGGCCGAGCCGCCAGGGCCGGGGGTTCCGGCTGCACGGCGGCGGCCAGCGGTTCCGGGAGGGCCGCCGCGGTGGCCTGCAAGCGTTGGATGCCTCTGGCTTCCAGGACTATTCGGAGTTCGTACAGGTCCCCGAGTTCGTCGACCCGGGGGCGGTACGGGTATAGGCCGTCGGTGTGGCGTTCCAGCAGACCGTCGGCGAGGAGCCGGGCCAGCGCCTCGCGGACCGGGGTGCGGGAGACGCCGTAGGTCTCGGCGAGGCGTTCCTCGCCGAGCCGCTCGGTGGGTACCAGCATCCCGGCCGCGAGATCGCGCTGCAGGGATCGATAGACCCGCTCGGACAACGGAATACGCCCCCTGCGCGCGTTCACGGAGTGTCCGATCAGATCGCCATGGCCTGGCGTACCGCGGATTCTGCGCTCGCCCCGCCCGCCCCGGAGGAGGTGACGCGGCCCGAGCGCAGGACGTAGAACTGCTGCGCGGCCTGCAGCGCGAAGCCGATGTGCTGTTCGACCAGCAGCACGCTGAGTCCGCCCCGGCCGGTGAGTTCGATGATGGTGCGTTCGATCTCGGCGACCACCGAGGGCTGGATGCCCTCGGTCGGCTCGTCGAGGATCAGCAGCGCCGGTTCGGTGATGAGGGCGCGGGCGATGGCCAGTTGCTGGCGCTGGCCGCCGGAGAGCAGTCCGGCCTTGCGGGACAACAGTTCCCGCAGTGCCGGGAACAGGTCCAGCGCTTCGTCGACGAGTGCCTTGCCGCGTTTGCGGCCGTCTGCCACCACCTGGAGGTTCTCCATTGTGGACAGCTGTGGAAAACTCTGCTGCCCCTGTGGAACATAGGCGAGGCCGCGCTTGACCCGCCGCGACGGCGACATCCTGGTGATGTCCTCGCCGCCGAAGCGGATCCGCCCCGACTTGGCGGGCAGCAGCCCGACCGCCGCACGCAGCAGCGAGGTCTTACCGGCCCCGTTGTGGCCCATGATGGCCGCCACGCCATTGTCCGGAACCGTCAGGGACACACCGTGAATCACCTCGGTCCGGCCGTAGCCGGTGTGTAGGTCAACGAGTTCCAGCATCCGCGGCCTCCTTCGCCTCGTCCGATTCCTGCTCCGCGCCCATGGATTCACCAGCGCTGGTCTCCGCGGGCGGCAGCGCACCCGCCGCGGCGGTGCCGAGGTAGACCTCCTGCACCTTCGGATCGGCCTGCACCTGCTCCACGGTGCCCTCGCTGAGGACGCGGCCGCCCGCGAGCACCGTCACCGAGCTGGCGAACGCGCGCATGAAATCCATATCGTGCTCGACGACGATGACCACCCGCTCACCGCCGATGCGGCGCAGCAGGTTTCCGGTCTCCTCGCGTTCCTCGGCGCTCATGCCCGCCACCGGTTCGTCCAGCAGCAGCACCGAGGCGTTCTGCACCAGCAGCATGCCGATTTCGAGCCACTGTTTCTGACCGTGCGCGAGCACCCCGGCAGGTTTGTCGCGCAGCGCGGCGAGTCCGGTGGTCTCGAGCGCCGCCTCGATGGCGGGCAGCACCGACTTGCGCCGGCGCAGCAGGGTGAGCGCGGAACGTCCCGCGCCCGCGGCGATATCGAGGTTCTGCAGCACCGTGAGCTGTTCGAACACGCTCGCCGTCTGGAAGGTGCGGCCCACCCCGAGCCGGGCGATCTGATGCACCTTGCGGCCGATCAGCTCGGCGCCGGTCTTCTGCGCCGAACCGGTCGCGGGCACCAGGCCGGTGATGGCGTCGATGAGGGTGGTCTTGCCCGCGCCGTTGGGTCCGATGAGGAAGCGCAGATCGCCCTGCAGGACGGTCAGATCCACGTCGGAGACGGCCTTGAAGCCGTCGAAACTCACGGACAGGCCGCGGATTTCGAGGTATTCGCTGTCCATTCCGGCATTGCCGCCGATTTTCGGTTCGGGTGCGGTCATCGTGCTTCCACCTTCTGCTCGGCCTCGGACTCGGCCTCCGGCTCGGCCTCGGACTCGGCCTCGACCGCCGCCTCGATCTCGGGCGCGGCGGCCGGTTCCGGTGCGGCGTCGGGGGCCGTCGCGGGCCGCAGCCGCTCAAGCAGCTGCTTGGCCATGGGCCCGAATCCGGCCAGTCCGGCCGGAATGAAGCCGACCACCACGATGAACAGCGCACCCTGGAAGTAGGTCCACGCCGACGGGAAGTGTTCGGAGAACGTGGTCTGCGCCCAGGCCACGCCGATCGCGCCCAGCACCGGCCCGAGCAGGGTGGTGCGGCCGCCGATGGCGACGCCGATCAGGAACGCGATGGACGGGACCACACCGATGTCGGCGGGGGAGATGATGCCGACGATGGGGGTGAACAGGGCGCCCGCGATGCCTGCGAAGAACGCGGCCACCACGTAGGCGACGATCTTGATATTGGCCGGGTCGTAACCGAGGAACCGGACCCGTTCCTCCTGATCACGCACGGCGACAAGCAGTTCCCCGTACCGGCTGCGCATGAGCTGGCGTGCGACGGCCACCACGATCAGCAGCGTGCCCGCCGCGATGAAGAACAGCATGCGCCGGTTCACCGGATCATCCAGGCGGAAGCCGAAGAACGAGCGGAAGTCGCTCAATCCGGTGAAGCCGCCCATGGTCTGCTGCCCGGTGAGCAGGATCGCCAGCGCCGCGGCCAGCGCCTGGCTCAGGATGGCGAAGTACGCGCCCTTGACCCGGCGCTTGAACACCCCGAAGCCGAGCACCGCGGCGATGGCGGCGGGCAGCACCGCGATCGCCAGCAGCGCCACCGGTGCGGACTCGAAAGGCCGCCAGTACGAGGGCAATTGGTCCACGCCCGCGATGGTCATGAACTCCGGCACATCCTCGTGCGCCTTGGCGGCGTCGGCCATCTGCATGTGCATGGCCATGATGTACGCGCCGATGCCGAAGAACACGCCCTGGCCCAGGGTGAGCATGCCGCCGCGACCCCACGCCAGGCCGATGCCGACCGCGACGATGGCGAAGCACAGGAACTTGGCGAGCAGGCTCAACCGGAAGTCGGTGAGCATCGCCGGTGCGATACCGAACAGGACTATGGCGGCGATGACGAAGCCGCCCAGAGCTTTCAGAGAAGAGTTGGCACTCAGTCGCTGGATGGTGGTCATGCCAGACTCCTCGTCCGGACGGTGAACAGACCCTGCGGGCGTACCTGCAGGAAGATCACGACCACGATGAAGACGATCACCTTGGCGACCGTCGCGGTGGTCGAGTATTCGACGAACGAATTCAGCAGGCCCATGGCGAAGGCCGCGATCACGGTGCCCTTGATCTGCCCGAGGCCGCCGATGACGACCACCAGGAAGGCGTCCACCAGATACGACTGCCCGATGGTGGGGCTGGTGGAACCGATCAGGGTCAGGGCCACACCGGCCACCGCCGCCAGCCCGGAACCGATGAAGAAGGTGCTCACATCGGTGAGACGTGAAGAGACGCCGGAGGTTTCGGCCAGGCTGCGGTTCTGCACCACGGCCCGGATGCGGCGGCCGAGCGGCGTCGTCTTGAGCGCGGTGGCCAGCGCGATCACCGCCACCACGGCCAGCACCATGATGAAGATGCGGGTCTTGGGCACCACGGTGCCCGCGATGGTGAGGCCGCCGGTCAGCCAGTCCGGGGCGACCACGTTCTTGGCGGGCGCGCCGAAGATGTCCCGCACCGCCTGCTGCAGGATCAAACCGACACCGAAGGTGACCAGCAGGGTGTCCAGGGGGCGGTCGTACATCCAGCGGATGAGCCCCATCTCCAGCGCCGCGCCCAGCAGGCCGCCGACCAGGAAGCCGACGAACAGCGACACGATCAGCGCCACACCCGTCGCCGAGATCAGTTGTTCCACAACGTAGGTCGTGTAACACCCGGCCATGATGAATTCACCGTGCGCCATATTGATGACGCCCATCTGACCGAAGGTCAGCGACAGGCCCAGCGCGGCGAGCAGCAGGATCGAGCCCAGACTCAGCCCCGTGAAGAGCTGTCCGACAGCCACATCCATATCAGTACCTCTCGAGCTCTATTGGTGGAGAACGCCGTACGGCTGGTGCGATGCCGCGGTGAGAGTCGCGCGGACACCGCACCAGCCGCCCCTCATCGGCGGCCGCCGAATTACTTCAGGCCCTTGGCCCAGTCGTAGTTCTTCAGGTACGGGTCCGGCTGGATCGGCTTGCCGGAATCCCAGACGGTGTAGATGAGCCCGTCGGGGTGGATCTCGCCGATGCGCGCGGTCTTGGTGATGTGGTGGTTGGAGCCGTCGATGGTGACGGTGCCCTCGGGCGCGTCGTAGCTGACGCCGTCGGCGGCCTTCTGAATGTCGGCCACCGCGAACGACTTCGCCTTCTCCACCGTCGCCTTCCACAGGTAGACCGAGGTGTAGGCGGCCTCCATCGGGTCGGAGGTGGGCTTGTTCGCGCCGTAGGCCGCCTTGTACGCGGCGACGAACGCCTTGTTCTGCGGGGTGTCGACGGTCTGGTAGTAGTTCCAGGCGGTCAGCTGGCCCGCGACGTTCTGCACGCCGACGCCGCCGACCTCCTCCTCGGCAATGGACACCGAGACCACCGGCATGTCAGCGGCTTTCAGGCCCGCGTTGGCGTACTCGCGGAAGAAGGCCACATTGGAGTCTCCGTTGAGGGTGTTGAACACCGCGCCCGCCTTGGCATTGCGGACCTTGTTGACGATGGTGGAGAAGTCCGTGGAGCCCAGCGGGGCGTAGTCCTCGCCCTTGATCTCGATGCCATTGGCCTTGGCGTACGCCTTGATCTCGCGATTGGCGGTCTGCGGGAAGACGTAGTCGGAGCCCACCAGGTAGAGGGAGGTGATGCCCTTCTGCTTCAGATAGTCCAGCGCCGGAATGATCTGCTGGTTGGTGGTGGCGCCGGTGTAGAAGATGTTCTTCGAATCCTCCAGGCCCTCGTACTGAACCGGGTAGTAGAGCAGCGAATTCAGCGATTCGAACTTGGGCTTCATGGCCTTGCGCGACGCCGAGGTCCAGCCGCCGAACACCGCGGCCACACAGTCGGAGCTGATCAGCTTCTCGGCCTTCTCCGCGAAGGTCTTGGGATCCGAGGCGCCGTCCTCGAGCACCACGTCCAGCTTCTTGCCCAGGACGCCGCCCGCGGCATTGATCTGGTCCACCGCCAGCTTGGTGGCATTGGCGACGGTGACCTCGCTGATGGCCATGGTGCCGGTCAGCGAGTGCAGTGAACCGATCTTGATGGTGTCCTTCGACGTGTCCACGCAGGACTTGGCATTGGAGCCCGACGCGGTGTCGCTGTCGCGCGAACCACAGCCGGCGACCAGGACGGCGGACAGCGCCAGCGCGGTCGGAATGGTGATCGCCTTCATCAGGCGGGCGGCCCTGTCCCGGCGGGGAGAGTCGTGCATGGGCGGATCCTTCACTTCACGGTGTTCGGCGGCGCCACGTGCGCCGCTTGCGAATACCGCCGCGTATACAGCGGCTGTATCCGTGGAACGAAAGGTAAACGGGAAGTGTTGCGCCGGAATGACTCTCGATGAATGTCCGATTTCCTACATTGCCGTGGCGTGAATTTCTGCTCACCGCATCGTGGTTCGTTCGGTGTGAAGGAAACATTATTGCAGGTCAAGGGATATGAAAAGGCCCGAGCCGGGGTCAGTGAAAGCTGACACCGGCTCGGGCCCAACGGTGAGATCGCCTCAGTAGCAGTACTGGTTGTGGGTGTAGTAGTCGGTGTGGCAGTCCTGCTGCCACGTCCAGCCGTCCTGCCGGTCGTCGTTGGTGGTGCCGGCACCCGCCGCGCTGCCGGTGCCGCCACCGATCAACGCACCGATCATGGCCGCGAACGGCAGGGCGATGACGCCGAGCCCCCCGGTGGCCACCGCGATGATGACGCCGACGACTATGCCGCCGAGCGCACCACCCAACGCGCCCACGGCACTACCGGTTTCGGTCGCGCGCTGCTTGGGCGAGGTCGGCACCCATCGCCCGATATCCGCCGCACCCGGCTGCGCGACCTCGCCGGCCTCCGGATGCGCAACCAGCCTGGTCCCGTTGTCGTCGATGCTCGGATGCATCGAAACCACCAGATCCGTACCCGCGGTGGTCATCGCCAGCGGCATCCGCGACACGACCACCCCGGAGCCATCCAACACGTCCACCGAGGCATCGGTGAGCCGGAAAGTGCCGCCGGTCAGCGTCGTTGTAACCGTCCTATCGGCATCCGACCGAACAATGGAGTAACCCAGATCGTTCTGCCCCTGAGCGGGGTGCTGAATCGACTGCACCGCAGCCGGATCCGGCGTCGGCGCGGCGTAGGACGTACCCCCTGTGATCGCCAGCGCGGCAATGGTGAGACCGGCAGTGGCGATAACCTTCTCGATTTTCACACGATCATGTTCGCCTGCGATTCAACGCGTGTTTCCCATCCGGATAGGTCATCCAATCGGTCATCGAATGATGTCCGGCAGTCATCGAATGATGTACGGCAAGAGGAACCTTCGAAGCCCCCGGATATCCGCGACGATCTCCGATGGCTCCATTCCGATGGTCGTTTCGCCTGGAGTCGAGTCCAACGCTATTTTTGTGGCGCGGTCACTGAATGACGTAGGGGGAGATGGAGCTTCGGTGTTCGCTGATGTCGAGTGATTTGCCGAGGGGTGGGAAGGCGCGTTGGGGGCAGTTGGAGCGTTCGCAGACGCGGCAACCGGCGCCGATGGGGGTGGCTTTGGGCTCGTTCAGGTCCAGGCCGTCGGCATAGACGGTGCGGCCGGCGTGGCGGAGTTCGCAGCCCAGTCCGATGGCGAAGGTCTTGCTGGGTTCGCCGTAGCGGGTGGCGCGGCGTTCGACGGTGCGGGCGATCCAGAGGTATTTGCGGCCGTCGGGCATCTGGGCGATCTGGGTCATGATCTTCGCGGGGTAGGCGAAGGTCTCGTAGACGTTCCAGAGCGGGCAGGTGCCGCCGCTCGAGGAGAAGTGGAAACCGGTGGCGGACTGGCGTTTCGACATATTGCCGGCGCGGTCCACGCGGACGAAGGAGAAGGGGACGCCGCGGAGTTTGGGGCGCTGCAGCGTGGACAGGCGGTGGCAGATGGTCTCGTAGCTCTGCGTGAAGAACGCCGATAGGCGTTCGATGTCGTAGCGGAAGTCCTCGGCCACCTCGTGGAAATGGGTGTAGGGGAGCACCGTGGCGGCGGCGAAATAGTTGGCGAGGCCCAGTTTTGCCAGCACGACCGAATCGTGGCCGCTGAAATTGCCCTCCGCCACCAGCTTTTCGATGAGCTCGCCGCATTCCAGATAGGCCAGTTCGGCGGCCAGCTTGAACACCCGTTGCCCGCCCGAGAGATGCGGCGCGATTTCCAGGCGGCGCTGCTCGGGATCGAAACGGTGCAGCACGCCGTCGCCCAGATCGATACGCTCCACGATCTGCACGCCGTGCGCATCGCTGAGGCGGCGCGGGATCTCGCGCTTGAGATCGCCGCCGTGGAATCGCATGCGATGGGTGAGTTCCTCGGCGGCGGTATCCAATTCGTGAATATAGTTCTGCCGCTGATAGAAGTAGTCGCGCACTTCCTCGTGCGGTTTGGAGATGGCGCCCGAACCGCTGCCGTCGGCGAAGCGGTCCTCGGTGGCGGCGGCCAGCTGCGCGGTCGTATTCCGGTAGCGGCGATGCATGTTCACCATGGCGCGCGCCAGACCCGGGTGCGCGGACACCATTTCTGCGATCTCCTGGGCGTCGGCCTCCACCCCGAGCTCCTGGTCCATCACGACCTCCTGGAGTTCGGCGATGAGCCGGGTGTCGTCCTGTGAGGAGAAGAAGCCGGCGTCGACGCCGAAGACTTCACTGATGCGCAGCAGGACCGGTACGGTGAGCGGACGCACGTCGTGTTCGATCTGATTCAGGTAGCTCGCGGAGATCTCGAGCTTCTTGGCCAGCGAGACCTGACTCAAACCGCGCTCGGTACGCAGCTGCCGCAGCCGCGCACCGACGTAAGTCTTGGCCATGCGCCCGAGTTTATTGGTGTCTTCGCATCGTTGCCAACGTGAGAGTTAGCAGAGCTGCTGAGCTGTGTGTCACATCGTTGTCGGTCGCTCGGGTTACCGTCGACAAGTGCTCTTGTCCGATGTGGTTGAGGCGTCACAGGGTGTGCGGGCGACGTCGTCGCGAAAGAACAAGGTCAAGATCTTTGCCGACCTGCTGAAGCCGGCGGCGCCGCAAGAGTTGGCGCAGGTCGTGGCCTGGTTGTCCGGCGAGCTGCCGCAGGGGCGGATCGGAACGGGGTGGCGGACGCTGACCACGCTCGCGGTCGAGCCGGCCGCGGTGCCCACGCTGTCCGTGGACGAGGTGGACACCGCTTTCAGCGAGCTGGCCGAGGTCGCGGGCAGTGGGTCGACGGCGCGACGACAGGAACTGCTGGCCACCCTGTTCGGGGCCGCGACCCAGGACGAGCAGGAATTCCTGCTCCGCCTGCTGACCGGGGAGATGCGGCAGGGCGCCCTGACCGCGATCGTCGCCGAGGCGGTGGCCGCCGCATTCGACGTGCCGATCGAGGCGGTGCGCCGGGCCCACATGCTGTCCGGGCGGCTGCCGGTCACCGCCGTCGCGGCGCGCACCGGCGGCGTCGAGGCCCTGGCCGCGTTCCGGCTCGAGGTCGGGCGGCCGATCCAGCCCATGCTGGCCTCGCCCGGCGCGACCCTCGAGGAGGCGATGGTCGAGTTCGAGGGGCGGGCCAGCGTCGAGCACAAGATGGACGGCGCCCGCATCCAGGTGCATCGCGACGGCGAGCGGGTGTGGGTGTTCACCCGCACCCTGCGCGACATCACCGCGAACGTGCCCGAACTGGTCGAGGTGGTGCGGCAGCTGGACTGCACCAGCGTCGTCCTCGACGGAGAAACCTTGGCGCTCAACGACTCCGGCCGCCCGCGGCCCTTCCAGGAGACCATGAGCCGCTTCGGCGCCACCACCTCCCAGGAACTGCTGCTGCACCCCTACTTCTTCGACTGCCTCCACCTCGACGGCGCCGACCTGCTGGACGCCCCGCTGCGCACGCGCCGCGAGGCCCTCACCGCGGTGGCCTGCGGCCTGGCCATTCCGGCCCTCATCGCCCCCGACCCGGAAGCCGCCGCCGAATACTTCGACGGCGCGCTGGCCGCGGGCCACGAGGGCATCATGATCAAATCCCTGGACGCCCCCTACGCCGCCGGCCGCCGCGGCCGCTCCTGGCAGAAGATCAAACCCACCCACACCCTCGACCTCATCGTGCTCGGTGCGGAATGGGGCTACGGCCGCCGCACCGGCTACCTCTCCAACCTCCACCTGGGCGCCCGCGACCCCGAGGGCGGCGACCCGATCATGGTCGGCAAAACCTTCAAGGGCCTCACCGACGCCCTACTCCAGTGGCAGACGGCCGAATTCCCCCGGCACGAACGCACACGCGACGGCAACACCGTCTACCTCTACCCCGAACTGGTGGTCGAAATCGCTCTCGACGGAGTCCAGACCAGCCCCCGCTACCCCGGCGGCGTAGCCCTCCGCTTCGCCCGGGTAGTCCGCTACCGCCCCGATAAAGAACCCCACCAAGCCGACACCATCGACACCATCCGCGCCCTGCTACCCGGCACCAAATAGAACGGGGGTGCGGGGGCGGAGCCCCCGACATTGCCCCCGGGGGTTCGGGGCGAAGCCCCTGAGAGTCTCGAGAGTTGGGCCCCTCCTCACAGACGATTCACAGCTGGAACAGGGCACGCTCCGAGTTTCGGGCGACATGATTCAGGTGTCGACGCTCGACCGGACGGTTGTCAGGTGACGGGACACAGGAACTGCCACCGCATCTCCCACGCGGATTCCCTGTGAGCTCGTGCCGTTCGGGAGACTTCGACGGTGGATTGCGCATGGTCCACCTTGTGGCCGGTGGTGCCCCGCCCCCTCGCCGGGCACCACCGGCCGCGGTCAAGATTCGTCTCGCGGTCAGGATTCGTAGTCGCGGGTGCCGGTCAGGTTCGGCAGCCGGCGGCGGCCCGCGGCCAGCTCTCCCGCCAGATGCTCGTAGGCGATGGCCAGTTCGGTGAGCCGCTGGGCGGCATCGTGCACGGCGTCGTCGGGCGACATGGCCAGCGACAGGTAGGCGAGCGCGGAGAATTGCGCCAGCCGGTCCACCACCGTCCCCACGGTCTCGGTGTGCAGGTGGGCGTCGCGGGCGGCCTTGGGGAGTTCGGCCGCCACCCAGGAGTCGATATCGAGCACCAGCCGCGCCCGGTCGTGGTCGATCCGATCGGTGCCGCCCGCTCTGGTGAGCCGCCGCTCGTGCAGGTCCGCGAGTAAGCCGGCGCAGCGCAGCACCGGATGGTCGTCGGGGGGCAGGCCACGGCAGGCCTGCAGCAGCAGGTGTTTCGGTGGGAGCGGATGCACGGCCGACATCCTGCCCCTCGAATATCTCCGAATGGCAACGACATTCGGTGCCACTTTGCCGTGCAGGGGTTGCATCCGGTGCCGTGACGTGCCGAGATGGTGGGGTGATCCTCACCGTGACCCTGAACCCGGCCTACGACATGACCTACCG
Organism: Nocardia sp. NPDC004860; assembly: GCF_040609015.1. Classification (NCBI taxonomy): domain Bacteria; kingdom Bacillati; phylum Actinomycetota; class Actinomycetes; order Mycobacteriales; family Nocardiaceae; genus Nocardia; species Nocardia sp. NPDC004860. Next base: position 94,571 of record NZ_JBEXJI010000030.1, on the reverse strand, counting down.
GGTGGAGCATTTCGAGCGGGGCCGGGCGCAGCGGGTGCGGTCGGTGGATCAGCGGCTGGGCGGGCGCGGCATCAATGTCACGCGGGTGCTGAACCAGCTCGGCAAATACGCCCGCGCCACCGGCTTCTCGGACCATTCCTTCGCGGCCGCCGCGGAACTCGAGATGCCCGTGGACTTCGTGCACGCGCTGCCGTGGGTCCGCCGCACGGTGGTGATCAGCGAATCCGACGACGGCACCGCCACCGCGCTGTGGGAGCCCGGCCCGCGGGTCACCGAACCGCACGCGGTGGATCAGCTGCGGGTGCGGGTGGCGGGCCTGCTCTCGGATATGAGCGGCCTGGTCATCTCGGGTTCGCTGCCCGGCGGAGTGAGTCCGGGCCTGCCCGCCGAGCTGGCGCGCACCGCCATCGCCCGGGGCGTGCCCACGATCTGCGACTTCGACGGCCAGCCGCTGGAATTGGCCGCGCGCGTGCGCGGCGTCGTGCTCACCCCCAATGTCGAGGAGCTGGAACGACTCACCGGCCGCCCGGCGGGCACCATTCCCGAGATCCTCGCGGCCGTGGATCCGCTCATCGCCGACGGTGTGGGCACGGTGGTGGTGACCCGGGGCGGTGCGGGCATGGTGGCGGTCACCCCGACCCGGGCCTGGACGGCAGCGCTGCCGAAACCACTGGCGGGCAACCCCACCGGGGCGGGCGACGCGGCGGTGGCGGCCATCATCGCCGCGCTGGCCTCCGGCGCCACACCGGACTGGCCGGAGCTGCTCGCCGACGCGGTCGCCACTTCCGCTGCCGCCGTGGTCATTCCGGTCGCGGGCGAGATCGACCGGGTGCTGCGGGATCGGCTGCTGCCCACCGTGCGGGTGCGGGAACTCGAATCCGTCGCTGTCCGGCCGTGACACTCCGGGGACACGCCGTATGTGAGGTAGCTGTGAACTGAACCGCGCGGCGGCGTGGTGGCGGAGACCGGGGATCGTCCCGGGTTAGGTTGGGGGAGTGTCGGACCTGGGAACTCAACCCGATCGGGGGTCGGGTGTGGACGACAGTTATCGAATGCCCCGGGTGGTGCGTGCGGCGCAGGTGCTCGCTCTGGGAATCGCGGGGCTGGGCGCGATCTGCGTGGCCTCTTCGGGATGGCTGCTGGGAGCCAAGGCGGCGATCGGGACCGCGGTGCCGTTCATCCCGGCGTTCCTGCTCGGCCTGGTCGCGCTGACATTCAATTCCGAGGGGCAGTCGGTGCGCATCGGGGCGATCCTGGTGGCGGTCATGAACATGCTGTGGACGGTGCCGTCGATCACCGAGGGGCGGCCGCCGGGTCCGCTGGGGCCGCTGGTCTCGCTGGCGGTGATCGTGCTGCTGTTCCGCCGGGAGGCGCGCGACTGGTTCGAACCCTCGGCCTGGTGGTGAAACCCAACTCTCGGGACTCTCAGGGGCTTCGCCCCCGAACCCCCTCGAGATTCTCGGAGGCTTCGCCCCCGAACCCCCTCGAGATTCTCGGAGGCTTCGCCCCCCGAACCCCCTGGAGATTTTCGGAGGCTCCGCCCCGAACTCCCTGGCAAGTTTCGCGTCCCCGCTGCGTAACAAATAGGTCATCTCGTCCGCTCATTTGCAATCTGCGTGCAATTCCCGGCACTTACCGTTGGCGCTATGAGTTCGGAAGCCGCCGCGGGGACGGGCATTCACATCAGCGGGCTGAGCAAGACCTTCCGCTCCGGGCGGCGGGTGGTGCCGGCCCTGGACACGGTGGATCTGCATACCGCGCAGGGCGCGTTCCTGTCGCTGCTGGGACCCTCCGGGTGTGGGAAGTCCACCATCCTGCGGATTCTCGCGGACCTGGAGTCGCCCTCGGCGGGGACCGCGAAGATCAATGGTGAGACTCCGGCCGAGCTGCGCCGGCGGCACGAGTTCGGGATCGCGTTCCAGGATTCGGCGCTGTTGCCCTGGCGCAGTGTGGAATCCAATATCAGGCTGCCGCTGCAGGTGGCGGGGCTGCCCGCGGACCGCGAGCTGGTCGCGGATCTGATCCGGCTGGTCGGCCTGGAGGGCTTCGAGAAAGCCAAGCCCGCGCAGCTGTCCGGCGGTATGCGGCAACGGGTTTCGATCGCTCGCGCGCTGGTGGTCCGGCCGACGGTGCTGCTGCTGGACGAACCCTTCGGCGCGCTCGATGATATGACCCGGCAGCGGCTGAACCTGGAACTGCTGCGCATCTGGACCGAAAAGCCCGCCACCACACTGATGGTCACGCACGGCATCGCCGAGGCGGTCTTCCTCTCCGACGTGGTGGCCGTCATGAGCCCGCGGCCCGGCCGGGTGGTGGAGATCGTGAACATCGACCTGCCGCGGCCCCGCACACCGGAGATGATGCGCACGCCCGAATTCCACAAGCTGCACGACTACCTGTCGGAGCTGCTGTTCGGGCGCACCGGCCGGGGCGGGGTGGCGTCGGAATGAACTGGGGCGCAATGAGAGAGAGTCTGCGGATAACCAGGTTGGGCGGTCTGGCGGGCATGCTCGCGCTGCTGGCGGTGTGGACGCTGCTCGCCGAACTGCGCGTCGCGGGCGGCACCGTCCCGAGCCCGTGGACCGTGCTGCACACCATGTACACCGACGGGTGGGCGCTGTACGGACCCAACTTCCGGATCACGGCCTTGGGTGCGCTGCAAGGGTTTCTGTGGGGTAATGCGCTGGCCATCGCGCTGGCGGTGCTGGTGGTGCTGATTCCGCCGATCGAAATGCTGGTCACCCAGCTGGCCATCCTGAGCTACTGCACGCCGCTGCTGGCGCTGGGGCCGATCATCCTGGTGGTGTTCGGCGGGCGCACGCCGACGGTGTTCCTGGCGGCCATGTACTGCTTCTTCACCACCATGGTCGGCACCGTATCCGGATTGCGGTCCGCGGATCGCACCAGCCTGGATCTGGTGCGCGCCTACGGCGGCGGCCGCTGGCAGCGGCTGACCCGGGTGCAGCTGATCGCGGCCCTGCCGAATACCTTGGCCGCCTTGAAGATCGCCGCACCCTCCGCGGTGCTGGGCGCGATCATCGGGGAGTACCTGGGCGGCGTGGACAGCGGCATCGGGGTGGCCCTGACGGCCGCGCAGACCGCCTACAACGTGCCGCGCACCTGGGGCATGGCGCTGGCCGCGGCCGCGCTGGCCGGGCTCGGCTACGCGATCGTGGCGCTGGTGGCGCGCGTGGCGGTGCCGTGGACGCGAGCGGAGGCATGATGACCGACAAGGTCGCGAACCCGGCGGCGGGCCGGGCCGCGCAGCTGCTGAACCTGCTGCGGCCGATCGGGAGATTCCTGCTGCCACTACTGGTTTCGCTGATTCTGCTGGTGGCCCTGTGGTACGGCTTCCTGAAGCTGTATCCACAGGTCGGACTGGTCGGCAAGAGCCCCGGGGACGTGTGGAAGTACCTGGTGACCGGACCGACCTCGGCGGGCGCTCGTCAGGTGATCTTCGACGAAATGCGAATCACCCTGCGGGACGCGGTGATCGGCTTCGGCGCGGGCATGGGTGCGGCGCTGGTGGTGGCGGCGCTGTTCATCGGCGTTCCCGCCGTGGCGCAGGCGTTCATGCCGGTGGCGATGCTGCTGCGCTCGGTCCCGCTGGTGGCCATCACCCCCATCATCGTGCTGGTGTTCGGGCGCGGACTGCTCGGCGTCACCGTCATGGCCGCCATCGTGGTGTTCTTCCCGGCCCTGGTGATGATCATGACCGGCTTGCGGTCCGCGCCCCGGCAGGCCACGGAACTGGTACTGGCCTACGGGGGTTCGAACTGGACGGCCATGCGCATGGTGGCGGTCCCGGCCGCGCTGCCCGCGGTGTTCGCGGCCGCCCGGGTCTCGGTGCCGGGCGCGCTGATCGGTGCGCTGCTCGGCGAATGGCTGGGCAGCGGAACCGGTTTGGGCGCGGGCCTGATCCGCGCCATCCCCACCTTCCAGTACAACCGGCTGTGGGCGTCGATCGCGCTGGTCACGCTGGTGTCGGTGTTCGCCTACGCGGTGGTGGGCGTGCTGGAAAACCTGGTGCTGGCGCGGTTCTCGCCGGAACGGAGCCGGGAATGAGCACACGAGTTAACGCGGCGCACACAAATACCTGCGGAAAAGCAAAAAATCGGAAATCGAAACGGCCTACATTCGCCGCATGAGTGGTGTGTTCCGGCCGGATTCGGCCTCGCAGTTGTCCATGGGTCGGCGAAACTTCCTCCGCTACGCCGGATTGACCGGTGCGGCGGTGGGCGGCGCCGGATTGCTGGCCGCGTGCGGTAAGGACTCCTCGGGCTCCGGCAATGGCTCGGTCGCCGACGGTTCCAAGTACGGGACGGTGGCCGTGCAGCTGTCCTGGTTGAAGAACATCGAATTCGCCGGCGAGTACTTCGCCGATTCCAAGGGCTACTACAAGGATGCCGGATTCGGGTCGGTGAATCTGATCGCGGGCGGCGCGGCCAGCACCTCGGTGGAGGCGGGGCTGGGCACCGGCAAGATCTGGATCGGCATGTCCGCGCCGCAGACCACCGCGCCCGCGATTCTGGAGGGCCTGTCCGCCAAGATCGTCGGCACCACGTATCAGAAGAATCCCTTCTGCATCGTGAGCTCCGGCAAGAGCCCGATCCTCAATCCGCAGGCCATGAAGGGGCGCAAGATCGGTGTGCAGGACACCAATCAGCTCATCTTCAATGCGCTGCTGACCGCCAATGGCATGTCGCCCTCCGACGTCACCATCGTGCCCGCGCAATACGATCCGACGCCGCTGGCCAACGGTGAGGTGGACGGCTGGGTCAGCTACGCCACCAATGAGCCGATCACCCTGGCCACCAAGGGGTTCCAGAACTTCAACTTCCTGTTCGCCGACTTCGGGCTGCCGCTGGTCGCGGAGACGCTGACGGTGAGCCAGCAGACCATCGACAAGGAGCGCGACAAGCTCAAGGCGTTCCTGATGGCAGAAATCAAGGGCTGGAAGGACGCCGTCGCCAACCCGGGTGAGGCGGCGCGGCTGGCCGTCGAGGTGTACGGCAAGGATCAGCGCCTGGAGCTGCGTGAGCAGACCATGGAGGCGCAGGCGCAGAACGGGCTGGTCGAATCGGCCGACTCCAAGGCCAACGGGCTCTTCACCATGACCGACGCGCTGATCGAACAGAACATCGCGGCGTTGGCCAAGGCCAAGATCGATATCAAGGCGGACAAGCTGTTCGACCTCTCGGTGCTCAAAGAGGTCTTCGCCGAGCACCCCGAATTGAAGTAGTTCAGCGCATCAGGCTCGAGTCAGCGCACCAGCTGCACGTGCCGGCGGCCCCCGCCGGAGGAGGCGGACAGCGGTTCGGCGGAGGTGCCGTTGCGGACCGCCAGCAGTTCGGCGGCGATCGACACGGCGGTCTCGGCGGGGGTGCGGGCGCCCACGTCGAGACCGGCGGGGGAGTGCAGGCGGGACAGGGTCTCGTCGGTGAAGCCGCCCGCCTGCAGGGCCTCCAGCCGATGTGCGTGCGATGCCGGGGTGCCCAGGGCGGCCAGGTACCCCAGCTCGGGTAGTCGCAAAGCCACGGTGAGCAAAGGGATTTCGAACTTCGGGTCGTGTGAGAGCACCACCATGGCGGTGTCGGTGCCGATCTCCCCGGCCGAGGCGAGGGTGTTGAGGTAGCGGTGCGGCCAGTCGACCACCACCTCGCAGCCCGGGTAGGCGGTCGGATTGGCGAAGGTGGGGCGGGCGTCCACGATGGTGATCCGGTAGCCGAGCAGCCGGGCCTGGGTGGCCAGCGCGCTCGCGAAAGCGTTGGCCCCCACCAGGATCAGGTGCGGCGGGCGGGCGAACGAGGACACGAAGACGTCGGAGTCGGGGAGCGAGACCAGCTCGGTGCCGTGCTTGCGGTCGGTGATGAGGTGCTGGCCGATCACATCCGGGTCCGAATGCCAGACCACGGTGAAGACGGTGACCTGCCGCTGGGCCGCCATATCGGCTGCCACATCCGGGAATTCGGGAAAGTGCCTGCGCGAGAAGGGTTCGGTGAACACGTCCAGGGTCCCGACACAGTCCATCTGCGCGTCGAGCCCGCTGCCCGGTCCGAATCGCTGCAGCCCGCGCCGTCCGGTGTGCGCCGAGTCGATGGCGGCCTCGTAGGCGGCGGCCTCGGCGCAGCCCGCCGAAATCGATCCGAAGGCTCGCCCGTCGGCGTCCACCACCATGGCCGACCCGATCGGCACGGGTGTAGCGCCTTGTGTCCGAACCAGAGTGGCCAGCCCCCCGGTGCGCCCGCTGTGCCAAATTCGAAGAAGGTCGTCGACGATTTCCCGCATCACATGCTCCCGATCACAGTGCGGTGTCCGCCGGATAATCCCGATCGATCCCCGTTGCGAGGTCATCGCACGTGACGCACACCATATCCGCTCGTTGTCGTAAATAAGTGCCCGCCCCCGAATTTCCCTCCGCGCTCGCGCACACCCCCGCCCAGTGCGCTCGCCCCAGCACCACCGGATGCCCGGGCGTGGTCCCGAAGAACGCCCGCGCCAACCGGCTCTCGCTCGCCCGTGCCGCCGCGATCACCCGCTGGACCACCGCGGGCCCGACGTCCGGCGTATCCACCGGCATGATCGCGACCAATTCCGCGGGCGCTGTGCTGTGATTCGGCGGCGTCGCCGCGGCACTCCCGGTGCCGAGGCCCGGTGCCGCGGCCGCCGCCAGACCCGCGCGCGTGGAGGCGCTCAGGCCGAGGTCCCAGTCCGCCGCCCAGACCGGGTGGACTCCCTCGGGCAGGGCGATGCCCGAGGTCGGCGATACCTCCCACTCGCCGCCCGGCGCGCGGTGGGCGGGCCCGGTTGCGCCCAGTACCACGAAGATTCGCGCGCACCCGCCGTCCCGCAGCGCCGCCACTGCCCCGCGCAGCCAGCGACCGTCCTCGGCCAGCACTTTCGGCATGCCATATCGCCGACCGGCACCGGCCGCGAGCAGAATTCCATCGCAGCGTTCGGGTCTCACGCGAGCAGGGTAATCCCGCCCGCGCACCTTCGCTGACCAAGCGACCATCAGGGATTTCCGGACCGGCCGGATGCCGCCAACCGGCAGCGAATCCCGGGCCGATCGGGTAGCGGTCCCAGTCGCTGATCCCGTCTCGTCCGGGCAACAACGAGGCCGAACAACGAGGCCCCGCACCGAGTTCGGTGCGGGGCCTTCGTATGTGGGTGGCTCAGAAGAGGCGAACGCGGGTGGCTCAGAAGAGGGCCAGGGCGGCGAGCAGGCCGGACAGGGCGATGAACTGCAGGGCCACCCGGAGGTTGATGATGCTGTCCCACCTGTCCTGCAGCGCACGGGCATCGGCGGGGATAACCCCGGACTGGGCGGCCGCCTTCTGCGCGGTGTTCACCGGCTTGGCCACCTTCACGTAGAGGGCCAGCCAGGCGACCAGGGCGGCCAGCGCGACGGCGGCGGCGACAGCCGCGCCGCTGTGGCCGGAGACCGCGGCGACGATCAGCGTGAGGGCGGCGGTGACGACGCCGCCGGCGCCGAAGATCGGCATGCGCTTGTCGCCGTAGTAGTGGCCCCAGCCGGCGCTGACGGTGACGGAGGCGTCGTCGAGGCGACGGTAGACGGATCGCGTGATGAGGGCGGCGCACCAGTCGGTGCCGTAGACGACGGCATTGGCGAGGACGGCGAGGGCGGCGAGGAACTGGCCGGTCAGGACGAGCATCGGGGGCCTCTTTCGGCGGTGATCTAGCGGCGCTAGGAACTGAAGCAACGATAACAAGGTGGAGCTATCTTGTCTAGCGGTGCTAGATCATGAGATTTCAGTTCGACCGAATGGTCCGAAGTCGGCACCGTGGTGGCTCGCCTCACAACCATCAAGATCAGAACGATCTGTGAAGGTGCTCACATCCGGACACCCGTCGGCGCGTCATGTACCGGTGGTCCCCATCACGCAAACAGTACGGGCGTTATGCAAAACCGCACGTCAGCGCTACCGGCAAGTAGATTTCATCCCTGCTATTCGCAAGCAAATTTTGCAGGCTTAGCAAAAGGCTGGTGAAAGCTAGCGGGGATTCACACTTGCAACAGGTAGACGCATATTTTTTCCTGTGCCATCGTGTGGAAGTACACCTCGCGGGCCTAGCAAGTCTGCAAATCGCCGCTCCAGCAGTGGTCGAACATCCTCGCTCCCTCATCCGGCGCGTGTTCGATCCGCGGGGCTACCGAGACCGAACGAAGAAGTGGAGTCAGAGATGTCGAAGGTCGGCACCCCGAAGACCGCTGCGGAACTCCAGCAGGATTGGGACACCAACCCCCGCTGGAAGGGCGTCACCCGCAACTACACCGCCGATCAGGTCGTGAAGCTGCAGGGCACCGTCGTCGAGGAGCACACCCTCGCCCGCCGCGGTGCCGAGATCCTCTGGGATCTCGTCAACAACGAGGACTACATCAACTCCCTGGGCGCCCTCACCGGTAACCAGGCCGTGCAGCAGGTCCGCGCCGGCCTGAAGGCCATCTACCTGTCGGGTTGGCAGGTCGCCGGTGACGCGAACCTGTCCGGCCACACCTACCCGGACCAGTCGCTGTACCCGGCCAACTCGGTTCCGGCCGTGGTCCGCCGCATCAACAACGCGCTGCTGCGCGCCGACGAGATCGCCAAGGTCGAGGGTGACACCTCGGTCGCCAACTGGCTGGCCCCGATCGTCGCCGACGCCGAGGCCGGCTTCGGTGGCGCGCTGAACGCCTACGAGCTGCAGAAGGCCATGATCGCCTCCGGCGCGGCCGGCGTGCACTGGGAGGACCAGCTGGCCTCCGAGAAGAAGTGCGGCCACCTGGGCGGCAAGGTGCTGATCCCCACCCAGCAGCACATCCGCACCCTGACCTCCGCGCGTCTGGCCGCCGACGTCGCCGACGTGCCGTCGGTGATCATCGCCCGCACCGACGCCGAGGCCGCCACCCTCATCACCTCCGATGTGGACGACCGCGACCGCGAGTTCCTGGACGGCACCCGTACCGCCGAGGGCTTCTTCGGTACCAAGAACGGCATCGAGCCCTGCATCGCGCGTGCCAAGGCCTACGCCCCCTACGCCGACCTCATCTGGATGGAGACCGGCGTGCCGGACCTCGAGGTCGCGCGCAAGTTCGCCGAGGCCGTCCGCGGCGAGTTCCCGGACCAGCTGCTGGCCTACAACTGCTCGCCGTCCTTCAACTGGAAGGCGCACCTGGACGACGCGACCATCGCGAAGTTCCAGCGTGAGCTCGGCGCCATGGGCTTCAAGTTCCAGTTCATCACCCTGGCCGGCTTCCACTCGCTGAACTACGGCATGTTCGACCTGGCCTACGGCTACGCCCGCGAGGGCATGACCGCCTTCGTCGACCTGCAGGAGCGCGAGTTCAAGGCCGCCGCCGAGCGTGGCTTCACCGCCGTCAAGCACCAGCGTGAGGTCGGCGCCGGCTACTTCGACACCATCGCCACCACCGTTGACCCCAACACCAGCACCGCTGCGCTGAAGGGCTCCACCGAAGAGGGCCAGTTCCACTGAGTTTCCCAAGGTGACAACTGATTTCGTGAGGATCCGGGTAACTCCCCGGGGACGACCGAAATTGGTTCGCCACCCAACCGCCGGCTCCGGTGCATGGCGACGACGGCTCTTGGCCGCCCGCTGAATACCCGGAGAGGCGGTGGAGTGGACAACCCTCGGGGCGGCAGTCGCATCACAACCTCGGCCGCCCCGGGGACCCGGAACTTCGCCGGGAGGGGATGGCAAGCCCTCTCCCGGCGAAGTTCACCCGCCCTTCCCGTCGACAGCCCCGGCGGGGAGGGCATCTTCCTATAGCGTTTTTTGCAAAGACCTTAAGAAGGCGCAGGGTCGAAAAAGTTAGTCCGACGCCTTCACCCACAGTCACGACGGCCGACTGGCGGCGTTCGATACGCGACAACTGATTTCGTACCGGTAGGGGTAACTCACCGGGTACGACCGAAATCGGTTCGGCACTCGACGCAGGCACGGATGCAGAAGTGGCAACGGCACTCAGCCGCCCGCAAAGGTTGCGGGGAGGCGGAACGGAGCGGGACGTGAGCAGCGAAAAGATTCAGCGCGTCGGCATTATCGGCGCCGGACAGATGGGTGCGGGTATCGCAGAAGTCTGCGCCCGGGCACATGTCGATGTCCTCGTCTTCGAACAGACCCGGGAACTCGCGGCAGCCGGCCGGGCCCGCATTCTGCGGTCGCTGGACCGCGGGGTGTCCAGCGGCAAGATCACCGAGCGCGAGCGGGAGCAGGCCGCCTGGCGGCTGCGCTTCACCTCCGACCTCGGCGACTTCGCCGACCGTCAGCTGGTCGTCGAGGCCGTCGTGGAGAACGAGGACGTGAAGACCGCCATCTTCGCCGAACTCGACAAGGTCGTCACCGATCCGAACGCGGTGCTGGCCTCCAACACCTCCTCCATTCCGATCATGAAGATCGCCGTGGCGACCAACAACCCGGAGCGGGTGGTCGGCATGCACTTCTTCAACCCGGTGCCGGTGCTGCCGCTCGTCGAGCTGGTCACCACCCTCAAGACCACCGAGACCGTCACCAAGCGCGCCGAGCAGTTCGCCGCCGACATCCTGGGCAAGCAGGTCGTGCGCTCCGCCGACCGCTCCGGCTTCGTGGTGAACGCGCTGCTGGTGCCCTACCTGCTCTCCGCCATCCGCATGGTCGAATCCGGTTTCGCCACCAAGGAAGACGTCGACAAGGCCATGGTGCTGGGCTGTGCCCACCCCATGGGCCCGCTGGCGCTCACCGACCTGGTCGGCCTCGACACCGTGAAGTCCATCGCCGACTCCATGTACGCGGAGTTCAAGGAGCCGCTGTACTCCGCGCCGCCGCTGCTCATGCGCATGGTCGAGGCCGGCCTGCTGGGCAAGAAGGCCGGTGCGGGCTTCTACCAGTACAACCGCGCGTGATCTGAGCCTTTCCATGGCGTTTCGATGCGCTCACGCGGGTGGTCGCGTGAGCGCATCGTGTTTTTTCACCCAAGGTGCGCGCCGCCGGGCATGTGGCGGCGTCCACCGCAACCGGGCATAAGCTGCAACCAGGTCGTTCGGGACCGGCAGCTCGGAAGGAGTGTCCGTTCAGATGGTCAACGTCACCGACGGGTTCGGATCCAGCATCCTGGGATACCCGCGGATCGGTCCGCATCGGGAACTCAAGCGCGCGCTCGAGTCCTATTGGCACGGCACGCTGTCGCGCGACGAGCTGCTCGCCGTCGGGCGCGAGATTCAAGAAAGCCAGTACCTGGAGCTGGCCGCCACCGGGCTCACGCAGGTCCCGGGCAACACCTTCTCCTTCTACGACCACATTCTCGACAACGCGCTGTTGTTCGGCGCGGTCCCGCAGCGGTTCGAGCCCTTCCGAGAAGGCTTGGACCCGTTGGACTTCTATTTCCTGATGGCTCGCGGCCGGCCGGATCTGCCGCCGCTGGAGCTGGTGAAGCTGCTGAACACGCCGTACCACTACCGGCAGCCGGAACTCGAGCCCGACACCGAATTCTCGCTGCACCCCGAGGCGCTGCTGGACGAGTTCGATCGCGCCAAGGCGGCCGGCATCGAGCTGCGGCCGGTGATCCTCGGACCGCTGTCGCTGCTGCTGCTGTCCAAGACCGGCCACGTCCCCGGCGAGACCGAATTCGACAAGCTGGTGCTGCTGGACAAGCTGCTGCCGGTGTACGAGGAACTGTTCGAGATCCTCGCCAAGCGCGGCGCCACCTGCGTGCAGCTGGACGAGCCCTGCTTCACCAGCGACCGCTCGCCGTCCACCATGGAGCTGTTCGAGAAGACCTACCAGCGCCTGTCCAAGGCCCCGCTGCGCCCGCGCATGCTCGTCACCGGGCAGTACGGCGATTTCGGTGCGGCCATCGAAATCCTGTGCCGCACTTCGGTGGAGGCCATCGGCCTCGACCTGGCCAGCTACCGGATCGTGCCGGAGGAACTGGCCAAGATCCCCGGCATCAGGCGCAAGCGGCTCTACGCCGGTGTCATCAGCGGCACCAATGTGTGGCGTGCCGACCGGTTCGTGACGCTGGAATACCTCAACGCCCTCGCCCAGGTCTGCCCCGACATGGTGGTCTCCACCGGCGCCACGCTGCTGCACGTGCCCTACGACGTGCTCGTCGAATACGAGCTCGAGGGCCCCGTCGCCGACCGCCTCGCCTTCGCCAAACAGAAGGTGCTGGAAGTGGTTTCGCTGGCCAAGGCGCTCACCGAGGGACCCTCGGAGAAGTGGCGCCGGAAGCCGACCTCGGTGCACTTCAAGCAGAAGCACGCGGTGCGCCAGCGCGTCTACGCCGTCACCCCGCAGATGCGGGTGCGCGAGCCCTACGAGACGCGAAGGGTCGCGCAGCAGGCCAAGCTTCGGCTGCCGGTGGTGCCCGCCACCACGCTGGGCTCGTTCCCGCAGACCGAGACGGCCCGGCAGGCGCGCCACGACCTCGGTCAGGGCCGGCTGTCCTACGAGGAGTACCGCAAGCGCATCGAAGCCGAGATCGAGTCCACCATCCGGCTGCAGGAGGACATCGGCCTCGACGTGCTGGTGCACGGCGAGCACGAGCGCAACGACATGATCCAGTACTTCGCGGAGCTGCTGGACGGCTTCGCCACCACCCACTTCGGCTGGGTGCAGGTGTACGGATCCCGGTGCGTGCGACCGCCGATCGTGTACGGCGACGTGTCGCGCCCCGAGCCCATGTCGGTGTCGTGGACCACCTACGCCCAGTCCCTCACCGACAAACCGGTCAAGGGCATGGTCACCGGTCCGGTCACCATGCTGGCCCGCTCCTTCGTGCGCCAGGATCAGCCGCTCTACGAGACCGCCGACCAGGTGGCGCTGGCCATCCGCGACGAGGTGGTCGATCTGGAGAAGGCGGGCATCGCCATCATCCAGGTGGACGAGCCGTCCATCCGCGAACTGCTCCCGCTGCGCAAGAAGGGCCAGGCCGAATACCTGCGCTGGGCCGTCGGCGCGTTCAAGCTGGCCACCTCCGGCGTCGCTGCGGAAACCCAGATCCACACGCACATCGGCTATTCCAGCCGCGGTGACGTGGTGGCGGCCATCGAGGAACTCGACGCGGACGTCACCGCCATCGTCGCCACCCGATCCATCGAGTGGGTGCTGGAGGCGCTGAAGGAGGACTGCGCCGAAGGCCGTGGTCTCACCCACGGTGTCGGCCCGGGTGTGTACGAGTCCCGTTCCGCCCGGATCCCGGACATCGACGAGCTGGACGAATTGCTCACCGCCGCAGCGGAAGCCGTCACCCCGGAACGCCTGTGGGCCAACCCGGACGGCGGCCTGAAGACCCGCCACCACTGGCAGCTCGACCCGTCCCTGCGCAATATGGTCGCCGCGGCCCGCCGCGTCCGCCGCCGCGCGGAGGCCGCCGCTGGCGAAACCGCCTGAGGCAGTAGCGAAGCCGCTGAGGCGGTAGCGCTCCCGGAACCCCGGTCCGATCCTCCGATCGGACCGGGGTTCCGTGCGTCCGGCGTCACAAATCGGTCATGAACCGACGATTACCGTGCGGGACACAGGTTTTCGAGAAAGGCAGTGGGCATGGATCCGACGGGTAAGAGCGATCAGCCGGTGGACGAACCCGAAACCGAGAAGCAGTACAACGACACCTACAACCAGAAGGGTGATCAGGTGCCGCCGGATCCGCCCTGGAAGTCGGGACGCTGAGCGCCAACCTGGGATGGCTGAGCGCCGACCCGGGGTTGCTGAGCGCCGACCCGGGATTGTCGGTGGGTGCCGCTACGGTGTGGGCGTGAACCGCACGGATCGGCTCTACGCGATTGTCGAGGAGTTGCGGGCAGTGTCCCCGCGGCTGCGGACCGCACGGGAATTGGCCGTGCGGCACGGGGTGAGCGTGCGCACCGTCGAGCGGGACATCAGCGCGCTGCAGCAGTCGGGGGTGCCCATCTACGCCGATGTGGGGCGGCGGGGTGGGTACGCGCTGGAGAAGAGCATGTCGCTGCCGCCGCTGAACTTCACCGCGGCCGAGGCGGTGGCGCTGGCGGTCGCCGTGGCCCGCGCCGACGATGGGCCCTTCGCGGCGGCCGGGCGCAGTGCCCTGCGCAAGATCCTGGCCGCCATGTCCCAGCAGAATGCCGACGCGGCACGGCAATTGGCGTTGCGGGTGCGCCTGCTGGAGTCGCCGGAGGCCGTCGCGCCGATGCCGATCCCGGCGGAGGTGGAGCAGGCGGTGGTGGCGCGGCGCGTGCTGCGCATCGAATATCTGGATGGCTCGGGGGTACTCAGCGAGCGCGAGGTGGAGCCGGTCGCGCTGCTGCACGGGACCAACGGCTGGTATCTGCTGGCCTGGTGCCGGCTGCGCGACGAACCGCGCAACTTCCGGCTCGACCGGATGAAGGCCATCGAGCTGACGGAGTGGACCGGGCCGGAGCGGACCATCGACATGTGCCGCCCGGACGAGCCGGTGCACGAGGTGCGGATGATCTCGCTCGGTTAGGCCGGCGAACACCGACAAAATCATCCGGAAACACCGACACAGGGTTGTCGCCGGGCCCGGAGATCGTGGTGGGGCAAGGAAATCCACCATGACTCTTCGGGAGACAGAGATGACCACTCCGCCCTTCAACACCGTCGCCTGGTTCCAGGTCGGCAGCAATGAGCCCGAACAGGTGAAGGCCTTCTACCGGGAACTGTTCGGCTGGAACTTCGCTCCGGACCCGGACGAAGACGGCAAGTACGACATCGTCACCTACCCCGGTAACGAGATGCCCGCGGGCGGTATCGCACATCAGGACGACGCCTCCGGCAACCACGCCATCTTCTATGTGCTGGTCCAGGACGTGCCCGCGGTACTGGCCGCGGCCGAGCAGGAAGGCGGCAAGGTCTTCCTGCAGCCCGTCACCGCCAAGAACGGCCTGGTCTTCGCCGAGCTGCTCGACACCTCGGGCAACCGCTTCGGCGTCTTCAGCCCGCCGCCCGCGAACTGAGCCCCGCCGCTCCCGCCGCGCCGCGGAGATAGCCTGTCACGGAGGTTGATTCGAGACAGGAGTGTGGATCGTGGGCATGTTCGACCAGTTGAAGGATGCGGCGGGCAAGGCGGCGGAGCTGGCGGGTCAGCACGCCGACAAGCTGGAGCCGCTGATCGACAAGGCCGGCGATCTGGTGGACCAGCAGACCGACGGCAAGTTCGCCGGTGCGGTCGACAAGGTGCAGGACGCCGCCAAGCAGGCCCTGCGCGAGCAGTCGGAACACTAGGCGGCACAGCGGGTTTCGGGGGCGGGGGGGGGGGGGCGCGCCCGCCCCCCCCGGCACCGGTGGCCACCGCGGCCTCGAGTGTGAGCAGTCCCTCATCCACGGCGGC